>PNAJ01000146.1:3861-142283 GCA_003170295.1 Bryobacterales bacterium | reverse complement strand
AGGTATGGCCTTCGGTCAGCAGCAAAATCAGCCGAGCTCTCCGGGCATCTTCCGCCCGGCCGGTTCGGCTCGATGCTCGCCGCATAAGTTCCATCCGCTCCGCGTTCGTCAATGCGAGGGTGCTTGCCATGCACCCATTGTAGTCTATAACTGGCTGTTACAGTCCACTAGTTGGCCAGTTAGGCCATGACGGAGGGCGTTGAGGGAAGATCGTTGTTTGCCGGCTTGGGTTTTGGGGCCGGTGGAGTGCTGCGAGTTGGCTCGGTTGATTTCAGTTCGGTTTGGAGTTGACATGCCTTGGTATAGCATCGGGGGCGTGCGGAACAGCGTGAGTGGGAGTGGGAGGTGGTTGAAAAAAGGGGGAGTTGTAAGAGGCGAATTTATGGCTACTGAGGAACGCGGATGAACGCTGATTCGGACGGGCACGCTATACGGAGAAAATGCGTCTGTCCCATTTAGCCCCATTTCCAAGGCGGATGTGATCGCGTCGAAACTCGCAGCGGGCCGGACGCGCGATCTTGCCGACGTCGAAGAAATTCGGGACGCCGAAGCCAGCCAGAAGTAATGGAATAGCGCTAACCGCACCGTTTTCATCCCTTGAGGATTCAATTGATAAGGCGGAAACACGCGGGCTATCCCTCGTGCCCCCGGACGAGCACGCTATTCGGAAAAAATGCGTCTGTCCTCGTGTTTTCCCCTTTTCGCCCGCCGAAAACATCGGGTTTGACCGCTCCCGATGGTCGCGGTTCTATAACTCGCGGAGGGGCCGATTGCCAATCGGCCGCAGGTTGCCAACCTGCACCACGAGGCACGGACGCCGGTTGCACCCGATGTGTCGACCGAACCGCGACCGTCAGGGAGCGGACAGACGCTCCACTCTCTACCGAGCTGCGACCACAGGGAGCGGAGGCAAAGCATCGGAGATCGCGCTAGTCTTGAGAGGAACAACGGAAATCTCGCAATGACCAAAGTGCGCGACCTTCACAATAGCTGGATGAAGAACAACGAATACCGCAAGGCTTACGACGACCTCGCCCCCGAGTTCGCCTCTGCCCGAGCGGTTATCAAAGCCCGCGTCACCGCCGTCTCGAATCAGAACTCACGAGAAGGCCACGATAGGATTGAAGTGGAGAACGAGCCATCCAATTGAACGTCCCTCCCGACCTCGAGACGCTCATCAATAAGCGCCTTTCCAGCGGAAGCTATACCAATGCCGAGGATGTATTGCATCGCGCCCTGGAAGCTCAGGACGCGGAGGAGAGTTGGACCGACGAAGAACGCCGCGCGTTGTCGGCTCATATCGAGGAAGGTTATCTCCAATCGGAGCGCGGAGAACTCATCGACGGCGAACAGCCATAAAAGAAATTCAGGCGATGGAGGACGGCTAGCGCCAGTGGAGCCGGAGTTGCCCCCGCAGCCTCAAACCTTGCAAGATCCCGCAGTATCTCCGGTTGTAAGGCCTTATTCCTCAATAGCTTATTATTTCTTGTCTTGACGGAAGAAGTGCTTCCTGCTATTCTTTAATTGCCGAAGACCGGTCGAAGTGCTTAACTAAGCTGTTGATAGAATAGCCTAGGCAATCAGTCCTGCAGGACAGACGACATAATCTAAGCACCTTGGCACGGTTCGATTGAGCAGGTCCCGATAGGGTTTTTGGCTTGTGCAAGGCGGGCTTCGAATCTGCGGGAACCGAGGGAGATTTGATTTTCCTCGTGAACCTGTTTAGGTCGAATCCTTAGCCGGCATTCTAAGTAAGGAATAAGTTGAGAGCAGGGGCTTTCGTAGTAGTAAAGAGAGCCCCACTCCTCAATTTTCCAAAGGATGCCAATGCTACGTGACGACCTGACCAATTCATTTAAGCTTCTAGCGGCTACGGTTCGGGATTTCAATCTCCGCAACCGGCCCTGCCTAGGGGCGACTTTGAAGCCTGCGCTTTATAATCGTGAGGGCTTCCGAGAAGAAATATTTGGATTTAGAAAATTCGGAGACTTCCTGAAGGCCGCCCAAGCGGCCGGCTTTATCGAACTCCGCCCTACCCCTGGTGGCGATATCAGCGTGTGGCTAGCGACGCCGGAGCAGCTGTCCCTCGACATTCCTGCAGTAGCGCCAGCTTCCGAATTGCCACCTCAACCTTCATCGCCTTCGATGGCATCTGCCCAGCGTGTACGAGTTCGACAGGACCTTTGGAACGCCTTCAACAGCTTCTCCGCCCGCTGGGTTTACGATCCCGTTGGTGATGTCGCGTTTAAGAACGATGCTCGGGGCCTATGGACCCAACAGGACCCTCAGCGCTCGACCGTCGCAATTCCGAGCGCGCGTGATCGCGTTATCGAATGGATGCGGTCATTCGCAAGCGTGCAGGTCCCCGAGACTGGCAGGCAGCTTTTGACTGTCTTAGACGGTGATGCGGCCCCTTTTCAGTTTACAAAATTGGTGCGCTCACGAGGCCTTTCGCCCTCGTGGAGCAACTTCCACATCAAGCAGGTCGTCGCCGCGATCGAATCCTGGGCGTCGGCGAATGGCGTCCGGCCGAAGAACATCATCGGACCCACCTACATGGCGACGCAATCGCTAGTAGCCGCATTCGAGCGCTCTCCGAATCCGCCGCTTTCGATCCCCGCCAGTCCAGTCGCACCACCAAGCGGACCCTTGACTCCAGGGGCCCTCGAATCCTCGCGCCCCGCCGATTCATTGCTGACGAATCGCCTCGAAGGGCTCATCGATAAGCTTATCGATGATCTCATTCAACTCCGAGGGCTTCTCCAGATTGCCGGGTCAAAACGAGCCTAAGAATAGGCCAGTGCGGCTTTTAGACGAAACGACATTGGAATGGAATTCAATCTTCGAGCAATATCGCTGGCCGAGAGCATTAAAGCCGATGCTCGATGCGTCGTCAGCGATTTTCTCGGGAAGAAGATCTCATTTCGGGCTGGGATCAGCATTGAACTGACCCTACCGGACGAGCCGGAAAGATTTCAATTTATGCCGGAGCCGGAGCGGTTGCTAACCGCGCTCGATAACTGGAATCGTGTTTACCGCCACCCGGAAGATGGCTGCGATTCAATTCACATTCTCGCCACTGCAGACGATCCTAGTCATGGGATCGTTTTTTATAGAATAGACCTCAGGCAGCACCCACCGCCGTCGCGGCGCACTCCTCGACCGATGGTTGAAATCACCGGGGGAGCGATTCTAGATTACGAAGAGTGCGCCAATTGGCTCATTGAGCACTCCTTCAAACTAAGCGCGGATCCTGACCGCGCGACTCGCCCAAGCCTTCTTTCTCGGCCCCGTCGTCTTAAAACTAGACCTATTAGAATCGCGTGGATCGGCCCGGAGGTTGCTGACGGTGTAAGCATGCAGTCCAGACTGCAGGCCATTGGCGCAGTGTACGGAGCACAGTTTGTCCAAATCCCTCCCCGTAGCTACCGCGACGCTGAGGCCCGCTTGAATGGGGCGCTTCCGCTCGATGCAGTTATAATTTGCGGAGACTACGCTCCCTACATAACGGTGGCCGCCGTGCCGCAACAGGTGCGCGCCTCCCTAGTTCATATTTGTAACAGCAGAAGTCGCTATGACCTCGAAGCTCAGATAAAGGCATGGACGGAAGTCGCCTTAGAGGAGACGGAGAGGGAATCCGGCGCCGCGTCTGGCGATCAAATCTCGATGCTGCTCAGCATCATGCTTCGGGGAATGCTAAGTCATTCTAAGATTGGCCAGTTCAAGCATTGCTCTAAAGAAACCGTGCTGACAGGAGTTCGAGCGCGGCACTTGAATGTCACTACAGCGGAGGGCATATTAGATCAGAACAGCGAGGCTTTTCAAGAGACAAAGAACAGCGATGCATTGTTCCTGCATAAGGCGCACAACGATGGGCGGCAATATTTCTTGAATTCTCAACAAATGGTAAAAATAAAAACGCTAGTAGACGCAGGTGCACGGGCCGCGCGGAGCTAAAATTTGCGTTGTTCTCTATGAAGGGCGAATCCGAGGCGATGAGGATCGCTGACGCCGTCGACCTGCTACGTGCCTCGCAGCCGGCACGTCAGACCCGTTTCGCCCAAGGAACCCGACTTACCCATTGAGAACGTTCAAAAACGTAACAACGGGGAAACGTGAGGACAGCCCGCGTCTTTCCGTGTGTTGATCGGAGAGTAAAACCCTACTTCTTGTGAATCAAAATACTCCCGTTATAAGTAACAAACTGCATCTCCGGCCCCCCTCCGTTAATCGACCCATACATCGCCCGGTCCAGATGCACCTTGTATTTCCCATTCTTGCTCCGAGTATCTTCCACCACCGGAGCCTTCCCCGACGCGCTCAGCTTGATATCGAAATCGCTCCAGATCTCGCCGTTATTCGTCTTCATCATCACGTTCGCCTTCACGTCCGCCGGCAATGTGACGTCCACCGTCCCGTTGAATGACGTGAAGCTCATCGCCTTATCCCCCGAAACTTTGTTGAGCGATACTGTCACTTTGCCGTTCGTCGTGTTCGCGAGCACCGATCCCGAAACGTTCGTGATCGTGATGCCTCCATTGGTATGGTTCGCGTCGATCGAGCCCGAAATGTTCTCGACCACAATCGCTCCGCCGTTCACCGATCGCAGCACCAGCGAAGTTTGCATCGGAACCTGGATGTTCAGGTGCGCCGAGCTGTTATGCCCCACGATGGTGATCGTGTTGTTCTCTTCCACTACGTCGAGGCCCATACCATCGTTGTCGATCCGATGCATGCCTTCCGGCACGTGCGAGGGACGCCTCTCGCGACCCGAAATGTGCGCGGCCGTTTCGATCGTCGCGTCCTTGCCGTCATAACCGCGGATCGACACGGTGCCGTTCAGCAAGCTGACCTTCAGTGTCTTCGGACCCGACGGATCGCGAAACGGCACCGTCACCTTGTCGCCCGAATTCTGCGCGGCCAGCATCATGCTCGCTGCCGCAAATATAATCAAATTCCTCAGCATCTCTTATTTCTCCCTATTCCTCACCATGACGTCGCCGTTCAGCGTTTCGAATTGCAGCTCCGGCCCGCCGCCGCCGATGCGCACGCCGGTCATTCTCCGGCTGCTCCACACAAACTTTCCGTTGCGATTTTCCCCTGGTGAAGCCGCAATCGGCAGTGCCGATACGTCGAAATCCGTGTACAGGCCTCCGTTCATCGTCTTCATCCTGACGTCTGCATTCAGGCCCGACCGAAACGAAATATCCAGCGATCCGTTCACCGATTTGAACGAGGTCGCGCCCGTCGGATTCCTGGCATACAGCACCTTCACGCCGCCATTCACCGTATGAACCGTCCCCGAGCCTTCCACGTCCGTCATCTCGATTGGCCCGTTCACATTGCTAATGGTGTAATCGCCCGCCGTGCCATTCACGCTAATATGCGACTTGTTCACCGTCCGCAGCTCCAGCTTCACGTCGCGCGGCACGCGAACTTTGAAATCGTAAACGAACTTGTAAACTTCGTGGCCGCGAAAATTGATGGAATTGTCGGCGCAATGGCACCGGAACGGGCCGTCGACCAGCAGTCGCACCAGCCCGCCTTCCTGCGTCGTCGTCAGGCTGATCTCTTTTTTCGCCAGCGCCAGACGATCCGCCGAATCTCCGCTCAATGTTTTCTCGATCTCGATCTCGACCGATCCGCCAGTCCCCGCGGTCACTTCGATGAAGCCGCTGACGTTGTCGATCACCAGCTCGCGCACACCGGAAAACGTCTTGCGCTCGTTGGTTTTTTCTTCCGCCGCGTGTAGGACGCAAACCAGAGCAAAAAATACGTACTTCATTGCAGTAACTTCCCGAGAGCCCAATTGGCCCTCTCTCTGACGCTCAGATCGATCGTGTTATCGGATGCCAGCCTCTTCAATTCCGGCGCCGCGTCGGTTACCTTCAAATCCACCAGCAGCTCGATGAGAGCGATCTGCACCAGCGGCGACGTCTGCTTGCGGATCGATTGCACAATCGCCGCGCGCGTTACCGGGCTCGCACCGAACGCATGGAGCGCTCCCACCGCCGATAACCTGACATTGACGCTGTCATCGTTATTCACCGTTGTCAGCAGCGCCGACAAAACTTCGGTGTCTGTCGATTCCACCCGGTATGCCCAACTCACTCCGCGCAATCTCTCGCCCGCCGATTGCTGCTGCATTAACGACAAAGCCACCATCTGCCTCATGTTGCTAACCTCTCCGCGCAACTGCGCCAGCTCGGAACCAACCACCGGTTGCACCGGCTTCTCCCGCTGCATCTCATAACCCACGCCGATACCCATCACGAGCAGCGCGAAACTGATCGCCATCTGAAATGCCGCCTGCTTCGGCCACAAGGCCGCCAGCTTTTCTTTGAACCCATGTTTCGGCGCCGATTCCAGGCCATGCCGGTAGGCGGCCAGCGATTCGTAAAACCGGTCGCGCACATTCGCACCCGGCTCCGGCAACGTATCGGGCAGCAGCGCGAGCCCGCGCCATAACGATCCTAATCGCTCCGTCTCCGCGCGGCACGCGTCGCATGTCGCGAGGTGAGCCGCGAACGCAAGTTCCTGCGATTCGCCCAGGGACTGGCTCAAATATTCGGGTAAAATAAGCCTCGCTAAGTCGCAATTCATGCTGTTTTCTCTCCACTTATGGTCAAATAAGCCTGTTCTAGAGCGCGCATTGCGCGATAAACACGCACTTTTACCGTTCCAACCTCGCACCCCAGCACGGTCGAAAGCTCGTCATACTTCATTCCCTGGAACCGGCTGAGGACCAATAATTCGCGTTTATCGGCCGGCAAACGGTCGAGCGCCAGCCGCAGCAGCCTCAAATCCTGGCCGCGCACCGCCGATTCCTCGGGCCCCGGGGAAAGATCGGGTTTGTGTTCGGTAAACTCGTCAATCCCAATCACTTCGCCCCTCCGCTTTTGCGCCTGATCGACGCTCGCATTGCGCGCGATCTGGTACATCCAGGCCGTGAAGGACTGCTGGGCATCGTAACTGGCTCGATATCGCAACATGCGGAAAAATACATCCTGCACCAGATCCTCTGATAATTCGCGATTCCGGTTCATCGACACAAAGTAGCGGAACAACCCTCGGTGATGGCGCTCGAACAGCACGGCGAGTTTCTGCACTTCGCCTGAGCCCACCGCGGCCATCAAAACATTGTCCGTTGCGTTCACGTTCTACAGGAGGATACCGTAGGACTGGGAGAAAGTTACATCTGGGAAATCTACCTTGGCTGGCAGTGCTACCGGCGTTTCTTCTCGAAGTGACTTTCTACGCTTCGCTCTCCTCGGAGCGATTCCGCGCTCGCCTCGAACGGATGCCGCCAGCGATTCTCGCCACGCTGCTGACCATCTCAGCGATCTTGCCTTACTGCCTGGCGACGCTCGCCCTCGGGACATTTCAATGGCAAGCTCTCGGGTGGATTTCCCTCCTCGCCGCGGCGGTGTCGTTCTGGTATGTTCTGCTGCCGAAAAATCCTGCCGCCGATATTTTACTGCTGGTGTTCATGGCGGCGGTGTGGCTCGGGAAACTATTCCCTCTGTGGTACGCGAGCCCCTACCCGAAACTCTATCTCCCGGTGCTCGGACAATTGATGTGGTTTCGCACGGGCCTGTTCGCGATGCTCAGTATCCGGCGTGTGAAGGGAGTAGGATTCGGCTTCTGGCCCACGGTGCGCGAATGGAAAATCGGGGCGGTCCATTACGCGATCTTCCTGCCGCTGGCCGCGATTCTGGCTTGGTCGATCGGATTCGCGAGTCCCCGCATCCCGACAGGCTGGGAGAAAACGTCGCTATTAGCGATCGGAACGTTCTTCGGAACCTTGTGGGTGCTCGCGCTCGGCGAGGAGTTCTTTTTCCGAGGACTGCTGCAACAGTGGCTGATTTCCTGGACCCGCAGCGAATGGGCAGGACTGATCCTCGCATCGCTTGTGTTCGGCTCCGTACACGTCTTTAAATCGCCCTTTCCGAACTGGAAATTCGCCGCGCTCGCCGCGCTCGCCGGCATCTGCTACGGCTTGGCGTTTCGCCGCGCGCGCAGTATCCGGGCATCGATGGTGACCCACGCACTGGTCGTCACCACCTGGAAGATTCTCTTCGCGTAAACCGGATTACGGTGATACTTGAAGTAAATCTGCGTTGCCCGAGAATTCTCCTGCTTCCAGATACCATACATCGCCCGCTCTTGTTGACTGTCCGTCAAGAGCCCCGGAACCCTCAATCAAGACGAGTAACTGGAAGGACTGGGAAGCCGGTAGGCGCTTGCTCGTATTGTGGATACACAACTTCGAAGTGGTGAAATAGGGGCAGGAAACCAGCAAGTTGCCGCGAGGCTGGCAGCGCGCAGCGTGAGCACCCAAACGGCTCACAACCAGCGCCTGATCGAGATGCAGCTCGCGCGGCCTTCCGTAATCATAGAGACGATATGTCACGTCGGAATACTGCTGAATCTCGCAAAGGGTCAATCCGGCGCCGATGGCGTGCACTGTTCCTGCGGGGATGAAAAACGTGTCGCCTGGCGCGGCGTCGAACCACTGGAGCAGACTTTCGATCTCGCCCGAGAGCGACGCCTCACGGAGCCGCTGCGCGCTGATTGGTTTCTTGAAGCCTGCGGCAACTTGCGCCCCCGGCTCGGCGCGGAGCACGTGCCACATCTCGGTTTTTCCCTCGGGATGGACCTGCACCGAAAGCTTTTCAGTGGTGAAAAGGAATTTTATTAAGAGAGGAAGATTGTCGACCCCTTCAAACCAGACCTCGCCTATTTTGTTTCGAGAATTCGGAAAAAGGGGCTCGAGATGCGTCGAACCCCACACTTTTTCCTTAAAAATAGGCGTTAAACGGATCATTCAACAATCCCTCCCTGACGGTCAGGGTTCGGTGACAAGCACCCTCGAAAACACTCCACCACGCGACTCTTGTGGGGCCGCCAATTTTGGCGGCAGCCGCCTTTCAGGCGGCTCTTCTGACGTTTTCAGCCCATCGCTGCCCAACCGCGTGCCCGGTCGACACGCTTGTCGCCGCTCCGGTAACCACCCAAGCTCCCCACCGAACCCTGACCGTCAGGGAGGGGACAACGTTCACACCCTAGCCGCGATAAACTTCGCCAGCCGGTCGAGCCCTTTTTCTAGCTCCTTCATCGACGTCGCGTAAGAAATGCGAATATGCTCGTTGGTCCCGAACGCCTCGCCCGGCACCACCGCGACGAACTCTTCCGCCAGCAGTTTTTCCGCGAACTGCAGCGAGTTCGCGATTCCGCCGGTGTACGCCGCACTGACATTCGGATAGGCATAAAACGCACCTTGTGGAACTTGCGTCTTCACGCCCGGCATCGCGCGCAGCCGGGCGATCACGTAATCGCGCCGCTTCTTGTACTCCGCCAGCATGATCGCGACGGATTCCTGCGGCCCCTTCAGCGCTTCCAGCGCCGCTTTTTGCGAGATCGACGTCGGATTCGAAGTAGAGTGCGATTGCAGCTTCGTGATCCCGTTCGCCACCGCCGCCGGAGCCAGTACAAACCCGATGCGCCATCCCGTCATCGCGTAGGTTTTCGACAACGACCCCGCCACGACGATGGTTTCCTTCACGCCCGGAATCGACGCCAGCGACACCGCTTTGCTGTCGTAGAGGAAACGGTGATAGCACTCGTCGGTGAGAATCCAAATGCCGCGGTCCTTCGCCATCGCCACGATTTTTTCGAGCTCGCCCCATGCGAACACCGCGCCGCTCGGATTCGAAGGAGAGTTAATGAGAATCATCTTCGTCTGCGGCGTCAGCGCGCGCTCGATCATGGACGCGCGGAGATCGAAGCCTTCGTTCTCGTCGGTATCGACAAACACGCATTTCGCACCGGCGTAATTCACGACGTCTTTATAGGTCACCCAGTAGGGTACAGGGATCACGACTTCGTCACCCGGCTCGACCAGTGCCTGGATCAGATTGAAAATCGCGTGCTTGCCGCCGACTGTGACCACGCACTCGTTCGGCGCGTACGAGGTCCCGTAATCGAGCTTGTGGCGCTCGCAAATCGCCTGCTTTAGCTCCATGGTGCCGGCGGCGTTGGTGTACTTGGTGAAGTTATGATTGATGGCTTCGATTCCGGCGCGCTTGATGTTGTCGGGAGTCGGAAAATCCGGCTCGCCCGCGCCAAAATCCACCACGTCCGCGCCCTCGCGGCGAAGCTTTTCAGCGTCGGCCGCCACCTTCATTGTCGAGGAAACGCTTATCGTCGAAATTCTTTCAGCTAGTCCTTGTAGTGTTTGCATGATGTCCAAATCTTTTCTTTAACCGCGCCTCCACCATCGGCGGCACCAGGCCCGAAACATCGCCGCCGAGCGAAACCACTTCCTTCACCAGGTGCGAACTCAAGAACGAGTACGCCTCGCCCGCCATCAGGAACGCCGTCTCCAGTTCCGGCCGCAACCGCCGGTTCATCAGCGCCATTTGCAGCTCGTATTCGTAATCGGAAATCGCACGGATGCCGCGCAGAATCAGATTCGCGCCGCGCTCCGCCGCGTAATCCACCAGCAGCCCGTCGAAAGATCCGACTTCCACGTTGCTATACGGCCTCACGACTTCTCGTACGATTTCCATGCGCTCTTCCACGGAGAAGAGCGCCTGCTTCGAATCGTTCCGGAGCACGGCCACAATCAACCGCTCCACCACGCGGCTGCCACGCGCAATCAGATCCAGATGCCCGTTCGTAATCGGGTCGAACGATCCTGGATAGATTGCAATTAGGTGCGATGGCGGCGCGGCCAAAAATTTCTCCCGATAGCTCCTGTTAATCTCTAATCTTACCAGCCCAAATGGATCTTTTACACGGCTCCTCCGCATTTCTCTCCGCGTTCGCCGCCGGAGCGATCAATTCCGTCGCCGGTGGCGGCACGTTGCGGACGTTTCCGACACTGATCTGGCTCGGGCTCGATTCGATCTCGGCCAACGCCACCAGCACCGCCGCCATCTGGCCCGGATCGCTCGGCAGCATGTGGGGATACCGGAAAGAACTGCGTTCGGCCGACCCCCGCATGCTCGCGCTCACCGTCCCGAGTTTGATCGGAGGCATCGCCGGAGCGGTGCTGCTCCGTTTCACGCCTCCTTCTATATTCGACGCCCTTGTGCCGTTTTTGATTCTGTTCGCGACCGTGCTGTTCATGCTGCCGGCCGAGCGCCTGTTCAAGCCCTCGCACCAGTGGCTCACCGGCGCGATTCTATTTCAATTCTTCGTAGCGCTCTACGGCGGCTATTTCGGCGCGGGCATCGGCATTCTGATGCTGGCCGCGCTCAGCATTCTGGGCCTGACCGACATTCATCAGATGAACGGACTCAAGAATTTCTTCGCTCTCTGCATCAACGGCGTGGCGGCGATGTATTTTATCTTCGCGCGGATGGTCGAGGGGCCTTATGTGCTGATCATGGCGGTCGGCGCGATCGCGGGAGGGTACGGCGGCGCCGGATTGGCTCGCCGGATGGGCCGAACAGCCGTCCGGCGGGTCGTAATCGCGATCGGATTCGTAATGGCGCTCTCGCTGTTCCTAAAATGGGTCTTAAAACACTAAAAAACGCCCTCGCCGAAGCCTTAATTAACCTTAATTTGGGCACTGGTATACTTGACAGACCAGACGATCATTATCCGCTTTGCACCAGAAACTATATACGAGGTATGTGTCAAAGAATCATCAGCGATTGTGCCCTGTGTAAGGAGGTTCGAGAACTACGTGAGAGTCACTTTCTCCCGAGCGCCATGTACAAAAACATGAAGCTTCCGGGAGATACTTCGCAAATCATTTTAGATCGCACAAATCCACGAATCGGAAATAGACAAATCAGAGATTATCTATTGTGTGCTGGATGCGAGGATAGGTTTAGCAAGCACGGGGAGCGATGGGTGATGGGAAACGGAGTTCGGTCTGCCAGCGGAACGTTCCCACTCCAGACAATACTGCACAACGCAACACCGATCCAACACGCCGACGATTTTTCTGCATTTTCGGGTCGGACAATTTCTGCTATCGATATGGAAGCCCTCACCTACTTTGCTATAAGTGTTTTTTGGAGGGCCAGCGCTCACGACTGGGGATGTGCAGAGCATCGCCTAAACCTTGGAAGCTACCAAGAAGAGTTCCGCCAATATCTATTGAGTTCTGCACCCTTCCCCGGAAATGCAGCTTTGCTGATAGTTGTCTCCAATGCGACTACATTGCTTGAGATCGCTACTTTTCCATTTGGAGGCAAAGTTGGCGGAATGTATCACTCCTACCAGTTCAACATTCCCGGAGTGGAGTTCACTCTGTCCCTCGGCCAGCGGATACCGGACGCCGTCCGCAGAATTTGCGCCTTTCGCTCCCAGGACAAATGGATATTCTTGGGAAAAGGCGATGCCAGCGTGCAAATGGCGCTAGACATGATGAGTGATCGAACCAGGATGAATCAAGACAAACATTCAGCCTCCTGAAGGCAACCGCAAAAGGGCGATCAATCGTTCGGCGGCATTTAACCCTAAACGCGGTCCATGGCGAGGAATTCCTGAATGTGCGGATGCGGGCAGTTTTCGAGTTCCGACACCGGCCCGAAGTAAATCGCGTGGCCTTCAAACAGAAACACCACTCGGTCCGCGACTTTGCGCATCAGGTCCAGGTCATGCGTGACGACCACGCTGGTCAGACGCAACTGCGTCTTCAGGCGCAGCATCAGGTTGCCGACGTGATCGCTCATGATCGGGTCGACCATGGTCGTCGGCTCGTCGTACAGGATGCATTCGGGCTGCGCGGCCAACGCCCGCGCGATGGCGACGGCGCGTTTGTGTCCGGTGGACAAATCGGCTGGATATACGTCGCGATAATCCAGCAAATCCACCATTTGCAGCAGTCCCGTGACCACATCTTCCTTATTCGATTCGTTGTAATCTTCGCGCAGTTCGAGCGAAAATAATATATTTTCCGCTACCGTAAGCGAATCGAACAATGCACCGGACTGAAAAACCATGGTGACTTTTTTGCGGATGCGCCGCCATTCCGCTTCCCTTTCCTCCGTCATGTCGGTATAGGCCACGTGAATGCGCCCGGAGTCCGGCTTGAGAAATCCCATGATGTGGCCGAGGCTCACCGACTTGCCGACGCCGCTGCGTCCGATGATGGCCAGCGTCTCCCCTGCATCGACGTGAAAATTGATATCGACTAAAACGGGTCGATCGAACGTCTTATAGATGTGCTCGAACTGAATATAGTGCGAGTGCTGCGGCGTCATCGCGCGCTCCATTCGGCCGGAGTATTCACATTCTGGAGCGGCCGGGGGTCGGGAACAGGCCACCGCGAAGCACGAAGGGTAGAGACAAAGTCTTGCATTTTGAACAATTTACGATGGATCGCCGACTCCGCCGCCGTGACGACTCGGGCGTGGTAGACGGCGCACAGAGGGTCGATTTTCCCATTCATTTCAGGCACCAGGCAATCGGCGTTCGCGATTTCCGCGGCGCGCAGAAGTTCGGTGAGGAAAGCCTCGGTCACATGGGGCATGTCGCACGCGACAACGATGTTCCAGTCGGCGGTGGTGACGCGAAGCGCGGTGTAGAGACCGCCGAGAGGTCCGCAATTTTCGATTTCATCGGGGACGACCGGCAAACCGAGGTGCGCGTATTTATGAACCTGGCCTATGAGAGTCACATTTCCGGCTGCGCTGCGGACGGTGGCGGCGATTTGTTCGACCATGGTCGTACGCCCAAGCGGCAGCAGGGCCTTATCGCGGCCCATGCGCCGGCTGGCTCCGCCTGTCAAAACAAAGCCTGCTTGAGCAACCCGCGTCATGAGATGATATTAGCAACGTCAGCAGGAGTATGCGTTAAGGAGCAGCGTCGTATAGTGGAATCAAACAAAAGGGTGTATATTTGTTTGTTAGTCGCCTTTGCCATGCTGGCCGCCTCCCCCAGTCGCGCCGCTGATCCGATCCCTGCGCCCGTGGTGCACAAGACGCAGGTGGTGCGGGCCGACCCGCGCACGGGGAAATTGGTGCGCAGTATTGTCGTTTCCTCCAGACCGGCCATTACGAAAATCACGCCGCCGGCCAGCGGCTCCAGCATCAACCTGAACGCGATTGTGGATCAGGCCTCCCGCGCGCACGACGTCGATCCTCTGCTGGTCCATTCGATTATCAAACAGGAGAGCAATTACAACGTCCACGCCGTTTCGAACAAGGGCGCACAGGGGCTGATGCAGTTGACTCCTTCGACCGCGCGCATGCTCGGCGTGAGCAACAGTTTCGATCCGCAGCAGAATATCGAGGCGGGCGTGAAGTATCTGAAATACCTGCAGGACCTTTATAAGGACGACCGGCTGGCGCTTGCGGCCTACAACGCGGGTCCGGGCGCGGTGGACAAGTATAAATGGATACCGCCTTATGCCGAGACGCAGAATTACGTGTATCAAGTTGGGAAGCGCTACGGCGAAGCACGGCGCGCGGCCGATGCGGCGAAGCCGGCGGCTGTACCTGTGGTGGATGAAGTGAAAGCGGTGGAAGCGAAGCCGGTGGAGCCGGCGAAGGTTGAACCGTTTATCGACGAAAATGGCAGGCTGCATCTCAAGACCGCGCAATAGGTCGAGACTCCTCGCGAGTCTCCTGCTTGTGCCTGCGGTGTATCTTGCGGCGGCTCCGAGGCCTCCCGCGAATAAAGTGAGTGCCGTGCGGTTCTGGTCGCTGGGCGAGCTGACGCGCGTCGCCATTGATGTTTCGGCGGATTTCAAATTCAAATCCGAGCGCCTGACCAATCCCGACCGCCTCTTTTTTGACATTCATGGCGCCACGCCGGAGATGATGGCCAAGGGTCTGCACACCATCCCGGTGGGCGACGGAATTCTAAAGCAGATCCGTATCGCGGAAACGCAACCCGGCGTGACGCGCGTCGTGCTCGATCTGGAGCCACACGTGGAGTTCACGTCGTCGCAACTATCGAGTCCGGATCGATTGATGATCGAGCTGCGGGGCAAGGATCGGCCCGCGCCCGTGATTGGGAGAGTTACCGAAGTGGCTGCTCCGGTACGATCCGCTGTGCCGCCAGAGGTTAGGCACCCGATAGAAATTGCACCTACCGAGGTCGCGGTCGCGCCGAAAAAGGAGCCCCGCAAATTCCAACCGCCGCCGCACAGTGAAATCGCGCGCGCCGAATCGTCAATCGCCTCGCTGCCGCCGGAGATGCTTCCGGCTCCGCCGATGCCCGTGATGGCGAAGCCCTCCAAAGCTCCAGGACCGTCAATTTCCGGGACTAAGAGTGAGCTTCCGCCCCCTCCCGCAGAATTGAAGACCGAGAAAATGAAACCGGGCGTCTCTGCCGAGGCTGCCAAGCGCAATGCGAATGGCGACCGCTCGCTGACCCGCGTGCTGGGTTTGAAGCTGGGCCGCGTGGTAATCGATCCGGGTCACGGTGGCAAGGATGTCGGCACGCATGGGCCTTCCGGGCTGTACGAAAAAGAAGTGGTGCTCGACGTGGCGCGGCGGCTTGGCGCGCTGATCGAAGATCGCCTGGGGAGCGAGGTGGTATACACGCGCTCCGAAGACTCGTTCATCGGATTGGAAGAGCGGACGCACATCGCCAACGATCGCAAGGCCGATTTGTTCCTCTCGATTCATGCCAATTCGTCGCCTCTGCGGACGGCGGCGGGCGTGGAGATGTACTATCTGAACTTCACGACGTCGAGGGCCGCGCTGGATCTCGCTGCGCGCGAAAACGCGGGTTCGGGGAGCTCCATCCACGACCTCAAAGACCTGCTCGAAAAGATCGCGCTCAAGGATAAGATCGACGAATCGCGCGAATTTGCGACGCGGCTTCAAGCGTCGCTCACCACGCTCGAAACGAAAGGGAACGCTGGGGCCAAAAACCGCGGGCTGAAGAAAGCGCCGTTTATCGTGTTGATCGGCGCGTCGATGCCGAGCGTGCTGGCGGAGATCGGGTTTCTTACCAATGCGGGCGATGAAGCGCTGTTGCGCAAGCCGGAGCATCGGCAGAAGATTGCGGAAGCGCTCTATAAGGGCATCGCGAATTACGCCGAGACATTGAGCCATTTTCAATTCGCGCAGAAGCACGACTAGCAAAATCCCCGGGGTTATAACCCCTGGCGCGAGCCAGGGGATTCGTCGGGAGTTGCCGAAAACTCGATGGCAGGCGGAAGCGCTGCGCCACCTAGCTTGCTCGGTGTCAATGCTGAGGACGATCCAACTGCTGATACACGCGATCATTCCGACACCGAACCCCGACTGTAAAGGAGGGGACATGGTAATGACCTGGCAGCGACAGGCCACTGGTTTAAGCAATCTCTGAACGTCTGTGCCACCATCATTAGACTGTCATGGCAGCGAAGCCTCGCATCCGACTGGTTTGCTGGAATGAGGACCTTGCCGCGGAGCGTGCTCGGGTACTTAAGAAAGCCGGGCTCGACGTCGACGCGTCGCCATTCAATCCCGCCGGCATGATTACGCGTCTGCGCGAGAACCCGCCCGCGGTCATGCTGATCGACCTGGACCGATTGCCCTCGCACGGGCGCGAGGTCGCGGTCATGTTGCGGACCAGCAAGTCGATGCGGCATCTTCCGATTGTGTTCGCGGGAGGGATCGAAGAGAAAGTGGCGCGTGTACGCGAAGAGGTGCCTGACGGGATCTTCACGGATTGGGCGAAAGCCGCCGCTGCCGTGTCGCGGGCGTTGAAGAGAGCACCTGCCGTAGTCGCGCAGCCGGTGCCGCATATGCAGCGGTACGCGGGCTCGCCGCTGGCGAAGAAGCTCGATCTCAAGGCTGGCACGAAGGCTGCTCTGATCGGCGCGGAGGATGGGTTCATCGAGATGCTTGGCGATCTCCCGGAGGGCGTCGAGATCGTATCGCGCGTGACGGCGGGGACGAACCTGGTCCTGTGGTTTGTTCGATCGAGCCGCGAACTGGCCGCGGCGTTCGAACTCGCGAGGGCGCGCTCTTTATGGATCGTCTATCCGAAGCAGGCGGGCCGGTACAAGGTCGACTTCAATCAGAACGATGTGCGCCTGACAGGTCTGGAGGCGGGCATGGTCGATTACAAAATCTGTGCCGTGAACGCGGACTGGTCCGGGATGAAGTTCGCGCGGCGCAAAACACAAGTGCGCTAGACTCTATCTAATCGGCCAGGTTGCCGCTCATTGCCATGTGGCAAGGATCGACTTTACCTCATGTCACTTGGCCGCCTCCTCATTATCGCCGCGCTAGCGCCTGCAATTTACGCGCAAAAGCCGTCGTTCACTGTCGGCTGGAGCGTTTACGTCGGCTGGAATCCTTATTACTACATGCAGAAGTCGGGGATTCTCAAGAAGTGGGCCGACAAATACGGCGTCGCGATCAAGGTGCAGCGCTTCGATTACGCGCCGTCTCTGGACGCATTTGTCGCGAAGAATATCGATGCGTGCGCGATGACCAATATGGAGGCGCTCGACATGCCCGCGGCGGCGGGCGTGGATACCAGCGCGATCATTGTGGGCGATTATTCAAACGGCAACGATGCGGTGATCACGCGGGGTCTGACGCTCGCGCAGATTCCCGGCAAGCAGGTGCTGATTGTCGAGAAAACGGTTTCGCAGTATCTGATCGAGCGAGGAATGGCGATCAACGGCCTGGAAAGTCAGATCAAGAAAATCAAGTACCTGAATACTTCGGATGCCGATATTGCGTCGGCGTTCCTCACCAATCCGAGCAAGCAGGTGGTGGTCACGTGGAAGCCGATGGTGTCTCAGATCGCGAAGGCGAAGGACGCGCAGATCGTATTCAATTCGTCGAAAATCCCCGGTGAGATTCTGGATCTTCTCGTGGTGCGCACGGACGTGTTGAAGAGGCCGGATGGCGAGAAATTCGCCAAGGCCATCACGGCGGCGTGGTACGAAGTGATGTCGCAGATGACGGGCGCGGCGGCGGACAAGGCGCTTACGGCGATTGCCGAAGGGTCGCAGGATACGCTCGCGTCGTATAAGGAACAGCTCTCGACGACGCACATGTTTTTTACACCGCAGTCGGCGGTGCAAATGACGACGGCGCCCGATTTGAAAAAGACCATGGACCTGGTTCGCAAGTTCTGTTTCTCCCATGGCCTGTTGGGAGAAAAGACGGCGTCGGCGGACGATGTCGCGATTCAATTTCCCGATGCGAGCCTGCTGGGCAAGGCGGATCGCGTGCGGCTGCGCTTCAATCCGGCGTATATGCAGATGGCGGCGCAAGGAAAGCTATGAGTTTTTTCAGGATCGACACGCAGCCGGCGAGAATCCCCGCGTGGGTGTTGTCGTGGTTTCTGTTCGCGGCTGGCATCACAGCCTATTTTTATGCGGCCGAGCAGCGTCATCGCGAGAATCCTGACGATCGGGTGATGCCGACGGTTACGCAAATGGTGCGGGCGTTTCAAGACGCCGCGGCGAAACCGGCCGAAGGACAGGAAGTGCAGGAGGCTCCGCAATCGCTCATCCAGCGAGTCCGCGGGAGCATGCTGGCGACGGATACTCTTGCGACGGCGAGGCGGTTTTTGATTAGCGTCGCTCTGTTATTTCCGGCGGTGCTGCTGGGGTTGCACATGGCGATGTTTCCTTACATGGGTGCGTTTTTCCTCCGATTCTTCCAGTTTTTCGACAAAATTGTCGCGCTGTCGCTGCTGCCGATTCTGTTTATCGCATTCGGGATCGACGAGTTGTCGAAGATCATGCTGATCGTGATCGGCGTGGCGCCGACCATCATTCTCGACACGGTGAATCTAACGAAGAGCGTGCCGCGCGAGCAGATTGTGAAGGGATTCACCCTGGGGGCGGGCGACTTCGCGATCACGTACCGCATCGTGCTGAAACAAATTTTCCCGCGCGTGTTGAATAGCATCCGTTTGAACTTGAAGGCGGTGATGCTGTTTCTGTTCGCCGGGGAAATGATCGCGTCGACCGACGGGTTGGCGTACCGCATCGCGCTGTTGCGGAGGCACATGGGGATGGATACGATTCTTCCTTATGCATTGTGGGTCGCGCTGCTGTTGTTCGCGGTCGACCTCGGCATGAGCACGCTGAACAAAAAACTGCATCCCTGGTTTCAGGAATGAGTTATCAAGAATGAGCATCAACGTCGAGAACGTCGTCGTCGAATACGCGTCGCGCCGCGTCCTGAACGGGATCGATCTCGAGATCGATGCAGGCGAGTTCGTGTCGATTGTCGGAGAGACGGGCTGCGGAAAATCGACGCTGCTACGGCTGATTCTCGCGGAGGAACATCCGACAGAGGGTCGCGTGCAGGTGCAGGGACGCGAGCGGTCGCGGCCGGATCGAACATGCGGGTACGTGCCGCAACGTTACTCATTGTTCCCCGATAAGACGGTACTCGCGAACGTGGCGTTTGGCCTCGAAGTGACGAGCGGATTCTGGAATCGCAATTCGCGCGAGTTTCGGGAAGAGGCGCTGCGCTATTTGCGTCACACGGGATTGAGTGAAGCGGACGCGAAGAAATATCCGCATCAGCTATCGGGCGGCATGCAGCAACGGGTCGCGATCGCGCAGGCGCTGATCATGAAGCCGCCGGTGCTGCTGATGGACGAGGCGTTCAGCGCGCTCGATCCGGGGACGCGGCGCGGCATGCAACGGTTGATGAAGGAATTGTGGCGGGAGAGCGGGACCACGGTGGTGTTTGTGACACACAACACACGCGAAGCGGTGTGCCTGGGTACGCGCGTGATCGCGCTCGTGAAAGACGGCGAGCGCGGATCGTCGGTGGCGCTCGACTTAGAAGTGCCTCATCTCGATTTCGATTCCGATGAAGAGGAACTGACACGGCTGATCGCGCGCGTGGAATCGGCGTCGGTGAAGATGGATCGTCCGGCTTCGATGGCTGTTCCAGTGATTAGTTAGCACCGCTCCCTGTGGTCGCGGCGCTCGGTGTCGATGCACAGGGAGCGGAGTCTTTTAGCGCAAAGGCGGAGTTGTCGATGGCGCGTGACGGCGATGCGTCGCCTGTTCGTACGCATACGCGAGTTTGATCAGCTCCGGTTCGGACCACGCGCGGCCAAAAATCGTCATGCCTGCGGGGAGCGTGCCGCCACGCGAAAATCCCATGGGGACGTTGATGGCCGGAAAGCCCGTGGTGGGCGAATAAAACTGACTGTTATCGCCCGCGGGAGTGTTCAGGTCCCCGATCAGGCGCGGAGGATTGCTCCAGGTCGGGTAGACGAAGGCGTCGAGCTTCAACTTATCCATGGTCTGATTGACGGCCTCGCGGACTTGATCGCGATAAGCCGAATCGGCCTTGCAGGCGGGCGAATCGGGACCATTCTCCGGACCTTGCTCGGCTTGCTCCAGGCGCCGCTGAACGGAGGGATGAAAACCTCCCGACTTGATAATTTCGGCGAGGGTTTTGACCGGCACGCGGTCGCCTTGCGCTGCGAGGTAGTGATTGATGTCGTACTTGAATCCCATGCAGGGGCCGCTCGCGCGCTCGCGGCGGACGGCCTCGACGGTGGCGGGATCGACGATGGTGGCTCCGGCCCGGCGCAGGTCTTCAATCGCAGTCATGAAGATGCTGACGATTTCAGGGTCGGTCGATTCGCGCTCATAGGCCTGGCGAAGAATCCCGATTGTGGCTCCGCGAAGTCCGTTGCGATCGAGAGATTTTGAATAGTCCTGCGGAAGATGATCGCGCGCCGCGGCGGTGACGGGGTCGTTGGGATCCTCGCCCACGATCACTTGAAAAACTTTCGTGGCATCTTCCACGGTCCGCGCAATGGGACCCGCAATGTCGGCGAGAAGGCTGAGCGGCAAGACGCCCGCGCGGCTGGTGAGGCCCATCGTGGAGCGAATTCCGGCGAGCGACTGGTGCGACGATGGTCCACGAATCGAATTACCGGTGTCGCTTCCGAGCCCGACCAGGCCGAGGCTCGCGGCGATGGCGGCCGCTGTGCCTCCGCTCGAACCGGCGGTGACGCGATTCAGCGCATACGGATTCCTGGTGTAGCCGGGAAGAATGGAGCTGACCGTTTCATAAGGACTGAACGCCCACTCCGCCATATTCGATTTGGCGAGGACGAGCGCGCCCGCATCCTTCACTCGCTTGACTAAGAACGCGTCCTTATCGGGAATATACTTCGCCAGAGCGAGCGCGCCGTTCGTGGTCCGAAGTCCCTTGGTCTCGAAATTATCCTTGACGATCATGGGCACGCAATGCAGCGGTCCAGTTAAGCCGGATTGCGCGAAGCGGCGGTCCAGTTCATCGGCCTGTTTTTCGACGTCGGGATTCACCAGCACGATGGCGTTGATCGCGGGACCGTTCTTATCGTACGCTTCGATGCGCTTCAGATATTGATCGACGAGCGCGCGGCAGGTGAGGCGGCCGGCCTTCATCGCGTCGTGGACCTGAGAAATAGTGGCTTCCTCGACCTCGAACGGAGTTTGTGAGAAGACCGGAACGGCCAGCAGGAGAAGGCAGAGTGATCGGATCACTGAATCAGAATACGAAACCCGAAGCAAAACTGCCCCTCGCGTTAAAATAACGCGAGAATAACGCGAGAGGTTTTTCACAAATCTAAGCTTGTTCACGTCCCGCTCCTCGATCGAGTATACGTGGCGTTCCCGGCGGGGGCGCCTGGGTAGGACACGTATCTAAATGAATTCCACCGATTTACACCCATGCCGGGAAGCGTGATTCTCGTAGCAGTGCCGTCGCTGGCTGCCTCGACGTCATTGTCCACACGATCGCAAGCATTGGCGTTATTTGGCGTTATTTGTATCGCGAATGGGACTTAAGTCCTTCCAGGAAAACGTGCGATCCAAATTGTCGACTGGCTTCCCGTCCGCCTCGGCGTAAGGGTAGACGAAGTAATTCAACGGGTCCGCTGCCTGCCTCGGGATGAGCTGCAAGTCGCGGCCACGCGTTAATTCGACGTGATTCTCGTCGTGAGTGCCGAAGAAATATTCGCGCATCGCCGGATTCTTTCCCGCTTCCGAAGCATCGATCGGAATCCAGCCGATGCCCTGCGCATAAAATTCGGTCCAACAATGGTAGCCGGCAATCGAGCCCTCCCCACGCTCGGACGGAATCGGGAAGCCGATCGAGAACCGCGCTGGAATCCCCATCGCGCGCGCATAGCCAATGAAGATGGCGTGGAAGTCGGTACAGTTTCCGCGCCGCGCATCGCACGCGTAATAGATATCGCCCCGGCCCCAGCCTTTTCCGGTCTTATCGTATTTCACGGTGGCCACCACGTGATCGTAAATTGCGCGCGCCATTTCCAGGTCCGTATGCGCGTGCGCCGCGGCCACGACCTCGCCGGCCCACTTGCGAATGGTATCGTCGAGCGGCACCATGCGATCCGGTGCGAGCCAGCGAGCGCGGTCCTCAGAACTCAACAGAGCAGCGCCCTTCGATGTCGCGACAGGCCGCAGACGCTCCTTCCGCACGCAAGCGAACTTCACCGTGATCGATGGCGGGTTGCTCGATTCGACACTGAGGAACTGATTCCCGAGTTCATCTGTACCGAGACGATAGGGCGCGGACGATTCGATCCGCAGATTGCCGATTTGTTGAGAATCGTCATCGTGCGGCATCGGAACCCAGAGACGAAAACTGGTTCCGGCAACTGTGGCGGGCACGCTCGCCCCATATTCAAAACTGAAACGCCGTTCGCGCGGCTGAGCGAACAGCGTCGCGGCAATTATGAATACCGAGTAACATCGCCAGGTTGACATGAACAAATCATACTTCGCGCGGTGAACTCGTTGCCCGCCGGAAGCGATTCGCGAGACGGCGAATATGCGCGATGAGCTCCGGAGGTAACCGCACGCGCCGGATTATGATATGCTCGTCGAGGCTTGAACCGTTTCAAGTCCCCAAAAACGACGTGTAGTTGAAGGGAGACGGCATGAACGTTCGCAAAGTTCTCGTTACGGCTTCGCTCGTCTTGGCTTGCCGGGCGTATTCGCAGCAACCTCCCGCGGCTGGAACACCTGCTGGAACACCAGGTCCCGGCCGAGGCGGCGGAGGATTCCGTCAGCCCGATCCCATCGAATTCGCCGACCATCCCGGTTGGGTTTCCATGTTCGATGGGTCGACGCTGAATGGTTGGGATGGCGATAAAGCATACTGGCACGTCGTCGATGGCGCGATCACGGTCGAGTCGACTTGCGAGAAACCCACTGGCACGATCTACCTCGTCTGGCAAAGTGGTGAAGCCGCGGACTTCGAGATGAAGCTCGAAATGAAGGGTACCGGAGCGCAGGTGAATAGCGGCGTCCAATATCGTGGCGCGATTCAGGAGCCTCGTCCCACAGGAGGCGGCCGTGGTCCCGGCGGTGGGCGCGGACCGCAAGGCCCATGCCCCAGCGGCCAGCCTCGTGGAACGCCGCCCGATCAAGCGGGGCAGGCCAAGTGGAACATGCTGGGCGCGCAATTCGATTTCGATGGTCAGAACCGCTATAGCGGCCAGTATTACGAACAAGCCACCGGCCGCGGCATCATCGCGTGGCGAGGACAAGTGGTTCGGACCGAAGAGGGCAAGAGTCCGCGGCTGCTGGCGACGCTCGGCGACAAGGACGAGCTCGGCGGGCACGTGAAGGTCGACGACTGGAATCAGTTTCACATCATCGCTCGCGGAACCCAGATGACTCACATCATTAACGGTCACGTGATGGCGATTCTGATCGACGACGATCGCACGAAGTTCCGCAAAACCGGCCTGATCGGATTCGAGATCGAAGGTACCGGCAAGATCGGCATCAGGAACATCTGGCTGAAGAAATTTTAGTCTGGGCGCGTTTGCGTGAGATGATCGGAATCTGAAAGCAATCATCGCACCCGTCGCGTTTTTCCTGGCTTCTCTGGGCGGCTTGGGTGTTTTCCTGTTGGGAATCCTGGATGCATCGCTGCTTTTCTTTCCGCTCGGAATCGATTTGTTGGTGGTCGTGCTCTCGGCGCGGCATCACAACTGGTGGGCGTACTACGCCGCGCTGGCCGCGTTTGGATCGGTCGTTGGCTGCTTCACCACGGATTGGGTCGGACGAAAGGGAGGCGAGGAGGGACTCGAAAAACGAATCTCTAAACGCCGTCTGCGTTTTTTCCAAAAGCGAGTGCAGGCAAGCTCCGGTGTAGCGCTGGCGGTAGCTTCGGCCGCTCCCCCGGGATTTCCGTTTTCGGTGGTCGTACTGGTGGCCGCCGCGCTAAAGTATCCGCGCGCCAAATTGCTTGGGATTGTCGGCGTGTTCCGATTCGTGCGCTTCGCCGCGGAAGGATTGCTCGCCATCCAGTTCGGGCCGAAGATTCTGAAAGTGGTGCAGTCGCCGATCTTCGAAGGCCTGATCGTTGCGGTAATCGTCGTGTCCATCGTGGGAAGCGCTTGGGCAGTCTATTCCTGGAGACGCGGCGGCCGTTAGTCGGCAGGAAACGCATTTTCGTCGACAATAAGAGAATGAATCTTCGCCCGTGCAGTTCGCTCCTCTGCTCTATCCTGTTGCTGAACGCCGAATCCGCGGCTGGCTTGAAGTGGACCCCGCCCGCCGCTTGGAAGACCGAAAGCGGCGCTCGTCCCATGCGCGTCGCGACCTATATCGTGGATGATGCCGAGTGTGCCGTTTATTTCTTCGGTCCAGGACAAGGCGGCAGCATCGACGACAATCTCGCACGATGGAAAAAGCAGTTCCATGGTCCAGACGCAAAAACCGGCAAGCGCACGATTCACTCGCTCGCGGTGACCACCATCGATGTGTCCGGCGACTACTCGGGCATGGGCGGCCCGATGTCGGGCGGCGGCGTCGCGAAGTCTGGATATCGCATGCTCGGCGCGATCGTCGAAGGACCCGGCGGCAACGTGTTCTTCAAGTTCACCGGCCCCGCGAAGACCATCGCCGCGAACCAGCCAAAATTTGAATTGCTGCTCGGCTCGGTCGTCAAATAAGCAACATCGGTATACTCGATTCATGAGCAAACCAATCCAATTTTCAGCTACGTTGCTGGCCTGCGCGGCCCTGTCTTTCGCCGGGAATCCGCAAAGCCCTTCCGCGGAAACATCGGTCACCATCTCCGGCAAAGGCATCACGATTAAATATTCTGCCCCCTCGATGCGAGGACGTCAGATATTCGGCCCGAACGGGCGCATCAGTAAGGACCCCACCTATCCCGCGTGGCGTACCGGCGCCGACGACGCTACTGCCCTGCACACCGATGCTGACCTCATGATCGGCAGCCTCTCTGTTCCCAAAGGCGATTACACAATTTATACGCTGGTGAACGTCAGCCCCTGGCAGCTCATCATCAATAAGCAGACCAAGCAATGGGGTACTGAATATGAAGCTAAACAGGACCTCGGCCGCGTCCCGATGACCGTCACCAAGCCCTCCGCGCCCATTGAGAAGTTCAAGATCACTCTCTCCGGCGCTGGCGGCAACCAGGGCAAACTCCAGTTGGAATGGGAGAATGTCGTCGCCTCGGTTCCCTTCACGGTGAAATGATCCCCCGCCCGGCAGACTCTTTGCGCGAGGGCTTCTCCAAGTGGACAGATGACTTCAACGAGATCCGTGGCCTCTTCTCCGAAATGCTGGAAGAGGAAGGCGACGCGGATCTCGCTGCGTTTTTACGATCTTGTTTCGACGACGCCTGTGCGCCGCGAGAACTCGCCGCCTTGCCAGCCGAGTACTGCCAGGCTCTTTCCATCGTCTTTCAACTTCTCGATATTGTCGAAGAGAATACCGCCAATCAGGTCCGCCGCCGCGCCGAAGATCCCCGCCGTCAGGAAGGCGAGCCCGGCCTCTGGCTCTATAACCTCAGCGACCTTCGCCAGCGCGGATTTTCCGAAGCCGCTTTGCGCAGCGCGATGGACCAGACCTCCGTCGAGCCCGTACTCACCGCGCATCCCACCGAAGCCAAACGCGCGACGGTGCTCGAACATCATCGGGCGATTTATCTTCTCTTAGTCGAGCGCGACAACCGCCGGTTTACGGAAGTCGAGGCCGCAATTTTTCGCCGCCGCCTGAAAGCCGCGCTCGAACGCCTGTGGCGCACCGGCGAAATCCGTTCAGAACGCCCGGAAGTCGAAAGCGAAGTGCAAGGCGTGTTGCATTACCTGCGCTGGGTTTTCCCCGACGTGGTTGAACTTCTGGACCAGCGTTTCCAGCATTCCTGGTCGGCCGTGTTTGGAACAGCTCCGCCCAATCTGCCGAAGCTCGCGTTCGGAAGCTGGGTGGGAGGCGATCGCGACGGCCATCCACTTGTCACGCCCGAAGTAACCGCGCGGACTCTCGTTTTGTTGCGCCAGGGCGCGCTCGCCGTTGCCCGCGAGCGTTTGCGTCAGCTCGGCGCGCGTCTCAGTCTCGCCGAATCTGAAGTGCCCGTGCCCGAAATGTTGTGCGATCGCATTGCAATCTTGAGCCGAATCCTTGGAGCGGAGGTCGCGCGCAAAGCGATCGATCGTAACCCCCGCGAGCCTTGGCGGCAACTGATCAACCTGATGCTCGCGCGTCTGGAACGCGTCGATAACGCAGACGGCTACGCCTCCGCGAGCGAATGGATCGAAGATTTCGAAGTACTCGAAACATCGCTCGTCGAAGCGGGCGCGCGCAACGTCGCGGAGATGGACGTGCGCCCCGCCATCGCGCAGGCGCGCGTTTTCGGATTCCATCTCGCGACCCTCGACATCCGGCAAAACAGCCAATATCACGATCGAGCCATGGCCGGCTTGCTGCGAGCCGCGGGTTTTGCGAAGCACGATTTTCCGAACTGGAGCGAAGCGGAGAAACTAGAATTCCTAAATCGCGAACTGCAAACCCTGCGCCCCTTCACCGGCCCTCACATGAATCTCGATCCGGAAGCCGCGCACGTCACGGCACTATTCCGCGAACTGAGGATGCACCTGTCGACAAAAGGCCCGGAAGGCCTCGGCCCGGTCATCGTCAGCATGACCCGCGGAGTCGCGGATCTGCTCGTCGTCTACCTGCTGGCCCGCGAAGGAGGATTGCTGGTCGAAACCGAAGGCGGCTTAGCCTGCGAGCTGGCCGTCGCGCCGCTTTTTGAAACCATTCGCGACCTGGAAAACAGCGCCGGAATTCTCGACAAGTTTTTGAGCCATCCAGTTTCGATACGCCGTCCCGTGAACGATGTAGTCGTCATGCTCGGCTATAGCGATAGTAATAAGGATGGCGGCGTGCTTTGCAGCCAGTGGAGCCTGCATCAAGCCGAGCGCGAATTGACGGCGGTCGCGAAGAAACATAACACCCGCCTGACGTTTTTTCACGGCCGAGGCGGCACCGTCGGTCGCGGCGCGGGTCCCACGCACGTGTTTCTGGAAGCCCTGCCGCAAGGCTCGTTGACCGGAAAAATGCGGGTGACTGAGCAGGGTGAAGTAATCGCGCAAAAGTACGCCAATCGAGTCACGGCAACGTTCCAACTGGAACGCCTGCTCGCCGGCGTCACGCGAACGACGCTTCTTCACAGCGTGCGGCCTCAAGGTGACACGCACGAGCTAGAATCCATCTGGCCGCGAGTGGTCGAAATCAGCTTCAAAACGTATCGAAAACTCGTAGAAACCGATGGGTTTGTGACGTTTTTTCGCCAAGCCACGCCCATCGATGCGATCGAGCAAACGCAGCTCGGCTCCCGCCCCTCGCACCGCAGCGGAGCCGGAACACTCGACGATCTGCGCGCCATCCCGTGGGTTTTCAGTTGGAGTCAGGCGAGATTCCATCTGCCCGGCTGGTACGGAGTCGGCACCGCCTTAGACTGGCTGCGCCGCGAGCGAATCGATGATTGGAAACAACTCCGCGAGCAAGTTCGCGTGTGGCCGTTCTTATCCTATTTACTGCACAACGCCGAAGCGAGCCTGATGATGGCCCACCCCGGCCTGATGCGCCTCTACGCATCGCTGGTCGAGGATGAAGCGCTAAGCGCGCGCCTGTTCGAAACAATTTTCGAAGAATATAAACTGTCGGAATCGGTAATCGAAGAGTTGCTAGGCAACTCCGCAACCCGCCGCTCGCGGCTCGCATTAGCAGTGCGATT
Source organism: Bryobacterales bacterium (assembly GCA_003170295.1). Taxonomy (GTDB): domain Bacteria; phylum Acidobacteriota; class Terriglobia; order Bryobacterales; family Bryobacteraceae; genus Palsa-187. The sequence goes on along the minus strand of PNAJ01000146.1, from coordinate 114,309 downwards.
GCGTCGAGGCGCCCTAGACCAACTCCATCAAGAACAAGTCCGCCTGCTGCGAGCATGGCGCAGAGAACCGAAGGAAGATACTCTTACGGCGTTACTCCTGACAGTAAACGCCATCGGCATGGGTCAAAAAATGACCGGCTGAGGCTCAATAAAGCCAAGCTCGAATTTGAACCGAACCCGCGTAACGACCTCTACAGCAGATCCGCCGATAATGGTAGGCAAATAAGCAAATTTCCGCAGCGTCTCCGTGGCCGAAGGGACCAGCAGAGGATGGCCGCTCACAAGTTGAAAATTTAGGATGGAACCGTCCTTGCCAACCACTACCGTGAAGATCACGTTTCCCGTAATTCGCGCCGCCCTAGCGAGCGGTGGATAAATGGGCTCGATCTTCTTAACCAACTTGCGCTCCTGTTCGCCGGCATCGACGCGCACGCGCGACGTTGTCGCCACAGGCGGCGGAGTACCTTGGAATTCAACAACCGGTTGTGAGCGCGGAGGCTTGCTCGTGAACGACTTGAAGGCCAATTCGTTGGCCGCAGCGATGTCGGACTCGTACTCTTCCTCTGTGTCGCGTAATTCCGCACGCTCGCGGATGAGAAGCCCTTTATATGCCATCGCATGGGAAAAGCCGGGATCGAGATCCAGCGCCCGGTCGAGGTTCCAGATGCCTTCTTGAATCATCGACCAGTACAACGCTTGCATCTGCCGTCTCTCCGGATTGGGCAAGATTCCAGGATCGCTTGACCTCATATCGAGCCGATCACGCACTGCGGTCAACGCCAGATTGGACTTTGTCCACGCGCTTACACCGATGGAATAATACGATTCCTTGGTGTTAGCGTCCTGCGCGCGCACGTACGGCAAAACAAGCGCAATGATGATGGCAACGCGACGCATAGTTAGTTGCTCAGCGAAAAGCTCACATCCACCTGCGTGATCACTTCCACCGGATTCCCATTGAGCAACGTGGGTTGATAGGCCCACTGCTTAACGGCCTCCACTGCGGCCGCGACTAGCAGCGGATGTCCGCTGACGAGCTGCACGTTCAGCACCGAGCCGTCCTTCCCAATGATGACGGTGAACCGTACCACGCCCTCAATGTTCGCCTGCCTGGCGAGCGGCGGATAAAAGGGTTGAACATTCTTGATCAGGTTCGCCGCCAGGACGTTTCCGCCCACCCGAATGCGCGTCGGAGTAGCCGATCCACCGCCTCCGCCCCTGCTCGGTGGCGGGGATGGTGGCGCGATGCCAGATTGCGCCTGCTCCTTCTTGGCCGCGAGCGCCTTCTGAACCCATTCGTCGGCAACCGCAACATCACGCGTGTATTCTTCCTTCGAGTCGCGCAAATCGGCGCGCTCGCGGATGAGCAGATTCATGTACGCCATCGCATCCGAATAATTCGGATCGAGCTGCAAAGCCCGGTCAAGATTCGCGATGCCTTCATCGAGAATCGAAGAATACTGCGCCTTCAACTCCTGCCGCGCCGGATTCGGCAACGGCCCGGGATCTTCCGGCTTCATGCGAAGTTCCGCCCTCTTGGTCATCAGCGCCGGATACCACTTCGCCCATGCGATCACACCCATCGCATAAGGCGCTTGTTTATTGGTTGGATCGACAGCAGCGAGACGCTTGTACCAGTCCCGAGACTCATCGAACTTGCGAATTTTCTCCCCAGGCGGTGCCGCCGAAGCCGAGTTGTACGCAAGGCTCGCCAATGATGCAAGCGAGGTCGTGTTATTCGCATCCAACTCCAGCACTCGCTTGAACTCGGTCTCAGCGGAGCGCGCATTCGCTTCGTTCTCCGGCGACACCGCTCCAGGAATCCACTGACTCATGTACGCGGTCCCAAGGTAAAGGTGCGGATTCACATCGTTCGGATGCAGCGCCACCGCTTCGCGGAACAATTCGACCGCCTGTTGGTAGTTGCCGCTTTTAAACGCTGCGACGCCCTGATTCATCAGGACGTTCTGGGCGCATAAAAGCGACGAAATAAGGGCGATTAAGGCTGCAGCAGGGCGCATATTTAGCACTTTATGGTCATTTTACACCTGATCGCCGCATTCTGATACGTTTAAATCCCATGCGATGCTTCACGGCTTTACTCTTTATCTCAGTCTTGGCCAATTCCCAGAACGTTCAGACCGCGACGCTCGCCAATGGGATGAAAGTCATCATTCAAGAAGACCACAACATTCCCAACGTCGCGATGTATTTTTTCTACAAAATCGGTTCACGCAATGAGCGGCCCGGGATTACGGGGATCTCGCATTTTTTCGAACATATGATGTTCAACGGCGCGAAGAAATATGGGCCGAAGCAGTTCGACCGCGAGATGGAAAAGGCCGGCGGCAACAACAATGCGTCGACGGGCGAGGATTTGACGACCTATACGGATTGGTTCCCTTCGAGCGCGCTGGAGCTGATGTTCGATATGGAGGGCGACCGCATTCGCGATCTTTCGTTCGATCCGAAGATGGTGCAGTCCGAGCGCGGCGTGGTGTATTCGGAGCGGCGCACGTCGGTAGACAACAGCAACTTCGGCATTTTGTACGAGCAGATGCATGCCGCGGCGTTCATCGCGCATCCGTACCATTGGCCGGTGATCGGATGGCCGTCCGATATTGAAGCATGGACGCAGGAAGATTTGAAAGACTACTTCGCGATTGGCTATGCGCCGAACAATTGCACGATGGTTGTGGTGGGCGACGTCACGGTGGCGCGCGTGATGGAGTTGGCGAAGAAATACATCGAGCCGATTCCGCGTCATGATCCGCCGCCTCCGGTGCGCACGAAGGAGCCGGAACAACTGGGGGAGAGGCGGCTGGTGGTGAAGAAAGCCGCACAATTGCCGATCCAGATGATTGCTTATCATGTGCCGGAAGCGAAGAACCCGGACGCGGTGGTATTGGATCTGGCGGCGATGATCTTATCGACAGGGCAGAGTTCGCGCCTCTATAAAAGGATGGTGGATGAAGAGCCGCTGGCGCTTTCGGTGAATGGCAGAGCGGGCGACGCGCTGGACCCGACGCTGATGATTTTCACCATTCAACCGCGCAACGGCGTGGATCCGGCGCGCACTGAAAAAGTTCTGTATGAGGAACTGGAGCGGTTGCAAAGCACCGAAATCTCCGCGCGCGAGTTGCAGAAGGCCAAGAATCAGCTTCTGACGCAGCATTACAGGCAGTTAAAGACGATTGCCGGGCGCGCTCAATTGCTGGGGCACTACGATGTGATCTTTGGCGATTACACGAAGGCGTTCACGATCGATAAGGATTTTGAAGCGGTGACGGCGGCGGATATTCAGCGCGTGGCGAAGAAATATTTCACGGAAAAGAATCGCACCGTGGCGACGTTGATTCCGGAGGGCAAGTGATGAAAATCTTATTCGCCATCCTCGCCGCGGCGTCCTTGCAGTTCGGGCAAGCGAAACTGCCGCAGTATACAAAGGAAACGCGCTCCAACGGCGCGGCGATCGCGATGATGCCGCGCTCCGGCGTGCCGCTGGTGCATTTTCGAGTGCTGATCAAAGGCGGCGTGGAATCGGACCCGCCGGAGAAGGCAGGCTTGGCGAATGTCGTGGTCAGTTTGTTGCGGCGTGGCACGACCAAACGCTCCGCCGAGCAGTTCGCGGAGGAGCTGGATTTTCTAGGCGGCAGCTTTAACGCGGCGTTCGATGGACAACTCGGTTCGGCGACGGCGATCTCGTCGGAGTTCTTGAGCAAGGACTTCGACAAAGGGCTCGACTTGCTGGCCGATGCGGTGTTGCATCCGGCGTTCACGGAGAGCGAAGTACGCAAAGAAGTGGCTCGGGATGTGGATGGCCTGAAGTCGGTTAAGGACAACGCGCAAGCGTCCATTGGCATGTATTTCCGGTCGACTTTTTATGGGCGCGCGCATCCGTACGGGAATCCTCCGGATGAAAAGACAGTATCGAGTATCGAGCGGAAGGACATCATCGACTATCACGCGAAGTTCTATTGCGGAAAGAACATGCTGATCGTGGTGACCGGAGATTTCGATCCGGTATCGGCGAAGGCGAAGCTCGCGACTGTGTTCGGGGCTACGCCCGCGGGCACCGCGTACGCATGGAGGACGGCTCAGGCGCTGTCACGCAAAGGGCAGATGCTGCTGATCGACAAGCCCGATGCGACGCAGACATATTTCCAGATTGCGCAGCCCGGCATCGATAAGAAGAATCCTGACCGCGCGACGCTCGAAATCATCAACACGCTGTTCGGGGGACGGTTCACGTCGATGCTCAACGACGAGCTGCGCGTGAATTCGGGGCTGACCTACGGTGCCAATTCGCAAGTGGGACAGAACAGGTTGCCCGGAGCGATCGCGATCAGTACGTATACGAAGAACGACACGACCACGCAGGCGATGGACATGGCGCTTGATGTATTGAGGCGTCTGAATGAGAAAGGAATCACGGCGGAGCAGCTCGTATCGGCGAAGGCGTATGTGAAGGGCCTTTATCCAACGCAGCGGTTGGAAACGATGGACCAGTTGGCGAGCTTGATCGGGGAGATTGAGCTGTACGGCCTGGGTCGCGACGAAGTGGACGGGTATTTCGCGCGCATCGATGGCATCACGCTGGAGCATGCCAACGCGACGATCAAGAAATACTACAAGACTGGCGATTTGACGTTCGTGGTTCTGGGAGCGGCGGATAAGATTCGCGAGCAGATGAAAAAATACGATCCGCATGCTACGGAGGTGTCGATCAAGACGGTGGGTTGGGGGGATCGGTGAGCATCCCCTCCCTCACAGTCGGGGTTCGGTGGCGGCGTGGCGGACTGCTCGCACTTTTTGCTGCCGTTTGCTCGGCGCAGAAATATTCGATTGGTCCTGAGACGCCGGTTTATTCGAAGGAATCGGGATACGGGCTGGACTTGGGATCGAGCATTGGACTCAAACCGTTCTTCTTTTCAGTCGCGGTGCCGGAGGGGAATTACGACGTGACGGTTACGTTCGGCGATGCGAACAGGGAATCGATCACGACAGTAAAGGCGGAATCGCGGCGCCTGATGATCGAGCGGGTGGATACCGCGGCGGGCGAATTTACGAAGCGCACGTTTACGGTGAACGTTCACACGCCGAAAATTGCTGGAGGGGGCGAGGTGCGACTGAAGCCTCGCGAAATCGGCATTCTGCGGTGGGACGACAAGTTGACGCTGGAGTTCAACGGGCCGCGGCCGGCGGTCACTGTGGTCGAGATCGAGAAGGCGGACGCGATCACGGTTTATTTGATGGGCGATTCGACCGTGGTCGATCAGCCGGAGGAGCCTTGGAATAGCTGGGGGCAGATGCTGACGCGGTTTTTCAAGCCGGGCGTGGCGGTGGCGAATCATGCCGAGTCGGGCGAGACTCTGCGCGGTTCGACGGGGGAGCAGCGCCTCAAAAAAGTGATGAGCACGATTCAGCGCGGGGACTATTTGTTCATTCAATTCGGGCATAACGATCAAAAAGAAAAAGGGGAGGGGATCGGCGCGTTTACTTCGTATAAGGCCGATTTGAAGCGCTATATCGCGCAGGCTCGCGAGCATGGGGCGACTCCGGTGCTGGTATCGCCAATGAATCGCCGGACGTTCGATGCGGACGGGAAGATCACCAATTCGCTCGGCGATTATCCGGAGGCGGTGCGGCGGGCGGCGGAGGAAGAAAGTGTCGCGCTGGTCGATTTAAACGCGATGAGCAAATTTTTTTACGAGGCGATGGGAGCGGAAGAATCGCAGAAAGCGTTTGTCGATAATACGCATCACAATAACTACGGCAGCTACGAACTGGCGAAGTGTGTCGTGGAAGGAATCAAGGCGAATAAGCTGGCGCTCGCGAAATTCCTGGTCGATGTGCCGACGTTTGATCCATCGCATCCGGATCCGGTGGCGACGTTCGATGTGCCGAGGAGTCCGATGTCGTCGATGGTGAAACCGGACGGAAACTGAGGCGTCTAGTGGGACTTGACTTCCCCTTCGCTTGCCGCGTAATCTGAGTTTGCTTCGAATGACGTTCCGATTCCTGCTCGCTTCCATTGCGATTGTTACCATCTGGCTCACTGGCTGCGGCAGCTCGGAGTTCGGCGGCGATTCTATCAAAGGGATGCTGGAGGGCTCGCCGCTAAAGCTTTCCGGAGAGCAAGTGACGCTGACCGGCCCACAGGTGGATTGTGGCGTCCAGAACGAATTGTGGGATCCACCGAGCGGCAACACGGCCCGACTGACGCAAAAAGGCCGCGCTCTGAAATTCTCCGACGACGTGCGCGTGTCCGATCCTGAGATTCCAAGGCCCTATACGCAAGTGACGGGCGCGTTCCCGGTGTCGGTCGTCGATGTTTCAAGAGTTCGCGACACCGATAATGGGATGAAGCTCGCCGATGTGAAGATGGGGATCGTGATTGCACACGATTGCTTCGCAATTCCTTTGCCGGTGATGGGGGTGCGGAAGGGCAAATTTTCGCCCGACGCTCCCGTGGTGTTCCGGTTCCAGGGGAGCGGAAAAGACTGGACTCTCGATAAGCTGATGCATTGACAGAACGATCCCATTATGGGAACATTGACTTGAGAGTGATCAGCAAGCGAGCGCTTAGAGAGTTCTCGCGAGCGCATCCAGTGTCTGCTTCTTCGCTGGCAGCTTGGCATGGTGCGATCAAACATGCAAGTCCACGGAATCCCGCGGAAATGCGCGCTGTGTTCAGTTCCGTGGATTTTGTCGGCGAGTTCGCGGTATTCAATATCGGCGGAAATAAGTTTCGCCTGATCGCGGGCGTCGATTATCGCTGCCAGGTAGTCTATGTCAAGCATATCCTCACGCACAAGATGTACGACGAAGGGAAGTGGAAGGCATGAAGCGCGCGCGAAGCCTTGATCCGGGCCGCTATCGGCGACTGATCGCGGAAGTCTCTCCCATGATGATCGAGACCGAGGAGGAAAACGAGCGCGTGCTGGCTATCGTTGAGAGGCTGATGGCTAAGGGAGAAAAGCGCTCTGCCGAAGAAGTAGCCATCTTGAATTTGCTGGTTCATCTGGTGGAGCAGTTTGAGGAGAAGGCCTATCAGATGGGCGAAGCCGCGCCGGCGGAAATGGTTGCTTTCCTGCTGGAACAGCGGGGCCTCAAGCCGGCTGCGCTCGCGGAGGTTCTGGGATCAAGAGGGCGTGTATCGGAAATCCTTGCCGCCAAGCGCTCCATCAGCAAAGAGCAAGCCAAGAGGCTCGGGGAATTTTTTCAAGTGTCCGCGGCTGCGTTTATCTGATGGGCGGCGGCCCCAGTTCAAGCGCCATTATCGTCTTGCGGTCACGCAGATAAAGGTGCGTCCCGACCAAAGTGGGCGGTGTCCAGGCGATATTCTGAAGCAGCGATACCTGCGATAACACTTCGAACTTTTGGGGACTCGCGCGACATAGGGCGAGCGTGCCGTCCTCATCGGCGAGGATGATCTTGCCATCGGCCCACAGAAGCTGCGCTTTCGAGAATCCTCGCTGGCGCCAGGCGATCTTGCCGGTCCTGAGTTCGACAGCGCTCATCAGCACGGGACCGTTGTAGCCACTCGAAATGTAGACGTAACCGTCACGCTGGAGGGCCGTTCCGAAGTGCAATTCGAGATGCGGATCGTACCAGAGCTGCCTGACGGTGGTCTTTCCACCGGCCTGATGGAGTTCCAACGTCCGCGCGCCCACCCCGTACGCCGATGCGACAAATAGCAGATTTCCGGGCGCCCACACCGGGGTGCTGATGGCAATCCCGTAAGGCGTGTCATGCGGATGGCTCCACAGCAGGGCTCCGTTGTCGGGATTGAAGCCGAAGACGGTTTTGGCCGCGACAAAGACCACCTGCACCTGGCCGTCGACGTTGATGAGTAGTGGCGAGGAATATGAGTTTGTGAACTGGAGCGCCTTCCAGAGTACCGCTCCGTCGCTCTGGCGCAGGGCGATGACGCCGTCGCCGTTGCCTCCCGCCGGGAAAATGAGAGTGTCCTTGTAGGGCAGCGCGTGACTGGAGTAGCCGTAAATCAAATGGGTCGCGTGAAATTCGCTGTAGAGATCGTGCGACCAGACCAGCTTCCCGGTCTTCTTGTTCAGCGAATGAATCTTGCCGGTACTGCTGGCGGCGACCACCCGGTCGCCGATAACTTGCGGCATCGCGTACGGACCAGGTCCCACTTTCTCCGAGAAGTCATTGGTGAACGGATTGAGGTAGTCGTATTCCCAAAGGGTCTTCCCTGTGGCTGCGTCGATGGCGGTGATCACGTCACTCAATCGGCGGCGAAATGCGGTGTACAGCAGGCCGCCTTCTTCAGCGATCGCGGAGTAGCCGTCGCCGAGCGGCCGCGTCCATAGTTTCGTGGGTCCCGATGCCGGCCAGGAATCGGCGAGGCCGGAGGTGTTGACGATGAAATCGCGATTTTTCCCGCCCCAGACGGGCCAGTCATCGACGATGGAAGTGGCCGGTTTCACAGCCGGAGGGCTCCCCGGGCGTTTCGCGGCCGGTTGGGCGTGCGCGGCACCAAGCACCGTGAGCACACATAGGAACGTTTTCAGAAATGCTCTCCGCATTTGTTATTGGACTCCGAAGATTCCGGAGTGTTCCGTTCTGTTTAAGACTGGACTACCCCGTTTGCCACCGTCCAGCGGAAAAGAGTGGAGTCTGGGTAAGCTGATGCATTGATCTGCCATACTTTGAGCAGGTAGAAAGTCAATGATCCGAGATGCTAAAGATCTTTCCCCCGACCAGAGGGCGGTTATCGAAAGCCTACTAGGACGCCGTGTGCTGGAGGATGAGTCCATCAGCGTTCGCGCCATCCAGCCCCCAGCGCTGTCCGAGGAGCGGCGGCAACAGCTCGCGGAGGAGTTAAGGAAATATTTCGCCGAAGTGGATGCTCGCCGTCAGTCGGGCTCGGAAACGGAAGCTGAGGAAATCCTTACTGAGGCGATGAGAAGCGTCCGGCCGGGCTACCGACCGCATCAGTGAAGATCGTCCTCGACACCACGATCCTGGTTCGGGCTAACGAAAGCTCCCAAGGTCTTGCTCGCCAATTGCTGATGAAGATCGTCGAGAGCGAACATACGTTATTGCTCTCAAACGAGATGCTTCATGAGCTTGCAAGGGTCCTGCGCTATCCCCGATTGCAAGCGTTTTACGGTCTATCCGAAAACCTTGTTTTCAATTACGTCAATTTCCTTCGCCAGTCCTCGGAAATTGTGACTCTGAATCCTCTGGTGATGGCGCCCATCCGCGATATAAACGACATCATCGTTATGCAGACCGCGATCATAGGCGAGGTGGACGTACTCTGCACAACAGACGAGGACTTCTTCGCGGATCCCGCCCGCGAGTACCTGAGCAGGATGGGAATCGCCGTTCTCAGCGACGTTTCCCTGATGCACCGCTTACGGTCTTGATGGGCTTACCGAACATGACGCCTCCTCCATAGGTGGTAGATTGTTACGACAAAGTTTGCCTGATAAATGGAACCAATGTATCCCATCCGTACTCGAAGCTATATCCTCAGAAGCCACGTCAAGAACAGTCCCACCCTCAGGATCGTCAAACGAGCCACCAAATCCCCCAATACTTCTGATCCGTATGTATCTGGGGGTCTCGCAATACTCATATTGTTTTGGCTTAGCGCGTTCAGTGCGGGGGGCACTAGCATCGTCGTTATACGCACGCCCTCAGACGTTTCGATGGCCGCCGATAGTGTCGGAACGTTTGGCCATGAAACTCGCGTCGTATGCAAGGTTCATAGCGCTCAAGGAGTCTTTCTCGCTATAGCTGGCATTGATAACGATCTGGTCACGAAATTTAACGTGGCCAAGGTTGTATTCAAGTCCATCCAATCCAGAAAGACTTTTATTGGAAAAATGAGCGCGGCTATAACAGCGCTGAAATCTGCGCTGCGTTCTGAGGCTTTGGTACTGAAGAATACTCGACCAACTGACTTCGCCAATCTCATCGATCCCGAGAAGGGAGATTTGTCGATCATACTGTTCGGTATGGAGAGCGGAACCCCTGTCGCCATCGCTCAAAGTTTTCATGTGAGCGAGAACTCCAACGGGACGATAACCGTCGTCCTGACCAAGACTGCTCGCTGTCCAGGGAAAGACTGCCCAAATGGGTTTTACACATTCGAGCTTGGCAAGCATGAAGCAATCGACAACTTTGCAGCTACTCACTCGGGTGCCCACTTGGGTAATCCCGCGGACGCGGCAAGAATGTTCGTACAACTGGAAATTGATGCTCACGCCGACGGCGTAGGGCCACCCATTGATCTGCTGCGTGTGAGCGCGAGCGGCTTGGAACTGATTAAACACAAGGAAGGCTGTCCATAGAGGAGAAACCGCTTACGCCGGCCAAAAAGTGAATTTTGCGAGACCGCCACCATTAGGATCAACCAACTAATGCCTGACTACCCCCGTTTGACAGCCCCCCGCGCGATTCGGTACTCTGAGAAGGTCTAAGAACTCGCACGGAAAAGGTCTGTCTAAATGAAAACCGCAATTCCATCAGCCCCCGGGATCGAGCGCCACTGGCACTTGATCGATGCCGAGGAAGCTGTGTTGGGGCGGGTGGCGAGCAAGGCCGCCCTGTTGCTGATGGGCAAACATAAGCCCAGTTACACACCGTTTATCGATACCGGCGACCACGTGGTCGTGGTGAACGCCGAGAAAGTCCGGTTGACGGGCCGCAAGGAAGAACAGAAGCTTTATCGCCGTCACTCGGGTTATCCGGGCGGACTGACGGAGACGCAGGCAAAAAAAGTGCGCCAGACTCGTCCCACGCGGATGATTGAAGAGGCGATCCAGGGCATGCTTCCGAAAACGAAGATGGGGAAGCAGATGTACCGGAAGCTGCAGGTTTATGCTGGTCCGAAGCACCCTCATCAGGCGCAGAAGCCCACTGAGTTGACGATCGGTTAAGGAAGAATTATTAGAATGGCGTTGGTACAACATTTGGGAACGGGCCGCCGTAAACGAGCGGTGGCGAGGGTGTTTTTGCGGTCGGGCAAGGGCACCATCACGGTGAACGGGCGGACCTTCGAGAATTATTTTCCGAGCGAAGCATCGCGAGCCGTGGTGCGGCAGCCTCTGCTGGCAACGGAAACGGCGGACAAATTCGATATTTTAATCACCACCGCGGGCGGCGGGCCAACAGGCCAGGCGGGCGCGGCGAAACTGGGCATTGCGCGGGCGCTGCTGGAATTTAACGTGGAGTTGCGCGCGAAGCTGAAGGAATTGGGAATGTTGACGCGCGACGCGCGCCAGCACGAGCGCAAAAAGTACGGCCAAAAGGGCGCTCGCAAACGCTTCCAGTTCTCCAAACGCTAGGGCCTCCGGCCCTTTTGGCGCGGCGTTCGCCGCGAGCAAGCTTGAGAGATTTGATGGACTGGTTCTTTTGATCGTTTTTGGGGCGCGTGTTTGCTGACGCGCCCTTCGTTATTCACCTCCCACGCTGCAAATTCCGCTTAGGGCCGCAGCACGGGCTTACAGACTCTACAAAAGAGTTTATGGAGGCATTTTTGCCGTCGATTAGCATGAAAGAATTGCTCGAAGCAGGCGTTCACTTCGGGCACCAGACCAAGCGCTGGAATCCAAAGATGAAAGAATACATCTTTGGCGAACGTAACGGGATCTATATTATCGATCTCCAGAAGACTCTGAAGCTGTTCAAAGACGCGATGCGGTATGTGCAGGAAATGGCTTCGTCGGGCAAAACGGTGTTGTTTGTCGGCACCAAACGCCAGGCGCAGGAAGCCATCGCCGAAGAAGCTACGCGCTGCAACATGTACTACGTGAATCAGCGCTGGCTGGGCGGACTGCTCACCAACATGGCGACGGTTCAGAAATCCATCAAGAAGTTGAAGGAACTGGACGCGATGGCTACGGAGAACAACTGGGAAGGGCGCCAGAAGAAAGAAATTGTGCGCCTGGAACGGGAGCGCAAGCACCTGAACCAGAATCTGTGCGGCATCAAGGACATGAACGGATTGCCAGACTTGCTCTTCGTGGTGGATTCGAACAAGGAAGCGATCGCCGTCGAGGAAGCGCGCAAGCTCGGGATTCCGGTGGTGGCCGTGGTCGATACCAATTGCGACCCGGACAAGGTGGATTACGTGATTCCCGGCAACGATGACGCGTTACGGGCGATCCGTCTGTTCACCAACAAGATTTCGGACGCGGTGGTCGAGGGCCGGCAGCTGGTAACGGAGCACGACTTAGCGGCAGCCGAGAAACCGGCGGGCGATGACGTGCCGCTGGACGACGCGGAATACGCGCAGTACATCGATCCGAAGTACGCCGAGCAGCTCATGTCGGAGAGCCTGGTGTCGGATGAAGATCTGCCGTCGAATTCGGTCTCCCGCAAGGGTCCGGCGGCGGAAGCCGCAGCCGAAGCCGCCGAAGAGCTGGTTACCCGGAATCAGTAGTGGTCATCCGGAATTAGTAGTATCGTTGTGCCGCGCATAACCGGGCGCCGAAAAATGGGGACCGCTCTGTCCACGGCCATCGGTGAGCGTGGCGAGAATCAGTTGGACGCGGGGACAGAGAGTTCTGTCCCCATTTTTCTCAGAGGACATTTATGGAAATCAGCGCACAACTCGTAAAGCAGCTTCGGGAGCGCACCGGGGCGGGGATGATGGAGTGCAAAAAGGCGCTCGTGGAGGCGAAGGGCGATCTGTCGGAAGCCGAAGTGGTGCTGCGGAAACACGGAATCGCGGCGGCGGGCAAGAAGTCTTTGCGATCGACGAAACAAGGCGTGATTGGCACGTACATTCATCCAGGCGCGCAATTGGGCGTGCTGATCGAGGTGAACTGCGAGTCCGATTTCGTCGCGCGCACCGACGATTTTCAGGAGCTGGTGAAGGATCTGGCGATGCAGGTAGCCGCGGCCGATCCGCAGTTCGTTCGCAAAGAAGACGTGACCGAAGCCGCGCTGGCCAAGGAGCGCGAGATTCAGCGCGCCCGCGCGATTAACGAAGGCAAGCCCGAGAAGATGGCCGACAAAATCGTCGAGGGCCGCATGAACAAGTATTTCGAAGAGGTCTGCCTGTACGAGCAGCCGTTCATCAAGGACAATACCACTACCATCGCCGAAGTGATCAAGACGAAGATCGCGAAGCTTGGCGAGAATATTTCCGTGTCGCGCTTTGTGCGGTTCAAGGTCGGCGATGCGGCGGCGGAGTCCACCTCGGAAAAAGCGGCGGCGGAATAAATTCAACGTGGCGAAATACGGACGCATTCTCCTCAAATTGAGTGGCGAGGTGCTGGCGGGCGAAGGGTCCTTCGGCATCGATGCGTCGCGTGTGGCCGCTCTGGCGTCGGAAGTAGCGGAGGTGGCGCGGACCGGGGTGCAGATCGGCCTGGTGGTGGGCGGAGGAAACTTTTTTCGCGGCGTCGCGGCGGCGGCGCAGAACATGGATCGCGTGGCGGCGGACCACATGGGGATGCTGGCCACGGTGATCAACTCGCTCGCGTTGCAGGATGCGCTCGAAAAGGCGGGCGTCCCGACGCGCGTGATGACCGCGATCGAAATGCACGAGGTGGCGGAGCCGTACATCCGGCGGCGCGCGATCCGGCATCTGGAGAAGGGCCGTATCGTGATTTTCGCGGCGGGCACGTCGAATCCGTACTTTTCGACCGACACGGCCGCGACTCTACGGGGCTTGGAAATTCACGCCGAAGTGGTGGCAAAGGCGACGCGGGTCGATGGCGTGTACGATAAAGATCCGCTGAAAAACCAGGATGCGGTGCGATTTGCCGAGATCAGCTATTCCGATGTGCTCGCGAAAAATCTTCGTGTGATGGACGCTTCGGCGGTGGCGATGTGCCGCGACAACAAGCTCGCGATCGTGGTTTTCAATTTGAACGTCCATGGCAATATAATGCGAATGACGATGGGCGAGCCTATCGGCACGCTCATCCACTAACAATATGAAGCCAGAACAACCAGCACCCGCAGCAGCAACTACGAGCAACGCGTTCAAGACCGTGAAGGATGTGGAAGCCCATGCCAAAGCGCGCATGGACAAAGTGATCTCGGGCTTGCAGCACGACATCTCGGTCATTCGCACGGGCCGCGCGTCAGTGGCGATTTTCGACAACTTGCGCGTGGATTATTACGGCACGCCGACGCCACTCAGCCAGGTCGCCAACCTGCATGTGCCGGAGCCGTCGCTGATCACGATCCAGCCGTGGGACGTCTCGCAGATCGCGGCGATCGAGAAGGCGATTCGGACCGCCGATATGGGCCTGAATCCGGCCAACGACGGGAAAATTATCCGCGTCCCGGTTCCGCCTCTGACCGAGGAGCGTAGGAAAGAAATCGTCAAAAAGCTGCACGCCGTCGCCGAGGATCATCGGGTAGCGGCGCGCAATGTGCGGCGTGACGCCAACGAGCACTTAAAGAAACTGCTCAAAGACAAACTGATCAGCGAAGACGAAGAGCGCCGCGCGCTCGATGATGTGCAGAAAACCACCGACGCGCATATCGCCAAGATCGATCAGGCATCGAAAGCAAAAGAGAAAGATATTCTCGATATCAAGTAATCGGTATGCGGGCGTTTACAAGCTTTCTCATTGGGGCAAGTCTTGGAGTGGTCCTCGCGTTCGTTCTGGCCCCGCGAACAGAACGGCGCGAAGAACAAGAAGAGTGGGATATCGTCGACGAGGCTTCAGCGGAATCGTTTCCGGCGAGCGATTCTCCGGCGTATTAGTTCGCGTTACTCTGGAAGGCATGAGGGTTCGTCTTCTTGCTCTTCTTTTGCCCAGCCTGCTGTGCGCCCAGTCGCTCCAGGACTTCGAGAAAAAAGTCACTGAATTTACCCTTTCCAACGGGATGCGCTTCTTGATTATCGAGCGGCATGAAGCGCCGGTGGTTTCCTTCCACACCTACGCCAACGTCGGCTCCGTGGACGATCCCAGCGGCGAATCCGGCATCGCGCACATGTTCGAGCACATGGCGTTCAAGGGCACGCCCACCATCGGCACGAAGAATTGGCCGAAGGAAAAGGCCGCGCTCGATCATATCGAGGCGGTCTACGACAAGCTCGATGCGGAGAAGCGCAAGAGTTTTCGGTCAGACCCAAAGAAAATTGAAGCGATCGGAGCGGAGCTGAAGGACGCCATCGCCACCGCCGACAGCTTCGTCGAGGAGAACGAGTACGACCGCATTGTTGAATCCAACGGCGGCGTGGGAATGAACGCGGGGACGGGCGAAGACTCCACCAATTACTACTACAGCTTTCCACAGAATCGCATGGAGCTGTGGTTTCTACTCGAATCCGAGCGATTCCTGCATCCAGTGTTCCGCGAGTTTTACAAGGAGCGCGACGTGGTGCGCGAGGAGCGGCGCATGCGCGTCGAGTCGAGCCCGCAAGGCAAACTGGTGGAGGCGCTGCTCGCGACGGCGTTCGAGGCGCATCCGTATCGCGTGATGCCGGGCGGTTGGGCGAGCGACATCGACAACTTCCGCATGCCCGAAGCCGAGTTGTTCTATAAAAAATATTACACGCCGGGGAACATCACCATTGGCATCGCGGGCGATGTGAATCCGGCCGAGGCGAAAAGGCTCGCCGAGAAATACTTCGCGCGGCTTCCCAAGGCTCCTCTGCCGCCGGTGGTGCGCACGGTCGAGCCGAAGCAGGAGGGCGAAAAACGCGTCGCAGTGGAGACTCCGGCGCAGCCGTTTCTCGCGATCGGATACAAACGGCCGTCGCAGTACAGTTCTGACAATGCCGCGCTCGACGTGCTGAGCGACATCCTTTCGGGGGGCCGCACGGGCCTGATTTATAAGGAATTGGTGCGCGATAAGAAGATTGCGCTGGGCGCCGGGAGCCAGGACACGTTTCCGTCGGGCAAGTATCCGTCGTTGTTTTTGTTTTTCGTGATTCCATCGTCCGGTCATTCGATCGAGGAAAACGAAAAGGCTCTCTACGCGATTATCGAGCATGTGAAAAAGGATAAGGTCGACGATGCGACCATCGCGCGGGTGCGGATGAAACTGCGCGCGGCGCTGATCCGGAAGCTCGACAGCAATTCCGGCCTCGCGTCTGAGTTGTGCGCCTACTCCGTCAATTTCGGCGATTGGCGAAAGCTGTTTACCGAGCTTGAGGAGTTCAACAAAGTGACTTCCGACGATGTTCTGCGCGTGGCGAAAACGTATCTGATCGAAAACACACGCACGATAGCGTATACGCAAGCGCCGGCGGAAGGGGGTGCGAAATGAAAGGCCTCCTTCTCGCGATATGTTTCGCCAGCGGAGTTTTCGCGCAACAGGCAGTCCCTTCTTACAAGGATCTGAAATATCCGCCGCTGCGGCAAGTGAAGATTCCCGAGCCTGCGTCGTTTACTTTGTCGAATGGCATGCGCGTGTTTTTACTCGAGGATCACGAATTGCCGCTGGTGCATGGGCTCGCGATGATCCATACGGGAAACCTGTTCGATCCGCCGGACAAGAAGGGGCTCTCGGAATTCACAGCGCAGGTGCTGCGCTCCGGTGGCACGAAATCGAAGACCGGCGATCAGATCGACGAAGAGCTGGAGAATATGGCGGCGTCGGTAGAATCCGCGATGGATGAGACCAGTGCGAGCATGAGTTTTTCCGCGCTCAAGGAAAATAGCGACACGGTATTGAGCGTATTTAAGGACGTGCTGACCGCGCCGGAGTTCCGCCAGGACAAGCTCGACCTCGCGATCACCCAGACGCGCAGCGCGATCGCGCGGCGGAACGACGACGCCAACGCCATCCCGGACCGCGAAATGATGCGAATCGTTTACGGACCCACCACGCCTTACGGATGGCAGGTGGAGTACGAGGACCTGAATCACATTCATCGCGAGGATCTGGTCCAGTTCTATCGCCGCTATTATTTTCCGAAGAACATCATGCTGGCGGTCTATGGCGATTTCAAGATT
Organism: Bryobacterales bacterium; assembly: GCA_003170295.1. Classification (GTDB taxonomy): domain Bacteria; phylum Acidobacteriota; class Terriglobia; order Bryobacterales; family Bryobacteraceae; genus Palsa-187. The sequence goes on along the minus strand of PNAJ01000146.1, from coordinate 97,402 downwards.
CCGGAGATGAAGGAGAAACTCGAAAAGCTGTTCGCCGATTGGACCGTGCAGCAGCCGGACGTGCCGAAGTTCCCGGAGGTTAGCGCGAAACCCGCGCCGGGTATTTACTTCGCGGAGAAGGCGGACGTCACGCAGACTTTTTTCGCGATTGGCGAACTGGGCGGCACGCTGCGTGAAAAAGACTACGCCGCGCTGCAAGTCGCCGCGAATATTTTAGGGCAGGGATTTTCGAGCAGGCTGATGTCGCAGATCCGGACCAAGCTCGGCTACGCGTATGACATCAGCGCGCAGTGGGCGGCCAATTGGGATCATCCGGGAACGTTTCGCATCGGAGGCAGCACCAAGTCGCAATCGACGACCGAGACTTTGCAGGCGATCCGGGTCGAGCTCGATAAGATGCGCTCGACGGAAGTGACCGCGCGCGAGCTCGACGAAGCGAAGGAAGGCGTGCTGAACAGCTTCGTGTTCTTCTTCGATAGTCCGGCGAAGACGCTCAATCGCGTGATGCGCTACGAATACTTTGGCTATCCCAAGGATTTTCTTTTCCAATATCAAAAGGCAATCTCGGCGGTGACGCGGGCGGATGTATTGCGCGTCGCCAAGGAGCGGTTCCTGCCGGAAAATCTCGCGATCGTTGCGGTGGGGAACCCGAAGGAATTCGGGAAGCCTCTATCGACGCTCGGGAAGGTCAATGTGATCGATCTGACGATTTCCGAGCCTAAATCGGAAACCGTAAAATCTGACGCGGCGTCGCTCGAAGGCGGGCGCGCGCTGCTCGAACGCGCGCAACAGGCGATGGGAGGCGCGGACAAAATCGCGGCCGTCAAAGATTATTCCCAGTCGGCCGACATGACGATGGATCCTTCCGCTGGAGGCATGAAAATCAAGCAGCAGAATCGCTGGGTTGCGCCCAGCGCCTTCCGCCAGGATCAGGATTTGCCGATCGGGAAAATTATCGCGTACACGGATGGAAAATCGGGATGGCTGTCGCTGCCGCAAGGCGTGATGCCCATGCCTCCTCCGGTGCTGAAGCAGGCGCAGGGCGAGATTTTCCGCGAGTGGTTTTCGCTTGTCCTATCAGATCGCGACCGATCGCGCACGGTGAACGCGGCCGGTCCGAACGCAGTGGAAATTTCGACCGCCGAGGGCGAGCGCGTTCGTGTCGAGTTCGACGAGCGAACCGGATTACCTATTCGTCAAATCTACAAGGAAACGGCCATGGGCGGTCCGCCGTCTGAAGTGAAGGAGACGTACTCGGACTGGCGCGAGGTGGACGGCATCAAGCTGCCGTTCAAGGTCTTGATCGAGCAGAACGGAAAAAAATCGGGAGAAGCGGCTGTCTCGGAGATCAAGCTCAATACCGGCATCAAAGCGGAAGAGTTGAGCAAGAGACCGGAACCGGCTAAGAAATGACGCGACGGGGTTTTCTCTTTTCAGCCGGCGCCTGCGCATGGGCACAAAGCGCGCACACGCAGTCGGAAATTCGCGGGGAAAAAATCATCGACGATGCGCTCGCCGCCCTCGGCGGCAACTCGTATCTGACGATGATGGACCGCACCGAATCCGGCCGCGCCTATTCGTTTTATCACGAGCAGATTTCGGGACTCTCGATTGCCAAGATCTATACCCGTTACTTAACCGTCGCGCCGTCCAAATCCGGCGAAGAATTGGCCCAGCGAGAGAAAGAGGTTTTCGGAAAGACCGAAGACACGTCGGTGCTCCTTCTCGAAAACGCCGGCTGGGACATCAGTTGGCGCGGATCGAAGCCGATCGAGCAGGATCGTTTTGACCGCTATCGCGAGTCGACGCTGCGCAACGTGCTCTACATGTTCCGCCAGCGTCTGCAGGAGCCGGGAATGATTTTCGAATCGCAGGGCTCCGACGTAATCGAGAATCTTCCGGTAGAGATCGTCAACATCACCGATTCCGAGAATCGCGTGGTGCGCGTCCAGTTCCACCAGTCGACCAAGCTCCCGGTACGCCAGATTTATAAGCGAAAAAATCTCGTAACGAAGGAACAGGACGAAGAGGTCACTCTGTTTGCCCGCTACCGCGACGCCGGAGGAGTGCAGTGGCCGCACCAGATCCGCCGGGAGCACAATGGCGACAAGGTGTACGAAATTTTTTCGGATTCGGTCCACATCAACAAGGACCTGACCGATAATCTCTTCGCGGTGCCGGAGCCCGGCGAGGGTAAGCCTGGAGTGAAACCTAAGAAGAAATAGCGGCCGACGACGCTTCGCCCACCGCGCGATTCCGCAAGAGCCGCGAAGCTTTTTCGAGCAGCGCCGCCTGTGTAAACGGACGGTGGATTTCACCGGTTAAGTCTTCTTGGCTCGCGTGCTTCAGGCCTTTCTCCGCAAGTTCGACGATTCGCAAGACCTGCAATCCCGGGTGATTCTTGCGGAGCGCCGGAGCGATCCGGTCTGCAACCTCCGCCTCGACGACGAGCAGGTCGAGCGACCCCTCATGCACCTCGCCCAATGCCAGCGCTTCCTGATCGTCTACAGCTTCCAGCAGGTTATATCCCTCCGCCTCGAAAAAATTGTGGAGCTGGGCTCGCACCCGCTCGCGATCATCGACCAGCAATACCGACGCAACATTGCCCGCTTCCACACTCTCCGCGGGTAACGGCGTCTCGGCCGCGCGCGGAAGCAGCATTTCGAAGCGGCAGCCGCCCGATGCCGGTTGCGCCGAAATGTATCCTCCGTGCTCTGCGACAATGGCGTGGACCATCGCGAGCGCCAGGCCATCGTCGCCGATCGACGCGGGTTCGAAAAGCTTTTCGAGATCCGGTTCCCGCCCCGTGTGGGTGATCGTGAGGGTCACGTAACTCGCGACCGAGGCAGTCCGCGGCAGGTCCGCATTGCCGGTTTCGATCAGCAATTGCCCCCCTTCCTGCATCAGGGCGCAGGAATGAAGCACCAGGTTCATGATCGCCTGCTCCAGTTGCGCGGCGTCTACCCGGACCTTCCCAGCCAGGGGCGACGGGCTAATCGCCAACTCAATTCCCGCTCCGGCCACCGACTCGATCAGTTTCGACATCCGGCGCAACACCCCACTGACGCTCAGGACCTCCGGCTGCATGGTCGCCTGACGTGTGCCGAACATGGTCAGCCTTCTTGTGAGCACCTCCGCCGCCGCCGCGGACTCCTGAATTGCCTCAATTGCCTGCCGCGAAGGCGAGTATTCTCCCACCTGCCGCAGCAGTTGCTCGGATTGATTCCGGATCGTTGCCAGCAGAGAAGAGTATTCCTCGGCGACGTGCGCCGCGAGCCGGCCCGCCGCGTCCACTTTCTGCGCCTGCCGGAGCTGTTTCTCTTCCCACAGCCGCGCGCTGACGTCGCGAAACGTGAGCACCGTCCCCAGTGCAATGCCGGACGCCTTCACAGGTGACGCCGAACCTTCGATCATCAACTGCCGTCCGTCGCGCGAGATCAACTGCCAGGACCGGTCGAGCGGCAGGGCTTCGTCTTTCAGGATCGCGAGCGGCACTGGATCTTCCGCCGGCTCTCCCGATTCGACGTCCACCAGCCGCAGGACTCGCAGAACCGGTTGCCCTTCCGCCTCCGCGTGCGTCCAACCCGTAAGATTCTCCGCCGCCCGGTTCAACATCAGGACCCGGCTCAGATGGTCGGTCACCACCACCGCGTCGGCCACCGAACCCAGCGTCGTTCTAAGCAGCGCCTCCCGCTCTTCCAGCTTCCGCTCCATCTGGTGCTTATAGAGCGCGATCTCGATCGCGGTATTCAAGGACGCGTGCGCAATCGGTTTTACCAGGTATCCAAAAGCGCCGGTCAGCTTGGCCCGATCGATGGTCGGCCGGTCGGCATGCGCGGTCAGGAAAATCACGGGCAGATGATACCGCTCGCGAATCCGCGCGGCCGCTTCGATGCCGTCCACCGGTCCGTCGATGCGGATGTCCATCAGGACAATGTCCGCTCCCGCCGCCTTCTCAAGCGCCTCCGCGGCCGTTCCCACGCTCGCCACCACTTCATGACCCAGCGCCGTCAGGCGGGTCGAAATATCATGGGCGATCAGCCCCTCATCTTCCACTACCAGCACTCTGCACGATTTGTTGTCCACTTTCCGCCTCTGGAAACGAGATTTTGAATTTGGCTGGCGGGCCGCTTGCCAGCTCGAAGGTGCCTTTCAATTGACGCGTCAGGATCTGGATGATGTGCATCCCAATCGCGTTGGGACGAACCAGTTCGCCCACCGGGCCAACGCCGATGCCGTCGTCGGATACCGCCAGTTGGATGCGCCCCTGCTCACGGCTGCCCTCTATCAGCACCGACCCGCTACGTCCGTCGGGGAACGCATGTTTGAGGGCGTTGGAGACCAACTCGTTCAGGATCAACCCGGCCGGAATCGCCTGATCCACGCCGAGCAGCACAGGCTCCACGGCCACCCGCCAGGTAATGCGCGCCGGATCGACGCCGTAGGAATGGAACAGGTTGCTAGCCAGTAACGAGGCGTGGCGCGCCAGATCCACTTCGCGAAGGTCGCCATTGGCATAAAGCTGTTCGTGGATCAGCGCCATCGACTCCACCCGGTTCTGGCTCTCCCGCAGCGCGGTGGCCAGCCGCTCATCCGGCATGGTGGTCGCCTGCAGACGCAGCAGGCTGGCGATCACGGCCAGGTTGTTCTTCACCCGGTGATGGACCTCTTGGATCAGCACCTCCTTTTCCGCCACCGACCGCGCGAGAAGATCCCGCTCCGCGTGGAGCGCGCGGGTCAGGCTGACCTTCTCGATGGCCTTCCGGACCGCCATGCTCAGCCCCTCGGCGGAGATCCGATCCTTTACCAGATAGTCGTGCGCACCCGCTCGCATCGCGCTCACGGCCACCTGTTCGCTCGCCATGCCCGTCAGCATCACCACCGCCACTTGCGGGTTCGTGACGGAATCTTCGGGACAAAGGAGCCCGAGAAATTCTAGCCCCGTCATGTCAGGCAGCTTGTAGTCCAGCAGAACGCAGTCCGGTGCGACCCGGCGGCAGGTTTCCAACCCCTGCACCGCGCCGCTCGCCTCGAAAAACTCCAACTCGGATCCGTAAACCTCGCCCAGCAACACCTGGCAGAGTCTGCGGTCGGCGGGGGAATCGTCCACCATGACTACTTTCATTCAATGTCCGGACACACCGACACCCTGAAAAGTATGTGGAATGACCCCTCGGATATTCTCATCCTATGTTGTGTTTCGCACGCCGAGTAAGCGAGGGGCTCGAAACCCCTCCACCCCACAATACGAATCGATGAAAGAAAAGATGTTTACATCGTCCGCTAACGATGTTATACTCCCGGACAATTGTTCTTGTTGGGGAAGTGCAACTGCCGCGTTTTGCGCGGTGGGAAATGAAGTTGTCAGGGAAAGGGCAACGACGTCCATTAGCTGGCTGCGACGCCGGAAACTCTTTCTGTGCGCATTTGCATACTCCACCTCAACTACGGGGCAGGATTTTGTTTGCTTAGCGAATTACTCGTAGGTATAAACAAATTCAAGGGAGGGGTAAAATGCGTCTCGAAGGGCATAGATTTTCCTCATTTTTCCTGGCCGTGGCATTGCTTTGCCTGATCGGCATGCCAGCCTGGGCTCAATCTTCTGCATCCGGCACCGTGGAAGGCTTGGTCACGGATCAGCAGGGCGCCGCCATGCCCGGCGTGGATGTCAAGTTGACCGATCCGTCGACCAACATCGTGCTCACCACTAAATCCAACGATTCCGGACGCTTCATCTTCGTCAACGTCAACCCGGGAACCTACGACATCACGTTCTCCAAGACCGGGTTTTCGACGCGCAAGGTGAACCGGCAATACGTGAAAGTCGCCGATATCTTGAACGTAAACGCCACCCTCGAAGTCGGCCAGGTGACCAACGTGGTCGAAGTCACCACGTCGCCGGGCGCGGAGCTACAGACCGTCAATGCCACTGTCGGAACCACCGTGTCCGGAGCGTCCTTGACCTATCTTCCGGTCTTCGGCTCCGACGTCTCCAGTCTGGCGATTTTTCAGCCGGGCGTTTCGCCCGAAGGCGCGGTTGCCGGAGCAATGTACGACCAGAACACGTTCCAGTTGGACGGCGGAAACAACTCCAACGACATGGACGGCAGCATGCGAGACTATACCGGGAGTTACACCCACAGTTCCTATGGCGGCATGGCCTGTGCGAACTGCACTCCTCCAAGTGGCGTGCTTCCCACGCCGCCCGACACCATTGAAGAATTCAAGGTGTCCACCGCTGGACAAACGGCCGACTTCAACGGCTCTTCCGGGGCGCAGATCAGTGTGGTGACGAAACGCGGCACCAATCAAATCCACGGTTCGGCGTACTATCTTTATTCCTCCAGCAACGTGGGGGGTGCGAACAGCTGGGACGCGAACCATACGCCTAGCGGAAGCCTCGGATACACGCCCATTGCCATCACCCATAACCAAAGGTACGGATTTACCGTTGGCGGTCCCATGCTGCCGAAGTTCTGGGGCGGCAAGACCTACTTCTTCTTCGGTTACGAAGCCTTCAACTACCCGCAATCGACGATTATCAACAGGTCGGTACCCAGCGACACGCTTCGCCAAGGCATCATTCAGATCAATGTCGGCGGCACTTATGTGCCGTTCAACGTCAATACTGCCTGCGGCGGCTCCTGCGATCCGCGCGGAATCGGTCTCAACTCCCTGGTTTCGCAGATCTGGAACAAGCAGATGCCGGAGCCCAACAACTTTAATACCAGCGATTCCCACAACGTGGCGGGATTCCAAGGTCAAGTGTCTCTTCCGGAAAAGACCAAGTTCCTGGTCGGCCGCGTCGACCATGACTTCGGTGAAAAGTGGCGCTTGATGTCTAGTTACCGTTACTTTGCGCTCAGCCAGTTGACCACCAACCAGATCGATATCGGTGGCGCGTTGCCGGGGGATACTCTCGGTACGATGGCGGCGCGCGCTCCGCGTCCACAGAAGCCGGAGTTCCTGGTGGCCGGATTAACCACCAACATCAGCCCGACCTTGACCAACAATTTCGTTTGGAGCTACACCAAGATCTGGTGGCAATGGGCCTCCTCGGCCGCGCCGCCGCAGCTTCCCGGCCTTGGTGGAGCGCTCGAAATCGGCGGCGAAACCTCCAGCGCGCTGATCCCCTACAACGTCAACAATCAGAACACCCGCCAGCGTTTCTGGGACGGTCATGACTCGCTCTACAAGGACGACTTGACCAAGATCATGGGCAATCACGTGATTCAGTTTGGCGGAAACTACGGCCGGAACTTCGATTATCACGCCCGCAACGACAACGGACAGGGCATCAATACTTCTCCGGTATACCAAGTCGGGAGCGGCTCAGGGATTCAATACTCATCGGCGAACTATCCGGCGAATCTTCCCAGCAGCCAGGTCAGCAAATGGAACACGTACTATTCTGAGATTCTCGGCATCGTCAATCAGCCGCAAGTGCTGGCCACCCGCAGCGGTCCCAGCCTCACGTTGAACCCTCCGGGAACGCCGATGTTCGACAAGAGTACGATCAACTCCTATAACCTCTACGTCACCGATTCCTGGCACATCAAGCCGACCCTCACCATAACCTATGGTCTTGGCTATCAGGTCGAAATGCCGCCGACCGAGCAGAATGGCAAGCAGGTGGAACTAGTCGACTCCTCGGGCAAGCCCATCTCTTTCACCGATTATTTCAACACCAAGTCTACGATGGCGCTCCAGGGTCAGGTCTACAACCCGACCATCGGCTTTTCGACCATCGGCAACGTCACGGGCGCAAGCCACACGTATCCGTTCAACCCGTTCTACGGCGGTATAAGCCCGCGGGTGGCGGTTGCCTGGAATCCGAAATATAACGACGGAATTCTAGGGAAGGCATTCGGTGACGGGAAGACCGTGATCCGGGCGGGGTATGGCCAGATCTATAGCCGTCTGAACGGCGTTGGCTTGGTGCTGATTCCCCTGCTAGGCGTTGGTCTCGGCCAGCCGGTATCCTGCATTGGCGCTTCGAGGACTGGCCAGTGTCTCGGCAGCGGCGGTGTCACTCCCACCACTGCGTTTCGCATCGGAACCGATGGTTTGACGGCTCCTTACCCGAGCATTTCCACCACGTTGCCCCAGCCGTCCTACCCGGGAACCAACGGCTCGGCGGCTGCGGGCGCGGCTTCCGTGTTAGATCCCACCTTCCGGCCGGCCGCGACCTACAACTATAATTTCAGCATTCAGCGCGAAATCCGGCCGAAGGTGCTCGTTGAAGCCGGGTACATCGGCCGCTTCATCACCCACGAGTGGATGCAGCGCGATATCAATGCCGTTCCTACCATGATGACTTTGGGCGGCCAGAGCTTCGCGTCATCCTACGCGGGGATGTACATTCCCCTGTGCGGACTTGGACCTGTCTGCGCCGGGAACACCTCAGCTCCCGTGCAGCCGTTCCTTGAAGCGGCGCTGGGCGGAGCTAATTCATCCTTCTGCAAGGGCTTCTCGAGCTGCACGGCAGCGGTGATCGCCAACCCGAGCATGAACAACTTCATCACGCAGAATCAGGTGTTCCAGTTGTGGTCGGCTCTCAGTAGTGCTTCCTCCTGGACCCTGGGCCGGACCATTCCCAGCAGTAAGAATGCCGCGTTCCCCTCCGGCCAGGTATCGGCCGTCAACGCCGACGACAGCTCCGGCTACTCCAACTACAATGCGCTTTACACCACGTTCAGGACCCAGGACTGGCATGGCGTCACGACGCTATCGAACTTCACCTGGGGCCGTGCGCTCGGTACCGGTAATCAATCCCAGGCTACCTCGGGATATACTGCGCTCAATCCCTATAACGTCCGCCAATCCATGTACGGTCCGCAGTTCTTCGACTACAAGTTCACCTACACGCAGACCTTCCTGTGGTCGGAGCCGTTCTTCCGGTCGCAGAAAGGCATCGTCGGCCACATGCTTGGGGGATGGAGGATCGCTCCCATCTTCACTGCCCGCAGCGGAGCGCCGCTGGCCGTTAGCAATAACAACGGTAACCTCGAGTCATTCGGGGAGAGCCAAACCAGTACCTCGGCAGATTACGCGGTTCTCAACGGCAAATGGACTGGCGGTACGAAAGCCCTCTACAACTTCAACGTCCCGACCAGCTCATCGACCAACCCCAACGGCGCGGGCATCAACGGCAACCTTGCCAACGGCGGAAACAACATCAATATGTTCTCCGATCCAGTGGCGACTTACAACCAATTCAGACCTTGCATCCTGGGTTACGACACCAGCTGCGGAGCGAACGGACAGATTCGCGGCATGTCGAACTGGAACATGGATCTGAACGTTGCCAAGGACATCAACCTGTTCCGCGAGCGAGTATCTGCGACCTTGTCCTTCCAAATCGTCAACGTGATGAACCACGTCGCTCTAGCCGACCCCAGCTTAAGCATCGCCAGTCCTAACGATTGGGGCGTCCTCGGTTCCAACGAAAACATGCAGTTGAACGGGCCGCGCCAGATCGTATTTAACCTGCGGATCAGGTTCTAATCCGCCAGCTTTGGGAGGGGTCGCAAGGCCCCTCCTATACCAAGAAAAACCTCAAGATCGCGGAAAATGGGGACTGACCTCTCTGTCCCAACGCGCCACGATCTGCCCCAATTAGAACACTCCGAACCCCGACGCCAGTGGACAGAGCGGTCTGTCCCCATTTTTCGCCCCATCCACGATGCCCAGCCGCAACCCTCGCGCCTACCTGTTCCCCACCGGCAGCGGACCAAACCCAAACTTCGACTCCCGCACCACTCCCGATGCATCAATAACCGCCGTCGCCACAAACCCCGGCTGCTCCGGAGTGCCGAACCGGAGGTCGATCAACTGCACTTCCGAGGTATCGTCCGCGAGTCTCTCAATCTTCCAGAACGGCACCTGATCGAACCTGCTGAACACTTCAAACGGCCGAGTCTTCAGAGCCGCTTCATTGGGCGGACTCGCGTAATCGATGCGGCCTTGCGACGGGTCGAACTCGATATTCAAATCGAAGGGCACGTCGACCACGTAGCCCTCCCCTTCCGCCACGCCGCGCCATTGGAACGGAGTCCAACGGCTGGGAATCGCGCTGAGTCTGTTGGCCGGTTTGCCGTTGTACAGCCGTGCGCCCATCACCGCCAACGCTCGCTGATGCGCGGCGAATCGTCCGCCTTCGTAAGTCATCAGGAAAACTAGCGCAACCCAAGCCCAACCGCGCTTCGCCCCCGAGCTTTTCTTCGCGCCGATCTCGGAACTCACAAGGCCGGCCAGCCCAGGCGCCGCCACTGCCAATAGAAAAACGAGAAGAATCCAAGGGTCGACCACATCCGTAATATCGAGGCGCAGCCAGCGCCCCGAAAATGGCAGCAGCAGCCGGATGCCGTAAATGTTTGTCCAATCGAGCAGCAGGTGGCTGAACACGCCGCCCAGGCACGCCAAATAGGACTGCCACGTCCGGTCGCGAAACAGCAGCGCCAGGATCAGAGCCAGCACGGGAGCGGCAATCAGCGAATGCGCGATGCCGCGATGAACCTCAAGATAGGTCAGCGTGCCGCCCACCCAGGAAACGATATCGATGTCGGGAAGATTCGCCGCGATCACCATCATGGCCGCGCTCTTTCCGGAGACGCGTGCCAGCATTAATCCAACTAAGGAATGTGTGACGTTATCCACGCCGTTTATCCATATGACTCTGGCATCAGCATTGTAAGCGCATCGGGCACAATCTCAATCGTCGCTGGCGACCGGCCCAGATATTCGCCGTCGATCTGAATCGGCGCGTCGCCCAGCAGTTCAATCCGCGTCGAGCGCACCGTGTGCACCCCAGGCATCTTCTGTACCTGTTTCACCGCCACTGCGAGCATGTAAAAAGCGTATCGTAACGGATTCGATCCCTCGAACATGACGGTCTCGAATTCGTCGCTCAGCAGCGACGCGCCTCGCGCCAGTTCGAGGTCGCCTCCATAATTCCGCACCCGCGCGGCTAAAGTGAATCCACAATGATACGTGTCGCCATTAATGCGGGTTTCGAGCTGCCCCACCCGTTTGACGATTTGCGAAAATCCCGCCACCCAGTAAGCCAGCTTGCCCGTTTTCGACTTGAGTCCCGGATTCAGATCGCAGACGACTTGCGCGTCGAATCCCGCGCCAGCCATCATCAGGAAATGACGCGCAGGCTGACCGGACTGCCAAATCTTGCCGAGCGACACCCGCTTCGGAGTGCAGCGCGAGAGGCGATCGATGGCTCGCTCCAGTTTCGATCCCAAGCCCAGCTCCATCGCCAGCACGTTCGCAGTCCCGCCTGCCAGCACGCCCAAATGCGCATCCGACCCGATCATTCCGTTAACCACCTCGTTGATGGTGCCATCGCCCCCCAGCACCAGAATCAGATCCGCGCCTTCGCGAGCCGCTTGCGCCGCGAGTTCCGTCGCATGTCCCGCTTCCTCGGTGCGAATAAGGCGGGGCCGGAGGCTCGCGCGGCCGAGTGCGTCAGTGGTACGTTGTAAAGTACGCTCGGGGTTGCGTCGGAATTTGCCGGCTGCGGGATTATAGATAAGAACCGGCTGCTGATATGTTGCGATCCTCTCAGTATAAACATTTGCAGGATGAACTGCGCCGCCATGAGCATCTCTATTACGTGCTCGACGCGCCGGAAATCACCGACGCCGAATACGACCGGATGATGCAGGAATTAAAGGCGTTAGAAGAGGCTCATCCGGAACTTGTCACTCCCGATTCGCCCACGCAGCGGGTGGGCGGCAAACCGCGCGAAGGATTCGTCAAAGTAGCGCATTCGGGCGCCATGCTGAGCCTCGATAATGCGCTCGATGAAGCCGAGTTGCGCGATTTCGATCGTCGTGTGCGGGAACTTTTAGGCGACCAGTCGTACACATATGTCGCTGAGTTGAAATTGGATGGCCTATCGCTCGCGGTGCATTATCGCGATGGTGCATTTGCGCAAGCAGTGACGCGCGGCGACGGATCAGTCGGGGAGGATGTTACGGAAAATACGCGCACCATCCGGTCGATTCCGCTGCGGGCGAAAGGATCGTTTGAAGTGCGCGGCGAAGTGGTGTTCAACAAGAAGGCGTTTGAAAAACTCAACGCGGAACGCGAACTTGCTGAACTGCCTCGATTTGCGAATCCGCGAAACGCGGCCGCGGGGTCGCTGCGAGTGCTCGATCCATCGATCACGGCTTCCAGGCAGCTTGATTTTTATGCGTACTTCCTGATCCCTCCGCGACCGACGCAATGGGAATCGCTCGAAGCGCTTCATGCGATGGGATTTAAGGTGAATAGTCATCGGAAGCGATGTCAGGGGATTGAAGAGTTGGTGGCATATTGCAAAGAGTGGGAAGCAAAGCGGGATTCGTTGCCGCTCGAGATCGATGGAGTCGTCGCGAAGGTCGATTCCGTCGCGCAGCAAGCGAAATTGGGTTGGACGGCGAAGGCTCCACGATGGGCGATCGCGTTTAAATTTCCAGCGCAACAAGCTCAAACGCTTGTTGAAGATATCATTGTCAACGTCGGCCGGACTGGCGCGGTGACACCAACCGCGATTTTCACGCCGGTGAACATCGGCGGCGTCATGGTCGGAAAAGCAACGCTGCACAACGAAGATGAAATTGGCCGGTTGGGGGTGCAAATTGGTGATACGGTTCTAGTTGAGCGCGCGGGCGACGTGATTCCGAAGGTTGTGCGGGTGGTCAACGAAGGGGATAATCGGCGACCGTTCGTAATGCCTACAACCTGCCCCGATTGCGGCGGCGACGTGGTGCGTGCCGAGGGCGAAGCGATAAGCCGTTGCATCAACACGAATTGTCCGGCGCGTCTGAAGGAATCGGTACTCCATTTCGCGGCTCGGGGCGTTATGGACATCGATGGCTTGGGCGAAGTGCTGGTGAACAATCTGGTCGGCTCGGGATTGGTGAAAAACGTCGCCGATCTGTACAAATTGACGCTCGATGACCTCGTAAAGATGGAAAGGATGGGTTCTAAGTCGGCCTTAAACGTCCTTAAACACATCGAAGCGTCGCGCAAATCGACCTTAAATCGCCTTATTAACGGGCTTGGAATTCCGTTTGTCGGAGAGCGCACGGCGCAAATACTCGCGAAGACTTTTGGCGATCTCGACAAAATCATGAACGCCGATGAAGAGGAATTGAAAAAAGCGGAAGAGGTCGGCCCGAAGGTTGCGCATAGCATCCGGCAATTCTTCGATCAACCCGCGAATCGCGAATTGGTGGAGCGTCTGCGCCATGAGGGTTTTGTTTTCACCTATGAGGTGACCCGGCAGACGGGAAAACTTCAAGGGCTGACATTTGTTCTTACGGGGACGCTTCCGAATTTGACGCGCGAAGAAGCGCAGCAGCGCATTGAAGCGGCGGGCGGGAAAGTTGCGAAATCGGTGAGCAAGAAAACGAATTACGTCGTGGCGGGCGAGGAGGCGGGATCGAAGCTCGATAAAGCAAAGGAACTGGGGATCAAGGTTGTCGACGAGGCGGAGTTGATCGGAATGATGGCATGAGTCAATTCTGGGAGCTGCTGAAGTCGCTGGGGCCTTGGAGTTTGTTGATTGTTTCGACCGTGGAATCATTGGGGATTCCGAATCCAGGGGGCACCGACTGGCTGCTAGTGGGGATGGCGATTGCGCGGCCGAACGACGCTGCTTTGTGCGCCGCGATGGCGGTGCTGGGATCTTTAATTGGGACAGCCGCGTTTTTCGACGTGATGCGGCGGGGCGGCGAACGACTGCTCAAGAAATATACTTCGTCGGAGCGTGGCGCAAAATTCCGCATGTGGTTTCAACGCTACGGACTGGTCACGGTGTTCATCCCGGCGCTGGTTCCTCTGCCGTTTCTCCCGTTCAAAGTATTCGCGGCGTGCGCGGGGGCGATGGGCGTGCCGCGATGGAGATTCATGGGAGTGCTGGCAGTGGGCCGCATCGTCCGATATTCGGCGCTGGCGTATTTGGGAGTGAAGCTCGGGACCGTGGACAATTCGAAGGCGTGGGTGAAGGCGCACACGTGGCATATGGTCTTCTTCGCGGTGGGGATTTTTTTGTTTTTTTATGCGCTGCTGAGGTTTTTGGATCGGGAGACGGTGGAGCAGTAGCTGATAAGATTGAGCTGTATGACGACAGCAACCATTTCGTCGAAAGGGCAGATTGCGATCCCGAAGAAGCTACGGGTCGTTTGAACCTCAAGGCGAGGACTGAGGGCATGATCGACGTTCAGGGCGAGGCCCTGGTAATGGAGCGGGTGGCGCGCGAATTGCCGGATTGGCGGACGATGCGGGGAATCGCGGAGGGTGGAGAGGCTCACGAAAGGGCCGCCCTCAAATGCTAAAATCCCGTGGTGAGCTGCGACGAACCGTGACCCAGCAAACCGGATGACCGGAAGGAACCAATGGATCTGCTACTCACCGAATTACTAGTAAGCGTCGCCGCCAACGGCTTGTGGGCGTTCGTGGGCCGCACTGGGATAAAGCAGGCCCAGGCATTTAAAGAACATCTGGTCAAAAACAAAAGCCTCGATCACGCAATCCAGAAGTCTATTTCCGGTCTAGCCGAGATTTATCCCCTCGGTCTAGAGGTGGAGCGAACACGACTGACGAAATTCTTGGCCTCACCAGAAGTTGAGACGGTCATTCGCCAACTGTATTCTAGCCACACATTTGAGCAACCCGACACGGCTCTGATCAGACAAGAATTCAGTTCACTTTTTTCCCTCCATATTGGGTCAGCCTCGACCGAGACCGCGCGGGTCGCGGAAATGTTATTCCAAGCAATCACGACAAGCTGCTCAGAGGTCCTCGAAGAGGCGACAAAGCACGGAATCCTGGCCGCCCACGAGGCGATGTCCAGCCTCCGACATCGGCAACTGGCGGATGAGTTGGGCGCGCTTAAAAAGAACATCGAACTCCTCACCGCAGCAATCGTGCCGGACGTTGCTCTGTTCTTACTGTTCGAGGAAAACTACCGGCGCCAGGTTGGTAATCGTCATTCCTATATACAGCCACCTCACTTTGACACGGCCAGGAAGGTACCCATCGGCGATCTATACGTGACGCCCGCGTTCTCGATCGTCCCCAAAAACAAACAATCGACGTCCGTGGAGGCGTCGCTCAACAACATCCTGGACCAGATGCGCCGAACGGTAATCCTCGGGAATCCAGGTGGCGGCAAATCCACGCTGGCAGCAAAACTGGCGCACGACGTTGCGAGCAAGTACGATGACCGCATAGCTTGCAATCGCGCACTTAGCCCCATCTTGGTGGTTCTCAGAGACTACGGTAGGCAGAAGAAGGAGGACGCTTGCTCTATCCTTCAATTTATTGAGAGACAATCGAACTCTCTTTATCAAGTGCCACCACCACCTGGAGCGTTGGAATACCTCTTGCTAAATGGAAGGGCGCTGGTTATCTTCGATGGATTAGATGAGCTACTAGAGACAAGCTACCGACAGGAGGTCAGTGCAGACGTCGAATCATTTTGTACGTTTTATCCTGCCGTACCCGTTCTGGTTACGTCCCGCGAAGTAGGGTACGCCCAAGCGCCGCTCGACGAGCGAAGCTTTGTCTTGTTCAAAATCGCTGAATTCAACGAACCTCGCATCATGGAATATGCAGCGAAGTGGTTCTCTCACGACGAGGACCTGAACGAGCAACAGCAACAACAAAAGGCAGCGGCCTTCGTGCTAGAGAGCTCGGTGGCACCTGATCTACGGAGTAACCCCCTCATGTTGGCCCTAATGTGCAACCTGTACCGGATCGAGGGATACATTCCTCGCAATCGTGCCGATGTCTATGAGAAATGCTCCGTTATGCTGTTCGAAAGATGGGACAAGGGTCGAAATATCGTGGTGCAACTTGAGTTCGAAGACAAAATCCGGCCGGCGATGCAGCACTTGGCTTATTGGATCTATTCGGACAAATCTCTCCAAGGAGGCGTGACAAGCGAGAGCTTGGTGAGTCGAACAAGCGAGTACCTCGCACAGTGGGTTTTCGAGGATCCGATCAAAGCGATGTCCGCAGCAAAAGGGTTCATTGACTTCTGCACTGGCCGGGCTTGGGTTTTCAGCGACATGGGAACCACAGGGCAGGGAGAGAAATTATTCCAGTTCACGCACAGAACTCTCCTGGAATACTTCGCCGCATGTCATCTGCTGTCGCTACATCCAACGCCCGAGACGCTCGCGAGGGAGCTGAAACCGCGAATTCGAATGGCCGAGTGGGATGTTGTGGCATTGCTGTCCTTTCAGCTTCAGGCACGCAGAGTACAGGGAGCCGCCGACCAACTTCTCAGCGGCCTGTTAAACGATGTCGAATTACCTGCGGCTGAACGTGCCTCCTCGTTGTCATTTTCTGGCCGATGCCTTGAGGCCATCGTCCCCAGTCCACCGACAAGGCGAGCAATCGCACTCGCCTCGCTCGATTTTTGTATCAAGAAAGAATTTGCGCGCGCAGTCTCCGCGCCAAGCCCGGACGGACGCGGAGAGATGGTGCTACGGCCTCTGCTGGAAATAGGCCGCGAGAATCGGAGTTCTGTAATCGAAGTCTCTCGAGATCATCTGATCAAAGTTTTGAAAAGCGGCCACAAGCGGCAGGGCCTCAGAGCCCTGGAGGTCATGCACTTTTTCAAGACCTCGGGTCGCCGCATCGCAGGAAACCTTGAAGCCTCCGAAGCCTGGAGAACGGCAATAGGAGAGGTTCGTACCGAGTGCTCCGTGCGAATCAGAGAATTGGTACAGACAGACGCCTTCGCACTCCTTTCCTCCTACTTCGACGATGAGACACCACTTGAAAACTTAATCCGATGGGGAGGGCCAAAGGCGGTCTGGACTGGAGCGAAATCTCGCTTGTTCGGTTGGTTTTACGTCTCAGTAGCCTCCTTCCTGTTGCGCAGCCTAAACTTTGCGGAGCAGGGAAGATCACATCCGAGATCCGGCACGGAAATTACTGACCTGGGGCGAATCTTGATGTCAACAGCCAGGCCATGGACCAAAAGAGTAAAGGCTCAAGGATTTGACGCTAACTTTGCGTTCGAGACAACACCACAAGAAAGGACAGCCACACTCTTGCCAGACGCACTCTTCGGCGCATTTTGCGTACTCGCAGTTCACAGTGAATCTTCAGACAAAGCCTACATTGAAGCCGCCAAGGGATCGTCCTGCGGCTTCGGAAGAGCATTGTCGCCCATCCTTAACGTGCAACGGCCCACCGTGGTAGTTGGAGAGCTAGCCCAAAAGATCGTCGACTGTGGCTTTAATACCGAGCAGACCCGCTTCGTCAAGGAATGGCTCGAGGGGCGCGAACAGCTCACGTCTCCCTGAAGGGTCGCAAGGGGGTCGCAAGGGACAGCCTGACGTGACTCCTTGCTTGATTGTTCGAAATCAGCAGACTACTCCGTCCCCTTGAGAGTTTTTGGGTTCATCCGCCACTTCTTTCTCGAAAATGCCCAGAAATTCCCGCTGCGTGGTACCGGGGCTCGCCTACCATGTGACTCAGCGCGGTTCCAACCGGGAACGCGTTTTCTTTTGTGCCTCCGACTACCACATGTATCTGGCGTTGATTCGCGAGCACGCCGCGCATGCGAACGTGCGGGTGTTGACTTATTGTCTGATGACGAATCATGTGCATTTAATTTTGGTGCCGGAGGAAGCGGACTCGCTGGCGGTGCTGTTGCGCCGAGTCCATGGCCGGTATTCGCAGTACCTTAATACGCGCCGTCACCGGAGCGGGCATTTGTGGCAATCGCGCTTTTATTCCTGCCCGTTATCGGAGAACCGGATGTGGATCGCACTGTGGTACGTGGAGCAGAATCCGTGTCGGGCGGTTATGGCGGCGAGGCCGGAGCAGTACCGGTGGTCGGGGGCGGAAGCTCATTTGGTGACGGGAGTCGACCGGTCGAAGGTGCTCGACATGGGGTTCTGGGAGCGGGCGGGCGGGACGGAGACCTGGGCGGCGATGCATGGGGCGAGTGAAGAGGTTGTGTCGATCCAACTGCTGCGTCGTTGCACGTACTCCGGTCGACCGTTCGGGGAAGAAGCGTTCGTAAAACAGCTGGAAGTGCAGTTCCAGAGAGTCTGGAGGCGGTGGGGGTTTGAAAAAATGGCAGCGGCGGGCGGAAATTCCTGAAGAGGACGGAGCGGTCTGCCGGTTTCGTCGCGATCGGCAAGGAGTCACGTCAGGCTGTCCCCTTCGGGGGGCGTTCGTCACTGGCCTTCCGTAGATGACGGCACGAGTCCTTTCATCCGCAGGTAGGTCACATCCAAAGGAGGCGCAGCTTCATGCTTTTGCTGCCACCGACGTTCACGATGCCGGTTGCGTCCGCGTCGGTTATTTGGCCGTAGACCGAATCGCAATACGCGAACGAATCCTTCAGAGCCACGATCAGTTCCGCCTTGGTTGTCTTGGTTCGTTCGACGTCGACGGCCTTTTGCTCACCTTTTACGGGAGCGCAGAAATACAAATACTGTTCCTGCGCGATGTGGCCGAGAATCTGGCCGAATGTCCTTACGCGGGGGGCGGGCCGGAAATTGTAGTTCTCCTCCGGCATCTTTTCGGCGGATCGGAGTATGTTGTCCCTTACCTCGGCGGCGCAATCTTCATGACGTCATGGACGCTTTTGCCGGCGAAAGGTATTGAACACGGAAGAAGGAAGCTCCCGGCGAGGTTTGGGGATAGAATAAAGATAGCGGTCCTGCCATGGTTGCCATCGATTCCCTCGTCGAAGAAATTGCTGATTTGAGAGTTTCCCGCAAGGCTGTGATTCTGGCGCATCATTACCAGGATGCGGAGATTCAGGACTTGGCCGATGCGGTGGGCGACAGCCTGGAGCTGGCTCGGAAGGCTCAGTCGTTTTCGGGCGATGTCATTGCGTTCTGCGGCGTGTGGTTCATGGCGGAGACGGCGAAGGTGCTGAATCCGGAACGCATTGTAGTAGTGCCGGATCGCGACGCTGGTTGTAGTCTCGTGGATAGCTGTCCGGTGGAGCAGATCCGCGCATTCAAGCGGCACTATCCAGAATATACGATTGTTTCGTACATCAATACTTCCGTTGAGGTGAAGGCCGAGAGCGATATTCTGTGCACCTCGCGGAATGCGGTGAAGATCGTCAACTCGATTCCGGCGGATCGGCCGGTGTTGTTTCTGCCGGACATTAACCTGGGAAATTATGTTCGCGAACAGACCGGGCGTCAGAACATGAAAATCTGGCAGGGCGCCTGCATTGTCCATGCGACGTTCGCGGCGCGGAAGCTCGCGGCGGCGCGCGTGGAACATCCATCGGCGCTGGTGGCGGCGCATCCGGAATGCACGGGCGACATTCTCGCGATGGCGGATTTTATCGGCTCTACTTCGGCTATCATCGATTGGTGCGCGCATCAGGACGCGCCGGAATTTATCGTGATGACAGAAAGCGGGGTGGGGCATTCGCTCCAAAAGCTCGCGCCGGGGAAGAAGTTTTATTTCCTGCCGAATGAGAACTGCAATTGCAGCGAGTGTCCTTACATGCGGCGGAACACGCTCGCAAAATTGCGCGATGCGCTGAAGAATCTCGCACCGCGCGTGGAACTGCCCGAAGACATCATCGATCGGGCGCGGCTGCCGATCGAGCGGATGCTGGCGGTCAAGTGACGAAGCAGCTGATCGACACCTTCGGGCGGATTCACGACAATCTGCGGGTCAGTGTGACGGACCGCTGCAACATCCGGTGCTTCTACTGCATGCCGGAGACGGACGTCAAGTTTCAACCGCGGGAGCAACTGCTCACGTTCGAGGAGATCGAGCGATTCGTCTCGATCGCGGCGCGGCTGGGGGTTCGCAAGGTGCGGGTCACGGGCGGCGAGCCACTGCTGCGGAAGAATCTTTCCACATTAATAAGGAAGCTTGCGGCGATTGAGGGCATCGAGGACCTGGCTCTGACGACCAACGGCGTGCTTCTGGCGCAACAGGCGGCGGAATTGTACGACGCGGGACTACGGCGGATCAACGTGCATCTGGATACGCTCGATCGCGAGCGGTTCCGGCAGATTACGCGGCGGGACGACTTCGACCGCGTGATGGAAGGAATCGAGACGTGCCGGCGGCTGGGGTATGGTCCGATCAAGATCAACGTGGTTGCGGTGAAGAATCTGATTGAACCCGATATTGTGCCGTTGGCGCGATTCGGGCGCGAGCGGGATATCGAAATCCGCTACATCGAGTTCATGCCGCTCGATGCGCAGGGGTTGTGGGAGCGCGGGCGCGTGCTGCTGGCCGACGATATGATCGCGATGCTGGAGCGCGAAATCGGCGCGCTGGAAGAAATTCCCGATCGCGATCCGCGGGCGCCGGCGTCGGAGTATCGCTTTGTGGACGGCATTGGACGCGTGGGGTTCATCGCTTCCGTGAGCCGGCCGTTTTGCCTGAATTGCAACCGGCTGCGAATCACGGCGGACGGGCAGCTTCGCTATTGCCTTTTCGCAGTGGAAGAAACGGATATTCGCGCCTTGATTCGCCGCCAGGCATCCGATGAAGAGATTGCCGAGGCGGTAGCCGGATCGGTGCGCGCCAAATGGCTGGGGCACGAGATCAACACGGCGCGTTTCGTGGCGCCGCCGAGGCCGATGTACTCCATCGGCGGGTGACGGGCCGGCGGGTCTGGTAAAATGATGGAGTCAGCGTGAAACATTCCTGTCGCGTTATGTTCCTGCGCTTCGTCATACCCGTGCTGGCGGGGGCTTTGGCTCTGGATGCGCAAACCGGCCCGGCTGCGGTGAGACTCGCTCCCGATCAGGCGGGTTGCGTGGATTCTAAATTCCTCCCCAAGCTTCTCGCGTGCCGGATCGATAACTGTGAAAAGAAAGACTCCGATCGCCGCGATATTTCCGTCGGGGAAGACCAGAAGGGTGAGGCGATCAACACCTCGGTTGAGGGAAACAGCCGCTCGGTAATGTATGAATGCGGAGAGGGTACGACACCCGCGTCCATTGTCCAGCAGGCGGCCAGTGCGCTGAAGGCCGCGGGGTTTGAGATTCCTTACAGGTTTTCCGACGCCGAGGCGTCCCTGACGGCACGCAAGGACGACCTTTGGATCACCGTGGAGGCGGCCTCAAGATTCTATACACTGACCGAGATCAGTTCCACTGGACCGGATTTCGAGGCAGCGACCGACGCGGCGTCGATGGCCGAAATGATGGAGCGTTACGGGCACATGCCTCTCTACGGCATCCACTTTCTGCCGGGCCGCCCCGAGTTGACTCCGGACTCGGAGGCGATGCTTTCAGAGGTTGTCACGATGTTGAGCGATCATCCAAGCTGGCATCTTCGCGTGGAAGGCCATACCGATAGCACGGGGTCGAAGCTGGGCAATATGACCTTGTCGTCCAGGCGCGCTTCGGCCGTGGCGAATTGGCTGGCCGCCAAGGGGATCAAGCGCCTGCGCCTGGATCCGCAAGGGCTGGCCGATATGCGGCCGGTTGCGGATAATTCGACCGAGGAAGGCCGGAACAAGAATCGCCGGATTGAGATCGTGAAGATACCGGCTCCCTGAAAGCGGCATCCGGCTTTGGCAAGCGCTAGAATCGAAGGTTGATCGACATTCACAGCCACGTGCTGTACGGTCTTGACGACGGTGCGCGGACGATAGAGGATTCGGTAGCCATGGTTCGCATGGCGGCCGAACATGGCACCACCGATCTGGTGGCCACGCCACACGCGAATCCGAATTACCGTTTCGATCCGCGGATCGTCGAAGAACGGCTAGCGGAAATTTCGGCGGCGTCGGACCACGCGGTTCGCTTGCATTCGGGCTGCGATTTTCATCTCAGCTACGACAACATCCAGGACGCGATCGAGCATCCCCGGAAGTACGCCATCAACCAGCATCGCTACCTGCTGGTGGAGTTTTCGGACCTGCTGATTTTCAACAACACGGCGGAGATTCTTTCCCGGTTACGGGAAGCGGGTATGACGCCGGTGATCACCCATCCGGAGCGAAATTCGCTGCTTCGCCAGAGGATCGACCGGATCGCCGCATGGGTGGAAGACGGAGCCTGCATCCAGGTGACGGCGCAGAGCCTCTATGGCGGATTCGGGCGTCGCGCGGCGGAGTTTTCGCGCACGCTGCTCGACCGGCGGCTGGTGCATTTTCTGGCCAGCGACGCGCACGATTGCGAGCATCGTCCGCCAAGGCTCGACTTGGCGCATGCATGGGTGAAAGAGCATTACGGCGAAGAGTGGGCCGAGGCGTTGTGCGTCACCAACCCCAAGGCTACCCTTACCGGGGAATCCTTAGGGCCAATGGAAGACGCCAGTATCTCCGAATCGCGGAAGTGGTATCAGATCTGGCGCTAAGTCCCGTTGCGAATTTACAGATCCGCCTGAGACGAATCCTTCCTGTTCCGCACAGAGTTCTGTAGACGAACGGCCGTAATCATCGACCTAAATTGACTGACAGTGCATGAGCTCTGCCGGAGGAGCGTCCAGACGATGCGAATCATTTTATTCTCGCTAGTATCAATCGCCGGGGCGATCCTCGGTCAGGAAGCGCAGCAGGCGACGCCCGAACCTTCGCTTGCGGGGAATCTTCCAGCGCAGAAGATCGGCGCGAACGATCTGCTTTCCATTTCGGTATATGGCGCACCGGAGTTGACCAGAACAGTCCGAGTGAGCGCCGAAGGATTTCTCAGGCTGCCGATGCTGAAGCAAAAGGTGGAGGCGAAGGGGCTGATGCCATCGGATCTGGAAGAAAAGATCGCGGCGGCGCTGAGCGCGGAGCAGATCCTGGTGGACCCGGTGGTGACCGTTACCATCGCCGAGTATCATAGCCGTCCGATCAGCGTGGCGGGAGCGGTGAAAGTTCCGCTGACGTTTCAAGCGCTGGGAAAGACGACTTTGCTGGAGGCGCTGACGCGAGCCCAGGGTCTCGCGATGGAGGCCGGGGCGGAAATACTGGTGACGAGACCGCCGTTGGTACCTGGGGGAGTGCCGCGAGTCGAAAGAATTCCCGTGAAAGGGTTAATCGATGCGGCGGATCCGGCGTGGAACGTGACGCTCGAAGGTGGAGAAGAAGTACGGGTGCCGCAAGTGGGCCGGGTCTTCGTGGTCGGGAACGTAAAACATCCCGGCGCGTTCAAGATTGAAGATGGGTTCGGATTGACGGTGTTGAAGGCGTTGGCGATGGCCGAGGGGTTGACGCCGTTCGCCACCAAGCAGGCATTCATCTACCGCCATGGCGACACCGCATCGCCCGAGGCGCAGCAGGAAGTCCCGATCGATCTCAGAAAAATTCTGGATCGCAAGCTGCCGGATGTCGCGCTAACGGCGAACGACATTTTCTATATCCCCGATAACCGTTCGGCTCGCGTGACGATAACCACGATCGATCGCGCCATCGGTTTTGCGTCGTCCACGGCATCGGGAATCCTCGTTTATAGCCATCCGTAATCAATATTTCGCAAGGAGAATCGATGCAGGAGCAGGACCGGTTGCCGATGTTGGTCGAGATGGGGCGGGCGCCCACTTATGCTCCGCCCTTCTACAGTCCTGCCGACCAGGAACCCGAGGAGGCGAAGGTTCCACTCTCGCAATACCTCTGGATTTTGCGGCGCTATCGCTGGCGGATCGGCGGATTCATCGCAGCGGCGGTGATCGGCACGGTGATCATTTCGTCGCGGCTGACTCCGATCTACGAATCGACCGCGACGGTGGATGTGGACCGGCAAACGCCTTCCGGAGTGGTCGGGCAGGATTCGGCGCGCACGGTTTTAAACGACGCGGAGCAATATCTGGCGACGCAGATCAAGCTGGTGCAGTCGGACTCGGTGCTGCGGCCGGTGGATCAGCGCTTCAAGCTGCGGGAACTGGAGCATCAGGCGGAGGCGACGTCGACGATTCCGCGAGCGGCGGACGCTCCGGTGACGCTCGGACGGTTGAAAGTGACGCGGCCCCCGAATACATATCTGCTGCTGATCAGCTACCGTTCGGACGATCCGCAACTGGCGGCGGATGCGGCCAACGCCATTGCGCAGTCGTATCTGGAGCACACCTACAACATTCGGATGCGCAGTTCGGCGTCGCTGGCGACATTCATGGAAAAACAGATCGACGAACTGCGGGCCAAAATGGAGCGCTCGAGCCAGGCGCTGGTGGGATTCGAGCGTGAATTGAATGTCATCAACCCGGAGGAGAAGACCAATATCCTGTCGGCTCGTCTGCTGCAACTGAACACGGAATACGCGGCCGCGCCTCTGAACAAGATCGACGAGCTGACCAGCATTCTGATCGACAGCGGGTCGGCGGTGAAGGATCAGGAGGCGCCGAAGGACGCATCACCGCTCGAAAGTCAACGATCGTGGGAGCGGCAGGCGGAGGAGAATTTGCTCGCGCGCCTGGAAAAGGGAGGGCTGCTTGCGCCCACTGGACCGGTGGACGAGGTGCTGAACACGGTGGTGAATAATCTGATCGTGTCGGCGAATTTGAACGTGGAGGCGCATTGCCGGGTGATGCTCACGACACCGATCGAGACTTTTTCGATTGGCCACACGATCGTGATCAGCCGGGGATTGATCGATGTGCTGCCGGATGAAGCGAGCCTGGCGATGGTGATCGCCGACGAACTGTCGCACATCGCGCTGGGACATCGGACGCAAACGCAATTCGCATTCAATAATCAGACGATGTTGAGTGACGCGGAGCTGTTACAGAAGTTTCACTTCCAGCGCACGCCGGACGAGATGCTGGACGCGGGCAAAAAGACGATCGACATCATGAAGGCGTCGCCTTATTCGAAGACGTCTAACGCGGGGCTGTTTCTGAAGGAAATCGAGAGCCGGGGATCCGCGCTGCCGCGCTTGTTGCAGGCGAATTTTGGCAATCAGTTCGCGAATGAGGATGCCGTGAAGCGGCTGGCGGCGTTTGCCGCATCGGCACCCGCGCTTGAAGAAAACAAGATCGAACAGATTGCCGCGCTGCCGCTGGGGTCGCGGGTGAAGGTGAATCCGTGGAATAACCAGATCGTGCTGGTGAAAACGCGGCCGATTTCGCTGCTGTCGGCGCGTGAAAAGATGCCGTTTGAGATTACGCCGTTCGCGCTCCACCTGACGCGCATCGAACCGGCTACTGAACCGGAGTCAGCTCGTACAAGCAAGACGCCGGTTGTGCCGTAGAGCGCTGCACAGCGGCGAGATCGTTATCGAGCGCGTCTAAATTATCCTCCACGGCGGCGGCGCGTGCGGGCAACATGGCGTGCAGGGGCAATTGCACCTGACGCCAGCGGATATTGTGGATCTCGGCGCGCTTGAGGGTGAGGTCGTGAACCTGCGCGGCCTGTTGCATCATCGGAGTATCGAATTCGGCAAGATTTACGCCCGACGCGAGATTTTCACGGGTGAACGTTCCGACGATACGGCCGTTGATCTTGAGCAGATAGGTGGACGCATCGAGGCCAGTCACACGCAGCGTTTCGCTGTTGAACTTTTCGACAAAATCGGAGGACTTCACTGCCAGCGCTATCAGCGGATCGTTCATCGGAGCGGGCATCGGCAACGCTTCGTCCTTCTGTATCCAGCGAATCGAGCCTGTGGATTCAAGTCCGGATACAGCGGTGTTAACCGCCTGTTTGATTTGCGCCGAAGCTGCGTCGATTTCGACGCGGGTGACCGCCGGCGTAGCTCCCCAGGCTTCGAGCAGAGACGCCGCCATCAATAGATGACCGCTGCGACCGGGATGCACGCGATCGGGCACGATCTTCTGCGCGTTGGCTTGATCGGCGAGATTCGCGCGCTCCAGAGCTTTCACGAGACGGGTGTTCAAGTCGGCGAAATCGAGATGGTTGCGCTCGGCCAGGGTGCGGAGGTACTCGCCATACTTCAATAGGACCACGTTGTAGCCGCCGGGGAACATCGGGGCACGGGTCACGTCGTCGTAGGGGGACGGGTCGATGAGGGTGATGCGCACGTTGGGTGTCGCATCCTTCATGAACTTCACGATGTGTTCGTAGCCATCGGAGAAGGTGCGGAACGAATCGTCATCAAATGCCTTGTAGCGGCCGTCGTTCATGCCGAGCATGATCGTCATTACTGTCGGCCTATAGGCGAGCACATCGCGCTTGAGCCGGTCGTCGATGGGTCCTCCGCCACCGCCGGTGACACGGTCGCCTCCCCAACCGGAATGCACGAAGCGCACTGGAAGCTTTGGATATCGGGTGACTACGAACGTTTCGACGTAGGTAGTGTAGAGGCGCTGATCGGTAATGCTGTCGCCGTAGAACACGACAACATCGTTCGGATGCAAATAGAAATCCGCGCCCCGGGCACAGAGGGCCAGAGCGAGCATGGCAGCAAATCGCATGCAGATTATGTTACTTCAATTGCAGTTCGGCCAGATGCCCGCCGGTTTCTTTTTCAACGTCCGCGTGCAGGCTGTTCCCGTGCGCATCCATGGTGACAATCGCAACGAAGTTATTTACGCGCAGATGCCACATGGCTTCGGGCACTCCAAATTCCATCAGGTACACGCCCAGCACTTTTTCGATCGATCGCGCGTAATACTGGGCGGCTCCGCCGATGGCGTTGAGATAGACCGCACCGCATTCCTTCAACGCTGCGAGGGTTTTGCCACCCATTCCCCCCTTGCCGATGACCGCGCGCACGCCGTACTCGCGAATCACGTGGGCTTGATAGGGTTCCTCGCGAATACTGGTGGTGGGGCCGGCGGCCTTCACGGTCCACGTCTCGCCGGATTTCAGCATCACCGGACCGCAGTGATATAACACCGCGCCGTGCAGATCCACCGGCGGCGGATTCTTCATCAAATGCGCGTGGACGGCGTCGCGTCCGGTAAACATTTCGCCGCTGATCAGCACCACGTCGCCGACCTTGAGCATGCGGACCTGCTCTTCGGTGAGCGGCGCGCGCAGCACGACTTCGCGTCCACTGAGGGCGAAGCCTTCGCCATGCGACATTTTTTCGACGACTCGCGAAGGATCGCGATAGAGCCACTGGGTGATGGCGCCGCTCCCCGCGTCCAACCTTACGCCGAGCCTTCGAAAGGCCCAACATTCATAGGCGACCGAGACGAAAAAACTCGCGGGCAGACGATTCGCCGCCATGATTTTGCATCCGATCAACGATGCCTTGCCGCCGAAGCCCATGGCTCCGACTCCGATGCGATTCGCTTCCTCCATGACCTCCGCTTCGAGTTTCGCGAGTTCCGGGACCGGATTGGTGTCGTCCAGCGTGCGGAATAACTCAACCTTCGCCAGATCGTAGCCATGGGCGCGATCGCTTCCGATGCAGACGCCAAGCGCTCCGGGCGCGCAACCCTGGCCTTGCGCTTGCCACACCGCATGCAGGATGCACTTGCGGACGCCTTCGAGATTGCGATCCGCGCGACCGAGATGCTCAAGCTCGCACGGCACCGAGTACTGGATGTTTTTGTTCTCGCAGCCGCCGCCTTTCAGGATCAGCTTCACTTCGATCTCGTCTTCTTCCCATTGTTCGAAGTGAATCACTGGCGTTTCCGTGCCGAGATTGTTGCCGCTATTCTGACCCGTCAGCGAATCGACCGAATTGGGCCGCAGCTTTCCGCGTTTGGTCGCCTCGGCAACGGCATTGCGAATCGCCTTCTTAACCTCGATCTGGCTGACGCCTACCGGCGTGTGCACGACGAACGTGGGCATTCCCGTATCCTGGCAAATGGGACCTTCGTCCTCCTGCGCCATGTCGATATTCGACGCGATGATGTTCAGCGCTTGCGCCGATTGCGTACCTGGGGTCTCGCCTCCGATCGCGATTCCCATGGCTTCTCGCACGTCAGGCGGAAGATTGGTCGACGTCTGCGTAATGAGCTCGATGAGGCTCTCTTCGAGAAAGTGCATTTATTTGTCCGTAAGACACAATTCTAACTTGCCCGCGGGTGGCGATTTTTGGTAGTCAGATAAAAGGTGAATGCCTGACTACCCGATTTTGTGGCCGGGGCGAAAGAAGGGGACAGACCGCTCTGTCCACCCGGCGTTGGGGTATGGAGTGTTTGTTCAGGGGACAGTGGCGCCTTGGGACAGAGAGGTCCCCATTTTTCGCGGCTATATCGAACGAAAGATGGGGACAGGACTGCGTGAGTTCTACTTCGCCGGATAATTTGCGTTCGCCTGGACCTCTTTGATTTGCGCCGTGTGACGCGCGGTATGCGTTGCCATTAACACGAGGAATTGATACGCGTCCATCGGTCCGGCCGGCCCGGGGCCGACATGCGTGCGCAGCTCGTCCGACGTTGTTTTGACGTATTCTTCGTTCTTGTCACGCTTCGCTGTGAACTCCCGTGCCGCATCGGCGGGCGTGGCGATCTTACCCGATGGGGTGATCGGCTCCGGCGCAGTAGCCTTGTGGCTGCGGTCCTGCACGCCCATCGCCAGCATGTGATCGAACTCAAGATTCGATTTCTCCGGCCTCGCGACGGCGGGCGTCTTCAAGACCTGTTGGGCGCCGTCGAAAATAAAGCTCTCAGAAAGGACGATGTGCTCTGCGCATTCCGCTACGCTCCACACGGCGGGAGCCGGTTTGAACTTCCATTGTGCTTCGCTCAATCCGGAGATGCTTGCGAGGAACGCTTTTTTCGACATCTCCATTTGCTCAATGAGGAATGCGCGCTCCGCGTCGTTCAGGGCTCCGCTGTCCGCCGCCATTGCGGGCGCGACCGCGAGAACCGAAATCGCCGCGATGGAAAGTATTAATCGTTTGTGCATAGTATTCGCTCCTTTTCTTTAAGTCCGATTTTACTACGCACGCCGCTGCCGGAAAGTTCCCTTGGGCGGCGAGAGCGCTTGCGAGGAGGTACATTCCGTGAGAAAATAACCGGAGTTTTGATCGCACCTTCCGGCGCTTGACTGGCTCCGCGAAGGTGCAAACAGGATTGAAGAGGAGAATCAAGCGAGTGAGAGAAAAGGGTGTTGTGAAATGGTTTAACGCCGCAAAGGGTTATGGATTTATCCAGCGCTCCAGTGGCGAGGATGTTTTTGTCCACTTCTCCGTGATCGAGATGTCCGGTTACCGGACGCTGGAGGAAGGCACGGAGGTTGAGTTTGAAGTAAAAAAGGGACCGAAAGGTTTGCAGGCTGAGAACGTCAACCGTCCTTAGCGATTTCGTCGTCTGCCAAAAGGTGAGCGAATATTTTAAACAGGGCCGTCCGGAGCCGGGCGGCCCATTTCATTTTCAGCGAGCATATAATTAGCGAGGTCGAATGAAGCGATTTATCGTGGCGGCGATGTTTGCGATGGCGGCGAAGGCGACAACGGTCGCGGTGCTGGCTGAGTTGTTCACGTCGGAAGGATGCTCGAGTTGTCCTCCGGCCGATGCGCTGCTGATGAAGCTCGATCGGATGCAGCCGGTGGAGGGAGTGCAGATCATCGTTCTGAGTGAGCACGTCGACTATTGGAATTCTCTCGGGTGGAGCGACCCTTATTCCTCGGCGCAATTCACGCAGAGGCAAGGGATGTACGCGCGGTCTCTGCTGGCGGAGAGCTACACGCCGCAGTTGGTGATCGATGGGCGCGCTGCAATGCTCGGCGGCGATGAGAAGGCGATTCTGGCCGCGATTACGCGCGAGGCGGCACGTTCCAAGGCGCGTCTGGACACGACGGTGCGAATCGTGACAGCGAAGCGCGAGGGGAATGAGGCAGTGGTCAGCATTGCGCTGAGTGGGTTGTCGGGCAAGGGTGACGTGTGGGTCGCTATTGCGGACGACCACGATCAATCGAGTGTCCGGCGTGGGGAGAACGCGGGAAAAACGTTGACGCACGTCGCGGTGGTGCGGAGTTTGACCAAGGTGGGAACAGTGACGAAAACGGCGGGGCTCGATAAGACTGTACGGCTGCCGCTAGGCGCGCAGCCGGCGGATACGCGAGTGGTGGTGTTCGTGGCGGAATCGGGTGGACCGGTGAGGGGCTCTGTTATGGAACGGCTTACGCCCTGATTCTTATTTGACGCAGGCGGCCAGGCACTCCGCGGTGTTAACGTGAATCGTCACGGTATCTTCGACGCGCCTTGCGTACCCTCCGGCGAGGGTTACACAGATTGGGATTTTGCGGTTGTGGGCGATGCTGAAAACGAGGCGGTCGCGTTCCATAAGACCTTCGATCGTTAACGCGAGGCCGCCGAGTTGGTCCTCTTTATAGGGGTCTGCGCCGGCGACGTACATCAGCAGTTGCGGATCGAAGCGGCTGAGGGCCCTTTCGACGGCCTGATCCAGACGTTCGAGATATTCTTCATCGCCGACGCCATCTTCCAGGTGAACATCGATATCCGATGGCGGCTTGAAGTACGGATAGTTGTTGAACTGGTGGATGGAGAGCGTGAAGACCGATTCATCGTTCGCGAAAATGGCGGCGGTGCCGTTGCCCTGGTGGACATCGACGTCGACGACGAGGGCGCGCTCAATCAATTGTTCCTGTTGCAGCTTACGGATGGCGACCGCGACATCGTGAATGGCGCAGAATCCTTCGCCGTGGTTTGGAAAGGCGTGATGAAAACCGCCGCCGACGTTGAATGCGGCGGTGTCGCGAAGAGCGCAGCGAGCGGCGAGCGTAGTTCCACCGGCGGCGAGACAGAATGCGTCGGCCATCTTTTGCGACGACGGAATTTCGAGGCGCTGGAGCTCCTCGTCATGCAGCGTTCCCTGCTTCAAGCGCGTGATCCAGCCGCGGCCGTGGACCAGTAGAAGATCTTCGTCAGTGGCGGGCTCGGGAGCAAGGAAATCGTAACCGTCGTCATTCTGAGAGGCGAGCTGAGAGGAGAGGCGATCGTGAATCAGGCGGTATTTTTGCGAAGGAAAGACGTGGGCGCCGAGGTTGAGGTCGTAGCCGTCGTGATAGATCAATTTCATGCTGATTGGAGCGCCGTGATGATCGCCGCGCCGTAGATATCTTCGGCGGAGCAGCCTCGCGAAAGGTCGTTCATGGGTTTCGCCAAGCCTTGCAGGAACGGGCCGTAGGCGACTGCGCCTCCCAAGCGCTCCACTAACTTGTATCCGATGTTGGCGCTGGCGAGGTCGGGGAAAATTAACGTGTTGGCGCGGCCGGCTACGGGCGATCCGGGACACTTCGAGGCGCCTACGGAGGGAACTAATGCGGCGTCGGCTTGCAATTCGCCATCGACGGAGAGATCGGGGGCGCGTTCGCGGAGGATGCGGAGAGCTTCAATCATTTTTTCGGCGTGCGGATGCGTGGCGCTGCCTTTGGTTGAGAAAGATAGGAGAGCGATTTTAGGATCGGCTCCAATGATGGTGCGCGTGGAGTGCGCGGTGGAAATGGCGATCTCGGCGACCTCGACGGCAGATGGGTCGATCACCAGAGCGCAGTCGGCGAAGGCGAGGACGCCGTCGTGACCTTGATTGCGATCCTCGACACACAGGAAAAACACGCCTGAAATAGTGCGAACACCGGGGCGCGGTCCAATGGCGTGGAGGGCTGCGCGGACGGTTTCAGCGGTGGTGTTGACGGCTCCGCCGATAGCTCCGTCGGCATCGCCCGCGGCGACCATGAGCGCGGCGCGGTAGAGCGGCGTGCGCGCGACCTCCGCCGCTTCGAGCTGAGTGATGCCTTTCGCGCGGCGCCGGGAGTAGTAAAGATCGGCGTATTTACTGTTGTCGGAATCGCTATTGAGAAGAATCGGCTCGACTAAGCCTTCAGAGCGCAGACGGGCGGCGGCCGATTGGACACGAGTGTCGACACCCTCGGGAAAGACGATGCGCTTTCTGGGAAGGTGGCGGAGGCGCTCGATTTGGTGTGCCAAAAAGAGCTTCGCGGATTCGGGCATCGATTTATATCATAACTTGGGTATTGACAGAATAGTAATTCATACGTATGATTCAATCGTACGTATGAGTGAGCGTGACACGAAGACGCGAATTCTGGACACCGCTGAGAAGTTGTTTGGCGAGAAGGGGTTCGATGCGACTTCGTTACGCGATATCACGACCGAAGCCGGTGTGAATCTGGCGGCGGTGAATTATCACTTCCAGTCCAAGGAAATCCTGATCGAAGCGGTGATCATGAGGGGCGCGGGACCGATGAACCAGCAGCGGATCGCGATGCTGGAGGCGGCGGGGCCGAAGGCGACGATCGAGCAGATTCTTGAGGCGTTCGTTACGCCGATTCTGGAACAGGATTATGAGCCGATGGCTCCGCTGATGGCGCGGGTGCTCGCTTCGCCGGAAATAATGAAGCGGGTTTTCAAACATCACATGGACACGCTGAGCCGGCGGTTTGCGGATGCAATCGCTGTAGCGCTACCAGAGCTTTCGCCGGCGGAGCGGATTTGGCGGCTTCACTTCACGGCAGGCGCGATGGCGCACACGGTGACCCGCGCACCGGTTTTACGCGATCTGTTTGGTGGCGTGCTGGATCTCCAGGACCGGAAGCTGCTGATCGCCCGGCTGGTAAAGTTCGCGGCGGCGGGATTTCGTGCGCCGGAGGTGCATTGATGCGGTGGATATTTCTTTTATCGGCGACTGCGGCGTTTGCGTGCGCGCAGAACACTCTGCCATTGAGCTTGAAGCGCGCGGTGGAGATTGCGCTGGCGCCGGAGGGAAGTCTTCGGGTGGCTCTGGCGGAGGAATCGATCAAGCAAGTACAGACCCGCGTGGCGCAGGCTCGGGCGGCGTTCCTGCCGGATATTGAAACGTCGGTGGGCGATCAGAACCAGACGACGAATCTGCGGAGCTTCGGACTTAACATCCAAGTACCGGGATTCAGTTTGCCGTCGCTGGTGGGGCCGTATACAGTCTTCGATGCGCGTGCGACGGCACAGCAGTCGGTTTTCGATTTCAGCTCGATTCGAAAATATCAGTCGTCAAAGGCGACCGTCGCGGCGACGAAGGCCGACGCCGACACGACGCGAAATCAGGTGAGCGACACCGTGGCTCGGGCGTATCTGGCCTGCTTGCGCGCGGACGCGAAGTTGGAGACAGAGCGCGCGAACGTCGAGCTGTCAGACGCGTTGTTGAAGCTGGCGGAGCGCCAGAAGACGGCGGGCACGGGAACAGGAATTGAAGTGACGCGCGCGCAGGTGCAGCTTGCCAACGACCGGCAGAATATGATCGTCGCAGAGAACGATCGGCGCAAGGCCGCGCTGCAATTGCTGCGGGCGATGGGCTTGAATCTGGACGCTCCGATCGAGTTCACGGACAAGCTGACTTACAAGCCGGTGGAGGCAGGGTCGATGGCGGCGGCGCTCGAAAAGGCGAGGAACGAACGAGCGGAGTTGAAGGCACAGGCGAAGCGCGAAGAAATCGCGCGACTGAATTATGGATCGGTGAAGGCGGAAAGACTGCCATCGGTGAGCGCGTTCGGGAATTATGGGACGACGGGCACGGGGATTGACAACGCGGTGCCAACGCGGGCGTATGGAATTTCGATGAAGGTTCCTGTGTTTGATGGCGGCCGCAGAGACGCTCGGCGTGCGGAGAGCCTTTCGGAATTGCGGCAGGAGCAGATCCGGACGCGCGATACCAAGCAACAGGTGGAGTTGGATGTGCGGCTTGCGCTCGACAGTATACGGTCGGCGGCGAGCCAGGTGGAGACGGCTCGCGAAGGGCTGGGGCTGGCGGAAAATGAACTGGCACAAGCTCGAAGAAGATATGAAGGCGGCGTTGCGAATTCGATCGAAGTGACGGACGCGCAGACGCGGCTCGATCGGGCTCGGGACAATCAAATCGCCGCGCTTTATAACTACAACCTGGCTCGTCTGGATCTGGCAACGGCGACAGGGAGCATTTCGGAGTACTTAAACCAATGAAGAAAACACTTCCCATCATCATATTGCTGGCGGCCATCGGAGGAGGGACCTGGTGGTGGCGCGACGCGCACGCGAGTGACGGCAATCGCATTCTTGTCTCCGGCAATCTGGAACTGACGCTGGTCGATTTATCGTTCAAGATCGCCGGACGCATGACGGATCTGAATGTACGCGAGGGCGCCTGGGTGAAGAGGAACGATATCATCGCGCGCCTCGATCCGATGCAGCTTCAGCAGCAGCGTTTGCGCGATCAGGCCGCGGTGGTGAGCGCGGAATCGAATTACCGCCAGTTGGAGACGTCCATCGCTTTTCAAAAAGCGACGCTCGAGAGCGATATCGCGGCGAGGCGGGCGGAAGTGAACGAGGCTCAGGCGAAGCTCGATGAGTTGCTCAATGGCAGTCGCAGGCAGGATATTCAGCAGGCGGAGGCAGCGGCGAACGACGCTCGGGCGCAGTTGGAGTTTGCGCGCTCGGACTGGGGGCGGATGCAAGCTCTGTATAAGAACGAAGATATTTCCAAGCAGCAGTACGATCAGTCGCGAATGAAGTTCGATAGCGCCACGGCGCAGTTGCATCAGGCGGAGGAAAAGCTCGCAATGGTGAAAGAGGGTCCGCGCAAGGAGGAGATCGCGGGGGCGCGTGCGGCAGTGGCGAAGGCGCAGGCGTCGCTGAGAACGTCGGAAGCGAACCGGCTGGAATTGGTGCGCAAGGAGCAGGAACTATTAGCGCGCAGCGCGGAGATCAACCGCACGCAGGCGCAGGAAGGGATGTCGCAATCGCAATTGGACGACACGGTGATCGCGACTCCAATCGATGGAGTGGTGCTGGTGAAATCGGCGGAAGCGGGCGAAGTGCTGGCTGCGGGAACGACCATCGTCACGATCGGCGACCTGGATCATCCATGGCTGCGCGCCTATATCAATGAAACGGATCTGGGTCGGGTCAAGCTGGGACAGAAGGTAAAGTTGTCGACGGATTCGTATAAGGGAAAGGTCTATTGGGGCACGGTGAGCTTCATCGCATCCGAGGCGGAGTTCACGCCGAAGCAGATCCAGACGAAGGAAGAGCGCGTGAAGCTGGTGTACCGGATCAAAGTGGACGTCGATAATTCGAGCCACGACTTGAAAAACAACATGCCGGTGGATGCGGAGATTGTGTTGTGAAAGAGATGGCGTTGTGACGATTATTCATACCGAAAATCTGACGCGCAAATTCGGCGCGTTGACGGCGGTGGACCACCTGAATCTGGACATCGCCGAGGGAGAGATTTTCGGGCTGGTGGGACCGGATGGAGCGGGGAAAACGACGACCCTGCGGATGTTGTGCGGGTTGATGAATCCCACTGAGGGCAAGGCGATCGTCGCCGGGCACGATGTTGCGAATGAGTTGGACGCCGTGAAAGATCAGATCGGATATATGGCGCAGCGGTTCGGCCTCTATAGCGATTTGACAGTGGCTGAGAACATGCAGTTCTACTCGGACCTGTTCGGAGTGATGGGGCGCGAGCGCGACGAGTTGACGACGAGGCTATTACGTATGACGCGCATGGAGCCGTTTCAGAAACGGCAGGCGGGAAAACTTTCGGGCGGGATGAAACAGAAGCTTGCGTTGATGTGCACACTGCTGCACAAGCCGCGGGTCCTATTTCTGGATGAACCGACCAACGGAGTCGATCCGGTTTCGCGCCGCGATTTCTGGGTGATTCTCTACGGCTTGGTGCGGGAAGGGCTGACCGTGTTCGCCAGCACGGCTTATCTTGACGAGGCCGAGCGCGCGAATCGCGTGGCGTTCATGGATCATGGACGCATCATTCGCTGCGACACGCCGGCGGCGCTGAAGAAGAGCTTGGAAGAGACGTGCTATCAGATTCGGTCGAGCGCTAATCGGGCGCTGCGGGAGAGGCTCGGGAAAGAGCCAGGGGTGCTGACGGTGGAGCCATCGGGCGCGGATCTGCATTTGTTCTTGAATCCGAAACTGACGTCGGTGGAAGCGCTGGCATCGAGGATGGGATTCGAGTTTCATGAAATTTCACCGTCGCTCGAAGACGTATTCATCGCACTGATTCGGAGAGAAGAGGCCGCTCGTGCAGCTTGACTCAAAGTCTCCCGCAGTCCGGATCGACGATCTGACGAAGCGCTTCGGCGATTTTGTCGCGGTGGATCACGTGTCGATCGAGGTTCGGCCGGGCGAGATTTTTGGATTCCTCGGGCCGAATGGTGCGGGTAAGTCGACGACCATCCGAATCTTGTGCGGATTGATGGCGCCAACTTCGGGGAAGGCAACGGTGGCGGGATTCGACGTCGCCACGCAACCCGAAGACATCAAGCGTCACATCGGGTACATGTCGCAAAAATTCTCGCTTTACGACGATTTGACGGTGGAGGAGAATATCGAGTTCTTTGGCGGCGTTTATGGCGTGACGCCGGAAAAGCTGGCTGAGCGCGAGGAGTACGTTCTGAAAATGGCCGGCCTCGAGGACAAGCGGAAAATGATGACGCGGCTGCTCGCGGGCGGCTGGAAACAGCGGCTCGCACTGGGTTGCGCGATTTTACATGAACCGCCAATTTTGTTCTTAGACGAGCCCACCTCAGGCGTGGATCCGATCGCGCGTCGCAGTTTTTGGGAGCTGATCTATCAACTTTCGGAATCCGGACACACCATATTTGTAACGACGCACTATATGGATGAAGCCGAATATTGTCATCGCATCGCGCTGATGTACGGGGGGCGGGTAATCGCACTCGGGTCGCCCGCGGAATTGAAGAAATCGCTTGGAGTGGGGCATCTTCTGAATCTGGAGACCTCCGATCTGCTCACCAGCATGACGACGCTCGAAGGCAAGGGGCTTCTGGACATTGCGGTGTTCGGCGGCGGACTGCACGTGAAGGTCGAGGACGAGGCTGCGGCGGTTCCGGTGATTCGTGGTGCTCTGGATGCAGCGGGCATAACGATCGTAAAGCTGGAGCCGATCACTCCGTCAATGGAAGATGTCTTCGTCAGCCTGATCGAGCAAGAGGAAAAGGCGGCCGCATGAATTTTCGACGCACTCGCGCCATGGCTCGCAAAGAGATGCTTCACATTCTTCGCGATCCGCGCAGCCTCTTCGCGGCGATCGTGACGCCGCTTTCAATGCTATTGATTTTCGGATACGCGCTGAGCCTGGATGTCGATCGCATTCCGACGATGATCTACGACCTCGACCACACGTCTCAAAGCGAGGACTTGATTCGCGAATTTCGCGGGTCGCGATACTTCGACATTATCGGTGAGACGAATAGCTACCGTCCGATCGAACGCGAGATCGATGCGCGGCGCGCGCTGATCGGCGTTGTGATTCCAGACGATTATTCGCGCAATCTGGCGTTGGGAAAGGAAGCGCAGGTGCAGCTGCTATTGGACGGCAGCGATTCAAATACGGCAACAACGGCGCTGGGATACGCGGAGGGCTTGGTCGCTGGATATGCGAAAAGGGTCCGTGAGGATGTCCAGCGGCAGCGAGCGGGAACGGTGATCCAGGGCGGCGTCGAAGCGCGGATTCGCGTCTGGTACAACCCGGATTTGGTGTCGCGAAACTTTATCGTGCCGGGATTGATCGCGGTGATCCTGATGATCATTGTGGCGAACTTAAGCTCGCTGACCATCGCGCGCGAGTGGGAGAACGGCACCATGGAGCAGTTGCTGTCGACTCCGGTGAGGCCGTCGGAAATGGCGCTGGGGAAATTGTCGGCATACTTCGTGCTCGGTATGATCGACATGTTGATCTGCCTGCTTGTCGGTGTGTTCATTTTCGATGTGCCGTTCAAAGGGAATATCTTCATCCTGCTGATTTCGAGCTGTGTATTTTTGTTTGGGGCACTGGCGTGCGGAATCCTGATCTCGGCGGCGAATCGTACGCAACTGATGGCTTATCAGCTTGGCACCCTGACGTCCTTTTTGCCAGCGTTTCTGCTTTCCGGGTTCATCTACTCGATATCGAACATGCCACGGATCATTCAGGCGATCGCTCTGTTCGTGCCGGCGCGATACTTCATCAACATTCTGAACGGACTGTTCTTGAAAGGCGTGGGATTCTCGCTGATCTGGTTCGATTTTCTACTGCTCGTGGTTTACGGAGTCATGATGTTCTTTTTTGCGACGCGCAAGCTGCGTCAGAAGGTGGCGTAACGTGCGACAGCGTCTG
This sequence comes from Bryobacterales bacterium, assembly GCA_003170295.1. GTDB lineage: Bacteria > Acidobacteriota > Terriglobia > Bryobacterales > Bryobacteraceae > Palsa-187. Next base: position 59,463 of record PNAJ01000146.1, on the reverse strand, counting down.
CGGCGGATCATTCGAAAAGAATTTCTTCAGGCGCTCCGCGATCCGAGGATGCGTGCGATGCTGTTTTTGCCTCCGCTCATCCAGTTGCTGATTTTTGGATATGCGGTGAATCTGGATGTGAACAACGCGCGGATCGCCTGGATGGATCAGGACAACAGTCCGGCGAGCCGGGAATTGCTGTCTCAATTTCAAGGGTCGGGTCGCTTCCTGATCATTGCTGAGCCGGAAACCGATGCGCAGATGCAAAGGCTTCTCGATCGGGCGACGGTGGATGCCGTGATTCGCGTGATGCCCGGCTTCGCGCGCGACGTGGAGCGAGGCCGCACTACCAGCGTGCAGGTGCTGCTCGACGGAACGAACTCGAACACGGCTTCGATCATTGCAAATTACGCGACCCAGACCATCGCACGCTATTCGAACGAGGTAATGATGCAGTTGTCGCGCTCGAAAATGGTAGCGGGAACAATGGCGTCGGGCGGCGCGATGAAGCCGGCGGTCCCGCAGATTACGACTCGCAGCCGCGTGTGGTTCAATCCCGACTTGAAGAGCCGGAACTATTTTATTCCGGGCGTTGTGGTGAATATCATCACGCTAGTGACGCTATCGTTGACGGCGATGGCGATTGTGCGTGAAAAAGAGATCGGCACAATGGAGCAGTTGATGGTCACCCCGATCCGGCCGATGGAATTGATCCTCGGCAAGACGCTGCCGTTCGTGCTGGTCGGGTTGTGGGACATGCTGTTGGTGGTGGCGGCGTCGCTGCTGGTCTTCCATATTCCGTTCGCCGGCAATTTCTGGTTGCTGGTGGTGTGCACATTGCTGTTCCTGCTTACGAGTCTGGGCGCGGGGCTGTTCATCTCCACCGTTTCCCGCACGCAGCAGCAGGCGATGATGGCGACGACGCTGTTTTTTCAACCGTTCTTCATGCTAAGCGGATTTTCGTTTCCGATTCGCAATATGCCGTTTTCGATGCAACTTCTGACGTATATCAATCCCGTGCGATATTTCATGGAGATTGTGCGCGGAATTTTTCTGCAGGGCACCGGAATCAGCACGTTGTGGCCGCAGATGCTCGCACTCGCGGTTTTTGGCGTGACGATCCTGTGGTTAAGTGTGCTCCGGTTTCATAAACAATTGGAGTAGTCCTGCGACCGTGAGGTTATGTTCCTTTCAACTGGCCCGGCGACGGGGCGCAGTTCGGCTATACGAAGAGTCGTGCGCGACCGGCTGACTTGTTAGATCAACCGGCCGCCAATGGATCGAGTTACCCACTAGGATTGGAACAAGTCCAACCTTCCGGTTACAACCCTCTAAATCCTCGGTTTTACCCGTGATTTTATGAGATCGATCCCAAGATACCTCCATTTCCAGAGGCTCAGGACCACCGCAATACGACATTTCCTGCGCAGGAAAAAGCTGTCGAAAGAGCCCCGGTGGAGACTCCTTCTGATTGGACAGTACGCGAAGAAAAAAGAGGGGGGGCACTCAAAGTCGCAAAACTCGCAAAGGAAAGGAGATAGATTCTCGTTGGAGCGAGTTACGCACTGTGACCGGGGCAAAGCGGCAATAGACCTAGGCTACTCGTTCAAGCCAAGAACCGGCCTGTGCTTCAGTTCTTCGAGTTCCCTCTGCCTTCGCTCAGACATCGCCTTGGCCGACCGCCGGCTCACCCAGCGGAAGACAATCAAGAAGGCGAGCGCGAGAATGATCGCAGTTGCGCGCGGCAACAGCGTAGTCTTGAGGGCAATTACCGCAAGAGCGAAGGTAATCAGCAGTCCTGCGATGGTCACGAACGGATGCGGCGTGCCGGTTTTTGCGGGGCGAAGTTGAGTCGTCATATCGCGCCTAAACGAAAGACTAACATAGTCGAGACAAACGACTTGGTACACTCATATTATGGATTCACGCCGCCATTTTCTTGGCAAATTCGCCACCGGGATCGCGGGCACGCTGGCTGTGGTACCGTTTCAGATACTCGGCGCCAACGAACGGATTCGGGTCGGGTTCATCGGCTTCGGCGATCGCGCCACCGAACTGTTCAACTGGATCAAGCTCTGCCCGAATACCGAAGTTGTGGCCTTCTGCGACATCTATACCAAGCAGCTGGAGCGGGCCAAGGGGCTGGTGCCAACGGCCGCCACGTATCTCGACTATCGCAGGCTGCTCGATGACCAATCGGTTGACGCGGTGGTAATTGCTACGCCGCAGCATCTTCATGCCGAGCATTTCTGCGCTTCGATGGGCGCGGGAAAGCATGTGTATCAGGAGAAGACGATGGCGTTCTCCGTCGATCACGCGAAGAAGATGCGCGTGGCGTTTCAGAAGGACGATGGCAAGCATGCGGTGCAGATCGGTCATCAAAGCTGTTCCTCCGGCCACATGATCGATGTACAGCAGTGGTTGAGCGATCCGCAAAAGCTCGGGAAGATCACCGCGATCGACATGCATATGTACCGGAACACCCCGCACGGCAAGCCGCAGTGGTCGCGGACGGCGCGGATCACTTCGGACATGAATCCCGAAAATATCCTTTGGAGATCGTTCCAAGGCGACGCGCCCCCTCACGAGTTCGATCCGAATCGCTATATGAACTGGCGATTTTTCTTCGATTATTCCGGCGGAAACGTTTACGAGAACATGTGCCACCAGATGAGTTTCTGGTACAAGGCGCTGAAGCTCGAAGTTCCCAAGGCCGTGACCATGAACGGGGGTATCTATTTGTGGAAGGATGGCCGTGAAGTTCCCGACACGATGAACGTTTCCGTGGAGCAGCCGGAAGAGCTGCTGATCAGCTGGGCGTCGGGGTTCGGCAATAATCAGCTTGGCGTGACTGAGGATGTGCTCGGCGAAAATGGGACCATCCAGCGCAATACTCAATTGCGCTATCTGCCGCAAAAAATGAACTCGCCAGCGGGAACGGAAATGACGGGCAATGCGAAAGGGGTTCCCCACGAGCACATGCTGAATTTTTTCGATTGCGTGCGTACCGGAAAACCGCCCAACTGTCCCTTCGAACTAGGCTTCCGTGTCTCGATCGCGTGCCGCATGGCTGTCGACAGCTATCGCTTCGGCCGGACCATGCGGTGGGACGCGAAGAAGGAAGATTTCGCCTAAACGATGGACTTCGGTTTCACATCCGAACAGCACCAATTGCGTAAATCTATTCGCGAGTTCTGCGAAGCGGAGATCAAGCCTCATGTCATGGAGTGGGACGAATCGCAAGACTTCCCCGTGGATGTCTTCCGGCAGCTAGGAAAATTGGGCGTTTTGGGCGCGGTGTTCCCGGAGGAACTGGGCGGCTCCGGTTACAGCTACGTCGATTATTCGATCGTGATGGAAGAGATCGCGCGCGTCGATCCGTCGATTGCCCTCAGCGTGGCCGCGCATGTTTCGCTCTGCACGAATCATATTTATCTCGCGGGCGACGGCGAGCAGAAGAAGCGGTACTTGCCGAAGCTTGCTTCTGGCGAATGGATCGGCTGCTGGTCGCTGACGGAGCCGGAGGCGGGATCGGACGCAGGAGGCACGCGCACCACGGGTGTTCTCGATCACGACTCATGGGTGCTGAACGGAGGAAAAACGTTCACGACGAATGCGCACGTTGCCGATGTCTGCGTCGCGATGGCGATGACGGATCGCAGCGCGTCGGCGCACGGAATTTCCGCGTTCATCCTCGAGAAAGGCGCGCCGGGATTTAGGGTCGGGAAGAAAGAAAACAAGCTCGGCATGCGCTGTTCGCCCACCGGCGAGGTACTGTTTACCGATTGCCGGTTACCCGCTGCGCAGCTGTGCGGGAAGCGTGGCGAGGGGTTCGTCGATAGCTTGCGGATTCTCGACGGCGGAAGAATCTCGATCGCGGCGCTGTCGGTTGGGCTCGCGCAAGGGGCTTACGAAGCGGCTCTGAAATATTCGAAGCAGCGGAAGCAGTTCAGCCGGTTCATCTCGGAATTTCAGGCGATCCAGCATAAATTAGCCGACATGGCGACGGAGATCGACGCGGCACGTTTGTTGACGCTGCGCGCGGCGTGGCTGAAGGATTCCGGTGCGAGCGTCAACAAAGAATCGGCGATGGCGAAACTCTTCGCGTCTGAGTCGGCGGTGCGTGTGGCCAATGAGGCGCTGCAAATTCACGGCGGCTACGGCTTCATCAAGGACTATCCCGTCGAAAAATTTTATCGCGACGTGAAGCTATGCACCATCGGCGAAGGGACCAGTGAAATCCAGAAGCTGGTGATCGCGCGGCAACTGCTGAAGAGTCATTTGTAGATGACAGACGTGGCGGAAAAAATCGTTAGCGGAGATATCCGCGCGCTGTCGCGTGCCGCAAGTTGGATCGAGGACCGCCGTCCTGAGGCCGAAATTTTACTGCGTGAATTGTTTCCGCGTACAGGGCACGCTATGATCTTGGGGATTACCGGTCCTCCGGGTGCGGGGAAGAGCACGCTCTGCGACCACATCGTTCGCACGCTGCGCGACGAGGGCAAGACTGTTGGAGTGATCGCGGTGGACCCGTCAAGCCCTTACACCGGCGGCGCGATCCTGGGCGATCGCATCCGCATGCAACAGCATCATGCGGACGAGGGCGTTTTCATTCGGTCGATGGCCACGCGCGGATGTCTCGGCGGTCTGGCTCGCGCGACCACGGAGATGACGATGCTGCTCGACGCCGCGGGGCGCGGTGTCGTGATCGTCGAAACGGTGGGCGTCGGACAGGACGAAGTGGAGATCGCGCGCCTTGCAGGCGTGACGATAGTGGTTCTGGTGCCGGGCATGGGCGACGACGTGCAGGCGATCAAAGCCGGTATCATTGAAATCGCCGACGTGTTCGTCATCAACAAATCCGATATGCCAGGAGCCGAAAAACTGGAGCGCGAGTTGAATGGTTATCTTGGGTTGTCGCATCGGCCGGACGGGTGGACACCCAAGATCGTCCACACGGTGGCAAGCGAAGGGAAGGGAATCGGGGAAGCGCTGGCAGCCGTGCGCGAATACTACGCACAGAGCGCCGCGAAGTCGCATATGGCGGAGATTTGGAGCCGGCGTCTTCGGGAAATGCTTCGCGAGCGGCTGCTCGATCGGATTCCAGCAAAAGAGTTTTCAGCGGCGGGACGCGACGTTGCGGAAAAGCGCCGTGATCCCTATTCGATAATAAATGACTGGCTTGAACGGCTGTAAAATCGATCATTTGGGTATTGCCGTGCGGTCGCTCGACCAGGCGCTGCGATTCTATCGCGACCAACTTGGCCTGGATGTGGCGATGCGCGAGACGGTCGTGCAAGAGAAGGTCAACGTCGCGATGCTGCCGGTCGGCGAGCCTCGAATTGAACTGTTGGAGCCAACGGAAGCCGACTCTGTGATCGGAAAATTTCTCGACAAGCGTGGCGAGGGTTTGCATCACGTCGCGTTGACGGTACCGGACCTTCATGCGGCCGTCGAGCGCCTTCGTCGATCGGGCGCACGATTATTGAATGAACCGCGGGCGGGCGCGGGCGGACACCTTTATGTCTTCGTGCACCCGTCGTCAACCGGCGGAGTGCTGCTCGAACTGATTCAAGAATGAAATCTAAAATCGGAATTATCGGGGGCAGCGGACTCTACTCCATGCCCGGATTTGACGCGCAGGAAGAGCGCGCGATCGAGACTCCATGGGGCGAGCCATCGGATCCTTACGTCGTCGGAAAACTTGCGGGCAAGGAGGTCGCCTTCCTGGCGCGACACGGCCGCGGCCATCGCCTGTCGCCTTCGGAATTAAATTTCCGGGCGAATATATACGGATTCAAGGCGCTCGGCGTCGAGCGGATTCTATCCCTAAGCGCCGTGGGATCACTGAAGGAGGAGCACAAGCCCCTCGACTTCGTGATCCCGGATCAATTTTTCGATCGCACGCGCGGGCGCATCTCGACGTTCTTCGGTGAAGGATTGGTCGCGCACGTTGGTTTTTCTCACCCCATTTGCCCGCAACTCTCAAGCATTGCCTTTCAGGCGGCGAAGGGATCGGGAGTAAATGCCAAGCTTGGCGGGACCTACCTTTGCATGGAAGGTCCGGCATTTTCGACGCTCGCCGAATCGAACCTGTACCGAAGTTGGGGTATGGACGTCATCGGCATGACGAATTTGCAGGAAGCGAAGCTCGCGCGAGAAGCGGAGATTTGTTACGTCACCGTCGCGATGGTGACCGATTACGATTGCTGGCATCCGGACCACGATGCAGTGACCGTAACCGATATCATCGCCAACCTGACGAAGAATGCCGAGAATGCCGCGAAGGTTGTCGCGACCGCAGTCGGGGCCATGCCGGAGGCTCGCGAATGTAAATGTGGCTCGGCGCTTGCGCATGCGCTGATCACCGATCGCAAGACGATTCCCGAGGCGACGCGAAAGAAGCTGGAGCTACTCGTTGGGAAGTATTTATAGTCAGCAGTTGCTCGAACACTGCCTGCGCCATGAGCCTTGGCCATCCGATTTGCTCGATCGCGCGATCGCCGAAGATGACGGCCGCGCGCTGCTATCGATCGTGGTCGAGCGGCTTGGCGATCTGTTCGAACCCGGGCTTTGCCGTACTTACGAGCGTTTGTTCAGAAAGGTAATCGAGCGCGCGTGCCCAGAACTAACTCCACGTCTGCGGTCCAGCGGTACCCCGCGCGCTGCACCGGCGTCGGCCAATCGCGTGTATGTGCTGTCGCGAATTACGCTCGGTGCTGACGTCGCGGTTACCAGCGTGCTGCTTGATGCCGCAAAAAGGCGCTACCCGGATGCCGATATTGTTTTTGTCGGTCCACGGAAATCCTACGAAATGTTTGAGGCTGATCCGCGCATTCGCCATCTCTCGGCTCCATATGCGAGAAGCGGCGCGCTGATCGAGCGGTTGCGTGCCTCCGCTAATCTCCAGTTGAACGATGGGATTGTGATCGATCCGGACTCTCGCCTGACCCAACTCGGACTAATTTCGATCTGCGATGAGCGCGACTATTTCCTTTTCGAGAGCCGCGGCTATGGAGGCGATGGACCAGAATCGCTCCCGAATCTCGCATCCAGATGGGCGCGCGAAGTCCTCAGCGTCGAGAATGCCCGCGCGTTTGTTGCGCCTGTTCCGTCGGACGAATCGCCCGTAGATATTACCGTGAGCCTCGGTGTCGGCGAGAATCCTGCGAAGCGCATCGGTGGCGACTTTGAGCGCGATCTGTTACGTACGCTCGCGGAAACCGGCGCGTCCGTTTTGGTCGACAAAGGGGCCAGCGCGGAAGAACGCGATCGCGTAGAGCGCGCGGTGCTCCCCGGTATGCGAACGCACGATGGCGCGTTCGCGCCGTTCGCTTCGCAGATCGCCCGAAGTAAGCTCTACGTCGGTTACGATTCAGCCGGACAGCACGTCGCGTCCGCGTGCGGAGTGCCGCTCATCAGCATCTTCAAAGGATTCGTCGGCGAGCGAATGTTCGCGCGTTGGCGGCCCGAAGGAACCGTGATTCGCGGCGATTCAGCGAATGTGCTTGAGGAAGTGCGAGCCGCAATTACATGTACATTCCACCGTTGACGTTGAGCACGGCTCCGGTGATATATCCAGCCTCTTCGCTCGCTAGAAATCGCACGGCTGCGGCAACATCCTCGGCGCGGCCGAAGCGCTTCAGAGGTATGTGGCCGATGATGTTGTCCTTCACTTCCTGTGACAGAACCGCGGTCATGTCGGTCTCGATAAATCCCGGCGCGACCGCATTCACGGTGATGTTGCGGCTCGCCATCTCCTGTGCCAGCGATTTCGTCAATCCGATCAAGCCCGCCTTCGACGCGACGTAATTCGCCTGGCCGGGATTCCCGCTTTCGCCCACTACCGACGAAATATTAATAATGCGTCCCCATCGCGCTTTCATCATATGTTGCAGAACCTGTTGAATCGCCAAAAAGGCTCCGGTCAGATTCGTGGAGATCACCGAATCCCAATCGTCCTTCTTCATTCGCAAAGCGAGCCCATCCTTGGTGACAGCGGCATTGTTAACCAGAATGTCGATTTTCCCGGCTTTTGCGAACGCTTCCTTGATAGAATCGGCCGACGAGAGGTCGATGGTCACCCAAGTCGAGTTCGGAATTCCGCGCGATGCCTCCTCCAGTTTCAGGGCGTCACGAGCGGCAAGCACGACATGAACACCCGTTTCGGCCAGCGCACGCGCGCAAGCCAGCCCGATTCCACGGCTCGCGCCCGAAACGAATGCTGTCTTGTTTGGCCCCACGTTTGTCATAGTTAGATTATGGCCTACACCGACCTGAGAGACTTTGTGCGCGCGCTCGAAAAGCAGGGGGAACTGAAGCGCATCCCGTTTGAAGTTTCTCCCGAGCTTGAGATAACCGAGTTCGCCGACCGCAGCGTGAAGTCGGGCGGGCCGGCTCTGCTGTTTGAGAAGCCGGCGGGCTCCAGCGTCCCCGTGCTGATCAACGCCTTCGCGAGTATGCGCCGAATGGAGATTGCGCTCGAAGTTTCTTCGGTGGATGAAGTGGCCGCCCGCATTTCCGAGTTTCTTGAAATGCGGATGCCCGAAGGACTCATCGGTAAATTGAAAATGCTGCCGAAACTGGGCGAGATCGGAGCGTTTTTCCCGAAAATCGTTTCCGGAGGCCCGTGCAAGGACGTCATCCGTCGCGCCGATTTCTCGCTCGACGAATTCCCGATCCTCAAATGCTGGCCGCAGGATGGAGGCCGCTACATCACTTTACCAATGGTCTTTTCGAAGAATCCAGACACCGGCAAGCGGAATTGCGGCTGCTATCGACTGCAAGTTTACGATGGGCAAACCACAGGTATGCACTGGCAGACGCACAAACAAGGAGCGGAGCACTATCGACGCCTGCGCGCCGCGGGGACGACCAAGCGCATGGAGGTCGCTGTCGCGATCGGCGCGGATCCCGCGACGATGTACTCGGCGATTCTGCCTCTGCCACCCGATCTCGATGAAATGATGATCGCGGGCTTCCTTCGCTCGAAGCCGGTGGAGATGGTAAAGTGCGAAACCGTCGATATTGAGGTGCCTGCACAAGCCGAAATTGTGCTCGAAGGCTACGTCGAACTGGGCGAACTGCGTCGCGAAGGACCGTTTGGCGACCACACCGGCTTCTATTCGCTCGACGACGACTATCCGGTTTTTCACATCACTTGTATCACGCACCGCAAAAACCCGATCTATGCGACGACCATCGTCGGCCCCCCTCCAATGGAGGATTTTTATATGGGCAAGGCCATCGAGCGGATCATCCTTCCGTTGATGCGCCTGCAACTGCCCGAAGTCCGCGACATCTGCATGCCTGCCGAGGGAATTTTCCACAATATGATTTTCATTGCCATCCGAAAATCGTATCCGGGGCATGCGCGCAAGGTGATGCATGCGATTTGGGGCCTGGGCCAGGCGATGTTTTCAAAGGTGATCGTTGTCGTCGATGAAGATGTCAACGTGCAAAATGTGAGTGAAGTGGCCTGGAAGGCGCTCAACAATATCGACCCGGAACGGGACATTCAGTTCGTGATGGGACCAGTGGATTCGCTCGATCATGCGAGTCGTCTGGCCAACTATGGATCGAAGATGGGCGTCGACGCGACGAAGAAGTGGCCTGAGGAAGGGTTCACGCGCCCCTGGCCCGATGTGATCCGCATGCCTCAGGAGGTTTCCAGGCGCGTGGACGAAATGTGGAGGCGGGCCGGCCTGAAGTGATAAAATAAAAACTCACGGCGGCTGTAGCTCAGCTGGTAGTAGCGCCAGATTGTGATTCTGGAAGTCATGGGTTCAAATCCCATCAGCCGCCCTCCTTCCTAGCACATTCAATCAAAAAGACTTTTAAGTTTCTTCTTGAATCGCGTGCCACGAACTATGGTTCAAAAAAAATCGGCGATTCGTTTTTTCTGCTACAATTGAAACCAGTGCTGATCCCAACAGCCAAAACAATATTGGGATGTTTTACTTCGCACAAAGAAGATTGTTCTGTAAATGGTTATTCGCCGCACGATCTTCGCGTCGTCGGCTCAGGAATAGGGTTGTTTGGCCCTCCGGCTGGGGCCTGAAGATTTGAACCGCAAGGTGTGATTCATAAATCTCTTTTAGCCGGGAAGGAGATTTGTGTGCAGCATATCCCGCCGATTCCTGAACTCGAAGTTCTCGTAGTTCAGATTTTCCTTTTCATCATGTTATTATTCTTACTCGTAGGGCTTGTCGTGCGAGAGTGGTATCGGCTCAAGCGGAAGTGGATTGAGGAACGCAGGAGAACTTCAGAGCTTGAGGCCTCACGTGGCTAATACGTGGCTCCGAAATGAGAAACGTGCCACACGCGACCATCGTGCAATTCGTATTTTCAATAAGTTACGTGCTTGCAACGTGCGGGTCGGGAGCAAATCCCATCAGCCGCCCCACTTACTGAAATAGCGGTTTCTCTTCCGATACGAATCTGACAAAAGACGGGCGTGGCGCTGGTGATACTGCCGACTCTTCGGCCGAAAGCACCGCTCGCCACGGATCTGGAAAATCGGTTCGAAACGCAGCTTCGCCGGAGTCGCCGACCGTGATTGCCGGTCTCGCAGCGGCGACCGTCTTCGGTAGCACGGGCTGCGGTGCCGGTTGATCCCGATAAGCTCGCTCGCCCGCATCCGTGACAACCGTCGAAACCGGCACTCGCGAACTTGAACTACCGTCTTTCGCGAACGCTGCCATCTCGATGGACGACACTGCCGGCATTGAATGTGGCATCTCTATCCCGAACGCTTCGCCGATATCCGACGTGATTTTCTGCTGGCGCACAGACGCGAAATCCGCCAGTTTTCCTGGAGCGGACAACCTTATAGTGCGATGCGCCCCCGGTGCGATGAAGTGCAAGCTCCAGACACCGTCCGCGACCTCTTTGGCGAACCGGTCCGCGAACTGGACCGTCACATAGACCGAATCGATGGTGTAGGGGCAAGCGTTCGTCCAGGTGGTCCAGTAATGCGCTTCGTCCGCGCGAATCATCGACTGTACTTTGAAACACGACGATACGTTCTGATGTTGAGCGAGCGCGACCGCGGCGAACGTCAGCCCCAACACGAAGTGTTTCATCTTAAGAAAAACCGCCCTAAGGATTTGCCGTAAACAGGCAAGTATCTCACTTATCGGCGGGTAGTGTCAAAAGCCGTAGTACTCTTCTAAGCGAACGGACTCCTCTTGACCGCGTAGTCGATCGCTTCCTGCGGCACCTTGAACTCCTTCATGCCGCGATTCCCGATGTAGCCGACCTCTTTGATCCCCGCCGCGCTGGTGTAGTAAGCGTCCACCGTCATGCGCCGCGCCCAGTTGAAGAATGTGATGCCGGGCGCGAGCTCCGCCGTCCGGTTCTTGCGATACGCGATCTTGTCGAGCATCTCCGTCCTTTGCTCCGTCTTCGCCCCCAGAAAATCCGAATGGTACTGGCGCTTCATCGCCTCATCGAGCCACGCGATGCCCCCGGTGTAAATCGTCAGCATGTCCGTATTCTGGCTGGCGAGCAGATCGATAAACTCCGCCGCGCTGCCCTTCGATGCGCCTGGGACGATAATTTCGGATAACGTTCTCAATGTATCGAATTCGTGTTGTGTGAGCCCCTTCGGCTTGTACACTCCGCCCGCAGGCGTGGCAGCTGCTGCCTCTTCGTGTACATGCTGCGCGGCTTCGAGGCCCACCGGACCCGCCATCGCCGCCGCCGCGATCCTGCTTAAAATGTCTCTGCGTGTCATTGTTATACGTTCCCCTTTCGCATCTCTTCGGCCAGATACTCCGCTGTGCGCCACGCGAGCGCAACGATCGTCAGCGTTGGATTCTTGTCCGGATTGGTGACGAACGGCGCCGCATCGGCCACGAACACATTCTTCACGTCGTTCGACTGGCAATACTTATTCAACGGAGCCATCTTCGGATCGTTGCCCATCCGAATCGCGCCCACTTCATGAATAATGTCTCCGCCCGTTGAGATCTTGTCCGACGCCAGCCGATTGCGCCTCACCACCGTTCCGCCCATCGTCTCGATCAGATCGGTGAACGTCTTCTCCATGTGATCCACTTGCTTGTACTCGGCGTCGGTCCATTTGAAGTGGAATTTCAACACCGGAATGCCGTACTTATCCACCACATTCGGATCGATCTCGCAGTATGTATTCTTGTTCGGAATCATCTCGCCGCGCCCGCTGAATCCCACGTGGGTTCCAAAATCGTCGTAGATCGCTTTCTTAAGCGAGTCTCCGTACCCTTCGTGTTGCGCGCACACACCGGCAAAGCTGCCGACGCCGGGCATCCCATATCCGCCGCCCAATTCCACGTGATACCCGCGTGGGAAATCGGTCTTCTTGTCCCACAGCCACCAAGGCATGTATAGATGCGCGCCGCCCATCCCGTCCGAATCGTGTCTCATCATTCCTTCGAGCGCCGGAATCCGCGCTCCCAGGCTGAACCCCGTGTTGTCAGTTAGGTATTGGCCCACCGTCCCCGACGAATTCCCAAGCCCGTTCTCATGCCCCTTGCCCTTCGAGTTCAGGAGCAACCTGGTCGACTCGCAGCAGCTCGCCGCCAATACCACCGTGCGGCACTTGATCTGCTTCTCGGTGCGCGTCTTCTTATCGATGTACGATACTGCGGTCACCTTGCCTTCATCGTTCGTGATCAGCTCGCGCGCCATCGCGTCGGTAATCAGCGTTACCTTACCTGTCTGCATCGCCGGAAAGACCTGCACCTGGCTCGACGAATAGTTCGACGCTGGGATGCAACCGCGCCCGCACTGCCCGCAGTAATGGCACGCCGGACGCCCGTTGGTCGCCTGCGTGATCACCGCCAGACGATTCGGAATGCAAGGAATGCCCAGCTTATCCGCTGCTTTCTTGATGAGAACCTCGTGCACGCGCGGCGGCGGACACTTTTGGAAAACTCCGTCCGGCGCACTCCGGATTCCTTCTTTCGATCCGGTCACGCCGATGAAGCTCTCCGCCTTGTCATAATAAGGCGCAATGTCTTCATAGGAGATCGGCCAGTCCGTGCCGATCCCGTCGCGCGAATACGGTTTCAGATCGTAATCCGCGTAGCGCAGCGAAATGCGTCCATAGTGATTCGTTCGTCCGCCCACAATACGCGACCGGAACCAGTTCCACTTCGATCCTTCGGCCACCGTGTACGGCTCGCCATCCAACTGCCAGCCGCCCGCATGCGCGGAGAAGAACCCGAACGCGCGTCCACGTCCGAAATAACTCGCTCCGCCGTCTCCCGAGCCTCGATGGGGCACCTGGTACGGCCACATGTGCTCCTTGAAATCCTTCTCGGGATGCAGCATAGGACCGGCTTCAAGGAGCGCCACGCTAATCCCCAGGTCTGCCAGGACCTTGGTAACCGTGCCGCCTCCCGCTCCGGACCCAATGATGACAACGTCGTAGACGGGGGCGCTGCGGGTAATCTGGAACATGCAATGATTATAACCGCGCAACCAATTTCCCGTTTTGCTCGTCTATAATTTTGAGTAATGACGGACCAAGACCCGCAGCACGAGCCAGAGGAAAAAGGCCGCTCCGCCGCCGGCGCCACTTTGTCCTGGTTCCGCGACCTCTTCTTGAGCGTGCTGATCGCGATCGTCGTGATTCTGTTCCTCTATCAGCCGGTGAAGGTGGAGGGCACCAGCATGATGCCTTCTCTTCAGAACGACGAGCGAATTTTTATCAATAAGTTCGTCTATCGCTTCGGCATCTCCGATATCGGTCGCGGCGACACAGTCGTGTTCCTCTATCCCGGCGACCCGACCAAGTCGTACATCAAGCGCGTAATCGGCACTCCAGGCGATACCGTTGAAATCGTGGATGGAACGGTCCTCGTCAATGGCACTGCTCTCTCGGAGCCTTATGTTGCCGAAGACAATCGCGACCGGATTCCGATGGCCCGCAAAGTCGTTCCGCCCGATCAGTATTTCGTCCTCGGCGACCATCGCAGTTCCTCGAACGACAGCCGCAGTTGGGGCTGGGTGCCGCGCCAATACATCTATGGAAAGGCCGTGTTCGTCTACTGGCCTCTAGAAAACTTGGGCGCCGTCCGCTAGGTGTAGGTGGGGCAGGCGGTTGCGCCTGCCATTTTCGCCTCACCGTCTCCGCACTCCCTCCATTAAAATATCGAGCATCTGCTCCACCAGCCGGCCATGCTCGACGAAAGGAAATCCGGAGCACGTGATCAGCAGCGCCGTGACGCCGTGACTCCCCGCCCACAGGGCCTGCGAAATTTCCACCACATCCGCCTCCTTTATCTGGCCCGCTTCCATCGCGAATCCGACCCCTTTCAGCAATTCACCAAAACATCGCGCTCCAGCCGAGCACTGGAATGAGTTTTGAACGAACGTGATCACATAATGATTCGGATTCTCCAAGCCAAACTGGATGTAAGCCCGCAATCCGCGCCGCAGCCGGTCGAGCGGTTCCACCGTCGCATCTTGGTTGATGGCCACCAGCTTCCGCTCCAGCCGCGCAAACGTCTCTTCGCTGATCTGCGCGAGAATATCCGCCTTGTCCTGGAAATAGAGGTAGATCGTGCCGGGCGAATATTCAATCTTCTCCGCGATCTTGCGGATCGAAACGTTCTCGTAGCCTTCCTTGACGAACAGGGTCCGCGCCGCTTCGAGGATCTCTTCGCGGATCCCCTGCTTTTCCCGCTCCCGCCGTTCTTGAACGCCCATCTTATACCGAGTAAACTCTGCCCCGATGTTGGCCGATCAAAATCTGTACCATCCGGTGCGCGATCAACTCATGCAGCGTCAGTAACTCCCGATTCGCCGCCACAATCGCATCGACATCTAAAGGATCCGCCGGTCCGCCCCCCGCCCGCAGTGCCGCCGACGCTTCCGAAATCACCGGGTCCGCGATCACATCGCCCGCCATCTCCCACAGCGTGATGAACCGATCCACCGCCGTCGGGAAGCTCAGCGCAAACACGCCCCAGTTGCTTGTCGTTCGCGGAGGCTTGTAATCCAGATTGAACGGACCCGCGTATTTATGGCTCCGCAACAGCACCAGCACATTCAGCCAGTCCAGAGGATTCACCAATCCCACCGCGATATCGACATCATGTTTCAAACGGTATCCGTCATTAATGTCGAAATGCCACAGCTTGCCGCACAACAGCGCCCGCGCCAGCGCCGCCCGGGGAGCCGCGCCCCACATCAGCTCGTGCAGATACTCCGGATTCAACCCCACCATCTCCGGATGCGTCAATAATCCCGACGATATAAACGCCAGCATCGCGTCGCTGGTCGGCAGCAGAATCTCCGCCTGCGGTTCGAAGGGTTTCGCCTCCATGCAATGCTTCAGCGTCGGCCGGCCGAACTGCTTCGCGATCTCGATATCGGCCTCGCAAGCCGCGTTCAGCCCCTCCGCGTACCAGCGTAGCGTCTCCGTTTCCTCCACCGCGCCCTGCACGAAATATCCCAGCGATCCCGGCCAATACACCGCAAACTCCGCGCCCAGTTGATGACCGATCTTCACCGTGTTGGCCAACCTCCGCGCAGCATACGCCCGCACTTCCGGAGCCTCCGCCGCCGGACTAGCCGCCCACACCGCGTGATGAAACGTCTCCGTAGTCACCATCGAACACTTCAGCCCATTCGACTTCAACGCCGCCTTGATCCGCCCGACAATCCGTTCCTGCTCATCTTTAAATAGCCCTGCGGTCGGAATCACGTCGGTATCGTGCGTCGTCCAATGTCCGATGCCGATCTTGCCGTACTCTTCGATGACCTTCTCGAATCCCACCGGTTCCCGCGTCGGAGCGTGAAACAGCGCATGCCCCTCGTACGCCGCGGCCCATTGCGGACCCGAAACATAATACTTACGCCGCGTTTCAGGCGAATATCCGCCGCCGCAGGCCTGGATCAAGCGCTCCACCAGCGAGCGTTGTTGCGTTTGAGGAATCGGTGCCATGAATCGCTTATCATACCGCGCCGCTCACGCTCGAAACCCGGAACCGCCATGCGTCAGCATGCGGACAGACGCGAAAGTTTCCGCAATAGAAATGACCGAGCCTCTTGGAAAAAGTGACGAGTCGCATTCCTCTTCTGTTTCATCGACATTTTCTAAGCCCCGTCTTACTCCGCGCCCTCCGCGTCGGTGCGTGATAATAAATCTTGGAGAGCCACACATGATCCTCGAAGCGACCCCGCCGTCGACCCTCGAATCCGAATTCAATCCCAAGATATCCGCCGAGGTCCGCTTCGACGAAGCCGCCGCCCGCCTCGGCTTAGATGAGGGGATGCAAAAAGTCCTGCGCAGTCCCTCGCGCGAAATCATCGTCCATATTCCCGTCTCGCTCGACGACGGACGCCTCGAAGTCTTCACTGGTTATCGCGTCCAGCACTCCATCGCGCGCGGTCCTGCGAAAGGCGGCATCCGTTACGCGCCCGATGTCACCCTCGATGAAGTCCGCGCCCTCGCCGCGTGGATGACCTGGAAGTGCGCCGTCACCAATCTCCCCTTCGGCGGCGGAAAAGGCGGCGTCATCTGCGATCCGACCCTGCTCTCACCTTCTGAAATCGAGCGCATTACCCGCCGCTACACTGCGGAGCTGTTCGACTTCATCGGACCCGAAAAAGACGTCCCCGCGCCCGACATGAACACCAATGAGCAGACCATGGCGTGGATCATGGACACGTATTCCATGCACGCCCGCCACACGCAAACCGCCGTCGTCACCGGCAAGCCCATCAACCTTGGCGGATCGAAAGGCCGTCCCGAAGCCACCGGCCGCGGATGCATGATCGTGACGGAGCAGGCCCTCCGCCGCCTCGGCCTCGAACGCTCTTCCACGCGCGTTGTGATTCAAGGATTCGGAAACGTCGGCGGCATGGCCGCGAAGCTCATGTCCCGTGCCGGCTTCAAAATCGTCTGCATCGTCGAATGGGACTGCGCGATCTACAACGCGGGCGGTCTCGATATACCCGCGCTCATGAAGCACCGCAACGAAACCGGTTCCATCGCCGGCTTCTCGGGTGGTGAAATGATCGACAAAACCGAAGCGATGTTCCTCGAAACCGATGTGCTTCTGCCCGCCGCGAAAGAAAACGTCATCACGTCCGACAACGCCCACCGCCTGCGCACGAAAATCCTCTGCGAAGGCGCCAACGGTCCCACCACGCACGTCGCCGATTCGATCCTAGCCGAAAAAGGAATCTTCGTAATCCCCGACATTCTCGCCAATGCCGGCGGCGTCACCGTATCGTATTTCGAATGGGTGCAGGACCGGCAAGGGTATTTCTGGAATGAGCAAATGGTGAACGACCGCCTCGAAGAAATCATGATCAATAGCTTCCAGGACGTAGTCGCCTACGCCGAAAAACACAGCGTCAACAACCGCACCGCCGCCTACATGCTAGCCCTCGACCGAGTAGCCTACGCCATCAAATTAAGAGGAATCTACGCCTAGTGTTCCGGGTGGCGCGAGCTTCAGCTTGCAGCCTCGGCTTCAGCCGAGGTCTTGTTAACCAATGACTCCCGCCCCCGAAACCCCCCTGATGCGCCAGTATCACGGCATCAAGCAGCAAGTCCCCAACGCCCTTCTGCTCTTCCGCCTCGGCGATTTCTACGAACTCTTTTTCGACGACGCCATCACCGCCGCACGCGAGCTGGAGATCACCCTCACCGCCCGCAACAAGGAAAAAGGTCAGCCCATTCCGATGTGCGGCGTCCCCTATCACGCCTCGGAAGGCTACATCGCGCGCCTGATCCAGAAAGGCTATCGCGTCGCCATCTGCGATCAGATGGAGGAAGCCAGCGCGGGCAAAAAACTAGTCCGCCGCGAAGTCACGCGCATAGTAACCCCCGGCACCGCGATGAACGCCGCAGTCCTCCGCTCGCACGAAAATAATTATTTAGCCGCCGTCTTCGCCGACACAACGCGCGCAGGCGTAGCCCACGTCGACGTCTCCACCGGCGAATTCCGCGCGACAGAAATCGACGCCGCCGAAGTGTCCTCAGCTCTGGAATCTCTGAACGCCAAGGAAGCCCTGGCCCCCACCGGCTCTCCCCTGAAACTCCCCTGCCTCAAAACCGATGTCGAGCCCTGGGTCTTCGGTCCCGATTACGCCGCCCGGAGCCTGTGCGACCATTTTCATCTCCTGTCGCTCGATGGATGCGGTCTCGAAAATCGCCCGCTCGCGACGGGAGCCGCTGCCGCGTTGCTCCACTATCTTCGCGAAACCCAGCGTGCCGCGCTCGATCATTTAGAACGCCCCGCCTTCTACAACCGAGCCGACGCGCTCGTTCTCGATTCGACCACCGTCCGCAACCTAGAACTTGTTGAGCCTCTCTTCGCCGGCGAATCCAAGGAATCGACGTTACTCCACGTTCTAGATCGCACCCGCACCGGCATGGGTGGCCGCCTCCTCCGCCGCCGCCTTCTAGCTCCCTCCATCGACGTCAAAGAAATCGACGCGAGACTCGATGCCGTAGCCGAATTGCACGCGACCCCGATCCTCCGCGCCGCCATCGCCAACGACCTCTCGACAATCCTGGACCTCGAACGCCTTCTTTCAAAACTCGCCCTCTCAACCGCGGGCCCGCGCGACTTAGCCGCGCTAGCCAAATCGCTAGGAGTTGTCCCGTCCCTAAAAAAACGCCTGGAAGGCGCGAAATCGCAAAATCTCGACCTCGACGAAATCGAAGAAGTCCGCGACCCCGTCCTATCTGCAATCTCCGACGAGCCCCCAGTAAATCTCACCGACCTGGGGGTAATCCGCGACGGCTTCGACCCCCGTCTCGACGAGCTCCGCGACATCTCGAAAAACAGCAAGACCTATTTAGCCCAAATCGAGACGCGTGAACGCACCCGCACCAACATAGCGTCGTTGAAAGTCCGCTTCAATAACGTCTTCGGCTACTACATAGAAATCTCGAAGGCGAACATGCATCTCGCCCCGCCCGATTACGAACGCAAGCAAACGCTCGTAAACGCCGAACGCTTCACGACACCCGAGTTGA
Source organism: Bryobacterales bacterium (assembly GCA_003170295.1). Lineage (GTDB taxonomy): Bacteria > Acidobacteriota > Terriglobia > Bryobacterales > Bryobacteraceae > Palsa-187. The sequence continues at coordinate 40,496 of PNAJ01000146.1, read as the reverse complement.
AGGAGCTGGAAGTAAAAATCCTCGAAGCCGAGGAGAAGATGTTAGTCATTGAGCGTGAGATTTTCGAGAATCTCCGCGCCTTAACCGCCTCGCACGCCGCCCGCATCAAAGCGACCGCCTCCGCCATCGCCGAGCTCGATGTCACCGTCGCCCTCGCGGAAATAGCCGCCGAAAACCGCTACACCCGCCCGCGCTTCAATGATGCCGGAGAAACTCGCGTCATCGGCGCCCGCCATCCCGTCATCGAAAAGTTGGCCGCCAAGGACGCCCAGCGCTTCATCCCCAACGACATCTATTTCCACCCCGAAAATGAATTCATCGCCGTCATCACTGGACCCAACATGGGCGGCAAATCCACCTATCTTCGTCAAGCGGCGCTCCTCACGATCCTCGCGCAGATGGGCTCCTTCGTGCCCGCCGAATCCGCCGTGCTCCCCATCGTCGATCGCGTCTTCACGAGAATCGGCGCGGCCGACAACCTCGCTCGCGGACGCTCCACCTTCATGGTAGAGATGACCGAAACCGCCGTCATCCTCAACACCGCCACGTCGCGCAGCTTAGTAGTGTTAGACGAAATCGGCCGCGGCACTTCGACCTACGACGGCCTCGCCCTAGCCTGGGCCGTAGTCGAGCACATCCATCGCAACATCCGCGCGAAAACTCTCTTCGCGACCCACTATCACGAACTAACCGAGCTAGCCGACACCCTCCCCGGCGTCCGCAATCTCCACGTCTCCGTCAAGGAATCCGCCGACCAGATCCTCTTCCTGCGCAAAGTCGAACCCGGAGCCGCCGATAAAAGTTATGGCATCGAAGTAGCGCGCCTGGCCGCGCTCCCCATGTCCGTCATCGAACGCGCGCGCGAAATTCTAGCCCATCACGAGGACTTCGTTCCCCAAAACGCCCCCGTGCAAATCCGCCTCTTCGAGCCCATCAACCACGACATCGCCGACCGCATCCGCCAAGTAAAAATCGACGAACTCCGCCCCATAGAAGCCCTCCAACTCCTCTCCGACCTCCAGCGAGACCTGAAATCCTAATGGAACCGTCCACCTCCCCATTTCCACCAATGCTCTACCGAGCCGTGACCGCAGGGAGCGGTGCTCCAACATGAGAATAGCAGGCCTGATGTCCGGCACCTCTTTAGACGGCATCGACGTAGCAATCATAGATATCCATGACAAGAAGATAACCCCGGTAGCCTTCCACTCCATCCCTTACCCTAAAGCCGTCCGCGAAGCCCTCCTCTCCGTCTCCAACAACATCACCCACACCGCGACGATCGCCCGCCTCAACTTCCTGCTAGGCGCTCTCTATGCCGACGCCATCCACGAAACCGCTCGCCGTAAACGCATTCTCCTAAAATCCATCGACCTCTGCGGCATGCACGGCCAAACCATCTTCCACGAAGGACAGCAAGTCGAATACCTGGGCATGCGAGTCGCGAGCACTCTGCAAATCGGCGAAGCCGCGGTCGTGGCCGAGCGAACCGGCATCCACACCATCTCGAATTTCCGCGAACGCGATATGGCAGCCGGAGGCAAAGGCGCGCCCCTGGTCCCCTACGTCGACTATCTTCTCTTCCGTCACCGCCGCATCGCCCGCGTAGCCCTCAACATCGGAGGCATCGCGAACATCACCGTAATCCCCGCCTCCGCCAAGCCCTCCGACATCATCGCCTTCGACACCGGCCCCGGCAACATGATCATCGACACCCTTGTCTCTCACAAGACCCAGGGCCGCCAGCGTTACGATCGCGACGGCCGCATCGCCCGCGCCTCAAAAATCCACCCCCGCATGCTGGAAGCCATGCTCTCCGACCCCTACTTTGCCTTGGATCCGCCCAAAACCGCCGGCCGAGAACAGTTCGGCCACGAATTCGCCAGCGGCCTCATCGCCACCGGCATCCCCATCGACGATCTAATCGCCACCGCCACTGAGTTCACCGCCCAATCCATCGCGCTGGCAATCCCCAAAACCACCGAGCTGATCGCCTCCGGCGGAGGCATCCACAACCGTCAAATCATGCGCCGCCTCCGCGAGCTCCTGCCCCATCTCGCCATCACGACCACCGCCAGTCACGGCATCGATCCCGACGCCAAGGAAGCCATCGCCTTTGCCGTGCTCGCCCACGAGTTCGTGAAAGGCCGCCCCGCGAATATACCGTCCGCGACCGGCGCCCGCCACCCCGCGATCCTAGGCAAAAGCTCCCCCAGCTGACCCTGCTTCACCAAACCGCCCGTCTGACCTACCGAGCCGTGACCGCAGGGAGCGGTGCTCACGAATTAGTCTGCAATCTCTCACTCTGCTGCGCCTGATAGTCCAACTGCTTCACGCGTTCTTCCGCATTTTTCGATAGCTCCTGATTCGACAAATCCTCAGCCGTCGTCGGCTCCGGCGGAGGCGTCAGCTCCGTCACCACGCTCTCCTTCGGACCCTTCGGCACCGCCGGAATAAAGTCCTTCGACCCCTTGCCACGCTTCAGATCGTCGATCATCTCGCGGATATATTTCTTCATGCCCAATCTTTGCTCCGCCCCGCGCCGTTCCCCGACCCGCCCCTCGCTAACTACTTGAAGAAATGTGACAATTTCAACTTCTTGCATCGTGATCGCCCTTCCGAGCATCATGGAAAACATGCGCGTAGCCCAAGTCACCACCCCTCATGGCCCCATCGAAATAGCCGACCGCCCGATCCCCGATCCCGGCCCCGGCAAAGTCCGCGTAAAAGTAGCAGCCTGCGGCATCTGTCACAGCGACGTCATCACTAAGGAGAGCCTTTTCCCAGGAATCGCTTACCCCCGCATCCCCGGCCATGAAGTCACCGGCGTCGTCGATGCTCTGGGCGAGGGCGTCACCAACTGGACCAAAGGACAGCGCGTCGGCATTGGCTGGGCCGGTGGCCATTGCACCATCTGCCATCCGTGCCGCCGAGGCGACTTCGCCGCCTGTCAGAATCTCCAAATCCCCGGCATCGTCTACGACGGTGGCTACTCCGAGTACATGATCACCTCCGCCCAAGGCCTAGCCGCGATCCCCGACGCTCTCAACTTTGCCGAAGCCGCTCCGCTCCTCTGCGCCGGCATCACCACCTTCAACGCCCTCCGTCACAGCGGAGCCAAGCCCGGCGACTTGGTCGCGGTGCAAGGCCTCGGTGGACTCGGCCATCTCGGCATCCAATACGCCAATAAGATGGGATTCGAAACTGCCGCCATCGGCCGTGGCGAGGACAAGAAAGACTTCGCGACGAAACTAGGCGCGCATCATTACATCGATACCAACGCCCAAAACCCCGCCGAGGCTTTGCAGAAACTAGGCGGCGCGAAAACCATCCTGGCTACCGCGCCCGACTCCAAATCGATGACCCCTCTGGTCGCCGGCCTCGGTGTCGACGGCACTCTGATGGTCGTTGGCGTCGGCCCCGACAACATCGAAGTCTCGCCCGTGCAAATCGTGATGGCCCGCCGCTCCGTACGAGGCTGGCCCTCCGGCACCGCCACCGACTCGGAGGACGCCATGCGCCTCGCAGCCCTCAGCGGCATCCGTCCCATGATCGAAACCTTCCCTCTATCCCAAGCCGCCGCGGCCTACGACCGTATGATCAGCGGCAAAGCCCGCTTCCGAGTCGTCATAAAAATGTAGCAGTGTCCAGCCGTAGTACTTTCTACGAAAATAAGGCAAATATCCGCTTGCCCTTAGGGTCCTTACAACGCTACTCTGAATTTTTGCCCAATTACTCGGAGGACCCCTTTGAATTTAAAGCCTTTTTTGTCTCTAGTGGCCGCTGTCTGCGCACTCTCGGCGGTTCCGGCTTCGGCCGGCGTCATTTACGATAACGGTCCTGACGCCGGAAACAACACTTACCACACCATCGACGGACCGTATCAAGTATCCGACTCCTTTACTCTTTCCTCCGATTCGACCGTGGTCGAGGCAATTCTTCAGGTTGACGTCTTTGTAGGCGATACCCCCACCAGCCTGGATTGGCTGATCACCACTGCGTCCTTCGGCGGTACGACGCTGGCCTCCGGAACCGGCGTCTCGCTCGCCGCGACCTTTGATCACCCCTGGATCCCTAACAGCCACATTGGCGATGTTTACCAGGTTAGTTTTGGAGTGCCCAACCTGTTTCTGGCCGCAGGCACATATTGGCTCCAAATCCAGAATGCAACCAGCGCGCAGGGCTTCGGCGTCTCGTGGGCAGAGGGCGCCAACAATCTGGGATCGGCGAGCCAGACCATCCAAGGCACGATCCCTTCGGAATCCTTCGAACTCCTGAGCCCAGAACCGGCGAGCTTCGTCCTGTTCGGTTCCGGCATCCTAGCCTTGGCGTTCGCGCGCAAATTCCTTCGCCAAGCCTGAAACAGGCAATCTTGTGGGGCCGCCAATTTTGGCGGCAGCCGCCCTTTCAAGGAGGCTCGTCCTACCGAGCGACCGTCTACGGATTCATCTGCTCGAAGACCTCCGCAAATTTCTCTCCAACCCCCGCCCCATAAAGAAACTTCGCCCCCGCCACTGCCAACTCCTCCGCATCCGAAGCGAGATCTTTCATCGCAGCTTCGATGAACGCGTCCAGCGGCATCGGTCCTCTCCCAGGCTCCGCCTCCGTATGTCCCGCGCCCAAATCCGTAGCAACCCACGGCGGAGCGAGTTCGATCACCCTCACCTTGGTGTTTTTCAGTTGATGCCGCAGGGACACCGTGAACGAATGGACAAACGCCTTCGTCGCGCAGTAAACCGGAAATCGCGCCATCGGGACGAACGCCAATCCTGACGACACATTGATAATCGTCGCCGAAGGCTTGCTCTTCAAGTGCGGCAGAAACGCCGTCACCATTCCGATCACGCCCATAATATTTGTCTCGATCTCCTCCGCGATTTCCCGCTCATTCACATGGACGGAAAAATCATGCCGCCGCTGCACCCCCGCGTTGTTGATCACCACGTTCAATTGCGGAAACCTGCCGGTCACCTCTGCCGCGGCCGACGCGATGCTAGCCCGGTCCCGCGTATCGAGCACCACGAAATCCAGTCCAGTCTTCTCCAGAACTTCCCGCCGCCGTCCACCGACGATCACATGATTGCCAAGCTCATGAAACGCCCTCGCGAGCCCGCCCCCTCCCGGAACCCCCGCCCGTAATCAGAATCGTATTCCCAGTAGTCTTCATAGTCGCCTCTCTTAAGCAAGCCGGTTGGCAGCCGGCCTCAATCTACGCCGTGTTCCGTGTGGGGCGGCCAATCCTGGCGGCAGCCGCCTTTTAGGCGGCTTTTCTGTCTCTGAGGTTCGCGCACTTGTCCGCGTGGGGCGGACCCCCTGGTCCGCGCCGGACNNCCGGCTCTGCCAACGCACTCAAACAGGAGGCGGCTTTTCCGATATCTAGAAAGAGCCCTAGTGTGCCCCGCCGATTAGATCGGCCGCCTTCGCCTTCAGGCTCCTCCAACTCACAAGCAACTCGTTCAACCCGCGATTCGCCTGCTCGAACAGCGAGTATGCGGTAGCCGGCGGTGTACGATCCGCGCTTTCCGAGATCGACAGCGCGGTGCTGAATTCACCCGTAACCGATGCGAAGGTCGCCTCTCCACCCGCCGCGCTCACGCGTCTGCCTCCTCTGCCGCGGCCCCCCGTTCCTGCGATCTTGGCCGCCTCCGCCTCCAGCGCCGTAATTCGCGAAACCAGCGCCGCATCCGAAGTTGCTGCCGCCGCGGACCGCCGCTCGCCCAGTTGCCTGCGGAACGTCCGCAATTCTTCTTCCGCATCCCCTGCCTTCTCGATTGCCTTCAAAATCGACAATCCCAACTCCAGTTGCTTCGTTAGTTCCAACCGCGTCGCCACCGAGCGCGGATCTGCGATCACCTTCAGCGGCTGCGTATAACTGTGCCCGCCCGCCGTCAATCGAACCACATAAGCTCCCGGAACCACGCGCGGCCCCATCCCACCTCGTAGCCCGTACCGCAAATCCCACGCGAATCGATTCATCCCAGCCTGCGCCGTGAAATGAGGAGGCGTCACGATCCACACATCCGCGATGTTCTGCGCCCCTCTCGCGGCCGTAGGCGCTGGATTTTTGGTCGAATACTTCCGCACCGCTTGCGTCCCTTTGAGAATCTCCAGCGTCACTTCTCCCTCCGGCGCCGACTTCAAATAGTAGTCGATCGCCGCGCCATCCGGCGGATTCTTCGCCTTCGGCTCTTCCACCGGAAACGGCGTACCCTGGAATCCCTCGGGATTCATGCGCACCACGGTAGCGGGCCTGAACAGCACCACGTTTTCCTTCACCGTCTTCTCGCCGATCTCCCGCAGAGGCGACATATTGTCGAGAATCCAGAACCCTCGCCCATGCGTCGCGATCACCACGTCGTTGTCGTGAACCACCAGGTCCCGCACGGAGCACGCTGGCAAATTCAATTGCATCGTCTGCCAATCATCCCCGTCGTCGAACGACACCCGCACACCCAGCTCCGTCGCCGCATACAGCAATCCTTTGCGCTTCGGATCTTCGCGAATCGCGTTCAGGTGTGCGGGCTCCGCCAGACCCTCCACCGCCAGCGTCCAAGTTTTCCCGTAATCGCGCGTCCGATAAATGTACGGCTTGAAATCGTCCCGCGTGTGCCGGTCGACAGCCGCATACGCCGTCCCCGGATCGAAATGCGACGCCTCGATATGCGTCACGTTGCTCCACTCCGGCAACCCCTTCGGCGTTACGTTGGACCACGTCTTGCCTTCGTCGCGCGTCACGTGAATCAGCCCCGTATCGCTCCCGACCCAAATTAAACCCGCCGCCACCGGAGAAGGTGCGATCGACCACAGCACCCCATACCCGAGCTCTTTCGCATTCTCCAGCGTCACCGCCGCGCTCTTGTCTCTTCGCGTATCCCCCGTCAGATCGGGACTGATCTCATGCCAGTTCAACCCACCGTCGGTCGTCCTCAACAAATATTGCGACCCGTAATACAGCACCCCCGGCTCGACGCCCGAACTCACCAGCGGAGCCGTCCACGGAAACCGATATTTCCGCCCCGGCGTAATATTCTGCGCCTGCGCCGTGCGCCGGTCGAATCGCGTCAAGCTCCCATTCGTGTCTCCGACGTAGAAAATATTCGCGTCCTTCGAATCGATCGCGATATACCCGCTCTCCGCGCCGCCGACCGTCGCCCAATCCCTCGCGTCGATTTCGCCGTGATCGGTGCGGCTCGCAACCGCCGCCGTCCCGCTATCCTGCTGCGCGCCGTACACCCAGTATGGAAACCGGTTGTCGGTGATCACGTGATAAATCTGCGCCGTCGGCTGGTTGTACCAAGTGCTCCACGTCGCGCCTCGATCCACGCTCACGTTCGTTCCCTGATCGGACCCCAAAATCATCCGCCGAGGCTCCGTCGGATCGATCCACAAAGTGTGATAATCGTCGCCGCCCGGCGCGCCCTTCAGCGCGATGAACGTCCGCCCTCCATCGCTTGATCGATAGAGCGCCACGTTCGGAATATAAACATAGTCCGGATCGCGAGGATCCACCGTGATCCCGCAGAAATACCAGCCCCTGCTGCTGATCCGCGCATCAGTGCTAGTTCGCGTCCACGAATTCCCCGCGTCGTCGGACCGGTACAGTCCCGCGCCCGTTGCCGCATCGATCAGCACATAAATTCGCCCCCGCCCCGTCGCAACGCCCGACCGCCTCCATTCCCCCTCCGGCAATCCATGCCCGCTCAACTGCGTCCAATGATCCCCGCCATCGACCGATTTGTAGAGTCCGCCCGAGCCTTCGATCGGTCCGTAAACGCTCCACGGCGGTCTCCATCCATGCCACACCGTCGCATAAATCACGCGCGAATTGTCGAGATCGAACGCCAGATCCACCGCGCCAATCTCCGGCCCTTTATCGAGCACTTTGCGCCACGATGCGCCTCCGTCGGTCGACCGAAACACCCCGCGCTCCGCGTTCGGTCCGTACGCATGCCCGAGAGCCGCGACGTAAACCACATTCGGATTGTGCGGATCGACCAGGATTTTCGCGATCTGCCGCGAATCGCGGAGTCCCAAGTTGGTCCACGTTTTCCCCGCGTCCGTCGATTTGTAAACGCCATCGCCGAACCCTGTGTCGGATCGAATATCGGTCTCGCCCGTGCCCACGTAAACGATATTCGGATCGGACGGTGCCACCGCAATCGCGCCAATCGAAGCGATGTGTTGCCCGTCAAAAATCGGCGACCAAACCGTCCCCGCGTCGGTAGTCTTCCAAACCCCTCCGCCCACCGACCCAAAATAAAACGTCGCCGAGTCGCCCACCACGCCGCTCACCGCGACCACGCGCCCCCCACGAAACGGCCCGATCATCCGCCATTGCAGTTGATCCAGCAACCCCGCATCAAGCGGCAATATCAGAGGCAAAAAAACCAGGGCACGCAGCATCTCTCGAAGGTATCAAATTAGCCTCGTCGGAGGAATCTGTGGGCGAAGGCGAGCGTCAGGGATGGCTGTCGACGAGGAACCTCCGGAGCTTTTTGCAGGTGGAATCAGCAAGGCAGAATGCCACGTTCATCTTTGGCCGTGAGCGCCGCGAGACGGGTGAGAATGTCGGTCATGTGAAATTCTGCTGTAATAGTGCACGGAGGTCGAAGACATGAAGCACAGCAGACTGGTGGGCCTGTTCGTAGCGCTGCTCGGGGTATTAGCGCTGTTTTCCAGCCTGAATAAGCCGGGCGTCGCCGCATTGCGCGGTTCCGAGGTGCTGGGCCTGATTGGTTCCGGCATGTGCTTCGGGGTTGGATTCGTGGGGCTCATCGGGAAGCTCCGGGTTCGGGATTAGATGACGCTTCCTCCCTGAACGATCTTTGCTGATCTTCCCCGCCGTGGTATAGGAGGGGTCCGCCGTATTCGATCATCTTGGAAAGGACTAGGTCCACAGGCCGCTTTCTCAGAGGAGGGTCGTTGTGGAGATCGCGGATGAACTCGCCGCCGAGTACCCACATGTTGTCAACGTGTTTCTGGATCGTCTTTGGTGACAAATTCGATGCTGCCAGATGCTCCAGGAAGGGACGGAACAACGTCACAAGGTGTTCGCCGGGAGCCAGATCTTTCTCCAGGCCCATCCAGGAACGTGGCCAGCCGTTCAGATCCCGGCAGTAGTGTTCGACTCCATGGAGCGGCGCGGTGGCAGTGCGGTTTATTTTAGTGATCTCGCCGTCACTTGTTTCCACTTCATGCTGCAGCTCATCACAATTTTAAATCGGTGCCATCGCTTTCCGGGATTCGTTTACCAGCAGGCCCGCTTCAGTTCGGATCACCAGAGCATTGAAATCGCCGTGCGTCCGCGCAAGGGCTCCAAGGCCGTCTGTTCGCGCTGCCATAAGCCCGCCCCCGGCTACGATCAACTCACCGAACGGCGTTTCGAGTTTATTCCTTTCTGGGGATTTCTGGTCTTTCTGCTTTACTCCATGCGGCGCGTCGATTGCCGCCGCTGCCAGGCGGTTGTCGTCGAGGAGGTCCCCTGGGGCGATGGCAAACGGACTCTCACCAAAGCCTACATGCTATTCCTGGCTCGCTGGGCCCGCCGGTTGTCCTGGAAGGAAACGGCCGAGTCGTTTCGCACCTCCTGGGACAAGGTCTTCGACGCGGTGGAGCACGTGGTCACCTGGGGCCTGGAGCACCGGGTGCTCGGCCAGATTGACGCCATTGGAGTCGACGAAATCCAATACGCCAGAGGTCACAAATATCTCACCCTCGTCTACCAGATCGATCTGGGCGTGACCCGCCTTCTCTGGATAGGCAAAGAACGAACCATCGAATCCTTCCAGGGATTCTTCACCGCTATGGGCAAGGACGTCATTTCCAAAATCGTCTTCGTCTGCTCCGACATGTGGGAACCCTATCTGAAACTCATCCGCGAACACTGCTCCGAGGCGCTGCATATCCTTGACCGCTTCCACATCGTCGCCAACATGAACAAGGCTCTGGACAACGTCCGTGCGGAGGAGACCAGCCGCATGAAGCGTGAGGGCCGTGCTCCGGTACTCAGGAAATCCCGCTGGCTGCTGCTCCGACGTAGCGAGAGTCTCGGCACCGACCAGCACTTCCGGCTGCGCGATCTCCTGCGCTACAACCTCAAGACTGTCCGGGCCTACCTTCTCAAGGAAGCCTTTCAGCAACTTTGGGAATACAATTCACCCGTCTGGGCCGGCAAGTTCCTCGACGAGTGGTGCCGCCAGACCATGCGATCCCGCATCGAACCAATGAAGAAGATCGCCAGCTCGCTCCGCAATCATCGCGAACTCATCTTGAACTATTTCCGCGCTCAAAAGCTGCTTTCCAGCGGCGTCGTGGAGGGCCTGAACAACAAGGCCAAAGTCACCATGAGAAGATCTTACGGTTTTCGCACCTATCGCGTCCTCGAACTCGCCCTCTACCACTCACTTGGCAAGCTGCCCGAACCCGATTGCACCCACGATTTCTTCTAACGAACCTCAAATTATGGTCATTTAAGGCCTCAGCAGGCAGGTATAAATGCGTAATTAAGGTCGATTAAGCGCCACGTACGCCTCTGCATTAGTTATTTCGATGGCTCCAGGCCATTCCATCAGGCTGCTTCCCCGCATCGATATGCGCGTTCACTTCAAGCGTCTTCAAATCGACCACTACGACATAACTATCCGGCGTGCACGCGACATAAGCTCGCACGCCGTCCGGCTGCATCTCGATCCCCGCCGCGCCATGACCGATGCTGATTTTCTTCTTCAGCGTCCGCGCCGCCGCGTCGAAAATCGATAAATCCGAGCCGCCCAGCGTCGATACGAAAACCAGTTTTCCATCGGGCGTAAACTTCAAGCGATTCGCGCCCGTCACGTTCGCCGCCAGCGTCTGCGTCACTTTCTTCGCCCCCAGATCGACAATCGAAATCGTGCCGTCCTGAGCATTCGCGGCCCACAATTCTTTTCCGCCCGGCGCAACGTCGAATCCCTCCGCGCCGCGTCCCACCGGAATGACCGTCTCATCCCAATCGCTACTCGGTCCCCGTCCCCGCCCGCCCGTAGTCTTATCGATGATCGTCATCGTCGCGCTGCTTACGTTCGATGTGATGATTCGCTTCAGGTCGTCAAACACATAAACCATGTGCGTTCGATTTTGCCCCGTGCCGATCACCAGGTCGATCTTTTGCGTCGCCGGATCGTAACTACCCATCACCTTCGCGCCTTCGGCCGTAAACCACAGTTTCCCGCCCACGAATGCCAGCCCGTGCGGACCCCGCAGCGCTCCCAGATCGATCGGCATCAATGTTTTTTGCGCGACCAGATCCACCACCGTGATGGTGTTGTACGCTCCGCCGCCGTAATTCGATACATACGCGGTCTTGCCGTCGGCCGACGCAACCACTTCGTGAGGGTCCGGCCCCGATGGCATCCGCGCGATCACCTTCAGCGTCGACGGATCGACAATGGCCAGCGTCAAGTCGCCTTTAGAAAGCACCAGCAGCGAGTTCTCCGCGCGCAACATGCCGAGCGCCAGGAGTAAACCTGAAACAGTTTTTTTCATAAACGCCTCTTCGTCAAGTTCTCAAACAGAAACAACCCGCTCTTGCCGCCGACCACGAAATCCAAATCGCCGTCGCCGTCGATGTCCGCCACCGGAATCTGCATGCCGCCTCCGGTGCGAGTGCTGTAGTCGATCACGTGCTTCACCCACACGATGCTTTTGCCGTCGTCGCTCTTCATGTATTGATACCAATACACGCCCAGCGGTTCGCGCTCCCCCGGATCGCGGCCGTTGTGCGCCATGAACCGCTTGCCCGTGACGAAATCCATTTTGCCGTCCTGATTCAGGTCGACCATCGTCATCGCGTGCGCCTGCGACCAGCTCTCGTCGATCGTGTGCTTGGTCCATTTCCCGCCCTCGCCTTGCTCCATCCAGAAAATGCCATAATTATGCGCCATCGACGTCACGATATCGTTTCGTCCATCGCCATTCACATCCAGCACGTACATAAAACCCACCGCGCCGAGGTCGAAATCGGGATGCCATTTCCACTCTCCGTTCCGCGGATCGGGCGGCGCTTCAAACCACCCCTTCGGCGTCAGAATATCGTTGCGTCCATCGCCATTCACGTCGCCGACCCCGATGCCGTGCCCATGACTTGTCGGACTCACAACGTGTTTGACGAACGCGCCGCCCTTCACCTCATACCAGGCCAGAGGAGCGTCCGCCTTATCGAACTCCGGCAGCAGCTCACGCTTTTTGCCATCATTATCCAGGTCGACTAGGAAAGCAAATTCGGTGGGATATCCGCTGTCGATCAAGTGCTCCTTCCACTCACCTTTCCCTTTGCCGGGATTCTCCAACCACACAATCCTGCGCGAGAAATAGGAAGCGCTCACGATGTCGATATGGCCGTCGCCGTTGACATCGAGCGGCAGGTCGCTAAAATCGTCGACGTAATTGTCGTTGAAATTCAGCGTGCGAAACTTGTGCTTGGACCAACCCGGCGCTTCGTACCAGTTCTCGCCCGAAATGATATCGAGCTTGCCGTCTCCATTCATGTCCGCGATCGCGGCGGTCTCGCTGGCGCCCAGATCGATGGTGTGTTTGGCGAACGGAATCTCGCCAGGACGGCCGACGGTCCAAGCTACCGAGGCGCACACCAAGAGCAGCGCGAGTCGAAAAAGCATCGTCGACTATATTCGCACTTTTATCTAATCCACCCGCGACCAGCTCTTATCAGGCGCGAACGTCCTCACCGGCACCGTCATGTTCGATGCAGGCTTCCCGAGATTCTTCTCGTAAACGATCCCATCCTGGTTCACGATGAACGTGTGAACTCCGGTGACCCCGTATTCCGCGGGCCACGCCACCAGCGCGAATCCGCCGATCATGTGTTTGCCGTTCACGATGTAGTTGTGTGCCCCCCCGTGGTTGGGAGCCGCCTGCGAAGTGAGGACGTGAAAATAGTAGCCGTGATAGGGCTCAGCCTTCGCTTTGCCCATGCGGATCTCGGCTGCCGCGAACTGCTTCGGAATTTGTGACCTGCCCTCCGAATACAATCCGTCCTCTTTTCCCTGCGAACTCATCAGGAACTCGGCGTACTCAAGAATCCCGTCCTTGTCGTGATCGGCCAGCGCGTACTCTTTCTGCGCTTCCACGAACCCCGCGCACATTTCGATCGTATCGATTTCGTTGCCGCCGATCCGCCGTGCCCGCACTTCGGACTCGCCTTGCGCTGGATCGAAGCTCCACTTGCCATCCTTCTCGACAATCGGCACCGGGAACGGCCAGTCTTCCGGGCCAATATCGAGGGTCGCGCGATGGTGGTTCATCGGGTCCTTCTCGATGCGGTACTTCGCGCGAGCCACGCGAGCGAACTGCGCGCGCTCTTCTGCGTCCTGCTTCGGATTGCCGGATGTGAGGATCGCTTTGCTATTCGGTCCGAAAATCGCCTGCAGCGTGGCCACGTCGTTCTGCTCTGCAGCAGCGATGGCTGCTTTCGCGGCGTCATCGGCCGTGTCGAACGTCTTCACCTGCGCCGAGAGCGTCAGAGCTGCGAGAAATAGCAGAAATGTTTTCATCGCGTTACCTCCCACGTCCCCTGCTACCGCCACCGCCTGCGGGACGACCGCCTCCACCACCACCGCCTCCCCCGCGAGGTGCAGGTGCCGGCGCGGATCGTTGCGAGCTCATGCTCGAAAACCCGTGGTCGCTCTGCTGCCGCGCCTGGTTTCCGTTTCCAACTCCGCCGAACGCGCTGTGATTGTTGCTGCGCTCCGGAATCGGTTGGTTCATGCGTCCTGCCTGGCCGGGATTCGACCGCGAGAATTCGGATCGCACTGCATCCGGACTGGGGCGCTGTGCTCCGCGGAAATTATTCCCTCCGCCCTGGTATCGCTGCGCCACGCCTGGATTGGAATACGGTACAGCCCCCCGATGATCCGCGTTGTGCGCCCACACGGCCGACCCGCGAAATTCGCCGCCGCCGTGAAATTCCCGATAGTTGTAGCGGTGGAAAAAATTATTATTCACGATCACCGTGTGGTTGAACCAGCCCGGTCCCCAACCCCAGCCGCCCCATCCGCAGCACCCGCCGAAGTAAAATCCAAGGTTAATTCCCCCACCCCAGCCCCAGCCGATTCCGATGCCTGGATAATACAGCCCCGGCCAAGGATAGAGCGGCGGGGGCGAACCCCAGAAGTAACCAGGATTGTAAACCGGCACGTACACGACCTGTGGATCTGTTGGTTGGATTTCGATCGCGGACTGTCCATCCTGATCTTCGACCACGACTTTCTGTTGCGGCGTATCCGTCAGCTTGCCGGAATCCTTGGCGCGCGCTCTCAAGCGCTGCACCGCGCTCATCACATCCGCCTGTTGCGCCAGAAACGCGTTGCCCAGATCGGTGGTCCAGCGGATATCCGAGGTCAGCCGCTTAATCACGTCTTGAAAAGGGACCAGCGCCTGAATGCTAGGATCCCAATTCTGCTGCTTCGCGGCATCCACTAGCGCCGTGCCTGTCAACCCGGGGTGTTGCTCCAGGAATTGCTGCGCCTCCACCAGTTCAAGCGGATAAGTGCTCGCCACCAGCACCTGGCTCAATAACGAGTCCGGATAGAGAGCGATCGGCGCAACCATGCTGTCGAGCTGTTCGGGAGCAAGTGTCTGGTCCTGCGCCATCCCGGGAAGCAGCATCAACCCGAAAACCACCGCGATACCACGCAACGAATCGTTCATAGCAATATTAAGATACAAATGGACCCCCCTCGGTTTCACGAATTCTCTATGCCCTACACTGCTTGTGGGGCGGACCCCTGGTCCGCGGCCGATCCCCGGATCGGCCCGCTCGTGTGTTTTGTGGTGCAGGATGGCATCCCGCCGCCGGTTGGCAACCGGCCTTCTCCTCGTTGCCTTTCAATTCCAGAACGCGTACAAATTCCGTGCCGCCCGCACATAAATCGCATTCCCCGCGATTGCCGGAGTCGCAACGAGCTCCTCTCCCACCTCATTCCGCGCAAGCACCTTCAGTTCATCCCCATCGGCGGCGATCACCGTAATCACACCCTCTGACGACGCCAAATAAACCCGTCCCGCCGCCGCAATCGGAGAAGCAAAATACGCCCCCGGCGCGCCGACCCTCGCACGATAAAAAACCTTCCCCGTCGCCGCATCCAGGCACGTCACGACTCCGCCATTGCGCACCAGGAACAGGCGCCCTTTGTACAACAGCGGCGAAGGCACCTCAGGGATCGAAACATTCTCGCGCCAAATCACCGACGGCTTTTCCGCGTCCGCCCGAATCGCCAACAACCCGTGATCCGCCGCCATCGTACTCACCCTTTTCCGAAACGCCTCCCACTCCGATTCCTGTAGCACACCATCCCTGTTGCGATCGACAGTCTTAAACGCCACGTAATTCTGCGAATCGGGAACGCTCTCAATTCCGGGCCGCGCGGTGAATTTCAAATCGCTGGGAAACTCCGCCTCCGTGATCGCTCCATCGCCGTTGGTGTCGTACTTCTTGATCATCGCCGCGTAGTCCGGCAGCGCAGGACGTTGATCGTCCTCTCCCAGATTGTTCCAACTGCTCACGTAAATAACGTCGTCCGACGCCACCGGAGTGCTCGCGCCCGAAGTACCCTCCGCGATCGACCAGAGCCGCTCACCGCTCGACACCCGGTAGCTCTCGATCACGCCCGCCCGGTGCAGAATCAGTTGATCGCGCCACGCGAGCGCAGTCGAATAGCTCTCGACGCGCCCGCCCGCATAAGCTTGCTTCCATACTACCTTCCCCGTCTTGCGATCGAGCGCCAGCAAGTATCCGCCCTGCATCGCATCGTGATTCAGAATCAACAAGTCGCCTACCAGAATTGGCGACGCTCCGCTGCCATGGTGTGTTTTGGGCATCGGCAATGGCGCAGTCCACGCGGGCTCGCCCGAGTGATGGAACGCCATCACGCCATAGGATGAAAAATACGCGTAGACTCGTTCGCCGTCGACCGCAGGAGAAGCCGTGGCCGGATTGCTGACCACGTGTGTCTCTTCAATCTGAGTGGCCGGCGCAAAATGACGCCACAGGATCGCGCCAGTCTTCGCCGAGACGCAAATCAACTCCAGCTTCTTGTCGAAGGAAGTAAGAAAAACGCGATCGCCCCAAACCGCCGGCGAAGAATGTCCCACAGGCAAGGGCGTCTTCCATTTCGCCGCTCCAAACTCAACTGGAGCATCACCAGCCGCGATTCCACTCCCATGCGGTCCGCGAAACTGCGGCCAATCCTGAACCAGCAGACAAAATAGGAGACCAAACCCAAGCATTGCCGGATTGTACCAGAGCGCGAAAAATGGGGCCGGGGATGGTTTTTATTGAGGATGTTCTGAAAGAGCGAGGTAAACTGCGCGAGCTGATTACGGCCAGGTTTGCCCCGCTGTGGATGCTGCGCGCTCGGCGGACGCCGGATTCATTGCCTACGGTGATCTTTTCCAGTGGGAGCACGGGGACGCCCAAGGGCGTCATGTTGTCGCACTACAACATCCTTTCGAACATTGAAGCGATGGCGCAGGTGTTCTGGCTGGGTGAGCGGGACCGCATTGTCAGCGTGCTGCCGCTGTTCCACTCGTTCGGATTTACGGTGACAATCTGGCTGCCGGTGGTGGCGGGATGCGGGGCGGCGTATCATCCGAATCCGACGGACGCGAAGGCGATTGGAGAATTGGTGGAGAAGTATCGGGGCACTTTTCTGCTATCGACGCCGACGTTTTGTTCAGGCTATGCGCGGAGGTGCACCAAGGAGCAATTTGCGTCGCTGCGGTTTGTGCTGGTGGGCGCGGAGAAGCTGCGCGAATCGATCGCGAAACAGTTCGAAGAAGCGTTCGGCGTGGAGCTGCTCGAAGGCTACGGGTGCACGGAGATGTCGCCGGTAGTCGCGGTGAATGTGCCGAACTTCGAAGCGGGACGCGACACACAAGTTGGCAACAAGTTTGGGACAGTCGGGCACCCTCTGCCGGGAGTGGCGGCGAAGATTGTCGATCCGGAGACGATGGAGCCTCGCGGAGCGAATCAAGAGGGCCTGCTGCTGGTGAAGGGCGCGAATCGGATGATGGGATATGTGGGCGCGCCGCGTCATGAAGACGATTGGTATACGACGGGCGACATTGCGGTGCTGGACGACGAGGGGTTCTTGCGCATCACGGACCGGTTGTCGCGATTCAGCAAAATCGGCGGTGAGATGGTGCCTCATCTGAAAATCGAAGATGCGCTGCATGGGGCTTTGGGAGACGATCCGCTAGTCGTCGTGGGGATTCCGGATGATAAGAAGGGCGAGAGGCTGGTGGTGCTTTTCACTGGGCCGATGACACCGGCAGAAGTGTGGGGGAAGCTGGCGGAGACGGATCTGCCCCGGTTATGGGTGCCGAAGAGGGAGAACATTTACTGCGTGGATTGTTTGCCGACTTTGGGGACGGGGAAGTTGGATTTGAGGGGCGTCAGGGCTCGGGCGGAGGAGTTGGCTAGGGTGATTGAGGGGTCGGTAAGAGAGTGAACACGCCGGCTGAAGCCGACGCTGCAAGCTAAAGCTCGCGCCACCCACGCAGGAATTTTAGATTTTGCGAAATGTTTGCAAAATTGCGTCGATTGATACCAATTGACACTGTTAGGCTGGCGTCATGCTCTTCTTTTCAGGCCTGATCGTGGTGGCGGGGTTGCTGGGGGCCTCGCCGGAATTTCATTTGCGCGACGGCGATACGGTGGTGTTTTACGGGGATAGCATTACGAATCAGCGCCTTTATACGGTATTCACGGAAACCTACGTACTCACGCGTTTCCCGCAGCTTCATGTGACGTTCGTCCATTCGGGTTGGAGCGGCGACCGGGTGTCGGGAGGGGCTAGGGGGCCGATCGACGTGCGGCTCGATCGCGACGTTTTCGCCTATGGCCCGACGGTGATCACGATCATGCTGGGAATGAACGACGCGGAGTACCGGCCGTTCGATGCCGGCATTTTCGACAAATTCACGAGCGGATATCTGCATATTCTGGACACGATTAAGGCGAAGGCGCCGGAGGCTCGTGTCACGGTGCTGGAACCTTCGCCGTACGACGATTTCACGAGGGCTCCGGAGTTCGAGGGAGGTTACAACGCGGTGCTCCGGCGGTATGGAAAATTCGTGCGCAAGACGGGCGCTGCCAGAGAACTGACGGTGGCGGATCTGAATGCGCCGGTGGTAGCGTTGCTGAAGGCGGCCAAGGCGCCGAGTTTGATTCCGGACCGGGTGCATCCATCGACTGGAGTTCACCTGGCGATGGCGGAGGCGTTGCTGCGCGCGTGGCATGCGCCTGCGGTGGTGACGAGCGTCGAGATCGACGGAGCTACTGGTACGGTGGCGAGCGCGGAGAATACGACGGTCGAACCGATCGCGTCATCGATCGCGTCAGAGAACGGTATTTCCTGGACGCAAGCGGATAAGGCGCTGCCGATGCCGGTGGAATTGCACGACGAAACCAACGTTCTGGCGCTGCGCCACTCCGATTTCACGGAGGCGCTCAATCGGGAAACACTCAAGGTCATGGGGCTCGAGGGGGGACGCTACCGCTTAGAGATCGATGATGAGGCGGTGGGGACGTTCGATGCGCGGGAACTCGCAGCGGGGATCAACCTCGCGACGTTGAATACGCCGATGTCGCGGCAGGCGCAGACGGTTCTCGACTTGGCGTACCGGCACAATCATCTCCGTTTTGCGCGGATGATGATGGTCGAGAATGCGCTGAAGGAATATCATCCCGCGAGGTTGCAGGCGGCGGTCGACGCCATGGATTCGCTCCATGAAGAAATCGTTGCGCTTGAAAGGGCAGCGGCTGTTCCTAAGCTGCATCGCTATCGGTTGACCGCTGCTCCCTAGAAGAATCACAGGCTGAAGCCTATGCCACCAACCATCAGCAGCTCTCTAGAAATAAAGTTTCAGAGCTAGCTGCAGGTTGCGGGGCGTGTTGATCTGGCTCGTCGCCCCGACGAGAACACCGAACTGGGAGCTTTGCAATTGAGTGTTTCCCGTACCGAAGCGGACGCGGTTGAAGACGTTGAAGGCCTCCGCACGGAATTCGAGATGCATCTTTTCGCGAATCGGGAAGGTTCGCGTGAGGGACATGTTCTCGTTGAGGTTCGGGAACAGGCGAAGCTTCGGATTATAGCGAGTGTCGTTCCCGATCTGGTTGTACGCAGTGGCGGAGCCTTGTAATGGGAAGGGTCCGCTGCCGTAGGGGACGAAGAAAGTATTCTTGCCCGGATCGAAGCCGCCGCTGTAGCTGGGCTGCCAGCCTTCGTAGGAAGTAATATACGGGGCGACGCGGCCGCCGGAGCCACTGGCGTAGATCGGCAGGCCGTAAGACGTGCTGATGGCGACCGGAGTCCCGCTCGAATAGAGATTGATGCTGGAGATGCGCCAGTTGCCGAGCACCCAGGCTCCGGGTCCGTGGGTCAAGTATTGCTGGCCCTTGCCGAACGGGAGATCGTAGACGGCGGCGAACTTGAAGTCGTGCGTGACGTCGAACTGGCCGATAGATTTTTCCAGGCGGCGATTGAACTGATCGGCGGCGAAGCCTTCACCCCAGGCGGTATCGGCGTCGGTGAGGAGCTTCGAGAAGACGTAGGAACTCTGGAGCGTGAGGCCGTGGGAAAGGCGCTTCTGGAATTTGACCAGGAACGCGTGATAGGTGGAGTGACCGCTATGATCGCCCTGACCGGCGTAGGTATCGATGCCGGTGTACTGCGGGTAGGGGCGCAGAGCCTGCGCGACCGTGGCTCGCGATCCCCACTGAGCGTTGAAAGTGGGGTAGGGCGCGAAGACTCCGGCGGCGTTCGCGGTGGCGGAGCCGACCAGGCTATTCAGAATCGTCGTGCTTTGGGCGACGGTGCCGAACTTGGTCAGATAGCTGGCGGGGAGACTGTTGTACTGAAGCAACTGGGCTTGCAGATGCTCGCCCATGACGCCATTGTAGGCGCCTTCGAGGACCATCGAGCCGCCGAGCTGGCGCTCGATGGAGAAATAAATATTGTCGTAGGCGGGAAGCTTGGTGGTTTCATTTCCCTGGAACCACGCGACACTGGAGCCGTTGGAAACGGAAGGATTGATGAACGGCGGAGCGGTCCAGGGCGGCATGCCTTGATCGACGGTATAGGTGGGGAGCACTCCGGTGGTGCCGTTCGAAAAAGTCTGCGTCAGGGTATAGCCGCTGTTGTGTGTGGAGCCGCTGACGGAAACGAGAGAGCCGTAGGAACGCGCGTAAGAGGCGCGAATGACGGTCTTTTGATCCCACGAATAGGCGAGGCCGACGTGCGCGCCGTAGCCTTTATTCCAGAAATCGGCGAGGGTTCGCGTGCCGACGCAACCGGAACAATTTCCGGAGAAGAGAACCGCGCCGGGAATACCGCCGGCGGCAGGGTTCGGAGTGGTGGGTCCGAAGTCGGTCCAACGGTCGGCGAGACCCGTGGGAGGAAGATTCGCGTCCCAGCGGAGGCCGATGTTGATGGTGAGCTTGGGGCTGATTTTCCAATCGTCCTGGAAATAGCCGGCGAAGTATGGAAATTGCTGGCCGATGAAACGGACGGTGTCGATCTGTCCGCTATCGGCTTGGCCGAGCAGGAATGAAGCGAACGCGTTGCCTCCGGCGTTGGTGTTGGAACCGCCTGGAACGCCGGTTTCCTGATAGCTAAAGCCAATGCATCCGGCTTCGCACTGGCGGCCGAATCCGTTGTAGTGATTCAACTGATACATGCCGCCGAACTTGAAGGTGTGCTTGCCGTGGATCCAGGTGAAGTCGTCGTTATAGGCATAGACGGTGTTTTCCGAACCGTTGTCGGCTTGGCCGCCCCAGGTGCTGTAGTTGTCGCCGGTACCGCCGGAGAATAGATTCACGAGATTCTCATCGCAGTTCGGAACATTGCCCAGGCAGAACTTGCCCTTCCAATTGCCGATATATTCCTGCGGCGGCTTGTGATCCTGCCGCCAGTTGTTGCCGCCGGCGAAAAAGTAGTTGATCTTGGTGGGGCTCAGCGTCCAGGTCCAACTAAAACGGACCACGTCGCTGTACTGAATCAGATCGTTGTAGCTGGAATAGAGGCCGGGGAGCGTGGGCGGTCCGTCCGGTCCGAACGTCTGATGTTCGCGATCGTTGCCGTAGTAACCGGAGATGCGATGCTTCTGATTGCGGAACATGTGGTCGCCCTTGACGCTCCACTTGTTGACGGGATAGATCTGGGTTCCCGAGGTCACGAGAAAGTTATTGGAGATGTAAGCGGCCGTGCCCGGCGTCGCGCCATTGTTGGGCGCGATCCCTCCGCCGGACTGGAATACGCTGAGCGCTTTCTGCGAAGCGGCGCTGAACAGCGTCTTAGGAACCAGGTTACCGGGGAAGACCTGGCGGGTAACCGTTCCGTCGGCATTCGTCACCTGCCCGATGGGATTGTAGATGGGGATCATGGTGCCGGTGGAGGTGACCCACTTGGTGAAATCGCCGTTATACATTTCCGGAGTGGGGACGGTGAACGTGGTACCGTTAGCGCCGGTGCGATTGCGGAAGCCCTCATAGGAGAAGAAGAAAAACGTTTTGTCCTTGCCGTGATAGATCTTCGGAATCCAGACGGGTCCGCCGGCGGTGAAGCCGAAATCGTTCTGCTTATAAATGGAATTGGGAATGGCTCTCGGCTGGGCGGAGTTGTTGAAGAAGTTATTGGCGTCGAGGTCGTTGTTGCGAAGGAATTCGTAGGCCGATCCGTGGAAGCCATTGCCGCCGGACTTCGAGACGAAGGTCATGACGCCGGCGCCGTGGCCATATTCCGCTTTATATCCGCTGGAATCGACGGTGAACTGATCGATAGCCTCGACGGAAGGTGAGTTGGAAGCGACCCAGCTTTTTGACAGGGCTCGGGAGGTGTTGGCGGAAACGCCGTCGAGAGTAGTAGCGTAACTGGCTGCCTGGCCGCCGCCGATCATGAATCCGTTATCGCCGCCGAGATTTTTCGCGTCGGGCGTGAGCGCGGCAAGATCGAAGGGCGTGCGAACGGTGCCGCTGACGACCAGAGGAAGGTCGTTGACCAGCTTGTTCTGAAGCGTCACGCTCGACTTGGCGTCTTCGGTCTGCAAGGAAACGGCGGATGCCTGGACTTCGATCGCCTGCGTCGATGTGCCCACCTGCAGAGTGGCATCGGCGCGCACGGTCTGCGCCGCATCGAGACTGAGCCCTTTCTCCTCAGACGGACGGAAGCCCTGTTTCTCGACCCGGATGACATAGGTGCCGGGCGACAAGTTGGGCACCGTGAATTCACCCGAGTCGTTGGTGGCCGCGTGGATCGCGACGTTCGTGTTCTGGTTGGTGATGGTAACGTTGGCCGCCGTAATGACGGCTCCCGAAGGATCGCGAACCGCGCCGGTGATGGTGCCGCGCTCGGATTGACCCAATGCAAGCGCCGCGAGGAAAACAACCAGACACACCCACTGAGTGGCTTTCAGAAAACTGCGAGAGAACTCCATGGTTACCCCCTACCCCTGTTCGAAACTGTAAGACTTGCTACGAGAATAAGCGATCGTTGATCCGCTGATTCTCTTTATCCCATTGCGTGGTCGGCTCGAAATATCCAGGTTCGAGTAAATGCTGCTTCATCACCTCATCGTTGAGAGTGACGCCGAGGCCCGGCTTATCCGGGACCGTTATATATCCTTTATTGACGATCGGTTTTTCGACGCCGTCGACCAGATCGCTCCACCACGGCACGTCGACCGAGTGATTTTCGAGGACCAAAAAATTCTCCGTCGCCGCGGCGCAATGCACGTTCGCCATGCAGGAGACGGGCGAGCCGGCAAAGTGCATGGCCATGGGCACGCCGTATTCCTGAATTGCATCGCCGATCTTCTTCGTTTCGAGAATGCCGCCGGAGGTCGCCAGATCGGGATGCAGAATATCGACCGCGTGATTTTTCGCGAGCTCGATGAAGTGTTCCTTCAGATAGATGTCCTCACCGGTCAGGAGAGGCACGCCGATGTGGGACTTGATTTCCTTGAGCTGTTCGGTCCGCTGCCAGGGGATCATGTCTTCGAGCCACGCCGGATTGTATTTTTCGAGCGCATTCGCCAAGCGGATGCACGAATGGACGCCGATGTGGCCGAAGTGATCGGCGGAAAGCGGAACATTCCAGCCGACCTGTTCGCGCACGACGGACATAAATTCGGCCATCAGCTCCGCGCCTTTGTGCGTGATCTCGATTCCGGTCAACATGTGCTCTTTGCGGGAGCCCATGGTCAATTGCTCGCCGTCGGGATAAGTCAGCGCGCCGGGAACATCCTTGACCAGATCGACGCCCAGGTCCATTTTGAGCCAAGTGAAACCTTGCTCTTTGCGTTTCTTGAGACGCTCGCCGTAAATCTTGGGATCGTCGGATTCGGTGGTGTCGGCGTAGCAGCGGATCTTGTCGCGGAACTTGCCGCCGAGCATTTGATACACGGGAACGTTGTAGGCTTTACCGGCGAGATCCCACAGCGCCATTTCAACCGCGCAGACGCCGCCGCCTTGGCGCGCGTCAAATCCGAACTGTTTTATCTTGCGGAAGATTTTGTCGACATTGCACGGGTTTTCGCCCAAAATTCGGCTCTTCAGGATTAGGGCGTAGGTTTTCGACGCTCCGTCCCGGACCTCGCCCAAACCGTAGATGCCCTGGTTGGTATCGATGCGGATGACGGGGCAAGTCATGGGCGCGCGGGCCAGCGTGGCGACGCGCAGATCGGTGATTTTGAGTTCGGAGGGCTTGGATGCAGTGTTAGTGTGCTGCATCATCGCGTCCAGGGTGTTGCCGCCCCAGATGGTCGCACCGGTCACACCGGCTGCGCCCCGCAAAAAACCTCTACGGGAGTTTAATCGTTTCATGAAGGCCCCTGTCGAGGTATTATACATAAATATTACAGTTGTGCAACGGAGCGTGCGAGCCATGTTGAATCGGCGTGATCTTTTCAAAGTCTCTGTGGGAGCCCTGACATTCGCTCAGCGGGAATTGGCAGCGCAGGAGAAAATCGCAAGAGCTGTGCGAGGCTTGCCCTCGCCCAAGATTAAAGATGTGAGCGTGATTGCGACCGCGCCAGCGGGGCTGCGCCTCGTGGTAGTGAAGATCACTACCGATCAGGACGGCCTGTACGGTTACGGCTGCGGAACGTTCACGCAACGCGCGGACCTGGTGGTTCCGGCGGTTGAGAAATATCTGAAACCGTTTTTGATCGGCAAGCCGGTGGATCGGATTGAGGATATCTGGAACGCGAATTACAACAGCTCGTATTGGCGCAACGGGCCGGTGTTGAACAACGCGATCAGCGGCGTCGATCAGGCGCTGTGGGATATCAAGGGCCGCCAGGCGAACATGCCGGTGTATCAACTGCTGGGCGGAAAGGTGCGCGAGGCGGCGGATTGTTACGGGCACTCCGATGGCGCCGATTTCGCGCAGACCATCGAGAGCGCGAAGAAATGGATCGAACAGGGATTCCGTTTCGTACGCGTACAGGTGGGCGTACCAGGGATGGCGGGTTACGGTTCGCGGCGAGGCGAGGCGCAAGTGAAGGCTCTGCATAGCGGTCCAGTGTTCGAGCCGGGAGTCTACATCCGGCGGGCGCTGAAGCTGTTCGAAGAATCGCGCAAGGCGCTGGGCGACGATATCGAGCTGCTGCACGACGTGCATGAACGCGTCGCGCCAATTCAGGCGGTGCAGTTCGCCAAGGATGCCGAGAAGTTCAAATTATTTTTTCTGGAAGACGCACTGTCGCCGGAGGACATCGCGTATTTCCGCATGATCCGGCAGCAATGCGCGACGCAGCTCGCAATGGGCGAGCTTTTTAACAGCCCGCACGAGTGGCGTCCGCTGATCACGGAGCGGCTGATCGATTTCATCCGCATTCACGTATCGCAGTGCGGAGGATTGTCGCCCGCGCGCAAGATTATCGCGTTCGCCGAGCAGTTCGGAGTGCGCAGCGCGTGGCATGGACCGGGCGACGTTTCGCCGATCGGGCATATGGCGCAGATCACGCTGGATGTGACGGCTCCAAATTTCGGCGTGCAGGAATATTCGCCGTTCAACGAACGCACGCAGGAAGTTTTTCAAGGCTGTCCGGTGATGAAAGAAGGCTACTGGTATGTGAACGAGGCTCCGGGATGGGGCATTGAAGTGGATGAGAAGGCCGCGGCGAAGTATCCGTTCGGGTTCGGCGAAAATGGCGAGCGGAAAACTCTAAACGGCGGCTGGGGCGAAATCCGCCGCAAGGACGGGACGATTATTAAGCAGTAAGTGGGGCAGGCTGGCAGCCTGCGGCCGATTGGCAATCGGCCTGAGAATTTTGTCTCAAGCATGCACTTTATTTGAGTGACGAGGTTTCACAATCGCCGCCTGCCGCATTATTACGCCGTCGGACAACCCATGTTCCTGACTTGGCGGCTGCACGGGAGCCTTCCGGAAGGGCGCGCGTTTCCATCGGCGACCACAGCCGGAGAGACCTTCCTTGCGATGGATCGGCTTCTCGACAACGCCCAAACCGGTCCTTTATACCTTCGTAAACCTGAGATCGCCAGCATGGTGATCGAAGCAATTCGCTACCGGGAACTTACCCAGTATCACCTCCACTGCTTTGTCGTCATGGCGAACCATGTGCATCTTCTGTTTACTCCTGATGAAGTCGCTCAAGAGATTTACTGCTCGAGAAGGCAATCGGATCCTGGGACTTACTGGACGGCCTTTCTGGCAGGATGAAAGCTACAATCGGGTGGTTCGTGACGACGCCGAATTTAGGCGGATTGAGCGCTACATTCTCATGAATCCAGTGAAGGCAGGAATCGTGGCAGCGCCGGAGCAGTTTCCATGGTCGAGCGCGGGGCCGATTGCCAATCGGCCGNNGCAGGCTGCCAGCCTGCCCCACTGAGCTATTTCATCTCCGCTATTTTCTTTTTCTTATACTCTTCGTACTGACGCTTCAGTTCCGGGTCTTTTGGCGAAGGGTAAATTTCGCTCGATTTATATTTGCCGGTCTTGATCATCATCTGCGTCCACTCGTCGTGAATATGGAGCTCGTC
This sequence comes from Bryobacterales bacterium, assembly GCA_003170295.1. GTDB lineage: Bacteria > Acidobacteriota > Terriglobia > Bryobacterales > Bryobacteraceae > Palsa-187. Next base: position 14,443 of record PNAJ01000146.1, on the reverse strand, counting down.
GGCATTCTTGATGATCTGCTCGACCAGGTGCGGAGGGACGAAATACACTCCTTCGCGGTCGCCAAAGACAACGTCGCCGGGCATTACCGTGGCGTTGCCGATGCGGATGGGGATGTTGACGCCGGTGAGCATCACCTGCCCGATCGGCGTGGGATGCACGCCCCGGAAATACGCACCCATCGGGATCGGGAAGATGCCTTCGAGGTCGCGAATGGCTCCGTCGATCACCATGCCGGTCTTGGTGGCCTGATAAATGTAAGTCGCGAGATTGTCGCCGACGAAGGTCCCGTTCTCTTCCTTGCCGAAAAGATCTGCCACCATCACGTCGCCTTCTTGCAGCATGTCGATGGCGCGCTGGTTGTTATTCCGGCCTCCTTTTTTGGCGGCGTTGGCTTCGACGACTTCGTTCACATCCGCCCGCATCGGCATGAATTGCGCGGTGAATGCGCGGCCGATCAGCTTTTTCTCGGGATGAAGAATGTGCCAGTGGCCTTCGTACTGATTCTTGTAACCCAGACGGTCGAGGATGGTCCAGACTTCTTCGGCGCTCATGGCGTCGAATTTTTTTAGCAGGGCGTCGGGGACCTTCGGGCGTCCGTCGGCGGAGCGCTCATAGGGATTCTTCGGCGTGTACTCGATCAACTGCTCGCGGGAGAACTGGAAAACCTGCGCCGGCAGTAGAGGCGCGGCGGCGATCAGGGCAAGTAGAAAACGTGACATGGTTTTTTGAGAGCATATCACTTACCGCCAGAAAGCGCCATGGGGTTTCCGATGGAGCGAGGATGCGGAGTGGCGGCGGGCGCATCCTTAAAACAGCTTCCACTTGAGACTTACGGCTGCAGCACTAGCGTGGCTTTTCCCGTGGGACCCGAATAAATCAGCTCAATCGAATGAATGCCCGACGCCTTGCCCCCGTATCGGAAGAAAAGCAGCCCCGCCTGCGGCAGCGCGCGGTCTCCTTCGGGAAACGCGGCCTTTTGCGCGCGCTGTTCCCACTCGCGCTGAGTCTTGATCGGGGGGTGAACTACCGGAGGCGGGTCCGAACCACCACCCTTGCCGCCGCCGGTGTTGATGCTGCTCTTCGAATGCTTCTCTTCCACCGGAAAGGGCGGCTCCCATTCGGGATCTTTGAGCGACTTGAACACCAGCGCGTAAGGCTCGCTGGGCTGTGGATTTTTTCTCCCGTTGATCCGCAGCGAAAAATCTTCGAAGGATATTTTCGTCTGCGGGCCGAACAATCCTGCTTCGACCACCACATAATCCTCGGTGATCAGCATGCCTTGCGGAGTCGGAACGGAGTGCTGGAAGAACTCGGCCCCTACCGTGACCGGGCCTGCCTCCGCGTGAGCCTGATAGTCGGCCGGAGTGGCTCTCGCAGGCATGCCTCTGGTGGCGCTCGCGCTGGGCGCGCTCTGCTCCTGCGCGAGCAGGCCGACGGCGGAGATCAAGACTAAAAATCGCATTGCTGCTCACAAGCTAGCATAGTCGTGCGTTGTTTGCGCGAGATGGTAGCGTCTTCCGATATACTCTTCAAATGTTCGAAAAAATGTTGGAGAACAACAGAACAAATACACCTCTTATGCCGCGAATTTTTATTATATTTCGATTATTTTCCGCGCTGGCCTTCAGTGCCGCCCTTTTAATCGCCGCTCCGCCCAACCGCATTACCAAACCTGTGGACGCGTCCCGCACGGTGATCGCTCCGGGCCACGTTCATCGATCGGCACAGCCGAAATTCGATCGGGGCGCGGTCGACGCGGGGAAACAATTGAACTACATGGTGCTTCTCGTAAAGCCGTCGGCGGCGCAGCAGACCGAGCTTGACAGCCTTCTCGTCGACCAGCAAAATCCTTCTTCCAAGAATTTCCGGAAATGGCTCACGCCGGAGCAGTTCGCGAGCCGCTTCGGCCTCAACTCCAGCGATCAGTCGAAGGTGGTCGCGTGGCTCACTTCAGAAGGATTCGCGGTGGATCATCTGGCGCGCAGTGGAAACTGGATCGCATTCAGCGGCACCGCCGCGCAAGTCGAGAAAGCTCTGCATACCCCCATCCATCAATTCCAGGTCAACGGAGAAACCCATTTTGCGAACACCGCGGTGCCTGCGGTGCCGCAGGCGCTCGCCGAAGTGGTCGACGGATTTCTTGGCCTTAACGATTTCCACGCGCAATCCTCCGCCAAACTGGTCCCGCCCGAGTATAACTCCGGTACTTCTCATTACCTGGCGCCCGCGGATTTCGTCACCATCTACGATCTTGGGCCGCTCTACACGGCGGGAATCGACGGAACGGGTCAGAGCATTGCGGTGGTGGGCGAATCGGACATTCTGATCAGCGATATTCGCGCGTTTCGCACTCGTTACGGCCTGCCCGCGAACGACCCCAAGATGCTGCTCTACAGCAATACCGACCCCGGTTTTAATGGCGCGCAAATCGAAGGCAATCTCGATCTGGAGTGGGCCGGCGCGATTGCACCGAAAGCGACCATCAGTTATGTTTACGGTCCCAGCGCGTTTACTGCGATCGTCATCGCGGTGGAAGCGAACGTCGCTCCTGTGATCACCAGCAGTTATGGAACTTGCGAGGTCGATGCGGGTCCGTTGGGGTGGCGCGCTATTGCGCAACAGGGCAACGCGCAAGGGATCACATTGCTAAGCGCTTCGGGCGATGCCGGAGCCGCCGCGTGCGATACGCAGGGGTCTGAGCCATTTGCAACGCGCGGCCACTCGGTCTTATTCCCGGCGGTTCTGCCGGAGGTCACCGCGGTCGGCGGTACGCAGTTCGCGGAGGGAAGCGGCACGTATTGGGGCGCCACCAACTCGACGACCTTCGGTTCGGCGATGTCCTATATTCCCGAAGCGGCCTGGAACGAATCGGCCACCGTGGGCCTGCTTTCGACCGGCGGTGGCGCGAGCCTTTTCTATTCCAAACCAACCTGGCAAACCGGTCCCGGCGTGCCCACTGACAATGCGCGCGATGTGCCGGACATTGCATTCAGCGCCGCACTCCACGACGGTTACCTCGTCACCTACTTCAGCTCGAATGTCGCGGTCGCTGGAACCTCAGCCGCCACTCCATCGATGGCTGGGATGGTTGCACTGCTGAACCAGTATCAGGTCGCCAACAAATTTCAGAAGACGGCGGGAGTCGGAAACATCAATCCGCAACTGTATCGCCTCGCGCAGGCCGTCCCCTTGGCATTTCACGACATCACGACTGGGAATAACATCGTTCCCTGCGCCCAGGGCAGTCCGGATTGCACCACGGGCTCATTCGGTTACTCCGCCGGAGCCGGGTACGATCTGGCTACGGGATTGGGCTCGATCGACGCGAATCTTCTGATCACGCAGTGGAATACGTCGACCAACGGGTCGCTCGTGACGCTCTCCGCCAGCACCACCCGCGCAACGTTGAACGACACGATTACCTTGACGGTCACAGTGACCGCGGCGACCGGCACCGGGACGCCGACGGGAACTGTAAATTTCGTCTACGATTCGATTCCCCTCGGCACGGCGACGCTCGCAAGCGGCAGCGCCACCGTGTCCGTTCCCTTGTATCAGATCGGATTCACAGGGTCCTCGATTCTTTTGGCCGTCGAATACTCGGGCGATGCGGCCTTCAGCTCAGGCGGTGCGACCAAGACCGTGCAGATCACGAATCCGACGGGTGTCGCATCTATCGTGCCTGCGGCGCCGACTAGCGTGTTCCCCAGCGCACCCGATGCGCAGGGGTTGAGCTGGCAAACAACCATCTACCTGAGCGAAACCGCCGGCGTTCCCGCGATCGTCACTGGACTCACCATCGACGGCGTGGCCCAGCCTCTCTCGCAATATTTCCCATCGCCTTCCATCAAGCCCAAAGGTACCGTCAGCACGAGCTTCGTATTCCGCGGCCTCGCCGCGCCGGTGATCCGCACGTTTGTGTTCACCGGCACCGACCCAACCGGACTGGTCTGGTCGCGCCAGGTCGCGGTAGATTATCTCCCTCTGCCGACGTTCGAGAATTTCAATCTTATTGCGACGCCGTTAACCGCCGTCCAGAACCCGTCTTCCGCCTCCTGCCCATGGTCCGTGCAACTCAACGTCGACGAGATCGGTGGCTACGGAGTACACCAGATCACCGGTCTCTATTCCGGCGGTCTGAATCTGTCCGCCACCATTGCCTCGACCTTCGGCACCACGCGCCTCGACGCCTGGGGCGGACAGCAAGGCACACTCTGTTTCTCCAGCATCACTCCTCCGGCCACCGACCAGATCGCCGTGGTCTGGGACAACGCCTACGAAATCATCCTCAACGTCAACTTCGAGGGACCGCCGGCGAATCCAGGCACGCTTTCCGCCACTCCTACAACGCTCAGCCTCGCCGCCGCCGTCCTGCCTCCTGGCGCCGGCACCGCGGTTAAACCTACGCCGGTTCCTCTCGCCGTGAATCTCTCCGATAAGACGCAGCAATGGTCCGCCGCGATCTATCCGGCCAATCGCACCACTTCCTGGCTGACCGCCTCGCAACTTTCCGGTACCGGATCTGGAACCATCATGTTCACCGCTAACGGCGCTGGATTCGAACCCGGAGTCTATCGCGCCACCGTCGTTATCCAGTCGCAAAACGCGGTCCCGCAGTACATTAATGTGCCGGTGATGTTCGTACTCGGCGGCAGCACCACGGGAACCGCGATTGCAGCGGTCGCGAATGCCGGGTCCTATAAGACCTCGGTCAGTCCTGGAATGCTGCTGGGCGTGTTCGGCACTGGGTTGGCGAACAGCACCGCGACCGCTTCTGGCAATCCGCTGAATTACTCGCTGGCTGGTGTATCGGCGTTTGTGAATGGACTCGCCGCTCCGGTGCTTTATGCCTCGCCCACGTTCGTCGACATTCAGGTCCCCTATGCAGTCGGAGCCGGACCTGCGGTGTTAGGCATCGATAATAACGGGCAGATCGCCGCCTTCCGCTTCCAGATGTCGCCATCGGCGCCCGGAGTTTTTGCCGATGCGAATGGCAACCTGGTTCCGATTCCCGTAGTGAACCAGGGAACGGCGCTCGCGCTCTACATGACGGGAGCCGGAGATGTCTCACCTGCGATCAAGACTGCGTACGCGCCATCCGCATCGACTCCGCTAGGCAGTCTGCCCGCGCCGGTGCTGCCGCTCTCGGTGACGGTGGGCGGCGTTCCGGCATTTGTGGAATTTGCGGCGATCCCGGCGGGATTGATCGGAGTGACGCAGGTCAAAATTCTGGTCCCCTCTGCTACTCCACTAGGAAATCAGCCGCTGATCGTCACCGTCGGCGGAGCGGCGAGCGCGCCCGTCAATGTCGTCGTCCAGCCGTCGATGTAAAGTAGTGAGATGGCATCTGAAGACGAACTCAAATCGGAAATCGAGCGGCTGCGCGCCGAAAATGAAGCGCTGAAGAAACCTGCGCGTGGGCAAGTGTATCTAAAGGTCAGCGAAAAAGGCGGGCTTTCGGTGTATGGGCTGGGCCGCTTCCCGGTGACGCTTTACCGGGAGCAGTGGGAGAGGCTGCTGGGCCTTTCCGACCAGATCAAGGACTTCATTCGCGAGAACGATCAAACGCTGAAGAAGAAGGAATAGTGCGAATTTAAGGTCGATTAAGGCATCGCGGAAGGTTGTTTTAGCTCATTTAAGGTCGATTATGGCTGTGCAATGCACGCATTTGAAGCAAATCCACGACGTCAAGCCCCATACGCGAGGCTGTGAGGAATGTCTGAAGATGGGGGATGTTTGGGTCCATCTGCGCCTGTGCCTGACCTGCGGGCACGTCGGCTGCTGCGATTCCTCCAAGAATAAACACGCGACCAAGCACTTTCACGCGACGAAGCATCCGATCATCCGGTCGATCGAGCCGGGCGAGGACTGGATGTGGTGCTATATCGACGAAATCGTTCTGGAATAGCGATGGCGGAACGAGATGCGATGTTCCCGACGCTCACTGACGCGCAAATCGCGCGGTTGATGGCATCGGGCGAAAAACGACAGGTGCAAGCGGGAGAAATTGTTTTCGATCAGGGAGATACAGATCACGGCGTCTTCGTGGTTCTGGAAGGCAGCCTCGAGTTTCCGAAGCTTTCTAGGGTCCACCAGCCCGGGCAGTTCACCGGCGAAGTGAATCAGCTTTCGGGGCGGCGCGCTTTGGTGCGGTGCCAGGCGCGGGAAGCGTCGACGGTGCTCGAAATCAGCCGCGCGAACTTGCGGCACATTGTGCAAACCGATGCGGAGCTGGGCGAGATTTTTTTGCGCGCGTTTCTGCTGCGCCGGGTGTACCTGATCCAGAACTCGGTGGGCGACGCGGTTTTGATCGGGTCGAGCAATTCCGCGGATACGCTGCGTTTGCAGGGTTTTTTGTCGCGCAACGGCTATCCCCACAGCTATCTGGATGTGGAGCGCGATCCCGATACGCAATCTGTACTCGATCAATTCGGCATTAAATTGGCCGATATTCCGGTAGTGATCTGCCGCGGCGAAAAGGTGCTGAAAAATCCCACCAACGCCGAAGCGGCGGAGTGCTTCGGATTGAACGCGGGGATCGACGAACAAAGCGTTTACGACGTTCTCGTAGTGGGCGCGGGGCCCAGCGGCCTGGCGGCGGCGGTGTATGGAGCGTCGGAAGGGCTGAGTGTTCTGGTAATCGAGACGAGCGCGCCGGGAGGGCAGGCGGGATCGAGCTCGCGCATTGAGAATTATCTGGGATTTCCGACGGGAATTTCCGGGCAGGACCTGGCGGGGCGCGCGTTTGTGCAGGCGGAAAAGTTCGGAGCGCAGATCGTGGTGGCTCGAGCGGCGCGGGCGCTGAAATGCAAACAGAAGCCGTATTCAGTGGAGATGGACGATGGAAAACTGGTGCATAGCCGCACAGTGATTGTGGCGGCGGGCGCGCAATATCGCAAGCCGGAGCTATCGAACCTCGCGCAATTTGAAGGCGTCGGCATCTATTACGGCGCGACGAATATCGAGGCGCAAATCTGCCGCGACAAAGAGGTCGCCATCGTGGGAGGAGGAAATTCGGCGGGGCAGGCCGCGATATTTCTGGCCGCGCACGTCAAACATGTTTATCTGATGGTGCGCAGGCCGGACCTGGCGTCGACGATGTCCCGGTACTTGATTGCGCGGATCGAAGAGTGCAAGGAAATCACGCTCATGACATGGACCGAGATCGAGGCTCTGGAGGGCGACTCGCATTTAGAGCGCGTCCGCTGGCGCAACAAGCAGACGGGAGAAACAGGAGTGCTTGAAACGCCGCACGTGTTTATGATGACGGGCGCTTGTCCCAATACGCAGTGGCTGGACGGGTGCCTGGCGCTCGACGACAAGCAGTTCATCAAGACCGGCGCGGACGCGGGGACGGAGTGGCCTCTCCGGCGGAGTCCGTATTTACTCGAAACGAGCCTTCCCGGTGTGTTCGCGGTGGGCGACGTGCGGTCGGGCAGCATGAAGCGGGTTGCCGCAGCAGTGGGCGAAGGATCGATGGCGGTCCAGTTTGTTCACAAGGTTCTGGCGGAGTGAGGCAGAAGAGCCGGACCAGGGGTCCGGCGCGGACGGGGGCGTCCGCCCCACCTTGCACTAGCGGCGTAAGCGAAGGGCAGTCAAGCCGTTTTTCGCGATTTTGACGCTCGCAACGCCTATGGCGAGCAGCCATGCGGTCCCCGGTTCCGGTACGGATCCGATCAATACGGAATCGATTCCGCCGTTGTCGCCCAAAGCATAGTCAGGGACGACGAAGATGAGAGTCTCGGGGCTGCCGCTAATCGTGAATTGATTCGCAGGGGTTCCGGTGTAGCGGCCTCCGGCGACCACGATCTGGTTGTAGTAGCCGCCAATCATCGCGGCGCTATAGGCGGCGGCCGGGCCGGAAAATGTTGCGCCAGATGGATTAATCGCGCCCGAAAAGAGCTGGGACTCATTCGGATCCGATGCCGCGGAAGAGTCGAAGACCATGTAATCGGTGGTCCATGGCGAATTGAATGTCCACCCGCCATCTCCTATTTCCGCGAGTTGGGCGCCGGTCAGCGCCGGGAACAGGAACGCCGCGTCGGTCGCGTCGATCAGCCGGAATGCGTATGTGCCGGGTTGCAGCGTCACTTCCAGCAATTGACTGCTCGAGTTGAACGGCTGGTACCACAGGTCCTGGTTCGCGCCACCGGAAGCGGCGGCACCGTCGGTAGTCCCGCCAATATTCACGATGGTGTCGCCAGCCGGGAGGTTGGTGGTGAAAGTGGTCCCCGAGAATCCGAAGGGGGCCGTGAGAGCGATCAGGATTGCGAACATGAATTTAGTTGACATATACTAGCCTCCGAGCATCCGATTGTTAACCAGGTTGAGCCGGATTGCGCGGAAAACCTGCGGAAGTAATTCAGAAGATTTTCGGACGAGGCTGTATGTCGATAAAAGTGCAGGGAACCGTAAGATTCGGCGACTTTGAGCTGGACGCCGCGGAGCGGACCTTGACCCGCGGAGGCGTTCCCGTGGCCGTCTCTCCCAAGGCCTTCGATCTGCTCGCCTTGCTGGCGGAGCAGCCGGGAAAACTGCGCACCAAACAGGATCTGCTCGACGCCATCTGGCCCGATACCGCGGTAGAGGAAGCCACGCTGGGGCGTCACATGTCGGATCTGCGGCGCGCTCTGGGAAGCGACCAGCGGTATATCGAGACGGTCACGCGGCATGGATACCGGTTCCTGGGGGAGGCGCGACCGCTGGAGATCGAAGTGCCGGCCGTCAAAACTACGGCTCCCGATGGTCGCGGTTCTAAGAACGGTCTACCAGTGCTGCTGACCATAATCGGCGCTTGCCTGCTGACTTATGCCGGAATTCGGCTGGTCCCCGCAGGCAGTGCTCCGGCGAAGATTCCAGCGGACTCAAATGTGATCCGGCTGACGAACAACATCGCGGAAGATGGCCAGCCGGACTGGTCTCCGGACGGCTCGAAAGTGGTGTTCGTGAGCAACCGGGATGGCCTGCCGTCGATTTGGGTCATGAGCGCCGAGGGCACGAATCCGCGCAACCTAACCGCAAGTCTGGGCTGGAGCGACAGCCCCGCATGGTCGCCTGACGGGAAGCGGATCGCATTTCAACGCAAGCGGGGCACGCAGCCGGAAATTTTTGTAATGAACGCCGACGGGAGCGACCCCAAGGCGCTGGGCGTATTCGGCGCGAGAGCCGCGTGGTCGCCAGACTCGGCGAAGATCGTCTTCCAGTGCTTTGACGGAGCACACGAGCAAATCTGCGCGGTGGGCTCGGATGGAGCAAATTTCAAGAGGCTGACGCACTTTAGTGAGTTCTCGGGCGATCCCAACTGGTCGCCGGATGGGAAGTCGATCGTGTTCACACATTCCGCGGAGGGCCATCTGACGATTTGGCGGATAGATGCCGGGGGCGACAACGCGCGGCCCCTTCATGCTGGACCGGAAAATAGCGCAGTGCCGGCGTGGTCGCCCGATAGCTCGCGGATTGCGTTCACGAGCGACCGGTCGGGCAAAAAACAGATTTACGTGATGGACGCGGACGGGACGAATGTGCGCGCGGTCAACACCGGACCCGGTGCCGCAGGCGAGCCCGCCTGGTCGCCCGACGGAACGCGAATCGCCTTTGAAACCGATCGCGACGGCAACGACGAAATCTACGTCGCCAGCTTCGAAGCCGAGCTGCCGATACGTTGGACCAGGAACGTTGCCGAGGATAACCGGCCTGTGTGGTCGCCCGACGGGGCGCGGATCGCGTTTGAAAGCAATCGCTCCGGCAAGCGTGACATATTCGTTCTCGACCGGCCGGGCGGCGAGCCGCGCAACCTCACCGCAAATCCGGCCGACGATTCGGAGGCGGCCTGGTCACCCGATGGCGCGAGGATCGCGTTCATCAGCGATCGAGGCGGGCGCAGGGATCTCTACATCATGCCCGTTGCGGGTGGCGCCGCGGCTCGATTGACCTCAATGGGCAACTGCGCCGGGCCATCTTGGTCGCCCGACGGCCGGTGGATCGCGTTTTCGAGCCAGCAGGAGGGCGGGCGGCACATCTGGGTTTTGAGTGCGGGCGGAAGCGACCTGCGGCGGCTCACTTCGGGTGGCGGCAAGGACGAGTCGCCGGCATGGTCTCCAGACGGAAAGCGAATCGCGTTCACGACCGACGGCGGGGGTGGCGGCGAGGTTTATGTGATGGACTCCGATGGCTCGAATATGGTCGATCTGACGCCAATTCCGGGCGGCAACGGGAACGCCCGCTGGTCACCGGACGGCCGCCGAATCGTATTCACGAGCGGACGGGGCGGTGACAGCGAAATCTACGTGATGAACTTGGACGGCAGCCACGTCCGAGACATTTCGCGTCATCCGGCCGCCGATCTGCACCCTTCCTGGTCGCCGGATGGGCGGCGGATTGCGTTTTCTAGCGATCGCGACGGGAATTTAGAGATTTACACGCTTCGTTCGCCGCAGTAGGTCGCGGCTCGGTAGAGATCACAGCAGGACACGGTTACCAACCGGCACGCGCGATTCCTGACCGCGCCTTTGAGTAATAAAACCAAGCCCGCCGACACAAGAACAGGGCCGATCCGGGGATCGGCCGCGGACCAGGGGGTCC
>PNAJ01000146.1:0-3818 GCA_003170295.1 Bryobacterales bacterium | reverse complement strand
GCCACATCCTGACCTCGAAGTCGCGCTCGCGGAAGCGCAGGCTTGGAAAAAGCGTCGTGGCCGATTCTACGAATCAGGCTGAGATGCTGCGGATGCTGCCGTATTAAGTTTGGAGCAGATTTCCTAGGAAATCTGCTGTTAAGAGCATTCCTCGTGCGGACTGTGCGCATGCACGTGCCTGATCCGCCGTATACATTTAAGGAGATAAAAACGTGCCAAGAGTAAAACGTGGTACCAAGCGGCGCAATAGCCGAAAAAAGACACTCGCCCTGGCGAAGGGCTTCTTTCTCACTAAGAGCAAGCTGTATCGTTCCGCGCAGGAAGCGGTCGAGAAGTCGCTCAAATACGGATACGTCGGCCGCAAGCTCAAGAAGCGGGATTTCCGCTCCTTGTGGATCGTCCGCATCGGGGCCGGTGCGCGACTGGCGGACCTGTCGTACAGCCGGTTCATGGATGGGATGAAGAAGGCGGGGATCGACCTGAATCGCAAGATTCTGGCGGATCTCGCGATGAACGATCCGGCCGCGTTCGCTGCACTGGCGACGCAGGCTAAGGCCGCTCTCGAAGCGGCTGCTCCAAAACCTCAAAAGGCTGCATGAAATATGTCCGTTGCCGAAGCGGATTCCTTAGCGCATTTGGAAGATCGGATCCACCGCGCGGTGGAACTGGTGGCACAACTGCGCGCGGAGCGGGACGCCGCGATCGCGGAGCGCGATGCGGCTCGCAACGGCGCGGGCGCGGCATTATCGGAGATGCAGAAGCTTCGCGACGAGGTGGAGGAGATGCGGGGAGAGCGCAAACAGGTGCGGACTCGTATCGAAAAGCTGCTCGGCCAAATGGACCAGTTGAGCGCATCCTAATTTAAGGAGGGGCGATGAGCGTCGAACGCAAGACGGTGCGGGTCACCATCTTTAATCAGACGTATTCGCTGGCGGCCACCGACGAAGAGGGCGAAGTCGAGTCTCTGGCACATTCCATCGACGAACTGATGAACGGGATCGCGCAGCGCGCGGGGAATGTCGACGGGAATCGGGTCGCGGTGCTAGCTTGTCTGCACATGGCGGATCGTCTGCGGTCGATGGAGCGCGAACTGGCGGAATTGAAGGGGCGCGTCGAGGAGAAATCGCGCCAGTTTTCCGTGTTACTGGATGACGCGATTCGGTAGGGCCGTCAAAGTTTTCACCAGATGTGGCCGTTGCTGCTGCTGTGGCGCACGCCTCCAGGCGCGCCGCATCGACATTCGTGTCGATGTCCGGCTATTAACGCTACCATCACCCTGGCGTGATCGCCGCTATTTTTCTACAACCCCTGGCGTAAGCCAGGGGATTCCCTCGAGAGGAACACAATCGCTTTCGCGGTAACTGGTCGTCCTCTTATATGTTTCCAGCTTTCATTCAAGATACCCCGGCATGTCCGGGTGGATGATGCATGATGACGCCACTCGACACAAGTTCTGATATGAGGCGGATTCCCCGCGTTATTCCCGCGTTATTTTAACGCGACTATTTTGTTTCGGCGGGTTTCGCGAACTTGCTGTCGTCGAGGGGCGCGTTGGCTTTCACTTCGCTCAACTGAATTGTGAAGCGTCCGTTGGGACGCGAGAGGGTCCAGCGGAACGGCGTCTTCACGCCATCGACCTCGCGATAATCGGTGTAATCGATTTGCGTCGGCATGCGCCCCACCGGCGTCTCGGCGTAGCGGACCGTTCTCAGCAGCAATCCCGAATTGGCGTCGAAGAAGAATCGCACGGGCGGCTGGCCTTGCCGCATCCCGTTGAGCGAAATGACCGCGACATCGCCGATTTTGTCGGGACGGCCGGAGCGCAGTTGCGTGAAGATTTCCTTCAGTCGGAGGCCAAGGTAGAATTCGGAGTCGAGTCCGGAGGCCATGGATTCGGCGGGCGACATATCGCGCGCGGGGCGGCCGGTATTTCCCATCCAGCCGGCTGTGCCGTCGAACGCGGTGAAGCTATCGCCGTTGGCATTGTGCGAGATCGTCACGCGCTTGTTGGGCGCTTTGGTGAACACCTCGATTGGTGTGTCCTTGCCGGAAGTCGTGATGACTCCTTTCCCGACGCGGCTGGTGACCTTTTTCATGGCGTCGGGTCCGCCGAGCGCGGTGACGTATTTCTCAAGAATCGAATCGGCGGTTGGGGGAGTCGAGGCTGTTGCGGGCGCGGCGGGTGGCGTGGGGCGCGCCGGGGCGGCGTCGGATTCGAGCACCGGAGGCATCGCGACCGGGCGTTCCGCGCCTCGGTGACAGGAAAAACAAGTCACTTGCGTCTGACCGTGGAAGGCGTTTTTGTTGATCATCAGCGTCATCGCGATCATTTCGCGAGCGGTCTTCTTAGTGCGCTTGTCATCCGCCTCCGGCTTGCCGCCAACGTGGCAGGTGACGCATTCGACGCCGAGCGACACGGAGATGAATTGCATGGTCGGCACCAACTGGTCGGCGGGCGTGCCTTTGAGTTCGGTGATGTTCTTGTAGACCTGCTCGGCCGTTTTTACTTCAGGTGCTTGACCGAACAGAGGGAGAGTCAGCGCAGTCGTAAAGAGGATGCTTTTCCGCATTGTTCTACTCTAACGCGTTACCGATTCCCCTGTCTGACCGAGGGCGGTTTTCGACAAGGACGGCACTTTCGTGTCGGGCGCGAGAGGCGGTCGGCGGGTGTGCCAATCGGTCGATTGTTGATAGGCGTGCGCGAGCGCGAGCACGTTGACCTCGCCCAGATTCGGACCGCTGATTTGCAGACCGACGGGCAGTCCCGCCTTCGAAAAACCGCACGGGATGGTGATGGTAGGCAAGCCGTAATCGTCGAGGGCTCGAGTGTTGCCCGGTTCGGGATGGCGCGCGCGGACGTTGGCTGCGCGACTGAGTTCGTCTTCGATGGTCCATGGCAGATGGCGGATGGTAGGGGTGACGAGCAGGTCCGCGTTCTGCTTGAGGAACACGTCGTCGTCTACGGTTCGGCGAATCAATCGCAACTGGCGCCATTCGCGAATATAATCGACCGCTCGCGCACTGCCTCCTCCTCCACCGCCAGCAGCGGGCGCGGCCGTTTCCGCGGTCACGAAGCCGCTGCCCAAGCTTTCTCGATAGACGCCGCCTTCGCTGTTGGCTCCGGTGCCGAGAATGGATGGCATCTCGACCTCGCGCGAACCTTTGGTCAACTTATTGAGAAGCGCGATCGCTTCCTCCATCGCGGTCGCAACCTCGTCGTCCAAGCCGTCGTAGAACATCGGTGGAATGCCGATGCGGAATTGCGACACTGGAGCACCGATGGCTTTGGAATAATCGGGCACGGGATAATCGATGCTTTGCAGGTCAAGAAGGTCGTAACCGGCGATCTGCTGCAACATCATTGCGGTATCTTCCACGGTTCGCGCGATGGGTCCGCAGTGATCGAGCGACCATGTGAGCGGAACAATTCCGCGAATGCTGACGCGGCCGTAGGTGGCCTTGAAACCGGTGACGCCGCACATCGCCGCAGGCGTGCGGATGGAACCACCGGTATCGGTGCCCAGCGCGGCGTAGCAATCGTCCATCGCGACTGCGGCAGCAGAGCCACCGGAGGAACCGCCGGCGATCAGCGCGAGGTTCCAGGGATTGCGGACGGGTCCGAAATAACTGACGGCCGACGTGGCTCCGCTCGCGAAGATGTGCATGTTGCACTTGCCGATCACGATGGCTCCGGCGGCGAGGAGCCTGCGCGTGACCTCGGCATCGTCGGTGGGGACATTGCCCGCGAGCGTTTTGCTACCGGCTGTGGTGCGCGTGCCCGCGGTATCGATATTGTCCTTGAGGCCGATCGGGATGCC
>PNAJ01000014.1 GCA_003170295.1 Bryobacterales bacterium | reverse complement strand
TGGGCATTATCGGCCACTTGAACATACCTCTCTGGGGCGGTCACATCAAGAAGAAATCGCCTACCGAGTCGAGTCAGTTCCGCTAAGACCGCAATTGGTTGCGTCGGGCCGGGACGCCACGCTGTTAAAAGGGGGTGAAATGAGGTTAGTTAGAGGAAGCAACCGAACCCGGTTCCTTCGTCTGACGGAGCATCGCCCTCACCGGAAGCAGCCAGGACATACGTGTGATACTGGAAAGCGCAGTGGACCCCAGATGCGGGAATGGCGAGATCCGGTGTAAACTGTCGACGGAGAGTTAACGTGAAGAGTACCTGTCTATCGTTGACTATCGCCGCGTCCGGGCTCTTCGCCGCGGAACAACCGCAGTTCGAAGCGGCGTCCGTGAAGCGTGCCGAACGGTGTAGCATGCAGAACTCGCTCGACCCTGGAATGATCAGCCTCATCGGCGACCCGCTCACCGTCGTTCTCGCCGAAGCTTACGGCGTGAAGATGGATCAAATTACTGGACCGTCGTGGCTTGACGGGGATTGCTTCTCGATCGTCGCGAAAATGCCGGAGGGCACGACCAAAGATCAGCGTCCTGCGATGCTTCGGGCGCTTCTGGTCGAGAGGTTCAAGGTCGTGGCGCACAAGGAGACTCGCCCGAGCCCGGGATATGCATTGCTCGTCGACAATAACGGGCCGAAATTCAAGCCGACCGACCCCGACTCTCCTTCGGTTGGCAAAGTAACGTTCAGCTCATCGTCGATCAAAGGGTCCATGTCGATCGCCACGTTGGTCCGCACCGTGTCGCGCGACCTGAAGCTGCCGGTGGAAGATCTGACGGGGCTCGAAGGCCGCTACGACATCGACGTTTCCTGGGCCCCGGAAGGTGCAATGACCGATCCACCGAGAGCAGACATCTTCATGGCCTTCCGCGACTCACTAGGGTTGAAAATCGAGTCACGCAAGGGAAAAATCGACATGCTGATCATCGACCATATCGAACGAGTCCCAACAGAAAACTGAACGCAGCCCGTTCCCACATTAATTCTGTGTTCCATCACCCACACCGACCTGGACCTCGAAAATGGGAATTTGCCCAACATAACGTCCTTTATGTTGTGCTATCCGCAACCGCCACGGGGGCCGGAGCCCCGCCCGTTGCTAGACGATTTCATACTTGTCTAATAAAACAGTTTGCTTCCGAGTGCCCGACAATCCGCTTCAACGCCGAGTAACGCCCTACTCACCGCGTGCGGAACTGCCTGACCGTATAGACAAAGGAAGCGGTCGACGCTTCGTCTTGCAATTGCTCCTTATAGTCGCTGCTCAGCCAGGTTGTTTTGGACGGCAGCCAGAAACGCATCCATCGAGATGGATTGGCAGAACTCGCGCAGAGGAGTAGGATCTCTCGGATCGAGTAGGAGATCCAGCTTACCCGCGGTGACATCGATTCGCGGATATCCCTGGAAGGACGAGGATTCCGGATGCGCCTTCAAATAAAGGATGTACTCGTGACCCAGAGTCAGTTCGGGTTCAGATTTGTTATGCGCCTGGACGTGCACGCCATCGATGGTCAAATCGCCGCCAGGTTCCACGACGGTGATCTCATCGCCAGGAGCAGCTCCGATTTTCGAGACGTTCTTGAAGACTCTACTGACCTTAATAGTCCAATCTGAATAGACGTACGAATGTCCGGGCGTTAACGCAGAGAGTTTGCCGAGGGCCGTGCCGATCACGATTGCATCGGAACGCTTGGCGTTCTTATACAATTCCTGTTCGAGATTTAGAGGCGGGAAAGGCGCGGCGTAGTCATTAATCATGTCCTGCGACAAGTCGATCACGCCGGCGTACGGCTTCATGTTCTCGATCCGTCGATTCGGAAGATCATGCCAGATGACGAATTGTGCGTTTTTTTCTAAACGCTGGCGGGCGAGACGATCCTTGGCATCGTCTTGTGCGCATAAGACTGCCCCGACAATTCCGATGGCCATGACGGCTCTCATTACAACCAGCTTACTCCCAGCCAGCTTACTCCCATATCTTTGCGAGCGAATGACTGTGCCGGGTGACTGCGCCTCGCCAGCTTCCGATAATCCGGCGTTACGTCCACTTCTGCACGGAAACCGGATTTTGAATGTCAGGGGTGGACGCAGACGGCACCCAAGGCGCTCGGAGCAACTTTGCTCTTGCCGTCGAGATCAAGCCCGTGCTGCTTCCGATGAGCCGCCCAGCGTTTCTCGATGGCGCTTGTTTGCGAGGCAGAAGCGATCCCAAATCGACCAAGCGACAAGATCATGGCGCGAACGCTGACGTGCGAGTCTGCGCCCTCGCCTACCTGCCCACAGCACGGACATTTCAAGATCGGCGAACGGATGTGGCGTTCCGATCGGATCCGTTGAAGCTGCGCGTCCAGTCCATCGCGCAATTCGATGAGTCCGTCGCAGGACATGCCCTGATGCCATTGCGCGCGCAACCGCTCAATCATTTCCGGAAACCAGACTCTCTGCGCGTCACCCGCAGCCATGTTGGAACTATTGTATTTGCGCGAAACGCCTCCGAGCAAGAGACCGCGTTATGCGGCATTAACGTCCAACTTCCTCGAAGTCCTTCTTGATAAGTTAGGATGGACAACTCGTTTGAAGTCGAGATATCGGCAAACTCACCAGTATCAAAATTTATCTCACCGCACCGATC
>PNAJ01000009.1 GCA_003170295.1 Bryobacterales bacterium | reverse complement strand
ACATAGATGTCGGGCCAGCCATCGTTATCGAAATCCGCGGTGACCACGCCCAGACCGTAACATCGGGGACCGAGAATGCCGGCTTTCGCGGAAACGTCGGTGAACGTTCCGTCTCCGTTGTTGTGATAGAGCGCATTGTGCCCGGCCGGAAGCCCGTGCGGCCCGCACCACACCATCATTCCCTTCCAGTCGCAGGTCTTGCTGGAAACGTTCTTGAGATCGAGATCCACGTAGTTGGCGACGAAGATGTCGAGCAGGCCGTCGCGGTCGTAGTCGATAAAGGCGCAGCCGGAACCCCAGCGTGTGCCCTCGACCGGCAGGCCGGCGCGTTCGGTGATGTCCTCAAATTTGCCGTTTCCGAGATTCCGGTAAAGCGTGTTGTGGCCGTAATAGGTGACAAGAAGATCGGGATGTCCATCGTTATCGATATCGCCGACGCAGGCCGCCTGCGCCCAACCGGTACGCGTCAGACCTGCGTGCTGGCCGACCTCGGTGAAGTGTCCGGCGCCGTCGTTTTTATAGAGCTGGGAGCGCGACGGGGGCCCGTTGGCGATGAAGATGTCGTTGGCTCCATCGCCATCGAAATCGAAGATCGCGACGCCGGTGCCGGTGCTCTCAAGGATGGAATCCTTCTTATCCTTGCCGCCGAAGGTATTGGGAACGGTGAGGCCCGATTTCGCGGCGATATCGATGAAGCGAACCGCCGGAGCTTCCGCGCCCATCAAAAATAGTGTCAAGAGCGTCGTGAGAAGGAAGATCCGCATGGCTACCGGATTCCCAAGTCCTTTAAAGCTTGTTCCGCCTGCCGGGCAACCCCGGCGTCATTCCCCTTCGCCGCCTCGCGGAAATGCGCTGCCGCTCCCTCTTTATCTCCTTCGGCCGCGAGCACCGTTCCTAGATGCAACTGGGCGCGCGCCAGATCGGGTTTCAGCGCCAGCGCCGCTGCATATTCCCGCGCTGCTTCGGGCAATTCCTTCTTCCTGGCATGGGGCCTCTCGGGACTCAGCCTCGCCGGATTCACGATGCTCGCCCTGCCGGCGGTTCGAACATGCTCGGCTCCCGGACCGTGGCATCGCTGGCAATCGATCCCCTCGGGAAGTTCCCCGAGGTATACCGGCTCGCTACCGGGCACTTTATTTGCGGGCGGGATACCTGGATAACCGTTGTGGCAGAACATGCACTTATAGGAGACGAACCTGCGGGTCTGCGGATGTCCAGTGTCGGAACCCGGCACCATGCCCCATTCCCCACCTTTGTCTGGGTACCAGCCGAGTGGCAGCTCGATCAGCATGCCACGCTTGGTCCGGTGCAGATAGGAGCGGGCATGGTTTCCCGAACCCATTACATAATCGATCTTCAGTTCTTCGGCGTTGATCTCTTTGCCGGCGGCGTCCAGTTGCCAGCGGCGCTGGAAATACTGGCCGTTTCGGATCGTCACCGCGTAGTGGCTGTCGGAAAGGGCGTGATAGTACTCGGGAGCTTTCCGATAGTCCTCGATGGTGTTGGCGGTTCCCGGTCTAAACAACGACCGGCCCATTCCGGTGCCCGCGTAGTTCACCGCGATCTCCCGATGGCAGGAGGCGCAGATCTTCGAATCTACATATCCGTTCTCTGGGGCCGCCAATCCGGGCAGGCCCAGCAACAGCACTACCGCAAGCGGCCGAGTAGGCACCATTAGACTTTGATTCTACGCTGCCTCAGAGTCCGCCCGTCAAGATCTAAATCTTCCAGAATTCATAGTTTGCAAGTCCAACGTTTCGCAATACGAAAGCGCTTACTTTTTGTGCGATAACCATTGACCGCGGTTTTCTCTAGTGGTAACATACTACCCAGTCTGGCCTGCCTTGGTGCAGGGGGAGGGTTCATGAAGCGTTACCATTTCGGGCTACGAATTGCCCTGTTGACTCTTATTTGCGCTGGTGCGCTGTTTGCGCAGCGCGACCTAGGAACACTTGTAGGAACCGTTACTGATCCTTCCGGCGGAGTGGTCATCGGCGCTAAGGTGGTGATCACCGAGCTCGAAACGGGTCAGGTATACGAAATCCTAACCAACACCAGCGGGGAGTTTGTCCGCCCGGCGCTGAAACCTGCCACATATAGCGTCACGGTCACGGCAGCCGGCTTCCGAAAAGCCCAGGAACAGGGCATTCTGCTCAGGGCCGGAGAACGCACGGCGATCATTATCAAGCTGACTGTGGGTGATGCGACCCAGACTATTGAAGTGCAAGCAGCAGCGCCGCTTCTGCAAACCGAAGGCACGCAGGTAGGCGCCGCCCTCAACACCAAGACGCTTACGGACGTGCCGCTGGGCGGGCAACGCAACTTCGCTTATCTTGCTCGACTGAGTCCGGGCGTGGTTCCGGCGGAATCTGGCGCCCGAGACGCCAACAACGGCGGTTTTTCCGCCAATGGCGTGCGGTCCAACGGCCAGAACAACTTCCTGCTGAACGGCGTTGACAACAACATCAACACCATCGACTTCCTGAACCAGACCTCTTACGCGGTGGGACCATCGGTGGAGGCGATCAGTGAAATAACCGTGCTCACCAACGGCTATAACGCCGAGTATGGGCGCGCCGCCGGTGGCGTCATCAACGTTAATCTGAAATCCGGCACTAATCAGCTTCACGGCAGCTTGTTTGAAATTCTTCAAAACAAACAGCTGGACGCCAACTCCTGGAATAATAATTCGGCAGGCGCACCGCGCGGACCCTTCGTCGACAACCAATTCGGCGCAACCGCGGGTGGGCCAATCATCAAGAACAAGCTTTTCATTTTCGGCGATTACCAGGCCACGCGCATAGCGACGTCAGGCGGTTCGGTCGGAGGGCTGGGACGTTCCGGCTTCCTCACGATTCCAACGGCCGCTTTCAAGAACGGAGACTTTTCCAGCCTTCTTGGCGGGCCTGTAACGATCAATGACGCCAACGGCAACCCGGTGACTGTTCAGAAGGGTGCGATATACGATCCCAAATCAACCGTCTATAACGCCGCCGGCACTCCGATATCGCGTCTTCCGTTCTCGGGAAACATCATTCCGAAGTCGCTCTGGGATCCCGCCTTTGCAAAAATTATGGCGTTATATCCTTCGACCAATCAGGCAATCATCACTGGGAATGCGCCAGCCCGGGATTTTTACTTCAGTTCCCCCGGCAGTCAAATTACCGATCAGGGTGACGGGCGCGTAGACTACCGCCTGAGCGACAAAGATAGCTTGTTCGGTTCCATCAGCTGGTCCAATACCGGCAAGACCAGCGGCTCGCCATTCCCTGGTCCTATCGATGGAGCGGATTTCAACGGTGCGCAGGAAGCGGATTTGAGCCGCAACGCGCAGATGAGCTACACGCGCGTGTGGAGCCCTTCGATTCTCTCCGAGACACGCGTCGGCTTTACGCGATTAGTAACCTCAAGACTAGGCGCGAACCCCACTGCCGACCTTTTCTCGCAATTCGGTATCGGCGGATACAACCCGACGAACGCAGCCGCGAACAACGGCGGACTGCCGCAGATCGGCATCAGCGGTTACCAGCAGACCGGCGCAAACGACTGGATCCCCACCAAGGAATTCAACAACGTTTGGGATTTCATCCAAAACGTTGCCATCAGCAGGGGCTCGCACTCGTTGAAATTCGGCGCCGAGTACCGCACGATCAAATTCCCGTTCTTCCAGGTGCCGGACCCGCATGGCAACATTGGATACAGCGGTAACGAGACTGCTTTCCCTACAAATAACAGCCAGACGGGCGATGCAATAGCGTCCGCGTTGCTCGGGCAGATCGACAGCGGCAACATCTCGACGACAAACTTCATCTCGTCGCAGAAGGTCGCCTATGGCTTCTACGCGCAGGACGATTGGAAGGTCACCTCGAAGTTGACCGTTAACCTGGGCCTCCGTTACGAGCTATGGTCTCCCATCGACGAGCGCTTTGCCCGTCAGGCGAACTTCAATCTGGATAATCTGACCCTGTACATTCCCAAAGGACCGAACCAGGACGCGCCCCTGCCTCCTAATTTTTCAACCGCGTTTCCGACGGTCAAGGTTGAGCGGGGAACCGTGCCCAGCACTCTGGTGCCCTGGGATAAATTCGATATCGGACCTCGTATCGGCCTGGCATATCGGGTGTTCGACAAAACCGTGATCCGCGCTGGTTACGGAATGTTCTACGGTGGCGAAGAAAATCAGGGCGGCAGCCCGAATCGCGGTGAGGGAGTGCCGTTCAACGAGACTGTGAACCTGACCCGCGCTCCAGGCGTCAGCAGTTTCGTCGGCGTCTCCGATCCGGCTTGCACCGCCAGCGGAGTGAACTGCAATTACTTCCCGAATGGACTCACGGGAGGATATCCAACGAACGTCTTCAGTCTTCCTGCGCCATTTTCTTTCCGCGGCGTTCAGAACGATTTCCGCAACCCGCTGGTTCAGAAGTGGAACTTGGTCGTACAGCGAGAATTACCTGGAGCGATGTCGTTTGAAGCCGGGTACGAAGGAAATCACCAGTCTCACCAATTAGTCCTGTGGAACTCCGATCCTTGTCCGAATCTTGGGACGACCAACACCACCACTTTAACCTGCGACGCCACCCGAATCATCCGCGGTCCGGTGGGTAGCGCGGTGATCGGTAGCGGTCTTTCCATGACCTCCACGTTCGGCTATGGCAATTATTCGGCGCTCTCTGGGAAACTGGAAAAGCGATTCTCGAAAGGTCTGCAGTTCCTCACGTCCTACGTGTGGAGCCACGCGTTGGCCAACAGCGGTACTCCTCTGAGCGGAGCTACTAACTTTGGCATTCCCGATCCTACCAACTTCGCGTCGGGCTATTCCAGCGCCGCGTGGGACATTCGGCATAGCTTCACCACAGCCTTCGTCTACGAACTTCCTTTCGGCAGGGGGAAGAGATTCGGCAACAACATGAACCGGGCTGCCGACATCATTGCGGGACACTGGCAGACCAACGGCATTCTGACGCTGCGCACGGGCCAGCCATACACTATCAACGGAGCGAATTGCCTGGGCAACTGGGGCAAGTGCCTGCCGGACTACGTCGGCAACAATAGTCCAAACGCAGCGCCTTCGGGCGGACGCGTAGTGGGTCCTACCGGCACGTATTTCGACATCAGCAGTTACGCGGTGGCCGCGCCGCTTACCGGTGGCAACCTCGGCCTGCAGAGCAACACCGGGCCGCCGACCCGTACGCTCGATTTCTCCGTCTTCAAGGACTTCCGTTTCACTGAGCGGATGGCGCTGCAGTTCAGGGCCGAGGCGATCAACTTAGCCAACACGCCAGTCTACAGCACGCCTGACGCCAGTCTGGGCGATGCAAAACTTCCGGTGGCCGCCAACGGGGCCAGTGCCGTAAACGGAAATGGGAACTTCGGTAAGATCCTTGGAGCCAACGTCGGAACGGAACGTCACATTCAATTCCAGCTCCGGTTCACGTTCTGATTCGATTCGCAGGCCGTTGATAGACGCAGATAAACGCTGATCGGCGTTCCTCTGTGTTCATCAACGGCCAACTAATTCTCCCAGCGCTTTTGTCGCTGTAGCATTTCCCGGTTTTTGCTCTAGCAATTCGCTCAGCACCGCGCGAGCCTTTTCCCGCTGGCCCATCGTTACGTAAATGCGGGCCAGATTCAGATATAGTTCGTCGTCATCCGGATTCATCTTGATGCCGTACCGGAAAGCGGCGATGGCATCGTTGGGCTGGCCGAGCTTCGCATACAGCACTCCGAGATTGTTGATCGCGCCAGGATGGTCCTGCTGCGCTTCCATCGCCCGCTGAAACCAACGCCGCGCGCCCTCCAGATCGTTTGAACCGGCCGCTAGCAATCCTAGCTGATTCATCGCGTCTGCGCACTTTGGATCGAGTTCCACCGCGCGCTCGAACATCCGCCGTGCATTCGTCTTATCGTCCTGCTTCGCGTAAACCTCACCCATCCCGACAAACGCTGGTGGATAGTCGTGCTTAATATCGATCAACTGCTGGAACGATGTCAGCGCGTCATTATGACGGCCGAGCTCCATTTGAATGCGCGCCATCGCCAGCAAAGCCTTCCAGTTTTCGGGGCGCGTGCGCAGCGTCTCTGCAAGATAAGGCAGCGCTCGCTCCGGATAGCCCGCCCAATAAAACGCCGCACCCAGCTTGAAATAATTTCGAGTCGGATTCACGTAATACTTGCCGGAGAAAGGAAGCGCCAACGCATGACTCTGGTTGATCCGCGCCAGGTCGCCGCGCATTTCGGCTGCCGAAGGGATATCCGCATAAACCTTGCGAGCCCTGCTTTCACTATCTACCAGCAAAACCAGCGGCAGGGAAAGATCTTTGCGGTATTCGAAAAGGTATCGCCGGAACAATGAGTACGCGGCCGCCACGTCGTCCTTCTCGATCTTTAGATCGATGTTCTCGACGGGCACGCCAGGGGTCATTTTCGGACGGTTGCCAGCGTGGAGCACAACAAACCCAGCCGACCGCCGGTCGGGCGTGGGCACCGGATCGAGCAGCCAGGTATCGCCAAACTCAGGATCGTTCTTCCCGCGTACCACGGAGGCAGGCAATAATTTCCTGGTACGAAACGGCGTGCGCGCACGCTCCTTCGAACCTTCGACGATCGAGTAAACGTAGCCCGGCTCCAGACCGCTCACGTCCTCGATCGTGCCCGACGGCCATGTGATCTTCACGTGAGCCACAGGCTGCCCGGCCAGCCCGAAATGCAGCTTCTTGGTCTGCTGCGACAGGAATCCGCTGCCCGCGCTCACATACTGCACCTGGCCATTCACCTCGACGCGCGCGCCAATGGCATCGCGGTTCGATTTCGTGCCCGTCAAAGAAATCGCGATCGCTTTGCGCGCGCCCGAACAATCGTTCTGCATGGCGCGTATCTGCGGACCCAGCCGGTTCTTCAGCACCACATCCGGAATGCCATCGCCGTCGAAGTCGGTGACCGCGAAGGTCCGGGTGTCATCCGCGAAATCCAGGCCGCTCACACCGGAGGCATCGCGATACCCGCCGCCATTCCGCCTCACATAAAAAACGTTCGGCTCGCGCCCATTCCAGCTATAATCCTCGCGGATGAGTTGATTCAGCGCGTTCCATCCGTTCTCGTAATCGGCGGCCGAGCGTTGCTTCTCCGGAGTTTTTGCCACCACCTGCCGCCAGAAAAAACTGTTCAAATCTTTGTTGGATTGATTGGTCACCATGCCCGCGCCGATCAAAATCTCTGGGATACCATCGAGATCCCAATCGAATCCGCCGGAACTCCACGCCCAGCGGCCCATCTCGACTCCCTCGATCGCGCTCGTCTCCTCGAACGTGCCGTCGCCTTTGTTGCGATAAAGGCAATTGCCTTTCGCGTGACGCCGGAAAGCCTCCCCGTCGCGCGCCGCGGGTTTGAACGCCTGATCGCGGATCACGCGCTGCCCCGCCGCGGTCCACATATCGGAGACGTAGAGATCCGGCCGGCCGTCGCCATCATAATCGAACCACGCCGCGCTCATGCCTGGACCCGCACCGTCCAGTCCCGCCTTCGCCGCGTCATCGTGGAAATGGCCGTTTCGATTCCGATAGAGATTACACCGCCCGAAATCGTTCGCGACGAGAAGATCGGGCCAGCCGTCGCCATCGAAATCGCACCACGCGGGCGCGAAGCTGAACCGGTCGTTGTTTTCGTTCATACCGGTTTCGGCCGTTACGTCCTCGAATCGATTTTCTCCGCGATTGCAAAATAGAAAATTCGGCGGCCCGTTGCGCGCATCCTGATAGGGCGCGGGATACTGATATTGGTCCTCGCTCTGGAAATAGATGTAGCAGCACAGATAGAGGTCCAGGCGGCCATCGCGGTCGAAATCGGCCGCCGCCATTCCCGTGAACGACCCCTGCGGAGAGGTTTTGAATTGGAACGCATCGCGTTGTTCCACGAAGGTGCCGTCGCCGCGATTCAAAAAGTACAGCGGACCCGAGGAGCGCAGCACCACCGCGTCCTGACGCCCCGAATTGTTGAAGTCGGCAAAAAGCGCACAGGTCGTTTCGTCGAGCACGCCCAGCCCGGAGCGCTCCGTAATATCCGCCGCGGTTCCGTCGGCGCGGATCTTGTATAAGCGGTTCGGCAGGCCGCCCGGCTGGCACACATAAATCTCATCGACGCCATCGTTGTCGATGTCGGCCACCGCGATTCCCTGGTTCCCGTAAACGTCGATGCCACACGCCGAATCCAGGCGCGCCCGCCAGTAAGGGTTCCCCGGAATCAGTTGTTCGCGGAATGAATCCAAGCCTCCGAACACATGCCCCGTCACATCGCGAAAATACGGTTTTGGCGAAGTCACGAAGTGCCCGGTTACAACCTTGAAATCCGGCAGTTGCCAGACCCCTGTGTGATATTCCGTGCCCGTCTTTATCTCGTAACGCACTTGGGCTTCGGGCAGAACAAGAAACCGCGCACCGCGAATTTCGTCGCGCCGCGCCATCCATCCGTTGAGGCCCGGAGGCGCTTTTTCTCTGCCTGCGAAGATGCGATCCAGTCGCCCTTCGAGTTCTATCGCATCCTTTTCGCCTTTGAACTCGTCACTGCCCGGATCGACATACCGCAACACCGCGTCATAAGGATTGGCCCTCGCGTAATGAACTGGAAACGGCGTTGACGCGGAGGCTTTCGAAGGCGCGAGCCCGGCGGCGCTAACGGCTGCAATAAACTCGCGCCGCGTCATCGAATCGCTTCCTGAGCCTTCACAAGCCGTGCGTGCTTCTCGCGCTCGGACTGAGCGGCTTCGTGCTTGCCGATGCGGTCGTAATCGCGCGCCAGACGGTAATGCGCGGCTGGATCCGACGGCGCAAGCTCCGCCGCCCGCGCGAATTCTGCAGCCGCATCCGCGAAACGTCGCAACCGGTCCAGCACCGTCCCCATCTCGAAGTGTGCCGATGCATCCCGAGCATTTATTGCGATCGATTCCTCAAGCAAGCGCAACGCCGTCTCCGGTTCAAGCGACTGTGCATCCAGAGCCTTGGCGTGGAGCAGATACGCAGCCGCGCTCGCCGGATGCGCCGATTCGTATTCGGCGAACCGCTCCGTCACCAGCGGCAACCGGCTTGGAATCTGATCCAGAATCTTGCCGAGAAAGGTGTAAGGCTGCTCCGTTTCCGGAGTAATTTCGATGGTGCGCAGAAAAGCGTCCGCGGCATCGTCGAATCGACGCAGGCCGTAATTAGCCACTCCCAGCGCCAGTTCAAGTTGAGCGCTCCGAGGCAGCCGTGAGACGCCCTCCTTCAAAATGACGACAGCTTCCGCAAACTTCTGTTGATCCAGCAGCGGCCGCGCAGCCTCAAAATAAAGTTCGACCGCGCGTTCCCGAACATCGTCCTTTTCCGGAACCTTCGCCGCCGCCCGAGCAGCCTTCAGGGTCTGATGTGTTTCCGAATAATAAATGACAAGGCTCTGGAGCACGACCGGGTCTTCCGGCGCGAGCGCTGCTGCCTTGCCTGCCGCCTTTTCAGCCTCGGCCTTTTTGTGCAGTCTCCAGTATGTCTGGGAGAGCGCGACCCACACGCGCCCATCGCGCGGCGCGAGCTTGCTCGCCGCTTCCAGATTGGATCGCGCCACCGCCAGATCGCCGCGCTGTAACGCCGTCAAGCCGTCTCGAAACGAATCGTCGAACAGCAGCAATAGCAGGGCCAGAACCATCGAGTCCCATTTTACGTCCGTTTGTGGCGCGAGCTTCAGCTTGCAGCATCGGCTATAGCCGATGTCCGGTTTGACCGAACGAAAGTCGCTCAAGCAATCCGCGACATAAGATCAGCCAACTCAATGGCCGCGTCGGAACGTTTCCCTCGTTCGAATCCCGGCGCGATGGCTACCGCTTCGCCGTGAGCCTCAAACCACGCGAGAAACGCCGATTTCTCCTCCCCGGGTAGACGCTGCTGATTGAGCCACGTATAGTAGGCCCCCATATCGGCATCGATCAACGAACCTTGGGCGTCGAGTTCCGGCTTGCGCTGATGTTCGGCGAGCAGTTCGTTCATTTGGTTCTCTCGCTGCCGCGGCGCGAAGCGAGTGACAATCGTCAGGGGCTGGGCGCGGCGCAGCGCCTCCCGCGCGGCCCATTGAACGAATGTCGTCGAGAAGACTTGCGTTCCCGAACCTTCCGTCAGCAGACTGAGCTGGAAGCGTTTGAGCACGTCGTCACCGCTGGTGAGACCGGCTTCTTCGGGCTTGATCCGCGCCAGCATGGTGCGGAAGGCCTCGGGATCGAACACGGCCGCCTCGTACGTTTTTTGCATCCGATTCTGGAGCGTAGTGCGCGGCCCGGAGAGCGCGTTGTACGAAATTCGCGTCACGCTTTCGGGGACGCCAACGCTAGCGCCGCCATCGATATACCAATGGCCGTAAGGGACGGGATGCGCTTTGGCACGCGCCGCAACGGCATCGAGCAGGACCTGTATGCCGCCGGTATGCTTGACCTGCGTGAAATAAACGCCCTGCGGACGGAGTTTTCGGAACAGCCGGTAGTCGTTCTTCGCGACTCCCTGCCCAATGATCGCGATGCCCAGCCTATGCGTAGGCAACGCCGGATCGGCAGCCGACGCCGAAACTTTCTGAACGTACTCGACCGCCGCCGCACGAAAAGTATCAATCTGATGCGTGGCCCACAAATGCGCCGAGAGCTGTTCCGAAAAGATAGCCGGGGAGTTCACCCAATCGGTCTGCTCCAGTTCGCGCGCGAGCTTTAGTTGCGCGAAGGCGGACATGGCTTTCTCGAACGCACCGCCTGCCAGGGTCCCGAGATATGTGAACTGCCGGCCGAGATCCACTCGTTCGGCTGGGAATTTCCAGTCATAGACGATCAGTTCGCGCAGCAGCAACGGAAGAAATGCGAGGGGCAGACGTTGAAGCAGCGCGATGTTCTTGCCCGCGAGTTGCCGAGCTTCAGTGGGATATCCACTGAAACTGCCGGCGGTTAACTGGCTTGGGAGCATGGCTCAAGCCACCTCCGCAATGGGTTTGCCGGTAGAGAGACGCGCGTCGAAGCCGAAGTACACGCCGAGAGTCGGTATCAGGTCAATCGATTCGACGCGGCGATCGACAACGACGTTCTGTTTTACGTCCGGCCCCAGAACCATCATCCATGTAGTGCGCGAAAGTGCGTCGCCGGTGCGGTGATGCTGGAAGCCGTTGCCGCCGGAATCGATGTCGGAGTCGCGGCCGAAATCCGGCAGGATGAACATCGTCGTCTTATTCGCGTATTCCGGATCCTTCTGGATGGCCTGCCAAAGTTCCGCGCACAAGCGGTCGGAGCGTTTTATGCCGTCGACGTAGAGAGAAAAAGTGCCGGAGTGCGCGATATCGATGTCGTGCAGCGTGACCCATAGCAGGCTGGGCGAGAGCTGGCGCATAAGCTGCCTCGCGATATATACCGAGAGTTCGTCCGGGCTGACCAGATTGCGTGCGTGCGCCGCGAAGTCGTCGACGGAGAGCTTCAGAACCTCGGCCATCTGGTCCAGTTCGATCTGGTGGCCAGCGAGCGAGGGCGCGTAAAGCGGCGTTTCGTAGTTGTCGCGAAGCAGATGTTGATAGCGTGCGCCGTCCGACGCCGATGAGAGCGCGGCGGAAAGCAGGCGCTTCGGAAGAATGACGCCGGCCCCGAGCCCCGGACCGTAGAGCTTATGGGCGCTTTCGCCAATGCGCGCGAATCCATTGCTGGGCGCCACCACCCAGGCGTCCGTAGCGGGACGTTTCAGGTCTTTGCGGAAATACTCGAAGACGGTTGGATTGTTAGGGGAGACGGCGGCGAAGTTGTTGAATGTCTCATAGGCGCCAGTGGCGATGCTGGCCGTCGCCACGTAATGTCCGAGAATGCCCTGGTTGACCACGTTCGTTAAGAAGGTAGCCTGCGGCATGAGTTCATTCAGGAGATGCGGGATGTTTTCCTGGCCATCCGGCATGAACGTTTCGTCGTCGCGCGCGCCGCCCCCGAATGTGACGACCACGGCTTTGCGATTTTTCGAGGCCGCCATGCCGCGCAACGCGACGGCGGAGCCCGCGCCCGTTACGGTGCGAAGGAAGTTCCGGCGGCTAAGCGAAATCGCCTGCGAAATTTCGTGGGAATTGCGGCCCTTCAACTCGGCAAGGCGCATAAATTAACAACTTAAAGCCTATGATACTGCGAATAGCCGTGCGCGGAGGTGGGACAGGCGGTTCCGCCTGTCATCTTTTCACACTGAAATCTAAAACTCTATTTCCTTCGCCTTGAGCCACTTCCCGCTTCCACTCACCTTCGATAGACAGCTCTCGCATTAAATTCTAAGCAAGGAGTCCGGGCGCTCTTTCAACGGAGAGCTGGATCGACCGGTCGGCGGAATACTAGTACAACCGTCGATGGGTTCGTGTGCGTTGGATTGCTGCCAGTCAACGACTGGTCCCTAGGCGGACGGGGTTACGCTCGTAGCTTCCAGTTGTGGAAGGGTAAATAAAGCAGCTAAAGGGCGCGCGTCCGATACTAAGTTTTGAGAAAGGTGCTTGAAAAACCAGAGCGAGTTGGCGGGACTGGCTGGAGGTATGCTTAAATCGTCATAAGTTAACCAATGCATCCACGCTTGATCCTCGTCATCGCGGCTTGGAGTTTGTGCGCTCAACAGGACACGACCATCCGGCTCGACGTGCAACAGGTGTTGGTGCCGGTCGTCGTGACCGATAAAAAAGGTCACCACGTCAGCGGGCTTCACGCCCATGATTTCCAGATCTTTGAAGATGGTGTGCAACAGGAGATCGCGTCTTTTTCGAGCGGCACCGCCGGATCGGTCGACGACATCGCGGCGCTCTCGAAGTCGGCGTCCGCGCACACCGGTCCGCGGCACACCTTTGTAATCTGCATCGACACGCTTCACGCCTCACTTGCCAGTGCCGCACGGACGCGCGAAGCTCTGGAGAACCTTTTCGATAAAGAAAAACCCGCCGACGCTCAATATGTCCTCATCGGCATTGGCCGTCAACTGCAGGTTCTGCAGGCGGCAACCAGCAGCCCCCTCGCGATCCTTCTGAAGCTGCGTGGCGCAGCGTTTCAAAACGCGATGGGAGGGCTTGACGCTTCCGCTCTATTGGCCCAGCTCCAAAACATCGGGACCCGCATGGGCGAATTTTGCAAGCGGTGCGGCTGCGGGACCCGGCCCAATCAAGGCAGTTGCGATTCTGAGATCGACACGCTGAAGCAGAGCGTCGACGCGGACGCGGAGCGCTGGACCGCGCCCACCAACGGATTGCTCGAGCAATTCACGAAGGTTGTGGAGGAGCTGGCGAAGTTGCCCACGGGACGCACGCTCATCCTCGTTTCCGACGGATTCAACCTCAACCCGAAGCGGGAGTTTTATGCCGCCGTGTCGGCTTATCTGCCGAATCGTCCCCAGTTCAAGCTGAACGATTCCAGTAACGCTGAGCATCTGCGGGAGGCGTTGAAAGTTGCCTCCGAGCACAATGTAACGATCGATACAGTCGACTCGCGCGGTGGCGCCACGGCCTCTCTCGCAAGCGCCGGATCAATGGACGCCAGCGCTTCAGGCGGCACTGGCGGCGGGTACAGTATGTTGGGCACCAACAGGCCTGCCACAACCAGAAGCGGCCCCGTGCAGAGTACCCCGGATCCAAAGGCAAATCCGTTTACATCTCAAGAGAGCGCCCCGATGGAGCAACTCGCGCGATCGACCGGCGGCGTCCACTTCCATGACGGAAGCGATATGCTGAAACAATTCCGCAGCGCGCTCGCCGACGGCCGCGAGTACTACGTGCTTGCGTACACGCCGAAGAATAAATCACGCGATGGCAAGTATCGGAGCATTGTGGTTGCGGTAGCGGACAAGAAGCTGAACCTCCGCGCGAAATTGGGTTATTGGGCGCCCCAGTAACCGCGCTTCGCGTTCACCACCACCTTGCGATTCGGAACCCGCACCGTAATCGCGCGAAACTTCCCGTCAAGATTTGCATTGCCCGAAACATACGCGATCGTGTAGTAGTCGCGGCCATCGGCGAAGGCGCGCTGCAGGCCGGCCAGCAGGTTATTACTGTCGTGGAAAGCCGTGCCGCCGGTCGCCGCAGCGATTTCGGCGAGCGTATTGCCGTTCGCAGCAGCCGCGTCCCGCTCGGTCCGCCCCACCGCGCCGTCCACATTTGGGGGATTTCCATGACTCGATGCATCGAACGCCGCCTGGCCATATAATCCCCTCGAATCGATCGTGTCGATGGTAATGTTGCTCCTCGCCGCGAGTTGCAGAATCGGCTCGAACTCATCCTGCATGCGGATGGTTGTGATTTGGCCGCTTCGCGGGCAATTGACATTCGGCGGTACCAGGCAGTGAGACGCGAACGGGAAATACGCGTTCACCAGAGCATACGCTTCACGGCCAGGCTCGATCCCGAAGCCGTCCGAAATCAGGACCACGGTTCGCCGGTCCCGGGCGCGCGCGAGTTGTGAAATCAAAGCGCGGAACTCCCGCAGGAATCCGATGGTCAGCGTGCGCTCCGCTTCGGCGATTTGCGCCGATTGCATGTTCGCCCGCGCCATCCCGGTCTCGCATTTCCCCTGGAATACCCTGTCCTGCCCAACGAGATTGCACGCTACGCGTGTTTCAAGAAGATCGCGCCGGAACCGCTCCATCTCCCCACTCAATCCGCCCATCTGGCCCTCGAGGAAGATCTTCTGCAGACGCTTACTCTGAAAGACCGCCAGGACCGCCGAAGGGTCGCGCGTCACATTGAGCACCATCTCCGCGGAAGCGCCCAAAGCAACCACCACGTATTGCGAATCGTCGGAATGCTCCCGCTCGAAAAGCTTCACCAGCGCTTCCCGCGCGGCTACGAAATTATTGAAAGATGCGTGAAGCGTATCGATGCAAATCATGTACGTACGGCGGACGGCGGCGTGCAGTGGTACGGATCGCGGAGCCGATGAAGTTACAGGAGCCGCCGTCGCAGGCTCACTCTTCGCCGCGGTCTCCGCCACGCCCGAGCTCTCCACGCTGAACGCCGTAATTTTCTGCTCCACGCCATCCTCGAAGACTCTGAAATCCGCCTGCGTGAGACCCGTCACGTGATGGCCATCCCGATCGGTCACGACCGCGGGAACCAGCACCTGCCTGACGTCGATCTTGATGGTGGCGTCAGACGGCGCCAGCGCGGCTTCGACGGATTTGACCAGGCGCGCGAGGCCGGTGTCGCCGGGCGTAAGCCCTGCCGCTACTCGAAGTTCCTCCAGTGCGTTTAGGCTTTCGCCCGTGCGGGCAAACGCCTCGCCCAGATTGAAATGCGCATTCGGATCCTTCGGTTCGAGCGTTGCGGCGGCACGAAACTCCTCCCGTGCGCCCTTCGCGTCTCCCATCTGAAACAGCACGATGCCCAGATAGTTGTGAGCCGCGGCGGAACCTGGTGTGCGTCTCACCGCCTCGCGCAATTCGGCCTCCGCATCCGCCTCATCGCCGATCGCGTGCAACGCAATGCCCAACTGATACTGCACCGCGGGAAGTTCGGGATCGAGGCGCAGCGCCTGCTGCAACAACTTCACGGCCTCGGCGGGTTTCGATGGAATCAGTTGGACGCCGCGGGCCAATAACTCATTTGCGTCCGTCGTGGTGCTCTGCGCGGCAAGGGCAAGAAAAATGCCACCGAAGGTTGCAAGGGTCATGCCCAATCCGAGAGAGCGTCGGCCACCGCTCACGGCCGAATCGCCGGCTCCTGCTTTGTCACACCGGCCATCTTCTCAAGTTCTCCTAGCCGATCCTTTGCCTGCGTCACATCTGGTGCATTGGGCGCGAGTTTTATATAGGTGGTCAACTCAGCGGCCGCATCCGCGTAACTCTGCTTCTCGGCCAGTACCAGCCCCAGCAAATAGCCGGATCGAGGGTTGGCGTGCCTCGGGTCCAGTTTCACAGCCGCGCGCGCGCTTTTTTCCGCCGCGTCGTATTTCCCGAGGTTGAAGTTCGCCACCGCATCGGCGTACCAGGCCTGCGGAAAGTCGACCGGATCAAGTTCGACGGCGCGATCCAGATACCTGCCGGACTCCTGCCAATTCGCATCTTTCGCGGCCAGCAGACCGAGCTCAATGTACGGCGCGACCAGCTTCGGATCGGATTCCATCGCCTTCAGCATCGCGGCGCGCGCCGGTCCAATCGCTTGCCGCTCCAGGCGCAGTTTTCCCAGGCTCACCCATGCGTCCGCGTATCCGGGGTAGACGGCTACCGCTTTTTCGAAATCCTTCACGGCGTCGTTGGATTTGTTTTTCAATAGCAACTGCAGGCCATGCTCGTAGGCTTTCTTCGCGTCTTTGGGAGCCATCAAGGACGTCACGCTGATGGACGATCCTTCGACACCCGCGATGCGATGGAGGACGATCGTTCCAATGTCAGGACTATCGGCAGTCCGGCGATTGAACAAGTCGACTGAGTCGGAGGTAAACCCCGCCACGTTCGCCCGCAATTTGCAATTCATCATGCGGTTCCCGAACGGATCGCTAGCCAGTGCGTTCCCGCCGCCTGCGGATTGAGCACTGCCAAATCCGGCGGAGTTGGAATCTCGGGTGCGACCCGAGCCGGCGTCGGACGCATCGGTGACGATCATATTGCGATCGCCCCATTGAAAACTGAAGTGCCCATTGGAATCGGTGTACGCAACTGTCTTGGCGACTCCGCCGCACACTCTCTCGATGGTGACTTGCGAAACCGCTGAGCCGTCCTGGATGACAACTTTGCCGGAAATGTAAATGGGCCGGGAGGTACTCGGCCCCATCGCTCCGCCCCCGGAACCCAGACTCGGGTTTGCCTGGACGCTGGTTTGTCCACCGCTGCCCGTGGTCGGCGATGTTCCGACCTGGGCCGTCAGGTGAACGGTTGAGATGGCTCCGAGGAGAAGAAACAAAGCCAAAGTCTTCATGTTCGTACCCTCTCGGTAACTGAAGTCGTCCCAATTATGTCACAGATTTCGAATAGTGTCGTGTCGAATTGCGCGTCAGCCTACCAGAAGTGTGTCGCCACGACTTTGGGAGAACTAGGCGTACCTGAAATGACTTTGACGTGTATGACGAGTTGCAGATTCTTGCTTCGCCAATCGGCCGGGGCGCCATGCAGGGCCTCCGCCATCAGATCCGGATTGGTTACCAGGTCGGCGGCGGCATCGGTTCCGTACTGGGTGATGCCCGCCAATTCCACCAGCATCGCGTGCGTATCGGGATGGAAAACCCTCGACACGATCGCGTAGTCCTCATTCGTGCGGCGGTCCGGAGGCAAATTGGGGAGCGAGAACTCGGTGGGATGTCCGAAATCGGTGATTCCGATCGGATTGCGTGACGCATCGATAAAAAACCGAAGTTGGCTGCTGATTTCTTTCCAGCGCGTATAGGAATAACCGATCAGGATTGCAGGCGCGGTGCGAAGATCGTGAAAAGATACGTCGCTGCCAATTCGCAAGCGGTACGGCCTCTCCATCCTGGTGAGCATAGCGCTCAGCCTGGATGTCGCGATCAAATCTCCTCCGCCCACGAATTGGTCCGTGAGGGATACAAAATCCTCCGTGCGAACCGGTTTGGCGGAACCCGGATCGTGGTCCAAACCGAACACGGGCACGTACGCCACGCATAAAGATACCGGCGACGTGCTGTTCAGCACGGGGGACCAAAACTGGTCGATCACAGGGGTGGGTCGCGTCCGCATCCAAACCGCCGCGGCGATACCAACACAAACTAGCGCGGCGGCGGCCAACCACCCGAATTTTCGCCGGGGAGCGATGTGGGCGGAAATTTCGTGCTCGACAACGGTCGCCACAGGGCGCGCCAGTTCCCATCTGAATTCGGGGACATAAGTGCCAGCCGGGAGCTCGATGCGGACGGGGTTCTGAGACCCCTGCTCGGCGTAATAAATTCCGAGCCGCTTGCGCACGTCGCCCGCTTTGACGCGTACCGTGGCGTCATCGCTCGGCTCATAGCTGGTCGAGCGGCCAAAGACCTCGATTCCGATAGTGCGTTCTTTCAGAAGATCGGTGTGTCCGCTGAGGGTGTTCTCGACGGCGTAGCGTAGAAAATCCTGACTCCGCTTGCTGGTGCGGAATTCGTGGCTGCTGAGCACACGCGCGAGTTCTTCTCGAATAGTGTCTTCTGGAACGCGAGCCGGGCGATGGCCCTCCGCCCCATTGGTTTGAGGCGCCCCGGGAGCTTCGGCATGATCCATAGAGAGCCCCCCTTAGGAATTCGATTTTAACATGTCTTGCTCGAACAAACTGAAAACAAATATGTTCGATCCGGGTAACGAACCGGGGCGTAACACTCCGCACAACCGTTGTGAACTGGACAGCGCGTCCTCCGCAGGTCAGGATTCCAGAGGTGAGGATCATTTGTATAGGCGCGCATCCCGACGATTGCGAGATCGGGTTCGGGGGGACCGCTGCGAAGGCTGCCGCGCTGGGGCACGCCGTTAAGTTCCTTTCGGTCACCAACGGCGCTGCGGGCCACCACTTGCATTCCCCGGAGGCGACGGCCAACGTCCGAAAGCAGGAGGCACAGGAGGCGGCGCAACGGCTCGGGATCGCGGAGGTGGAGGTGCTCGAAAACCGGGATGGAGAGCTGGCTCCGACGCTTGAGCGACGCCATGAGATCGTCCGCCAGATCCGTCGATGGGAGGCGGACGTAGTCCTGACGCATCGCCCTTGGGACTACCATCCGGATCATCGCTACACCAGCCAGCTGGTGCAGGATTCGGCTTATTTAGTGATGGTCCCGCACGTTTGTCCAGATACGCTAGCAATTCGGCGGAACACTCTTTTTCTGTACCTCGAAGACCAATTTCATTTGCCCGCAAGGTTTACTCCGGAGCTGGTGGTCGCGATCGACGAAACCTGGGACCGGAAGCTTGACGCCCTGGACGCGCACGCTTCGCAAGTTTACGAATGGCTCCCCCGGGTGGATGGACGGCTGGATGAAGTCCCTCACGATGCGATCGCGCGGCGCGAATGGCTCGCGAAAGAGTGGAACCGCCCCATCGACCACTGCATGCGCGCGGCCCTGGCTCGCCGCTACGGGGTGGAGCAAGCCGCGGAGATCCAGCATGCCGAAGCGTTTCAGATTTGCGAATACGGGCGCAGGCCTCATCGTCAGGAGCTGGAAGGAATCTTCCCACTTTAAGGATACGGATGACAAAACCACTGTTGTTTTTAGCGATTCTCGCTCAATCGGCCAAGTGCGCCGGCGTAATGCCTTTGCCGTGGAAGACCGTACCTGCCGCGGGCAAGTTGACCATCGATTCGAGTTTCCGCGTCGCAGCGTCTGGATATTCCGATCGACGCCTCGAAGCCGCGATCAGCCGATTCGTTGCGCGCATATCGCGGCAGGCGGGAATTCCGATGCATGCCGGCAAGCAGAAAGCGACGCTGTCGATCGACTGCCGCGAAGGAGGAAGTGAGTATCCAGCGCTGGGTGAGGACGAATCGTACACCTTAGACATTTCGCAACGTGAGGCGCGCATCCACGCCGCGACAGTGACGGGCGTCATGCGCGGCCTGGAAACATTGGCGCAGTTGATCGGGTCCGGCCCCGATGTCGAGTGCGTCCACATCGATGACCGGCCGAGATTTCCATGGCGTGGCTTGATGCTCGACGTATCCCGTCACTGGATGCCATTGGCGGTGGTGGAGCGCAATCTCGATGCGATGGCGGCGGTGAAGATGAACGTCTTTCACTGGCATCTTTCAGACGATCAGGGATTTCGCGTCGAGAGCAAACGATTCCCGAAGCTTCAGCAATCCGGTTCCGACGGGAATTTCTACACGCAGGCCGAGATCCGCCATGCGGTCGATTATGCGCGTGACCGCGGAATCCGCGTGATTCCCGAGTTCGATATTCCGGGTCATACGACGAGTTGGTTTGTGGGCTATCCGGAGCTCGCGAGCGCACCGGGTCCTTATACAATCGAGCACAAATGGGGCATCTTTCATCCCACGATGGATCCAGCGCGCGAGGAGACCTACGCATTCCTCGATGACTTCATCGGCGAGATGGCGCGCCTGTTCCCGGATCCCTACTTCCACATTGGCGGCGACGAAGTGGAGGCGACGCAGTGGAAAAATTCAGTGTCCATTCAGGCGTATGCGAAGGATCACCAGCTTGGCGACAGTCGCGCGCTCCACGCCTATTTCAACCTGCGTCTTCAGGGGCTGCTGAAGAAGCACGGCAAGACCATGATCGGCTGGGACGAAGTTCTTAATCCTAGCTTGGAGCACAGCACGGTAATTCAGTCGTGGCGTGGGCAGGCGTCACTGGAGGAGGCGGCTCGAAAAGGTTATCGGGGAATCCTTTCGTTCGGTTACTACCTGGATCACTTGAAGCCGGCAAGCTTCCACTACGCGGTCGATCCGCTGGCCAATGCTCCGGACGAATTGAGCGCGGAGCAGTCGTCGCGAATCCTGGGCGGCGAAGCGTGCATGTGGACGGAATACGTGAGCGACCAGACGGTCGATTCGCGCATCTGGCCGCGTGCCGCAGCGGTCGCGGAAAGGCTGTGGTCGCCAAGGAAAGTGACGAATCTCGAGTCCATGTATGACCGGCTTGAGTCCGTGAGCCGCGCGCTCGACTGGGTGGGCGTGGAGCATCGATCGACTTACGAACGGATGCTCGATCGGATTGCCGGCGGCGGCTCGTCCGATGCATTGCGTGTCCTGGCCGACGCGTCGGAGGCTCTGGGGATCGAAGGACGCAGAGATGCCCGCCGATACACGAGCGAGATTCCTCTCAACCGGTTCGTGGACGCGGTGCGGCCGGAAAGTGAGAGCATCCACCATCTGGAGCGGTCGGTGCGAAAAGTCGCGGCCAACGTGACGGGCTGCCCGGCCGAACTGGCGGAGCTGCAAGTAACGTTCGCTGAATGGGCGGGAAACGACGCGCGGTGGAAAGCGCCGGCCGACTTGGTTTCACTCTCCCAAAACCTATCGATTCTAGGATCGGTCGGCCTACGAGCTTTGGAATATCTCAGGGCTGGAACGGTGGCGCCCGAAGGCTGGGTCTCCGAGCAGATGCTGATGCTCAACGAAATCCAAAAGCCGAACGCCGAGGTGACGCTCTCCGCAGTAATTCCAGTTCGTCTGATGTTAAAGTCAGTGTCGCGAAAATACCCAGACAAATGATTGAAACGACAAATGTTCGGTGTGTAACGAACCTATTCATAACGCATGACACAACCGTTTTGAACTGGACAGGGAAGCGGACCGGGCTCAGCATTGGCCGAGCATCGTTGGTTAAAAGGAGCAAAAGGGGTTTATATGAGAAGTAATGAATCGCTTTCACGAATTTTCCGCGGCACCGCGTGGATGCTGCTGGCCCTCGCGGCATTGATCGTTCCTGCCGCTCCGTCTTGGGGTCAGCAGGTGACAGCCGCAATCGTCGGCACGGTGGTGGATCCTTCGGCGGCGGCACTGCCCGCTGCGACGGTGACGGCTCGAGACACGGATCGAGGAACCACCTGGAAAACCCAGACCGACGCACAGGGC
Source organism: Bryobacterales bacterium (assembly GCA_003170295.1). GTDB lineage: Bacteria > Acidobacteriota > Terriglobia > Bryobacterales > Bryobacteraceae > Palsa-187. Next base: position 22,702 of record PNAJ01000009.1, on the reverse strand, counting down.
GCGTACAATTTCCCCCGGCTACCGATCGGAAAATACGACGTTCGCGTGGAAGCATCGGGATTCCAAACCACCGTGCATGCGCCGTTCGAATTGGAATTGAACCAGACGGCGCGAATCGATTTTTCGATGACGCTCGGGCAGGTCTCCCAGCAAATGGAAGTTTCCAGTGCCGCGCCCATGCTGCAAACTCAGACCACCGACGTAGGTTCGGTGATGGAAGCGTCGGCAATCGCAAACCTGCCTCTTGAAACCAGAAACTACAATCAACTGGCGTTGCTGGCTCCAGGCGCGGTCACCATCAGCCCAGCGTCCTTTAACACCGGTTTAAAAACCTTCAATGCAGCCAGACCGAACCTCAATGGCAATCGCGAGCAGGCAAACTATTACTTACTCGATGGAATGGAGAACACCGAATTTGTGGATAACAACGTTGCTTACTCGCCGAGCGTCGATGCCATTCAACAGTTCAACGTGATCACTAACAATCCTGATGCGGAGTTTGGCCAGTTTCTGGGCGGAGTGATCAATGTTAGCCTCAAGTCCGGGACGAATCACTTCCACGGCAATCTGTTCGAGTACCTTCGCAACGACTTTTTCAATGCCAACGAGTGGTCCAACAACTTCAACGGCCTACCGACGCCGCGGCAACGATGGAATGAGTTTGGCGGAACCCTCGGCGGTCCGATCAAAAAGAACAAGCTGTTTTTCTTCGCCGACTATCAAGGCTCGCGCTTCGATCTTCCGGCAAGCCCCAGCCCGAAGACGACTTTCACGGCGGCCGACCTCAGCGGAAATCTCACCGATCTGGGCGTGACCCTGTACTATCCGGGAGCCGTCGACGCCAAAGGTAATCGCATTCCGATGCCATCTAACTTAAGCCAGGCGGCGATCTGTACCGGTAGTCAGAAGATGGGCGTCAACCCGTGCATCAGCGGCATCAGCGCCACAGCGATGAAGATCGCCAATGCCCTGCCGAAGCCGAATCTTCCGGGTCAGGCCAATGGAACCATAAATAACCTGAACAACACTGTGCAGAACTTCACGCACGGAAATCAGGGCGACATCAAGGCCGACTGGAACCCGACGGATAAAGATCGGGTCTTCGCGCGTTACTCCCAGCAGCACGTCGATAATCCGATCGTGAACAGTGAAGTGTTTCAGTATAGCGGCAGCGGAGCCAATGTTTTTCCGCTGCAGCAGGCGGTGCTTGACTATACCCGGACGATCAGTCCCGCGATCGTGAACGATGTCCGCGTCGGCATGAATTATTTTCCGGCCGAAGCGAACACACAATCTCTGACGACCACCGCCGGAGCCAATCTCATTCCCGGCCAACCGACGCAGTATCTTCCCGGTCTGTCCTTTGCGAGCTCCAAGGTCGGCGGACAATTGAATGGACCCTTCGCCTTCGGCACCACCGATGGGCCTGAGATTTTTCATCAGACCTCTATTCAGTTTTCCGACACCGCAACCTGGATCAAGAAAGCACATACTATGCGCATGGGCTTCCAATTCAACCGGTATCGTAACAATTACGTTCCCGCGACCAGCAGCGACGGCGCCGCAGGGCAGATCGGATTCAACGGAACATATACTGGCAACTCAGAAGCGGACTTCTTTCTCGGTCTTCCGTCATACATGGGTTATGGCCTCGGCTATACCGGCACGGTCGGCCAGCGCAACGAAGCGATCGGTGCGTTCTTCCAGGACGACTGGCACATCACACGACGTTTAACTCTGAACGCCGGGATTCGGTGGCAGTTGTTCACGCCGATTTATGAAGTGCACAACCGCATGACTAACTTCGGAGAATATAGCGGTCAGGTGGAGCTCGCTGGACAAAATGGCAATAGCAGGGCGCTCTACAACCAGTACAACGGGATCGCTAACTTCCTGCCTCGCCTCGGCCTAGCTTGGAGTGTGGACGATAAGACAGTGGTTCGCGCGGCTTTCTCCCGGTCCAGCTTCCAGGAAGGGACCGGAGAGTTTAACCGACTCGCGACGAACGCTCCCTGGAACGTCGATCTGGTGGGACAGTGGGGTGCGACCAACTCGACCGGTGCGATTCCATCCAATCAGGTGAGTTTAGATCAAGGCTTCGGCGCGCTCGGTTCCACCAGCGGCTGCACGCTAGCCAACGTGACTTCGGCTCCCGCGGCTTGCTTCGCAGGTGTTCGCATCCATGCCACTGATCCTAACTATCGGCCCGCAGTATCTAATCAATGGAACCTTACCATCCAGCGTCAGATAACAAACACGCTGACTCTCCAAGCAGGCTACGTCGGGCAGCATACCGACCACATGGCGGCAATCTACAACATGGGTCAGGGCGTACTTCTTTCCAGTCCTCCCGCCGGCGGCCCTTATAGCGTTTCCGGACCTTACCTATCTGGTAATCCCACCTTGAAGAACGACGGTACAGGTCAACAGAGGCTCAACACTTCGACTGCGATCCAGAATTACGATGCCCTCCAACTTGTCGCCCGCGAGCAAATGAGTAAGGGACTCGTGTTCCAGCTTAACTACTCGTGGTCGAAATGCCTGACCAACAACCAGGGTTACTATGGCCGGTACGGCAATGCGGCCGCAGCTCAGACCACCGCCGATGTCGCGTTTCAGTCCTATGTGTATAACATCAAGTTAGACTATGGCCTCTGCGATGCCGATGTCACGAATGTCTTCACGGGCTACGTGAACTATGATCTGCCGTTCGGTCACAATCGCACCTTCGGCAAGAACGCGAACAAAGTAGTGGAAGCGGTTTTCGGCGGCTGGCGCTATGACGCCATCGCGACCGCACACGGAGGCTTTCCGATTTCGATGATCCAGTTCGGGAACGATCCGACCGGCGCCTACTTCCAGCCACGCCCGAATTGCGATAGTCCCTCGGTGGCGACTCCGTACAAGAACTTCGCAGGCGGCGGCTATGTGTGGTTCGACCCGACCACCATGTCGATTCCCGGACCGGGCAAGCTCGGGAACTGTCCCATCTCAAGCGAGCGAGGTCCCGGCATAAAGCAGTTCGACATGAGTCTTTCTAAGAAGTTTGTCCTCACCGAACGCCAGTCGCTCGAGTTTCGTTTCGATGTGATTAACGCCTTCAACACTCCCATATTCGCGGTGGGAGGCTACTCGACCGACGTATTCCCCGGTGGCGGTATCGATAAGTCGAAGTACGGTGTCGATCCCAACTACACGTCCGGGATACCGACAGGTGTGGTCAACACATCGGTCGGCTCGCGCAACTTACAATTCGCCTTGAAGTTTCAGTTTTGACCGATCAAAGGGGAGGTCTCGAAGGACCTCCCCAATTCGTTCTGTTAAGGCTAGAAGTAGAACTTGCCGACCAGCTGAATGCTCCGTTCGTGATCGACCCGTTATGCTGGCGGTGACTTCTTGCCCTACGAGTAAGGACCCCTGAAACAGAGAGCGAAACAATTGCTAGCAGTGCTCCAGCAGATATCTTTTTGGGAGAACTCAATAAAGTGTAACGAGGTAAACTGGTCAGCGCTTCGCATCCGGGTTTCTGACCGGCGCAGGAGTGACGGAGTCCCAACGACGGTCTCCCGTTTGGCGATAATCGCGCGGCAGCGTAGTCCAATCGGGACGGGTCATGCCGTTCAGGTCCCAGACGACCTTTCCATCGCGTAGAGTCAACTCGCACGTGAGTTTCTTATCGCTCTTCAGCCTTGCTCCGTACATATCCGTATAGCCGAAACTGCCTCGCTCCAGGCGCAAGACGGTAACATCGGCCACGGCGCCTGGTGAAAGATTCCCAAGCTCCTCGCGATGAATCTCGCGAGCCGGATTCCAAGTCGAGTCCGCCACCACGTCCTTAAGCGCTACCCCCATCGCCAAAAACTTGCTCATCACGTTATCCATATCTTTCATGCCTGCGTTCATACTGCCGGTATGCAGATCTGTGGAGATGGAATCGGGAAGGAATCCCTGCTGGATGGCCGGTACAGCGATCCTCCAGGCGAAGCTTCCTCCGCCGTGGCCCACATCGAAAATGACGCCGCGCTTGCGCGCCTCAAACATCGTCGGGTTGACGTGGCCCGATGCGTCCAACTCGTCCCGCAGGCCGGAATAGCAGTGCGTATAGATGTCCCCGGGACGCAGCTTTTTCGTGACCAGCTCGCTCATCGGCCGCTCTTTACGATTCGCGCCGAAATCCACCATCACGGGAATGTTCGCGATGGTCCCCGCTTCGACAGCCTGCTCCACCGGGGTCCACTCCGGACCCGCATAGTGCGCCGTCTTGACGCCGATGATCGTGTCTTTGTGCCGCAGGGCCATGTCGGCCGTGGGCTTGGCTTCCATATCGGCAAGGTCGTTCTCATATTTCGCGCCACGCATGCCGTTGCCGACAATGTTTATGAACGCGAGTACCCTGGTCTTCGCGCGATCGATGACGCGCTGCTTAAAGTCCTCAAAGTTTCGCCAACCGGCGCAACCGGCATCGGCGACCGTAGTCACACCCGCACGGAAAGTATATCCATCGGGATACAGGCTGTTGTCTCCGGCGTAGGAACGCGGCTCCGCGGTGCCTGCATAGACGTGCACGTGAATATCGATCAGCCCCGGCGTTACGTAGAGTCCACTGGCGTTGACGACCTTAAAAGCCTGCGCCGGGTCGATGTGCTGCGCCACCGCCGCAATCTTTCCGTCGCGAATGGCAACGTCGCGCACGGCGTCGATTTTATTCTTCGCGTCAATCACATGGCCGCCCTGCAGCAGCAGGTCGTATGGCTGCGTCTGCGCCATCGCGAAGCTCGCGCTCAAAAGAATCAAAGTTGGCCACAAGGGCCGGTGCAATGTTTTCTGGTTCATTTTTTCCATGACTGCTTCTGGTACGGAAATGTTTTCCAGTCCTGGCTGGCGCGGCCGTTCAAATCCCACACGACTTTCCCGGCGCGTAACGTCATTTCGCACACGATCGACTGATTGCCGGACTTCCGGGCGCCCGCCGAATCGACAAAACCGAAGTTCCCGCGATCCACGCGAAGCACCGCAATATCGGCTTCCGCCCCCGCATCGAGGTTACCCAAAAGAGGCCGTTTGATCTCCTTCGCCGGATTCCACGTCGACATGCGGATCACGTCCTGGAGCGACGATCCAAGGTTCAGGAGCTTGGACATGATGTTGTTCATGTCCTTCATGCCGGCGTTCATGCTATTGATATGCAAATCCGTTGAAATCGAGTCCGGGTAAAAATGTTCGGCATACGCGGGAACCGCCACGTACCAATAGAAGCTGCCGGCGCCGTGCCCGATGTCGAAAATAATTCCTCGCTTCCGGCCAGCCTCCATTGCTGGATTGAGTCTACCGCTATCGAGGAGTTCTTCGCGATGGCCCGAAAAACAGTGCGTATAAATATCTCCTGGCCGCAGTTTGTCGAGCAAGAGCGCGTTGAGATTACGCGCGGCGTTCACCCGTCCGAAGTCCACCATCACAGGTAAGCCGGTCAGTTCTCCGGCCTTTACCGCTCCGTCCACCGATTCCCAACCCGGCCCCGCGTAGTGGGCGCTCTTGAAGCCAACGATGACGCCTGGATTCTCCCCGGCGGTTTTTGCCGCGGCCCGCGCGTCCATTTCCGCCGGATCGTCTTCCTTGCCGGTGCCCATTCCCGCGCCCACGATATTCAGAAAAGCCAGGATGCGGGTCTTCGAGCGATCGATGATGCGTGCGCGGAAATCGGGGAACGTCCGCCATCCGGAGGAACCGGCGTCGACCATCGTCGTGACACCGCTCCGGAAGGAATGGGCGTCGGCTTGCGCCGCTTCTCCGCCCGGCTCTTTCCAAAGATAAACGTGGGCATGAATGTCGATCAGGCCGGGCGTCACGTAGAGTCCGCTCATGCTGATCGTCTGTTTCGCGTCGCGGGAATCGATGGATTGGGCGACTTTAGCGATCTTTCCACCGGAGATACCGACGTCCATGATGCGATCGATTCCATTCTTCGGATCGATCACATGGCCGCCTTTCAGCAGCAGGTCATATTGCGGGGGCTGGGCGTGCAATGCGCCGGCCAGGACCAGCAAGGCCATCGATAACCGCGGGTGCGCGCGTCGGGGGGACAAATTTTCTCTCCGCGTCATTGTATTAGCATAGGGCTGATTGGCGCAAGGAGGGGCTATGGAGAGAAATCGCACGCGGCGCTTTTTTTTGGGAAGAGCGAATGCCGCTTTGGCGGGGCTGGGTCTCGCCGGCTCAAGGTTGCAGGCGGCGGATACGCGCCATGCGCCCGCAGGCGAGGATTATTACGAGAAGCTCGGCGTCACTAAAATAATCAACGCGGCTGGCACTTACACGGCGCTGACCGCGTCCATCATGCCGCCCTCGGTGCAGGCGGCGGTCGCGCGCGCGGCGAAACATCCGGTCCGCTTGCACGAATTGCAGACGGCCGCGGGAGAGTATCTGGCCCGTCAACTCAAGTGCGAAGCCGCGCTAGTCACGGCGGGCGCCGCTTCCGCGCTCACTCTGGCGACGGCGGCGGCAATCACGCTCGGTAACCGGACCGCCATGCACAACATCCCGACGGATGTGACGGGACTGAAGAACGAAGTCATTGCGCAGAAGAGCCATCGCTACGAGTACGATCATGCGATTCGCAATTGTGGCGCGAAGTTCGTTGAAGTGGTGACCCTCGCCGACTATGAGGCCGCGTTCACCGAACGGACCGTCATGACCAATTTTTTCAACGCAGCCGAGGAAGGGCAGATCGGTCGCGAGGATTGGATCCGCGTGGCTCACCGCCACGGCGTGCCGTGTCTCAACGATGCAGCCGCCGACGTTCCTCCGATTTCCAATCTGTGGAACTACACGAAAATGGGTTTTGACCTCGTGGCCTTCTCCGGCGGGAAAGGCATGCGAGGCCCGCAGAATGCCGGCTTGCTGCTGGGCCGGAAGGACCTGATCGCCGCCGCGGCGCAGAATAACAGCCCGAACTCCGATACCGTCGGACGCGGCATGAAAGTTTCAAAGGAACAAATCGTCGGAATGGTGGCCGCCGTCGATTGGTTTCTCAGCCAGACCGATGCGGGCATGGAAGGCGAATTTCGCCGCCGCGCGGACCGCATTGCCGCGCAGCTTAAAACCATCCCGACCCTGGAGGCTCGCGTGGTGATCCCCAACGTCGCCGCCAACGCGGTGCCGCATCTCCTGCTGCGTTACGACACCCAACGCGTAAAGATCCGGCCCGTCGAAGTGATGACGGAGCTGCGCAAGGGCACGCCCAGCATTGAGCTGAATCCGCAAACCGGCAAGAAGGCCGGCGCGGGCCTGCCCTCCGATGAAAACACGATTGTCGTCGGCGTGTGGATGCTCGAACCGGGAGAGGAGCTGATCGTAGCGCGGCGCCTGAAAGAGATTCTCGGAAAAGCTGCCAGCGCCTAAGTTTTCGTAACATAACACTCATGGATCGCCGATTCTTCCTTCAACTCGCCGCCGCGCCCGTACTGCTCGGCTCTGAGGAAATTCCTTCCTATAAGGTCGTGAGCGCTTTTAAGGCCGCGAACGCCTCCTCCATGCCCGGACCGTATCGGGGCGTAGTGACGCGCGTGCACTCCGAGAGCGTCATCAATACCGTAACCGAGCGCGTCGATCAACCGGCCGTCGATAAAATGCTGTCCGCCGGAATAAAGAGTCTTACCGGGGCAAAAGCCGACAGGGAAGCGTGGGCGTCCTTTTTTTCACCCGGCGATATCGTCGGCATCAAAGTAAACTGCTCTGGAGCGCCGTTAATTTGCGCAACGCCAGAAATCGTCAGCGGCATCGTACGCAATCTCCTGAGCGTCGGTGTAAAACCCTCGAACATCTACATCTATGAACGCTTCCTCGGTCAGCTCAAGAGCGTACATTACGAACGTGTCGTGCCGGAAGGCGTGCAGATCGTCGCCGTCGAGACGCCGCAAGGCTCGCTGCTGGGTTACGACCCCAAAACTTACGTCGACGTCAGCTTCTTCGGCGAAGACGACACGCGCTCCAACCTGGCCCGTTTGGTCACCGAGCGGTTTACCAAGATCATCAACGTCCCGAATGCGAAGGAACACCAGGCGTCGGGCGTCACGGGATGCCTCAAGAATCTCGCGTATGGCGATTTTTCCAACGTCGCCCGCTCTCATATGCGTGAAAAAACCAATACGCTTTCGTTTATCGGGACGCTGGCGGCGGTGGAGCCGCTGCGCTCCAAGTGCGTGCTCAATATCATGGATGGCCTGCGCGCGGTCTGGCACGGCGGTCCTTTTGCCGAGGACAAGAAATATCGTTTCTATCCAAAACAAATGATGTTCGGCACGGACCCGGTAGCGATCGATCGGTTACTGCTGGACCTGATCGAGGAAAAACGCAAGGCGGAGGGAGCGCCCTCGTTGTGGGACCGCTCAACGGACAAAATCGACCGCCGCGCGCATCTCGATTTTCACAAGAACACGTTTATCCGCGAACCAGGGCACATCGAATACGCCGCCAAAAATTGCGGACTTGGTGAGTACGACAAGACCCGTATAAAAGTAACTTCGGTGGAGCTCTGATGTTAGCCGCTCTGCTGCTGCCAAGTCTCCTGGCTGCGGGCGCCGAGGCTCCCGCCGATGCCGTTAAATTGAATGAACCCCGCGTGCAGTTCAGGGCCAATGAAGCCTCCGCCACGCGCAGCCCTTGGATCGATGCGAACGGCTGGCGGCTCCTGCGCGATTCCGGCCGGAAGTTCGTCTATCATGTCAAAGGCGAAGCCGCCGCGCTTGCTGCCGCGGAGGCATTTACCTATGGCGCCGAAGCATTCATCTCCGCCGATGCGCCCGGAGCGGACGCTTTCACACGGATGCTCGAGTTTCTGAAAAATCTTCCCGCCACGGATTTGGCGCCCGCAGCCGATTTCGGCGTCGTCGACGACGGATCGGACGCAAACGGCGAGTTGCTAAATCTCCTCACCCGCATGAATTTGCTCTATCGAGTCGAAAAGAATCCCGATCGGAGTTTTCGCGTGAATGTGCGGTTGGGAACGAAAGAATACCCCCCGGACGAGGCGCAGAATCCAAGCGAGCTCGCGCACAAGATTCGTTCTCAGATCGGCGACGATCAACGTTTGCTGCGGCTCTACGGCAGCGAAGTCGTGATCGGCCGGCTTCTGGCCGGACCGCATCGTGCCCGCGTGTTCCTGCTCAATTATTCCGCCCGTCCGGTGCTTGGTCTGCGAGTACGCGTGCGGGGCGCCTACCCGAAGGGCGAGTTGCGGGCGTTCCTGGTGCCCGATGCCCAGGTCGCGGATTGGACCCAGGATGGAACGGCGACGGAGTTCACCATCCCCGAATTTCGCGCCTTTGCCATCATCGACCTGTCTCGCGATTAACCCGGCCGACGTTTTTCTGTGGCGCATTCCAACGATTTGTGGCAGCATTGTGGAACAAGGGTTACAAGCGTGTGAATCCGGAAAGAACTAGGATTCAGATACAGAGGGGGTTTGAGAAATGAAAAAGCTGTTCACCGGAGTCTATCTCGCCGCGCTCTTCGCGACCGCGGCCCATGCACAGCTCGCAACGACCACATCCCTGGTCGGAACGATTACGGATTCAAGCGCCAAAGTGATCGCAGGCGCAAGAGTGACCGCCACGGAAACCCGCACCCTCGACAAATACAATACCACCACCAACGGGCAAGGCAACTACACCTTCGAATTCGTCCGCGTCGGAATATACAGCATCACCGTGGAACACGCCGGTTTCCAGAAAGTCACCAAGACCGGCGTCATCGTCGATATCGACCAGACAGTTCGAACCGACATTATGCTGCCCGTGGGCGCAATCACACAATCAGTCACCGTGGAAGCCACAATTTCAGCGATCAAGACGGACGACGCCTCCGTATCGGAGATTTTAAGCACCCGCAGCGTCGCCGAGCTGCCTCTGAACGGCCGCGACCCGATGAGCCTCGCGACCATCACTCCCGGCGTCCTCCTGGGCACCAAGTCCTCCGCCACCGGTACTCCGCCCGGCGAGGATTTCAACGGCGCCGGCACTCGTGAGATTCAGAATGAGATGTCGCTCGACGGCATCAGCATCATGAATAATCTGATTACGACAACTCCGGTGCGTCCCATGGTCGAGTCTGTTCAGGAGGTCGAAATCCAGACCGGCACGTACTCCGCGCAGTACGGCTCTTATCTCGGTGTTCATATCAACATGGTCACCAAGTCCGGAACCAACCAGTACCACGGTGCGCTGCTGGAATTCCTTCGCAACCAGGTTCTGGACGCCCGAAGCTTCTTCACTCTGCCGACGCCCGCCAATCCGACCGCCGCCAAACCGCCTCTGCGCCAGAACCAGTTCGGCGTCGAGTTCGACGGCCCGGTAACGATTCCGAAACTGTATCACGGCAGGGACAAGACTTTTTTCATGGCATCCTACGAAGGCTACCGGCTGGTGCAATCCGCCACGTCGCTTTCGACCCAGATGCCAGCGGTTTTTTTCAATGGCAATTTTTCCGGTGTTCCCACCTCCAGCATCACCGGCGGAGTGCTGAAAGATCCGCAGAACGGCAACGCTCCCTTCGCCGGCAACATCATCCCCACTCTGCGCATCTCGCAGGTTGTTCTGAAGCTGCAACAGTATTATCCGGGAACGAATCTGCCCGGCTTGGCGAGCAATTACTCCGTGCCGGTTCCGACCACGATTAACACCGACCAGACGGTGGATCGCATCGATCAGAACATCGGCGACAAAATCCGTTTGTATGCCCGCGCCGACTATCAGAACGAGAGCGTGTTCGGCGGCAATGCGATTCCCACCAACGCCAACACCACCCCCGTTACCGACTCGAACTACACGGTCGGCTACACCCACACCATCACCGCCAACCTGGTGAACGATCTCCGTGTCGGCCGGAATTTCTTCAGCACCGCGACACTGAATCCCTTCTCCGTCGCCGGTAACGCCAACGCCGGCACCAGCCTCGGAATCGCCGGCTTCAACGGAGACTCGACCTACAACAACCCCGGCCTTCCCGATTTCGGCATCACCGGTTTCAATGGATTGAACAACGCCGCCACCAACTGGTATCAAAACGACAGCACCACCCAGTTGTCCGAACAAATGAGTTGGAACCACCATTCGCATAACATTCAGGCAGGGTTGGAATTCCGCAGGCTCGCCACCGGACGCGCCGCCGTCAATAGCGCCCGCGGCGGATTCACGTTCAACGGAACGCTCACCGGTTACGCGCCGGCCGACTTCATCCTCGGAACGCCTTCGAGTTTCACCACTCCGGGACCGGAAGTGCGCGGACGCACCGCCGAATGGCGCGACGGATTCTTCGTCACTGATAAATGGCAGGTCAGTCGCAAATTAACCGTCGATTACGGCATCCGGTATGAGCTCCCCACAGTCGCCTACACCATCAACGGCGTCGCCACCGAACTGAATCCGAACCAGACCGCCCTGGTCGGTGGAACACCCGGTTACCACTTCACTGCGCCGAACCACGCCGACTGGGCCCCACGACTCGGAATCGCCTATCGCATTACTGAAAAAACCGTGTTCCGCGCCGGCGCTGGAATTTATTACAACCCGAATCAGACCAATAGTTATACGTTTCTGAACACGAACCCACCCTACACCACCATTCTGACGTGCAACTATTCCCCCGGGCTCACGCCGCCCACTTTGCTCAACCCGTTCACCGCGGGAGTGTGTCCCACCGCGGCGACCGCAGGCACCATCGTCACCGATCCCTGGCACCAGCCCACGCCCCGCATGAACCAGTGGAGCGCCGGTCTCCAACGGCAACTCTGGAGCGGAGGCGGTCTCGAAGTCCAGTATCTCGGCTCGCATTCCTACCACCTGGACCGCAGTTTCTACAACAACACGCCTCTTCAGCCGGGGCCCGGCTCTGTCAATTCGCGCCGCCCCAATCCGTTGTTCGGCTCCATCCGGACCATCAACGACGACGAAATCGCCAACTACGAGAGTATGAGCGTCATCTTCCGCCAGCGCATGACGCACGGCCTCCAGATGCTCGCCAGTTACACTTGGTCGCATACCCTGGACGTCACCACGGACTCTAACGGCGGCGGTACGCCGATGATTCCCTACACCTGGAAAGCCGACTACGGCAACTCCAACTGGGATATCCGCCACCGTTTCGTCACCAGCTTCGTCTACGACATTCCCTTTTTCGCCGTCTCGAACCCGGTCGTAAGGGGCATATTCACCAAATGGCAGGGCAACGGCATCATCACGATCCAAACCGGTGTCCCGTTTAACGTCTCGACTGCAACCGATACCGCCAATACCGGCTCCAGCGGCACCTACCGGCCGGACCTGGTTCACGCCGCCACCGATAACTGCGGGCGCGGCCATTTGATCGGATGTATCGATCCCACCGCATTCACGGTCGCGGACTTGAATCCCATTGTGGCCAACTTCGCCTACGGTAACGCCGGCCGCAACCTGCTTCACGGACCGGGCGCGGAAACGGTCAATTTTTCCGTGTTCAAAAATTTCCCGATCCACGAGCGCCTCAGGCTCCAGTTCCGGTTCGAGTCATTCGGTCTATTCAACCATACGAACTTCGGGAATCCATCGGCGACCATCAACACGTCGTCGTTCGGCAACATCACCAGCGCCAGCGGAAATCGCAACATCCAGTTCGGCTTGAAACTGCTGTTCTAGCTCCAGTGCCCTGACTCTGAAGTTCATGTATCAAGTGGGGCGGACCCCCTGGTCCGCGGCCGACGCCCCCGTCGGCACTCTTTGAGCGCGTTGGCAGAGCCGCCCCACCGCGATTTATTTCGCGGACTTCACGGTCGGGATTCTAGGTGGGGCAGGCGGTTTCGCCTGCCACTCAACTCCTGCAATACTGCGATTCTTTCGGAGCCTGATACGGCACCGCCAGGTGCGGCGTATCCACGCGCACGTGTCCCTTCACCCGAGAATCCAGGCAGCTCTCGAGAATCCCGCTCACCAGCAGCGTCCGCTCCACCGGATACGGCGCAACTCCACTCACGATCATCTGTTCGATTTTGCGAACCAGGCAAGCCGAATAAGTGACGTTCGGATCCGGTGACAAAAAGAATTGCGTCGACTGAATCCGCGCTTGCCCCTTCACCTTTACCGCGAAATTGAAATCCCCCACCGCATCCGTCAGCATCAGCAGCGTCGCCTTCACACCGTCGCGATACGCGATGAAATACGCCCAAGGATTCTTTACGAGCCCAGGAAGAACCCCCGTCCCCACCATATCCTGCGTGCGCCCATCGGTCACCGTGAACCCCTTCAGATTGTCGCTGCGCGACAGCGCACTCCGCAGCATCTCCTTCGACCAACGACCTTCTTCGCCCGCCTTCCACACCGCGTCGCCCTCGATCAGTTGAACGCTCTTCACTCCTCGCTCGCCGCCCTTCCGGCGCTCCAGCATGCACTGCAGCGCTTCGAGAGCGTGAAAATCCATCGCGTCCGATCCACCCGCTCCCACCATCAGCGCGTCGTCGATCTCACATCCCAGCGGCAGTTCCAGATCCGGCAGCCGCCACGTGACCGGCAGAGACGACCCCGCCAACATAGGAAATTTCAGCCTCCGAGCCGTATCGCGCATCGTCTTGGCCTTTTCGAAACTGTACGAAAGATGTTTATCGTTATATACCGGCACCGACCGCCCATCGGCCTCGAACACCTTCGCCACCTGTTCGAAAAACTCGTAGCGAGGATACAGCACCTGCCCCTTCTCGTTGCGTGGATATTCTCCATGCTCGCCGATAATCAGCACCGCATCGACAGCCAGCTTCGATCCGCCGCAGCACACCGCCTCGGCAATCGTCGGATACACCTTGAATCCGAACTCCTTCGCCCGCGCCTCGCTCAAATCGTTCGCCGGTTTCTGATCGACGTACAGCGAGACCACTTGCGTATTGGGCTTGTGCCATTCCCCCGCAAACGGATAACCCACAATGAAGCGGTCCCCGATATGTTGCGCATGCGACTGGAGCCTGAAAATCGTCGAGACAATCGCAATCCTCTTCGGCTGCCCCTGCGCCAGCGCCGGAAGGGCAGCAGCGGTCCCCAGAAACGTTCTGCGCGTAATCATATTAAGTTCTCCAGAACGTCGACTCAGCCGCCGGCTGATAATTAATCGCCAGATGCGGCGTCTCCACCCGGACCTGCCCGGCGTACAAACTATCCACACCGGCCTCCGTTAAACCGGTCGTCAGCAGCGTTCGCTCCACCGGGTAGGTCGCCTTTCCAGTCAGGAACATCTTCTCCATATTGTTCGAGAGAGGGCTGAAAAAATCGGCGAGCGTGGTGCGGCCATCCGGCATCGGCAAATACATCTGAGTCGAAAACGGTTTTCCTTCGCCCTCCAGTTGCGCCGCGAAGTTGAAGTCGCGCACCAGGCCGCCCATCAGCAGCATCGTGCATTTCAGTCCATCGGTATGCTCATAGCGATACGCCACCGGATCCCTCACCAGCCTTCGCATGTCGTCGAGAGACGGAAAAATATCGTTGAACCCAGCGCGCGCCGGTGTCAGCGTATGGCTCCGGCACAGCGCGGCATTCATCAGCTCGCGCGGCCACACGTTGTCGCGGCAAGCTTCCCAGAACTTGTCGCCGCGATACGCCTGCAGCCATTTCACGCCAGTCTCGCCGCCTTTGCGACGCTCCACCATGCACTGAATCGTCTCCAGGCCATGAAAGTCGTAGCTGTCGACCCCTCCATAGCAAATGCACAACGCCTCGCGCACCCGAGCGCCCGCCGGAAATTCGACGGATGGAATGCGCCACGTCACCGGCAGGCTCGACCCAGCCATGTACGGGAACCCGAGCTCCTTCGACGTGTCGTACATTTTCCGCGCCCACTCCCAGTTCCACGACAGATGCTTGTCATTGAACATGGGTACCGATCGCCCGCTCGATCGGAACACGGAAACGATCTCCTCGAAAAACCGGTAGCGCGGATATTGCACTTGCCCCTTGGGCGTCTTCGGATAATCTCCGTGTTCGCCCACCACGACCACTCCATCCACCGCAAGCTTGCCGGTCCCGCACGTCAGCGCCTCGGCGATGGTCGGGTAAATCTTCATGCCCGGGAAGCGCCTGGCGCGATCGCGGCTCAAGTCGTCGGCGCCCACCTGGTCGACATACAGCGCAATCAGATCCATCTCCGGATGATGATGCGTGCCATTCCAACCGTATCCTTCCAGATACCGGTCGACAATATGCTGCGTATGCGAATATTTCCGATACACGGTAGTGATCGCAGCAAGCCTGGGACGAGCCATAGTGTCCAGCCATTATAATCCCTATGTGAGCCAACTTCGCCTGCCAGCGCTATTACTGCTCTCACTACTACTAACCGCCGCCGCAGTATCCGACCGCGCCCGTGCCCTCCACAACAGCTCCCTTGTCTTTGACGCGCACATCCACTCGATCGAGCGCGAGTTCTATCACGGAGGCGACATCGGCCAGCGCAAGGCTGACGGCCATTTCGATCTTCCCCGCGCCCGCGATGGTGGATTAGGCGCGATGTTCTTTTCGTTTTACGTCACCGAGGATTACTATCCCGGACGTTTCGAAACCAAGCAGGCGCTGCGTTTGATCGACGCCTGCATCACGCAAATCCAGGCCAACAGCGGCGTCATCGAAGTCGCCCACAACGCAACCGAAGTCGAGCGCATTCACGCGGCCCATAAAATCGCCGCCGTTCTCGACATAGAAGGCAGCTTCGACCTCGATGGCGACGTTCTCGTCATGCGCGATTTCTACCGCCTCGGCCTCCGGTCGATGCAGCTCTCCGCTCACAACTGGCAGAGCAACTACGCCGATTCCTGCTGCGCGGGCACTTTCAAATGGAACGGCCTGAATGATCGGGGTCGCGCCTGGATTCGTGAAGCCAACCGCCTCGGCATGGTGATCAACGTATCGCATGCATCGGACGATGCTATTTCACAAGCCATCGACACCAGCACCGATCCGGTCATCGCCACTCACCACGGTCTGCGCCAGGTCAACGACATTCCCCGCAACATGCCGGACTGGCTGCTGAAGAAACTAGCCGCAAAAGGCGGCGTAATCGGTTTTCAGATCGGAAACGAATTCCACAATCGCAAAGTCTTCGATTGGGTCACAGCCCATGCCGGCAAGCCCTTCTGGGATACCAAAGCGATTCACGATCGTGCACCAATGTCGATCTTCGAAATCGATCAAATCGCCGCCCGAGGCTTCCCGATGGTCGGCACATCCGCGCCCGACGACCTCAAGTTAACCGTCGACGATTGGGTAGCAGTAGTCGATCGCGCCATCCAAATGGTAGGCGAAGATCACGTAGCTCTAGGCACCGATTTCGACGGCGGCCCCACGCCCCCTAAAGACATGCACGATGTAAGCGATCTCCCCATGATCACCGACGCCATGCTCCGCCGCGGCTATTCCGAGGACCGAATCCGCAAATTCCTAGGCGCCAATCTCCTGCGAGTCTTCCGCCAAATCACCGAAAAACACTGACCACCGCCAATTCTATTGGCCTGTTTTTACTGCAGCTACCGAGCCGCGACCGCAGGAAGTGGGGCAGGCTGGCAGCCTGCGGCGGGTTGGTAACCCGCCTGGAGCGCCGGTAAGCAACCGGCGCGCAGTTCAAAAAAATCGCCCGGACCGCTTATTAGGTGGCACAGGCTTCGGCCTGTGAACCTTCTACCCCCGCCGACCCCGACCCGTCTGATACTTATGCCTCTCCGCTGTCCAAGTAGTGTCCCCATACTCGCCCATATTCACGACACCCGCAATCTTGTCCCCATCCACAGTGCCCGTGAACGCGTACGACAACCCTTGCCCCTGAATCCGATACCGGCTCTGAAACTTCACGATATTCCCGGATACAGTGCCGCTCAAATCTCCCTGATCGAACTCCGCGTGATGCGTGCCAGTTAATTTCTCCGCGCTCTGCTCGAACATCAGGTTATGGATCGCCGAGCCTCTTCCGTATTCAAGCCGTGCCGTCCATTGCCCCGCGACGGTCACGCTCGGAGCCACAGGTTCCGGCGGATTTTCAAACTTAGGAGGCCGTGTCAACACGCTGTACAACCGGTCCGCCACGACTTTCACATCCCCCGGCGTCATCATGTACGGCACCACAGAAACCGAACTCGCCATGTTCCCCAGCCGCGTCCCATTGCCGCTCGCCAGAATAATGCGCGGCTCCGTATCGGTGAACAGCTTGTGAACTTCCGCCCCGGTAATCCCGATCTTCGCGCCGTCCCACTTGATGTTCAATTGCGGCGTTCGGTTCGAAAGCTGGTTCTTCGGAGGCTCGCTGATGCTGGACGTCACCCCGTCCACTTTTTTCACGTTGGCCGCAATCTGATCCAGCCACGCGATCCACTGTTTCCATTCCGCTTCATGGTCGCGCTTCACCCACATTTCCACTGCGGCCAGCATGCCCATGATCTCTTCTTTGCCCACTTTGAGCGATCGCCCGAACGCATGATGCGGAGCGCTATTAGCCCACGCCGCCTCGAGCAGCGCCTTTTCTCCCAACAGCAAGCCGGCGGCCTGCGGACCGCGAATGCATTTGCCCCCGCTGTACACCACCACTGACGCTCCTCGCTCCAGATGGACGTTCGGCTTCAGCGTAAGAATCTCCGCCGCGGCATCCACCACCACCGGAACGTTATGCTTGCGCGCGAAATCCGCAATCGCCTTCGTTCCCAGTGGACCCTCGTCGCCCGGACCGGCCAGAATGTAGACCATCGCCGTGCGCTCGCTGAAAATCGTCGCCAGCTCCAACGGATCTTTCAATTCCACAATTTTCACGCCAAGCATGCGCACCGCGTGATCGTACACATTGCGCGAATACGACGGAATCACCACTTCGTCCTTCAGTCCCGCCAGATCGGGGAGCTTCTGCATCCTCTCCGGATTGAACCCCGCGATTGCAGCCGCCGTGCAGTTGGTGACGCCCGCGCAACAACCCGCCGAAACGATGCCCCACTCCGCGCCCGTAATTTCCGCCAGCCGCTGCCCGACGCCCTTCATCAGTTCGTCCATTTGCACGTAATTGCGCGAAGCCTCATCCATCGCTTTTTTTACTTCGGGCAGCGTCTGCGATCCGGTGATGATTGTGAAGGTCCCGCGCGCGTTGATCACCGGTCGTACGCCGATCGACCGGTACATATTCGCGCCAAACTCCAGCGGCGCCGCGGCGAGCCTCCGCACACTTCCGGCCAGCGCCATCAAACTTCCCCGGCGAAATAGATCGCGCCGGTTAAACCCGCTCTTCCACAACATGCTCACCTCCCGGATTAAGGTCAATTATGGCATTTTAAGCTCTCCTGGAGGAGCTTTTCTGGCATATTATGGACGTTTAAGGACAGATAAGGAGCTCACTATGCCTCGCATCGGTCTGGTCGTCACCCTGGCCGCGCTGAACTCACTTCTCGCGCAGTCGCCGTCTTACCGCGTAACGCACACGTACACACTGGGCGGGGACGGGAGTTGGGATTACATCGTGCCCGATCCACCGAACCACCGTCTGTTTGTCGCGCGGCAGAATCGCGTGATGGTCATTGATGAAGATAGTGGGAAACTACTCGGCGAAGTCACCGGCATCCAGGGCGCGCACGGAACTGCAATCGCGGAAAAAACCGGGCATGGATTTGCCACCTCGGGCAACGACAAGTCCGTCGTCATGTTCGACTTGCAGACTTTCAAGGCGCTCGGCCGGATCCCAGCCGCCGAAGATGCCGACGCCATCCTTTACGACAGCGCTTCGAACCGCGTTTTCACCCTTAATGGCGATGCGCACTCCTCGACGGTGATCGATCCGCTGGCGGGTGCCCTAATCACGAACATTCCGCTCGGCGGCAAACCTGAATATGGCGCCTCAGCCGGCGACGGCAAGGTCTACGCGAACCTTACCGACACGAGCGAGGTGGTCGAGATCGACGCGAAGAAAGCGGCCGTGGTCCGACGCTGGTCCACCGCCCCGTGCAAGCAGCCGGTCGCCATGGCTATCGACACTGCCCATCACCGCCTGTTCAGCGGATGCCGCAGCGGAGTAATGGCGGTCTCCGACTATCAGGCAGGCAAGGTGGTGGCAACCGTCCCGATCGGCGCCGGCGTCGATGGCGCAGGGTACGATGCGGCCTCCGGCAACGCGTTTGCCTCCAACGCCGACGGGACGCTCACCGTAGTTCATCAGGACACTCCGGACCAATATCGAGTCATCGAAAACATCCCGACCCCGCCGGGGTCCCGCAATATGGGGTTCGATCCCACCAATCACCGCGTGTTCGTCGTTTCCGCGAAATTCGGGCCTGCGCCCGCGGGTGGCAGGAGGGGACCGATGGTGCCCGGGTCCTTCACATTAATGGCGATTGAACAGGTTTTGCCCGCGCGCTGATCTTCAGCGAATCTTCAGTAATTTGTGGTGTGATAGGCCATTCCGCAGACGACAGGAGACCCTCATGCGACGTGCCTCTCTGGCAATAACATTTACGATGTTCGTGGCGATCGGATCAGCCTGGCAGGCTGCGAATCCCGGACCTTACAAGATCCTTAAGACGGTTAAGACCGGCGGTCTCGGCGGTTTTGACTACATCTATGCCGATGTAGCCGGGCGCCGCTTATACATCCCGCGAGGCGCGCAGCCGGCGGCGACACCCCCGGTTGCCGCGCGTATAACGGTTTTCGATCTCGACACTTTGGCTCCGGCCGGGGAGATTCCAGATATCAGGGCCAACGGCGCGGCAGTGGACGCCAAGTCCGGTCATGGATTCGCAAGCAGCAAACCCGTGGCCATGTGGGACACGAAAACGCTGAAGCTCATTAAAACAATCGAAGTGCAAGGTAATCCGGACGGCATTCTCCAGGACCCCTTCAATCAACGCATCTACATCCTGAGCCATCAGGCTCCGCACGTTACGGTGATCGACGCGAAAACCGGCGACGTGCTGGGAACGCTGGATCTCGGCGGCGCGCCGGAGCAAGCCGTCACAGACGGAAAAGGCCACATCTACGTTGACGTTTCCGACAAAGCCAACGTCGCTGTCATTGACGCCAAGGCGATGACCGTGACGGCGCACTACGACCTCGGCGACAAGGGCAGCGGCCTCGCGGGACTGGCCATGGACGTCAAAAACCAGGTGCTGTTTGTCGCATGCCGGAACTCGGGCGCACCGCCGGCGCAACCCACAATGGTCATTCTTAGTGCGAAGGACGGCAAGATTCTGACGACGCTACCGTTGGCGGGAGGCTCCGATGGAGCTGCTTTCAATCCCGCCAGCATGGAAGCCTTCAGCACGCACGGCAACGGTACGATGACGATTGTTCGCGAGACGGGTCCGGCAAGCTTCGAGGTGGAGCAGAACCTCGACACCATGACGGGAGCAAAGACGCTCACGCTGGATACGAAGACGAACCACATTCTGACGATGGCCGCGGAGTACGGACCTCCTCCGGCCGCGCCTCCTCCCGGAAGCACGCCCCCTAAGGGACGCGGACCCGCACGCGGCCCGATGTTGCCCGATTCGTTTTCGATTCTAGTGGTCGGGAAGTAGCCGGGCGGAGCCAGGGTCGGGCAACCACGGGCTCCAGCCTGTGAGCATCGACGCTACTTCATCTCCGACCTCAACACCTCAATCGCCTTTCTCAATCTGCCGGTCATGCCCGCTGAGGGAAATCCGACGGTGCATTGTCGACGTCGTATGGTCAAAAAACCGAAACGATCCATCGCCAGAGTAAGATGGGCAGTCTTGAGCGCGCCACTCTCGCCGAAATCGGGAAGCGCCTGGGACGCAAAGTGCTCACGGAGGTCGCCTGCGTCTCCAAACCGGACACGATCCTGGCTTGGTATCGGAGGCTCGTCGCCAAGAAGTTCGATGGCTCCAAACAGCGGCAATATCCGGGCCGTCCCACGGTTCGACCGGAGTTCGAAGCACTGGTGGTGCGAATGGCACGGGAGCACACGGGCTGGGGCTACGATCGTATCGTCGGTGCTCTCGCCAACCTGGGCCATCATTTGTCGGATCAAACTGTTGGAAATATTCTGCGCCGTCACGGGATTGCCCCGGCGCCGCAGCGAAGCCGAACCACCTTATGGAAGGACTTTATCTCCGCGCATAAGGACGTTCTGGCGGGTGCTGACTTCTTTACCGTGGAAGTGCTCACCTTGCGAGGACTGGTCACCTACTACGTTCTGTTCTTCATTCATCTGGAGAGCCGTCGCGTCAGCGTCGCCGGTATCACCAGACACCCGGATCAGGAGTGGATGGAACAAATCGCCCGCAGCGCGACCCAGGAGACCTGGGGACATCTTCATCCATGCCGCTACGTTCTGCATGATCGCGACACGAAGTTCTGTGCGTCGTTTCGATCGACGCTGGCGGATGGCGGAGTGAAAGCCATTCGGCTTCCGGCGAGAAGTCCGAATCTGAACGCATTTGCAGAACGTTGGGTTCGCTCTGTCAAGCAGGAGTGCCTGTCAAAGTTGATCCTCTGCGAGGGTCCGCTCTCGCGGACTCTGGCCGAATTCAGCACTCATTATCATGGCGAAAGAAACCATCAGGGGAAGAGCAACAAACTGCTTTTCCCCGATGCCGGCGATAAACCCAAAAAGCGCGGTCACGCCGTTGAGTGTCGCCACCGCCTCGGAGTCTTACTCAATATTATGGCCGCGCCGCATGAATAATTTGACCATTCGGGCTTCCCGAGGCGTGTCGTTTTGCGGCACAAGCGCTGTCGATCTATCACTCCGCCGGCGATCGTGACCCCACTAATTATGAAATCACGAAGGCGATTGCCGACACAACCGCCTTGATCTCGCCCGCCAGCTGTTCTTCATCCAAGGAAGTAGCGGTAATGAAGCCACCCAGCTAGAGCGCCTTATTGCAAACGTGTGGCACCGTGTTCGTACACCTGTGCTCCGCAAAAATTTATGCCTGTTGCTAAGCTGCCTCCTATTCCACCGTGCAATCCGCCGAGAACCAAGGTTCCTTCCTTATAAGGTCCTCAGCCGCCGGTTCCGCAAACTATTTCTGGTATCTCTCGGAAAGGCTTTTCGCAAAGGTCGGCTCCGCCTCTCCGGTGAACTTCGCGATCTGGCCAAGCCGGCCGCGTTCCAGGCCTTGTGTGAAACAGCCGCTCACCTTGAATGGGTCGTTCACGTAAAGCCTCCCTTCGGGGGACCCCGGCGCTGCTCAAGTATCTGGCTCGCTACACTCATCGCGTCGCCATCTCCAACCACCGGCTTCGCGCTTTAGAAAACGGCCGCGTCACCTTCGACTGGAAAGACTACGCGGATCACTCCCGCACCAAGACCATGACTCTGGACGCGGTCGAGTTCATCCGCCGCTTNNGCTTCCTGCTCCACGTGCTGCCTTCCGGCTTAGTCCGCATCCGCCACTTCGGCTTCCTCGCCAATCGCGTTCGCAGACAAAAACTGATCCAGTGCCGCGCTCTGCTCGCTACCTCCCAACCACCCATTCCCATCGACTCTGACGACAGCACCACCAGCATTGAAGACCCGCATGGTTGCCCCATCTGTAAGCTTGGACGATTGGTCGTTATAGAAATCCTCTGTGCCGAATCGATGGCACTTCAGGACACCTCGTGATGGCCACCCCGCATCCCATCCTCGCCGCCTTACCCGGTTCCTATCGGAGCCTCAGCAGATCTCTGTTTCCGGTCGATCGCGTAGCTGCCGAAAGCTCTCCAGCCACCCG
>PNAJ01000011.1 GCA_003170295.1 Bryobacterales bacterium | reverse complement strand
GCGGTCGATTCTTGCATTATCACAGCGATGGAATTGACGAGAGGGTTGCGGTACGCCCCCATCCGAGCAAACGCGCCCAGGTAACTCGGATTGTAAGAAAGCTTCTCCAAGAGTGGTCGCCGGCGACCGTGTTCATAGGGACAGGCGACCCCGACACGCCTGAGCTGCTTGACGGGTTGAAGCTCCCGGCCTTTTGGGAGTGAGGGCCTGAGAAATCACGGGAGACGCCAGCGATTGTCAGTGCCCATTATTAGATCTGACCCAGAGAGGAATACTCCGAAAATATCTCTTACCGCGAGTTGCCGTGCTATCTGATGTTAGCAACATGTGCATCTGCTGCTTCGATCGCGAAAGAATCGACCCAGTTAAGTGGTGTTATCGGCAATGTCCCCGGACGGTTTCACGGGAGCAATCCGTCTGGGCCCGCATGCGGCGGGCCGCGCTCGGAGTCGGATCATTGTACGAGTGGCTCGTAATCCAGGATCTAACTCCTTATCTGATCGGCTAAACTGAATTGATTCCTTCAAATGCCTCTCTCTCCCGGCGACAAACTCGGCCCATACGAAATCCTTGCGCCAATCGGCGCCGGAGGGATGGGCGAAGTGTGGAAGGCCCGCGACCCGCGGCTCGACCGCATCGTCGCCATCAAAACTTCCTCCGCAAGACTAAGTGAGCGATTCGATCGCGAAGCCCGCGCGATCGCCGCGTTGAATCATCCGAACATCTGCCAGATCTACGACGTCGGTCCCGATTACATCGTCATGGAGTACGTGGAGGGCTCGGCGATCAACGGCCCTTTGCCGCTCGATCTCGCGCTCAAAGCCGCCATTCAACTGGCCGCAGCGCTCGAAGCCGCGCATCGTAAGTCGATCACGCATCGCGATCTGAAACCGGCAAACATCCTTACGACGAAATCCGGCGTCAAAGTCCTCGACTTCGGCCTTGCCAGATTCGAGGTGATAAAACCCAGTCCCGACGAAGCGACGCAGACCCGCGCGCTCACCCAAGAAGGCTCCATCGTCGGAACCCTGCAATACATGGCGCCGGAGCAGTTGCAGGGCAAGCTCACCGACGCGCGTTCCGATATATTTTCCTTTGGCTGCGTGCTGTACGAAATTCTCACCGGCAAGCGGGCCTTCCGCGGCGAAAATCAAGCCACGCTCATCGCCGCCATTCTGGACCGCGAGCCGGAGCCGCTTGCGCCGATGACCCCACCGACGCTGGCGCACATCGTTAAGAAATGCCTGGCCAAGGATCCCGACGACCGCTGGCAAAGCGCGTCCGACCTGAAGAGTGAACTTCAATGGGTCCTTGACAGCGGGTCCAGCGCAGGGCTGCCCGCGCCGGTTGTGGAAACTCGCCGCCGCAACGCCAGTCTCGGCTGGATTCTCGCCGCGATCTTCGCCGCACTCCTCGCGGCCTTCGCGATTTCCCATTTTCGCTCTGCTCCCGCGCCTGCCGCTATTGCCCGCTTCGAAATCCCTCCGCCCGAAGGGACCTCCTGGGGCGTAGACGATTTCCCCTATATCTCTCCCGACGGTTCGCGAATCATCTTTGGGGCAACCAAACAAGACGGCTCGCACAGCCTTTGGATTCGGGCGATGGACTCGGTCCATGCGCAACCGGTTCCACGAACCGAAGGTAACCAGGCTGCCCCGGCCTGGTCACCCGACGGGCGCTCAATCGTCCAACCGACCTTTGCTGGTTTGCTAAGGCTGGACTTGAACGGAGGTTCGCCCCAGTCACTGGGGTCCGTGCTCCCATCCGCGACGATGGCGGCGTGGAGTCCCGCTGGAATCATCCTGTTCACCGGCCGCGACGCCCCGAACGCGCTCTACCAAATCCCTGCCTCCGGTGGAGAGGCAAAGCGCGCCCTGACTTCCGGCGGTTCCCAGTATTTTCCCAGCTTCCTACCCGACGGCCGACGCTTCCTCTACAGCGACTTCAATGAGGCTTCTGGCCCCGGAATCTACATCGGCTCGCTGGATGCTAAAGAAGGGAAGCGCATTGGTGCCGGAAGTTCGGCCGTGTCTGTCTCGCCCTCGTGGCTGCTCTACGTTCGCAACTCAACGCTGGTGGCGCACTCGTTTGACCCGGACAAGGCTTCTCTCTCCGGCGATCCCATCCGCATCGCCGACCAGGTGGCGACAGTCGGCCCCGGCAACGTCCCTGGCGTCGGCGGCTTTTCCGTTTCTCAAAACGGGGTTCTCGCTTACCGCCGGGCTCTTCCGCCAGCATCCACAGAACTCACTTGGTACAACCGCAATGGAAAGAAGCTCGGTACGGTCGGCGAAGATGCTGTCTATACCAGTCCCGCGCTCTCGCCGGACGGCAGGCGTATTGCTGTCGGCCGCGTGGACGCCTCCGTTGGGACCCGCGACATCTGGGTGATCGATCTGGCCCGCAACGTCAGTTCACGGTTCACCTTCGATAAGGCCGACGATCTTAACCCCCTTTGGTCTCCCGATGGCTCCAGAATCGCGTACTCCTCCACACGTAAGGCACAGAGTCTCCGCGATCTTTTCTGGAAGCCGGCAGGCGGCGCGGGCGCCGAAGAGGCCGTGCTTGAGGACGGCGACAACAAGGCACTGGAAGACTGGTCGCCGGACGGCAAACTCCTGCTCTATAACGTAAGCAGCAACTACATCGCCGCCGTGCCCGTCAGCGGGGATCGCAAACCGTTCCCCGTGTTGAAGGCCGAGTTCAAGCAGGATCACGCGCGCGTGTCTCCCGATGGCCGTTGGATCGCCTACGTGTCGCGCGAGTCCGGGAAAGATGAGATCTTCGTTCAGAACTTCCCGCCCTCGGGCGGCAAATGGCAGATCTCGAACAACGGCGGCACCGAACCCTCCTGGCGTCGCGACGGCAAGGAACTCTATTTCCTGAGCGGATCGAAACTCAAAGCCGTCGACATCAAGGCCTCCGGTTCGACGTTCGAAGCCGGCATCCCCAAAGACCTGTTTGAAGTGCAACTCGACCCCACCAACCGCCGCAACCGTTACGTGCCGGCACCCGACGGCCAGCGCTTCCTCTTCGTGACAGTCCCGAAAAGCGTCGACACCGTCCCCTTCGTAGTGGTGCAGAACTGGCAATCCGCCTTGAAGCATTGACGGCCGCATTCCCCCGCTGGGCCTCATACTCTTCCTTTGGCGCTTCTGCCGAAATCGAGCCCAATGTCCCTAATCTGGCTAGCGCTGGCCGGATAGCGGACGCATTGTCGGCCACTCGTACATTGTCACAGGGGGTGTGAAGAACGGTCCCCAAAAGTCGCCCCCTATTCACCCGGACGGATCCTCTCTCTGAAAGAGCCAGATGTCAAGGATTATCGGCCAGCTTCCGCGGCACGCTTCCAAGTTCCAGGTAGCCGACCATCCAGAAGCGTGGGGCCTGGGACGTCACATACGCCAGTTGATGGCGAAGGTGAGACGGTTCTCGTGCTTCACCAGATCCGGCACAAATGGCCCCGACGTCCCTTGCCAGCCGTCCGGCGACGTAGTGCCACCCGGGCCGGCAAAGTAGGGGACATTCGAATGCCGGCTTATGAATTCGAACCGGAACGCCAGGAAATCAGTGGGCAGGATATCGAACGTCGAAGTGAGATCCCAGAGCTTCAAGCTGTATTGGTCGGGTCCGGGCAGGAAACCGGTGGGCGTCGGCGGAAGAGCGAGGTAGCGGCCGGGGTTGGTCACGGCTTCCGCGCGGAACGACCATGCCAGGCGATCGTGAGCAAACCATATGCGGTTGGCGAAGGACGATCCGAGCATATACTCTTTCCGGCTCGGGAACGGATTGACTCCGCCGAACTGCGCTCCATAGTGACTATTCAGGCTGAAGGCCATTTTTGATATCCCCGCAGATTCGGGGCGATTGAAATAGCGGTACAGGATACTGTCGTCGTGATGGAAACGCTTCCGATTGGGGTCGTTCTTGGTGTCCGTACCGTAGTAGAAATTGGCGACGAAGCCAAGGGACTCGCGGGGGCGCCAATAGTTGGATAAGCCGATCGAACTGTTCTTGTTCCACTTGCCATAGGTCTGGTAGCCGTTCATCACCCACGGTTCGATCTTGATTTTGTCCGTGGGGAAGATTTGGACTCGGGCTCCTGAGAAATAGAAAGGAGTCATGTCCGAAAGGAAAGAGCGGTTGTAGTTCCAGTTCTCCCCGAGCAGGTAGCTTTCGAG
>PNAJ01000102.1 GCA_003170295.1 Bryobacterales bacterium | reverse complement strand
CTTCAAGCGGTCAGAGACCTAGGGCATGACCACCTAGAGCTAGAGAGAAGACTTAGGGACGGTCTCGTCCGTCCCGCCTGGTCTCTTAGCTCAGGTTCACTTCACCGCGATTGTGGCGCCGATCGGCGGTTGGGATTGGGTCCAAGTAATTTCGTCTTGGAACTGAATCCATGCCAAGAAAGAGAATGTTCCTGGAGCAATATCCACCGGCACTTGAAAATCAACCTGCACCAGTCCGCACGGCAGGGTTGGCGCGCTGCCTGCATACTGCACCGGTGTGGGTAAGCTTGGCCCCCCGTTCGGACCGACTTTGTAGATTTGCGCGCTTATGCCGGGGCTCAGCGGCGCTGCGCGAGGAACGTTGAGTCCACCAGTTTGGCATGGGGGATTGGTCTGCCCGTAGCCCGTTCCCCACACGGCCACGATAGAGCCCCGTGGCGCGGGATTCGTTGGTCCGTTGAGCGTCCCGTCCTGGTTCATTGCCACGGCCTGCGCCGACTGCCCGATCTGCAGCCGAAAAATTCCAGGGCTGCCGAATGTCGCCGTCGCGACCGCCGGTCCGAACTGCTGATTGTTGTAAGTCACCGTAACGTGCCTTGTCCCGTTCACGGCCAACCCAACAGGCGCGATGGCATTGATCTGCCGCGACTGCGCGTACAGTACCGGCACCGGCACACCGTCGAATAGCACCTGAACGCCGGCCAACTGCGTGGGAACGTTGCCTTGCGCATCGGGCTGGTAGACCACACCGATGTCGGGCCCGATTCCAAAACCGGTGAGCGTCACCAACTCCCCAGGCGCGATCCCGCCGCTACCGGATTGCGTCGCGGCGTTGAGCACGTCGTTGGAAAGGCAGGCCGGTGCCGTCCAACCTCCGCTGCCAAACTGGACCCTGGAGACGACGCCAATAGGGGTCCCGCGCCAGCTTATCAGCACTGTACCGCCGGGAAGCGGCAATAATGACCCACCGACGATGATATCGCCTCCGGCGCTGTTCCCGAGATAGGTTGCATCGACGAGCGCACCGCTTGAGTTCAGGTGAGCCAGGAAGCCGTTAGTGCGATTGGTCAAGCCTTGGAAGCAAACGACTGGAGCCGACGGTGTCACCGGGAAGCCCGGGCCGGTCAGCCCACCGATGTAGATATCGCCAGTCGGGGCTACCCCGAGTGCGCTAACACCCATGTCGAAGACCGCACCAAATGGCTGGTAATCGGAACTCATCACGTAACTCGCCCACTTCAACGAACTGCCGTCCGGGGCGAACTGCGCCACGAAACCAGCCGGTGAGGAGTTGTTCCACGGAGGCACGATCGCTGACGGTCGCATGGTTCCCTGCGTCGTGGGGAGATCGAGTGAGCTGGTGGATCCCACCACATCGATATTGCCCGCGCCATCGACCGCGATCGACGACGGGCTGTCCGACCCGCTCCCGCCGAAGTACGTGCTGGCCAGGACGCTGCCGGAAGGACTCAGCTTGACAAGGAAACCATTCTGGCTTCCTTTCAGGTGCTGCTGGAACGCGCCCGCGGTTACCGGAAAATCCACCGAAGTGGTTTGCCCCGCGACGAAAGCATTGCCTGCCGAGTCGACCGCTATGGCTGTTACCGCGTCCGCACTGCTGCCGGCGAGAGTGGCGTTATACACGATGGTAGAGCCGTCCGCGCTCAACTTCACAATAGAAGCATGCCCCGAAGACGTCTTACCCGCAATGTACGCGTTGCCCGCTGCATCCACGGCGATGGCCGACGAAGCGGCCAGGGACTCCGGGAGATAAGTGGAGTAAAGAAACTTGCTGCCATCCGCCGTGACCTTGGCGGCGAAGACCGTGGCGCTGGTGCTGGACCCGATGGCCGCGCCAGGCGTGGTGGGAAACTGACCGCCCGTGGAGCCGGTGAACGCGACGTTTCCATTGGCATCGATCGCGAGTGCGGTTCCGCTGTCGGCGGTCGGGCCGCCGAGCAGCGTGCCCCAAATCTGATTGCCGGAAGGGTCGACTTTCATCACCGACGCATCGGGACATGACGCTGGAATGGGGATGCCATGATAGCCGGGTATGGAACACGTGCCGCCTCCGTGCTGGGTTTGCGCCGCACCCGCCGTTGGCTGTCCAGACAAGTAGTAAGCGTTTCCAGAAGCATCAAAAAACGGGCGATCGCTGGTGGGCTGCGGGATCGTGCTTATGCTTGCAGGAGCCGATTGCGCAACTGCGGTCGCCGCAGACACGAGAATGACGGCGATGAGTCCTAGTGCCCCATCTCCGAGACGCTGCAACCCATCAGGCCGCTCATCGTTATATGATTTCAAAGGGAGTTCCTCCAAGATGGAATTGAGGCTGCACACATGTGGCCGCTCAACGGGCTACGTTTCTCTGCCACGCTGAGCGGCCAATATGTCGCTGCCGCCCGGAAGTCCGACTCGGCCACTTGGGGCTACAGCGGGCGCAGCAACTGGCGGTGTGCCCCTGATATCACCTGGGATTCCGGTTATACGGGGCTCCGGACGAAACCGCCCATGGCGATTAGATGAAGTTGATGGCATCGGCCGGGCTCGCGTTCGATCGGGTGCATTTGAACTATCTCGCCAACGCGAAATTGCGGATCAATCGCACGGAGAGGGAACAGGGTGGCAAGGTCACGTGGCGAGTGGAGCGGCAGAGGCCGAATCTGCCGGCATCGGAATCGGAACCGGTGCGAAATCCTTTTTAGAAGCCTTTCAGATACCCTCGAATACCCAGAACTCAGCCGACTTCCGCTAAGGTGTCAACCTTATCCTCTTGCGGCTGCCAAGTGCCGATAACTTGTACAGGGATAGTATGCCTTCCACACCCGAGTTGCCGAGTCCAGATGCCACCGAACAAACTGCGCTCGCTTGTTATTTAAGCGTCGTGGTTGCCATTGGAAACTGCATGGCGGAAGTGTGCCCTCCGGTGGGCGCGCTGTATCGCGATCGTATGCTGAAATTGCCGCGGAGGCTCGGCTTCGGCGTGACTCCGCAGGCGCTTCAGAAGAGCCGCGAGGCGGTGGAGGCTGATCTGATCGAGTATGCGTTCACCGCGCGGGCATGGATCGACGCGGGATCGCATCATGCCGCACAGCTCCTCGATCATCTGCGAGGGACGGAAGAAACACTGGGCGTAGCGGCGGACCTGCAAACTGCGTTTCTTGAGGATCTGGCGGAGCATATCGACGCATCGGCGCAAGTGGACGGCGAGGCGGACCTGCGGACAGCGTTCCAGCGCTATGCTGCGGGTCTGAACGCATATTCTCGCAGGGCTAAGGCGGAGAAGCTGGCGGCGCTCGACCAGTTCCGTCTCCGCCGGGAAGAAATCGAGGCGTGGCTCGCCCAGGCGACGATTTCGACTTTCATCGATCCGCACACCAGACTCCTGAATCGGACGGCCGCGGAGAGGCGCCTGGAAATGGAGATAAGGAAAGAGAAGCCATTCTGCGTGGTCGTTGTGGCGTGGGCCGCGGACGGCTTCATACCGGAACGCTGGCAAAAGGAGGGTTCGGGACAGATTACGAAGGAGTTGGGAGACCAATTTGCGGCGACGATCCGGCCGTACGATATGGTTTTTCGCTGGTCGGAGGATCAGCTGATGACCATTTTCGACGCTGGGGAGGCGAATGTATCGATGCGAGCGCGGCAGATTGGGAATTGGCTCGGGAACGGCACACACACGGTGGAAATCGCGGGAGAATTTTTGGTGGTTAAAACTCGCAGGACGATTTCCCTGGTGGAACATCTCGAGGGAGAAACGAACGCGGAGCTGGTCGAGCGAATTGAAGCACTCTCGCGGCAGCAAGTAGCGCAGTGACCGGCAAGGCGGGCTTCCCGGGAAACTCGCGCCCACCCAACAGCAAGCTTCTAGGAAGCTCGCGCCCACCTAACAGCAAGCTTCCAGGGAAGCTCGCGCCCACCTAACAGCAAGCTTCTAGGAAGCTCGTGCCCACCTAACAGCAAGCTTCTAGGAAGCTCGCGCCAAACACGCGACTAGCGGAGGAAGTATCCTCTGGCCAGCTCTGGTTTTTTCTCCAGTGCGGAGACCCAGCAGGTGCGAGCTTCGTCGCCCTTGCCGAGCGTTTGGAGCACATGGCCGAGATTCGAGAGCGCTTCCGGAAAGTCGGGCCGCAGATCGAGTGCGGAGCGATACAAAGCGGCTGCCTGTTCGGTCTGATTGAGTTGCTGCGAAAGAAGTCCGGCGTTGTAATAAATCTCCGGTGACTTCTCGCCCGCATCGATCAGAGCCACGTGGTAGGCCAGCGCTTTCGGGTGATCGGCGCGCTGGAGCGAGGCGATCGCCAAGCCATTCAACGCGTCAATGGATTTAGGATTTCGCTCGAGCAGCTTGGTCAGCACGGCTTCGGCCTGATCGTACTGTCCGCAGCGCGTATGAGCGAGGCCAAGATTCATCTCCGCTTCGGTCCAATCCGGACGCTTCTTGAGACAGGCCTCAAACGCGGGAATGCTGGCGGCGGGATTGCCGCGTTGGAGCCGCACATAGCCCAGGCGGAACGAGGCGTCGTCCAGATCTGGATTCGTGGCGACCAGGTTGGCGTAGAGGGATTCCGCAGCTTCGAGCGCGCCCTGGCGTTCCAGGATGGAGGCGAGCTCCAATTTCAAATCGGCGCGGTCCGGTGCGGCCGCAATGGCGCGCTCGAACGCGGACCGGGCGCTCGCCAGGTCGCCCAACTCGCGCTGAACGACACCGAGGTTGATGTGGGCAAAGATTGCGTCGGGCCGGATGATGCCCGCCCTCTGATAGGCACTCGCGGATTCGGGAAGGCGTCCCAGCCGCTGGAGCGCAACGCCCAAGTTGAACCAGTGATCGTAAATATTCGGCGCCAGTTCCGTCAGGCGGGAAGTATTCTTGGCCGCCGCTTCAAAATCCTCGGTGGCGAAAGACGACGCGGCGAGGCCGACCAGGGCGGCGTTAGAATCGGGCCGGTGGGCGAGCAACTGTTCGCTCCAGCGCCGCACACCGGTGTAATCTTTCCGCTGAAGGTCCAGGCTGATGAGGTTAGCGAGCGAATCCTCCGAATCCGGATTGGCTGTGAGAATGCGCTCATAGATCGCAGTGGCCTCACCGAATTCCCATAGCAGTTGCAATCCGACGGCTTTTCCGAAAAGGGCTTCCTCGGAGTCCGGGGCCTGGGCTAACGCCGCGTCGAAGGCCTCGATGGCCGACTTTCCATCGTTGATGTGGAGCAGACACACGCCGGCGGCGAGCTTGGTTTTCAACTCGCGGTCGCCGAGGGACATCGCCGACCGGAAATTCTCCAGGGCCTCAGCGTAGCGGCCCAGATGTTGCAGGCACAGACCCAGCCGATAACGCGTCTGGGCGTCGTTTGGGAGGAGTTCGGAGAGCCGCGAAAAGCTGGAGACGGCAACATCGAAACGGCCAAGCTCGGAATGAATGTGACCGCGGGCGGCGTGAATTTCCGGCAGATCGTCTTCCCTGGCAACCGCTTCGGCGCGATCCAGCTCTTTCAGCGCCTCTTCCTGCTCACCCTTCAGATGCAGTGAGACAGCCAGAGCCAAAGACCGTAACGCATTGTCGCCGTTGGACAAATCTGGTTCCGCCGTCGCCACGCTGCCCGGTTTGGACTGTGGTTTTTGCATATTCCCCCAGGACCTAGGACTATAGCCTAACGGGTCCTTCCTTAAGCATCGGCATAGAGTCCTAAGGCCTTCATAGTCTGTCTGTAAAACTTCATGAGTTGAATCAGCGCGGGAGCGCCCCTAATCGAGGCCAATTTCCGGCGACCGGAAGCACCGGACTCTTGCGAACGGGCAGGATCTTCGCAATCCGAGCGGCGTGAGAGGCCGGTTGGCGTGGCTCCCAGGTTGCGGCTGGAGCGCCGAGACCGATCTTCACGCTACCAGCCGGGTCGCCCACAATTTGAGGCAAGGCTGTGAATCCGGAGGAAGCCACGTCCAGCGCGGCGAAGAGGACGCTGGGAGCTGGGGCAAAAACACGATCATGAGCCGCCGGCAATGCAACGCTGCTAACCATTTCTAACTTCCTGGCAGTGCCCGGCCCGGAAAAACGCAGGGGCGGCGGAGCGAGAGTGGGTTTGGGAAGTGCGCCGGAAGGGAGGCCGGAGTGGGTTTCGTGCCACGCGATGGTGAGACGAAGCTGGCTCGGTAGCGTGGGCGCTGGCACCCGTAACGGGCGTTTTTTAAGACAGGACGGCGCATCGAAAAGCGGTTGCAGTTGGAACGCCGGCAACACAGCCGCTTCCGCAATCGATTCGGGTAAGGGAAAATGAGTGGCTTGGTTGCGACAAAGGGCCACCGGAAACAGCTCCCCTGCGGGAAATTCCGCCAGGGTCGAGCGCAAGCAGAACTCGGTGGGGCAAGGGGGTGGATGTACGAACATTACCTCCCGCTGGAGCGGCCGCGTTTCCAAAACGCTCACAAATAAGCAACTGGGGAGCATCGGGGCCCGTTGCTGAGGCGTCCCGGCAGCCGGAGCGACGGGCGAAGCGCGATGCGGTTCTTCGGGGCGCGGAAGCTCGGGGGCCGAATTCAGGCTTGGGGAGATCGGGCTTATCGTGAGCGAGACGGGGAGCTGGGCCAACGGAATCCGCAGCTGCCGGAGACTTTGGACCAGGGCCGCATCGGGGCGAACCAGCAACGCTCTTGGGTTAGGGGGATCGAAATCGAGGGTGCGCATCGACTGCCAGCTTGTTTCAACCGCAGTGCTGGTTAAGCCGATGAGCCGGCTGGAAACGTGCCATCGCTCCAGGTGAGCCTGGCCTTTCGCGGCGGGAAGAATGAAGTCGGGCGGGAACGCGAGTTCGGGAGCGCCTTGGATCGAAAGTGACGCGGAGTCCCGCACCTGAAGCGATGTGGATTGGGCAAAGACGGTCCGCTTCGGAATCGCGCCGGAAGAATCGGGGCGCAGCAACTTATCCAGATCGAAAATCGGCGCTAGGCTAGACAGTGTTGGCACAGCGCTGGAGGCATCGACGAAGATCGCCGGGGTGGTTCGTTCGGCAAACGACGGTGCGAGCAGGTAGGGCAGACGGGGCGAGGCAGGCGGGGCTGTCTCGACCGGCTCCAGCTTCGCCCGTTCCTCGATCTCCGGGAAATCCGGTTTGAGCGCGAGCGGCGGCCGGGTGAGATCGGGGCGAAAATCCATTGGAGCGATGGGCTGACGCGCCAGCTCCAAATTGAATGGGCCGGTGTCGGAACGACCCAATGGCAGGTGCAGATTCAGAAGGTTACCGGTGAACTCCACATCGTGAACTGGGAGCGCCAGTTTCGGCCGTGGAACGTCCAGCTCGCTCGCGGTAAGGAGCATCGAATTCGGCGGATGCGGAACGAGTTCCGACGTCGAGAAGGGCGCGTAGGGTGGGGACGGAAGCGCCAGCGGTACCGCAAGCTTCTCTGCCCGGATGTGTCTTTCTTCCTCGGGAGCGGCCGACGTGACTGCGCCAAGCTGCATCGCATTCGGCGGATGCGGAATGAGATCCGACGTCGAAAAGGGCGCGTAGGGTGGGGACGGAGCCGCCGGCGGCGGCAGTACCGCAAGATCCTCTGTCTGGATATGTCTTTCTTCCTCGGGAGGAGCCAACGTGACTGGCGCTGATGGGGTTTTCTTAACAGGCGGCCCAGCTAGACGCTCATAAGCGGCTTTCGATAGCTGGAGTTGATACGCGTCGAAGTGCTCTGGAGAACAAACCTTGTCCCCCCGCGTCAACTTCAGCAAACTCAGCTTCTTGTCGCAGTAAAGGCAGCGCATGGGAATCCGTCCTCCCTCTATCGGCGGAAGTAAGGATTTTCAATAGCGCGGCTATTTCAGGTAGCGGTCGAAGAAGGCCATCATGCGCCTATTGGCGCGCTCGGCGTCGGCGCCTTTGAAGCCGTGGTCGGCTCCTTCGATGCTTTCCAGTTCCGCTTCAACGCCGGCGGCGAGGAGACGATCGACGATCCAGACCGACTGCTCATAGTTCACATAGCGGTCCTTCGTGCCCTGGATGGCGAGGGTCGGAGCGGCGTCGGGAGTAACCCAATTCAGTGGACTGGCGCGGAGATGCATGGCTCGAGCGTGCGCGACATCGCCACCGAGGAACAACGGCAGCACTTCGCCCGCGTCAACGCTTCGGCCGTAGGATTTTGTGAAATCTGAAGGGCCGTAAAAATCGACGACCACGGAGACCCGCGAGGACTGGTCGCGATTCGGACCATCGCCTTCAAACTCCGGCACGTTGGCGGTGACGCCTAGAAAGAGTGCGAGGTGCCCTCCAGCCGAGCCTCCCATGACGCCGATTTTTTCGGGGTCGATTCCGAGGCGCGACGCATTGGCTCGCAGATAACGCACGGCGGCCTTCACGTCGTGAACCGCAGCGGGGAACGGCGCGGCTGGAGCTAATTGATAATCGGCAGTGGCGCAGACGTAGCCATGCTGGGCGAGCGTCACGCAGGTCGCCAGGTATCCATTGCGCGAACCCGCGCGAAATCCTCCGCCATGGATCGCGAGAACGGCGGGCCGCCGGCCGGGCTCGCGAGGTCGCACGATATCCATCACTTGCTGCGGGTCGGCTTGGGCGTAAGCAACGCCTGTTTCCGAAAGAAGATTCGCGGGAATGGTCTGCGCAGCGCAATAGAGCAACGGCGCGAATAACAGCAGAGCGTGTTTCATAACGGCAACATCGATCATAGCTGTTAGAATGAGGACGTGGCATACCCTGAAAACTTCATTGCTCCCATGCGGACCGAGTTGACGCGTTTTGGCGTGGAGGAGACGCGGACACCGGAGGATGTCGACAGACTGCTGGCATCGGGCGGCACCGTCATGATGGTGGTCAACTCGATTTGTGGATGTGCGGCGGGACGGGCCCGGCCAGCCGTGGGGATGGCGTTGCAGCATTCGGTGAAGCCCACGAAATCGGCGACCGTGTTCGCCGGTGGAGACGAGGCGGCAGTGGCGCATGTGCGCGCGCTGCTTAAAGATTATCCGCCGTCGTCACCCTCAATCGCATTGTTCCAGGACGGCAAGCCGGTCCACATGATCCATCGGCATGAGATTGAACGGCGCGACGCGGGTCAGATCGCGGCGCTGCTGACCGAGGCGTTCGACAAGTTCTGCGTGCCCGCAAGTCCGCGCGCTTAAATAGCCGATGCCGACGAGGAGAGTCTTGATTGCGGGTTTGGCCGCGCTGGCCCTCATAGTGTGTTACGCGTCGACGCTGCGCGGCATGTTCGATCAGTGGTGGAACGACGAAGACATGTCGCATGGCTTCGCGGTGCCTCTGGTGGTCGCCTGGATCGTGTGGAGAGAGCGGGCACGCTGGTTGACGCTTCCGGTATCGCCAAGCTGGTGGGGATTCCTGCTGCTCGCGGGCGCTGCGGCGATGCACGCCATTTCCTCACTTGGCTTGGGGCTGTTTGCGAGTTCGGTTGCATTCCTTATTTCGATTGCCGGCGCCGTGCTTTGTCTGGGAGGGTTCGCATTCCTGAGGGTATGGGCGTTTCCGGCCGCCCTATCGTTGTTCATGTTGCCGAAGCTGGCGATCGTCTACAACAAAACCACTTTGCCTCTGCAACTGCTGGCGAGCCGGTTAGCGACGGGCGTACTTTCCGCGGTCGGATTCCGTGTGGTGCGGGAGGGCGTGATTCTGGACGTTGCAGGGCACCGGGTTTCAGTAGTCGAGGCCTGCAGCGGTGTGCGGTACCTGTTGTCGCTCGCGTTTATCGCGGTGGTGTTCGCCTATCTTGCCGATGTCAAATCCCCAGTGAAAGTCTGGATGCGGTGGGTGCTGCTGCTAGCCGCGGTTCCGATTGCAATTGTGGCTAACGCCATTCGCGTTGCAGTGTCGGCGGCCGTTCCCGCGCTCGATTCCGGGACTCCGCACGAGGTCGCTGGCTGGGCGGTGTTCGTACTCTGCCTCATCCTGGTTTTTTTAGTCCACCGGCTGTTCCATTCACTCTATACCTGGAGCCATGACCGAGCCTAAGACCATTCTCGTGCCGGTTTTCCTGGCCGCACAGGCGCTGTTTGTGCATTGGACGGCGACGTTCGAGAGGCCGCCTGCCAAGCCGGATTTAACACGTTTTCCGGTGCGGATCGGTCCCTGGCAGCGTGTAAACGAGATTCCGGTGGACGCGGCAACCGAAGCGCAGCTTGGCGCGGACCTGTTAATGAATTCGAATTTCTCGCTACAGCCGAAAGGTGAACTAGTCAACCTGTTCGTGGCGTGGTTTCAATCCCAGCGAGCCGGGACCAGCCAGCCGCATTCGCCGCAGGTGTGCCTCCCCGCGTCGGGCTGGATACCGGAGTCCATCGGGTTGATTGATCTCAACACGAGTGCTGGAAAAATCACCGTGAACCGCTATGTGATTGCCAAGGGCCAGGACCGGGTGGTAGTTCTCTACTGGTATCAGACGCCGAGACGAGTCATCGCAGGCGAGTGGGCCGCGAAGTTCTGGTTAATGGCCGACGCCCCGCGGGACCGGCGCACCGATACTTCTTTAGTGCGAGTGACGTCGTGGGTGAACCAAGGTCAAGACGTGGCTGCGGCGACCAGAGTCGCGAGCCAGTTCTCAGAAGATTTGTACCCTTTGGTACGGGAGACCTTCCCCCACTAGCGACGGGTCACAGCCAATCGGATCGCCTATGCCCGAACCGCGCGCATCTTAAGCGCAAGGTAAATCCCCACCGCCGCCAGCCCGAGCATCGTCAGGATCAGCGAAGAGGGCGCGGGAGTGCCCGGTGGGGTCCCCGTGGTGATTGCCACGCCGCCGATTGTCACGCCGTCCATCGCAAGCCCCGAGTCATAGTTTGTATCGGACCAGTTCACTGCCCCCACCTTAAGATAGTAGTTGCCAGTGGTCGCAATAGTGTAGGTGGAGCTGACCCAACCCGTATAACCGCAGCCGGCGGCGTAGCATGTATTCGAAGATCCACCCAACGGCAGCCATGTCGGCGCACCGCCTATAATAGGTACCGACGCGGGACTCAGTGTTGCCAGAGGGCTGGGCAGTCCCGTCCCCGGAATAATGCTGCCACTCGGTACGGTTCGCGCCGTGAACAGAAGAGCCACAGGGGTGTTGGTCGAGCTGTACAGCTCCGCCCATGCGTAGTCTGCAAATCCGGATCCATCAGAGGTGACATAGTTGAAGTAGAACTTCAATTGAGATCCGGCGGTCGCCGCGAAAACTGACGTCGCGAGCGTGGATCCGTTTGTCTCGCTACCTAGAGCGCCTGATGGAAGTGCCCCGACCCCATTTGTACCGCCGTTCGTCGAGACCCACGCGTACTTGGCACTGCCGAATGGTGAAAGCGTCACAACGCCATCGAGGCTGTCCGTGCCACAGTTGCCGACGCACGTCCAGCCGGTTGGGATTGGGCTCGGGTCGATGACCCCAATGGGGCCGACGCGCTTGGGCAGCGCCTTGAGAGCTTTCGCGCGAGCCGCTCGCTCACTCGCCGTCGGCGTTTGAGCTCCGGCAAATTCAACCAGCAGCGCTGCACCCGCGAGCAGACTAGCAACCCATACTCCTCGCGATGCAAACGGAAAAATCGATCTAGATCTATTCACTAACCCCTCACTTTTTAGGTCCAAGCTTCACTGAAACCGATCTCAAAATAGGAACGACAATACCGCTAGGAAACTGTTCGAATAAAACCTGAAGGCTCGTTCGTCGTAATTATGGCGGAGGTTGCGCTTTGATTGATCTTAAGACCGCTGCATTCGGTGAAGGACGAAGTGGCGGTGAATGGAAGGGATCTGAGATCCAATAATAACGAAGTGTAAGAGATGCGAGGATCTCCAAACATTTTCATATATTCTTCGCCTAGCCTTCTTCTAGGGCTAGTCATAGGTAGAATACACTGGCCATGATGCTAAGTCAATAAGAATGGGCCGTTTTTTTGCTAAGGTGTCAACGTTTTGGCTTGGGGAGACGTCTTAGCGGCTTCCATCAGAACGTGCCAGCCTATTTGCATCTCATTTCCTGCGTTATCTGCGGAGGGGTCGTTTGGGCCGAAGCCAAACAGAGCGGCTCGGTCAGAGCAGCGGACCAGTTTGTCCCCGGAGCCACGGTTACCGCAGTTCAGGGCGATACCAAGGTTACCACCTTCACCGATGAATCCGGCCGCTACGTGCTGGATCTGACTCCAGGGGTTTGGGATATCCAGGTGCAAGTATTTGGATTCACGCCGGTTCACGAGCAAGTCACGGTCGCGGCGGAGCCGAGTTTCAAGGACTGGACCGTCGAGATGCCGCATCTTGCCGGGGCACCTGCACCGCCTGCGGCGGCCCCTGCGAGGAATCGGCAAGCCGGCTTTAACCGGGGTGGTCCCCCGAGGGACGGGGCTCCCGGAAATGGGCCTCCAGGGAATCGGCGTGCGCAGCCCGGTCAACCAGCTGCGCCTCAGCGGCAAGGCTTTCAAAACGCGGCGGTTACGGCTACTCAGGATGGGCAGCAGGCATTAGCGGAGGCGGCAAGCACGGGTGCTACCGCGCTGGGCGATCCCGGCGAGGCCGACGAACCGTTTCTGGTCAACGGCAGCACGAGCGGAGGATTGGCCCAGTCGAGCGACGATGAGTCTCGGCGTCAAAGGATGGCCGGGTCGAGGCGGTGGTCCCCCGGGTGGCGGTCCAGACGGAGGCGGCCCTGACGCAGGAATCGGGATCAGCAGCACTTTAGGTGTGCCTCCGGGAATGAGCGCTCCAGGCGGCGATAACCTCGGGCTCGGCGGTTTGGGAGCAAGCGCGATTAATGGAGGATTCGGCGGCGGCCCTGGTGGTGGACCCGGCCTTGGAGGTGGTCCCGGCGGCGGAGGGCCAGGCGGCGGAGGCGGTCCCGGTGGAGGCGGTCGCGGCGGTGGTGGGAGAGGCGGACCCGGGCGTGGTGGGAATCAAAACACCCGGCGCGGTCCTTATAACGGCCAGTTCGCGAGCTTCGGCAACCGCCGGCGTACGCAACCCGCCTACACAGGTTCGGTGTTTATCAATCTGGCGAACTCGGCTCTGAATGCCGCGCCGTTTTCTCTGAATGGTCAATCGCAGCCGAAGCCGTCCTCGGACCGGGCGAACTTCGGAGCCAACATCGGTGGACCGATGGTAATTCCCAAAATCCTGAATTGGCAGCGCGCGAGTTTTTACTTCACCTATCAAGGCTCGCGGAGCCGGAATCCATATAGCCAGGTGTCGTCCGTCCCAACGTTGGCCGAGCGCAACGGCGATTTCTCGCAGGTTGCGAACGTTATTTACGATCCCCTCAATGCCACGCCGTTTCCGAACAACATGATTCCGGTTTCGCGATTCAACCCCGCCGCGGTCGGGCTTCTGCAATTCTTCCCAGCGGCAAGCTACAGCGGAATTGTACAGAACTACCGCAACGTGACGTCGACGCCGAACAACACCAATAATGTCGGCGTCCGGTTGAACGCGCCCTTGACCAACAAGGACGGTCTCACGTTCAACGTCCAATATCAGAATCGCGATTCCGAGACGGAGCAGCTTCTCGGATTTCGCGATTCGACCACAGGGTATGGAATCAGCGCGGCCACCGGCTGGAGCCACAGTTTCGGACGGCGCTTCAATAACAGCGCGAACCTCACGTTCAGCAGGAACGTCAGCACGGCAGACCCGTATTTCGCGTATACCAGCAACATCGCGGCGGAGCTCGGCATCACCGGCACATCGCAGCTTCCGATTACCTATGGTCCGCCGAATATTTCGTTCACGAATTTCGGGAGCCTCTCTGACAGCGCCGCGACATCGTCGCACAACCAGACCTACAATTTCACAGACAACATCACGTATGTGCTC
Organism: Bryobacterales bacterium; assembly: GCA_003170295.1. Lineage (GTDB taxonomy): Bacteria > Acidobacteriota > Terriglobia > Bryobacterales > Bryobacteraceae > Palsa-187. The sequence goes on along the minus strand of PNAJ01000102.1, from coordinate 39,086 downwards.
AAGAAGAAGCACAACCTGACGTTCGGTTATCTGTTTCGCCGATTGCAGCAGAACAGTCTCAACTATCAGAATGCGCGCGGCGCCTTCAGTTTCAGCGGGTTGCTCACCAGCGAGCTGAGCGCGAGCGGCCAGCCTGCTTCCGGCACTGGATACGATTTCGCGGACTTTCTGCTGGGGCTTCCGCAATCGAGCTCGGTACGGTTTGGAAGCAACAACAATTATTTCCGCAGTTGGTCGACCAGCGCGTTCGCACAAGACGATTTTCGAATCTCGCGCGGCCTATCGTTCAACTTCGGATTGAGATACGAATACTTCGCGCTCTACAATTCCCAGCGCGCCACGATCAACGATTCGCAGGAAACTCTCTCCACGCTCGCGGCGGAAACCGGCGGAAAAGCGTTTCTCGATAGCAACGATATCGCGGCCGGCATCATGCAAGCGCAACAGGCGATGCGAAGCTATTACATCCTCGGTTATTACACGACCAACAACGCTGAGAACGGGAAATACCGCCGTATTCAAGTGAAGCTGACCAACAGCATGAACGCGAAGATCGAGCACCGGCTAGGTTATTACGGTCCGAAATCGTGGGGCAAGCTGAACGGGCAGGATAAGGAACAACAACTGAAAGAGGCGATTTCGGCGGGCGATCCGGTCACGGACATTCCGCTCGCACTCCAAGTCGATTACTTCCGCGTGTCCTCGCTCAGTTATTTTGTGCCCGTTTCGGTGAAAATACCGGGGTCGGTAATCGCGCTGGCGGCCAAGGGCGGCGCGAGCGTCACGCAATTCGATTTCGCCGGCCAGATTCAAGACGAGCAGCGCAACGTCGTGGGCAACGTCCGCGACAACATCAAGGTGAATCTCGATAAAGACCCCGCGGCGAAGGCCGGCCGAAAGAATTTTCAATACAACGCGGGATTCACGCTTGCTCCGGGCAAGTATCACATGAAATTTTTGGTCCGCGAAAATATCACCGGCAAGATGGGGACCTTCGAGGCTCGTTTCGTCATCCCCGATCTGAGCGCGGAAACCTCGGGGCTGAAGTTGAGCACCATCATCTGGAGCAGCCAGAGAGAACCTCTGAAGACCGCAGTCGGCGTCGCCGAGAAAGTCATCAAGAAAGAGGTCGCTGCGGATCCGCTGATTGACGGCGAAGAAAAAGTGGTGCCCAACATCACGCACGTGTTCCGGCGCAGTCAGAATCTGTATGTGACCTTTGACGTCTACGACGCGTGGCCGGACCCGCTCAATGCAAAGGCGCGCAAAGTCAAGGTAAGCATGAGCCTGTTCAACCAGAAAGGTGCGAAGGCCTTTGAAGTGGGTCCGCTCGATGAATCGCAACTCGCGGCGACCCGCCCGGAGACGGTACCCCTGAAATTTCAGGTGCCTCTGAAAGATCTTGCGCCTGGACGCTATGTTTGCCAGATCAATGTGGTAGACGAAGTGGGCCGCAAATTCGCATTCCCACGCGCACCCCTGGTTGTGGTTCCATAGTGTATAAGAATCGGTAGGGTGCCGATCCGTAACTTTGGAGTAAATGATTGCACCCTAACGTTGGTGGTCTACGTCTGGTGTTATTGCGCCCGAAAATTCTTCCGCTCTACGTGTCTCTGTTTCTGTTGACGATGCTCGCCCGCGCGGGTGCTCCGCCTGCGGCTCCGACGTTTAATAAAGATATCCTGCCGATCCTGCAAACCCGCTGTCAGCCGTGCCATCGTCCCGGCGAGATCGGCCCCATGCTCCTGATCACCTACGAGCAGACCAGGCCATGGGCCAAGGCGATCGTCGAGGCTGTGAAGACCGCCAAGATGCCTCCCTGGTTCGCGGATAAATGCTGCGGGCAATTTTCCACAGAACATTCGCTAAAGCCGGAGGAGATTCAGGCGCTCGATCAATGGGTCGCCGGAGGCTCGCTCGAAGGCAAGAAGAAGGATGCGCCGCGTCCCATCAAGTGGACGGAGGATTGGAAGATCGACGGGCCCAGCGTGGTGGTCAGTCTTCCCCGCCCTTTTGAAGTCCCCGCGAACACCAAGATCGATTATCAATATGTGATTTTGCCGGTCGACTTGGCCGAGGACAAGTGGGCCAGCGCGATCGAGATTCATCCCAGCGACCGCAGCATCGTCCATCACGCTGTGTTGTACTCGAGAGCCAAGGAATCGACGTGGTTGCGCAACGTACCAAGGCTGACAATGTACGCTCCGACGCCCGGTTCCATGACTCCCAACGAACTCCTCCAACAGGCAGCCACCGATATTCTGGCGGTCTACACGCCGGGCAGTCCGGCCGCGATTTGGCCGGAGGGCATGGGCAAGAAACTGCCCGCCGGTTCCGATCTGGTGCTGCAACTCCACTACACCTCGAAGAAAACGACGGCGAGCGATCGAACCTCGGTCGGAATCAATTTTCTAAAGGAGCGTCCCGCGCGCCGCGTGCTGACACTGCAAATGCAGAACCGCGCAATCGTGATTCCCCCGGGCGCGAGCGATTATCACGCGTCAGTCTCCGGCACCATGCCGCGAGACGCTTTGCTGCTGGCCTTTTTCCCCCACATGCATCTTCGCGGCAGTGCTTTCGAATATGCGATTCTTCAACCCGACGGCAAACTCGAAACATTGCTGCGGGTAAAGCCTTACGATTTTTTTTGGCAGCAAACGTATCCTCTGAAGACGCCGCGGCTCCTGCCCAAAGGTACGCGCCTCGTGTGGACCGGTTATTTCGACAACTCGGCGAACAATCCTCGTAACCCCGATCCCAAAGCTGAAGTACGTTGGGGCGAGCAAAGCTGGGAAGAAATGATGGTCGGCTTCTTCGACGTTGCAGTGGAAGCGAATGTCGATAAAGTAGGCTTTTTCAGCTCGCCCACACCGTAGCCAGGTTCGCAGTGCGCAAATGGGGGACTGGCTCGAATTTCGCCGCTCTTGCGAAATTTCGTGCCTGTACCCGGCCTCGCGGGCGGGAGCCTGTGCCACCACTTATTCAAGCTGCTTTTCATTTGAAATCCGTGAGTTGACGCTTTCACTCGCGTTCGGCCACTGACGCCGCACCTATTCTGAGCTTGCTTGGGAGGCACGGCGGATGCTCAGTTTCAGACGATCGGCGATGTTATTGGTGGTGGCGGCAACAATGACGCAGGCGCAACCCGCCCTCACGACGATCCAGGATATTCTTTATCGCGCGGACGGAACGCGCTTCAATGGCGAAATCTTTATCAATTGGAACGCGTTTCAGGCCGGCGATACGTCGAATATCGCCACCGCGCAGGTGAGGCTGCCGATCGTGAACGGCGTGCTCAGGGTGAAACTGGTTCCGACAACCACCGCGTCGGCGGGTGCCAACTATCAGGTTACTTACAACAGCCAGGGGCAATTTCAATTCAGCCAGATCTGGGCGGTGCCGCCGAGCTCCGTGGTGCTGCCCGTCAAAGACGTGCTGGTGAGCGAGGGCACGGTAGTCGGCGGCGGAGGAGGCTCAGGATCGATCACTTCATCCCCCATACAGATTTCCGACGTCGTCGGTCTGACGAACACTCTGGCGACTATCCCGCTAAAAGGCGTCGGATTCGCGCTCGGGCGCGCGGCCGTAATCAACTCTTCCGGGCAGATCGACGGCGCGGCCGGAAACCTGGGGGATTGCGTCAGAGTGGATGGCAGCTCCGGTCCCTGCGGGGGCGGTGGCGGCCTGCTGCCCTTGTATTCCGACGCCGAGGTCCCATCGGGCATCATCAACGGATTAAACGTTACTTTCGGGTTGTCGTTTTTGCCTTCGCCTGCCAGCAGTCTTCAGTTGCACCTCAATGGTCTTTTCATGGAGCAAGGATTGGATTATACGCTCACCGGTTCCACCATCACCTTCGCCCTTGCTTCGACGCCGCAGGCGGGCGATCTGCTGCTGGCAAGTTACCGGTACGGGAATCCCAACAATCCGCTGGGATCGTTGACGTCGGCGCAGGTGGTTTGCAGCGCGGTAGGTACCACTACATCGAGCACGGCATCGACCACGCTGGGGACCTGCACGCTTCCAGCGGGGCTGTTGGGCTCCGGCGATCGAATCGAAGTGCGTTTTCATTTTGTGCACCAGGGGACCTCCACTGGCTTCACTCCGCAAGTGGCATGGGGAGCCACGCCCATCCTGTCGCGCGCAGCATCGGCGGCGGACACGGCTATTGCCGGAAAATTGGAGTTCGGTATCAACGCCGGGTCGCAACCCTGGAGCGGGCAAAGCTGGGGCAGCAGCCTTGCTTTCGCCACCGTCTTGGGTTCGGCCAGCCTGGATACCACGCAACTGTTGACGATCTCGTTCCTCGGACAAATGTCAGCATCGACCGGCGATACCGTGTTTCTAAGTAATTTCACGGTGGTCCGGTACCCGGCGCAAGTAAATCCCTAAGGGGAATGCCGGTGTAGATCTCCCGAAACGTTCTTAGCCAGTACTAATTAGGTATTTCACTTGTGATATGCTACGGCGAAAATATCCTTGTTTATGGCGAGCCCCTCCCGCAAGATAGAGACTGAAAGGGCAACTACTATGGTGAAAGTCTATTACTGCGCATATCGCATCTGGAGGGACCTCCAGGGCCAGGACATGATCGAGTACGCGCTATTGGCTGCGGCGGTTGCAGTCACTATTGCCGGGTTTATACCGACGACCGTGATGCCCTCCATCAGTACGATCTTTTCGAAGATCATCTCCTGCTACAACGCCAGCTAAAGCCCGCCGCGGCATTTATTCCAGGTATTTCTTGAGGTCGGGGTTGACTTGCGCCTGTACTTCCGGCGTATTCAGGTTTTCCTTATCGATCAGCTTGGGGGCCAGTGCATTCATTTTTACGATGGGCTTGCCGTCGAGTTTCTCAATCGCGAGGCGCACCGCTTCCTGGCCCATTTTGAAAGGATTCTGAACCACCAGCGAGTCGATGACGCCGTTCTTCACGTCGTCGAGGAGGCTGGGACTCCAATCGAATCCGACCATCTTGATCTTCGTTTTGCGATCGCGTAACGCCTGGGCAAAACCCATAGAGCTCGATTCATTCGAAGCGAAGATGCCGTCCAGGTCCGGATGGCCTGTGAGAATATTCTCGGCTTTGGTCAGCGAACTAGCCACCTCCGCATTGCCGAACTGTTTCTCGACGATCTGAATACCGGGATAATTCTTTTTCGTGAAGTCCTCAAACCCCGTCTCCCGCGCGACCGTAGAGGCGGATCCCGGCATATTGGCCAGCATCGCTACCTTGCCTTTGCCGCCGAGCAGCTTCGCGAGGCGCTCCGCTCCCATCTCTCCTGCGTGATAGTTGTCGGTGGCCACCTGCGCGACGAATTTATCGGTATCGATGCCGGAATCGAAAATAATCACCGGGATGCCTTCCGCCGCCGCCCGCTCCACCACGCCGACCATCGCTTTGCTGTCGATCGGGGCCAGCACAATGGCGTCGACCCGGCGATTGATCATCGCGTCGACCACCTTGAGCTGCCCGGTGTAATCGGTTTCCGACGCCGGGCCGTTCCAGATAATCTTGACGCCGCTCTCCCGGCTGGTTGCCACCGCTCCCGCATGCACCGACTGCCAGAACAGGTGCGCATTTCCTTTCGGAATCACCGCGATAACTTTTTTCTTGTCGCGATTGCATGCGGACAGGGCTACGAGCGACAGCGCGATAAAACACAGCTTCTTCATGGGAGCCTCAGGTCGAGATTTATTTGCGCGGCTACTTGGCGATTACGCCGCACGCGATGCGGTCGCCCGCGTTTCCCGCGGGGTCCGTCTTCATGTCGTCGGCCTTGGCGTGAATCACGAGGGCATGACCGAATACGGAGTGATCGCCATCGCTCAAGGTAACGCTCTTATTTGTGATGGTCGTCTTCGCCTTGCCCTTGGCGTCCGCGGTGAAATTTGGCATATCGCCCGCGTGGTGCCCAGCCGGATTGTCGAGTCCATGCTCCTTCTTGTCGGGATTGAAATGCGGGCCCGCGGTGGTGAAGGGCGCTTCACAAGCGGGGTTCTGATGAATGTGGATGGCGTGTTCACCCGCCGGCAGGTTCATAAAGCTCACCTTGATAGTGACGCCGGAGCCACCCTTGATCTCAGCGACGACGGCCGTGCCGACGCTCTGTCCTTTCGCATCCTTCAACTGGACAGTGACGGGTTTGGTGGCAGCTAGGGCGCCCATGCTGAACATGGTCGCGAACAGAGTTGCGGAGCAGAAAGTACGAATCGTGAAAGTCGACATGCAAATAGTCTACAAGAAGAAGGAGTCAAGAGTCAGGAGTCGGCTCCCGTCTTGTTAGACTGGATGTTTTGCATGTTCAGGTTTGAAACAGCAGGAGAGTCGCACGGCGAATGTTTAGTGGCGACCGTTACAGGAATGCCCGCGGGAATCCCGGTTTCAATCGCGGCCATCGATCGCGAACTGTGGCGCCGCCAGCAAGGCTTCGGGCGTGGCGGTCGCATGAAGATCGAGACGGACCGCGCGCACATCGTCAGCGGCGTGCGGCATTCCAAGACCATCGGCTCGCCCATCGCGGTTCTGATCGAAAACAAAGATTGGAAAAATTGGTCGGAGTTTCTTCCGGTCGAGGAGAACGACGGGCGGAAAAAAACTGTGACGCGACCGCGTCCCGGTCATGCGGATCTAGCGGGCGCCATCAAGTATGATTTTCAGGACGCCCGCTATATTCTCGAACGGGCGAGCGCGCGGGAGACGACGGCTCGCGTAGCGGTGGGCGCGCTGGCGAAAGCGTTGCTCGCAGAGATGGGCATCCAGGTACTGAGCCATGTGATTGCGGTGGGCTCGGAGCGGCTACATCGCGCGGCGGCGTGGGAAGAACTGGTCGAGCTCAGCCAACGCGACGAAGTATTGCTGGCGTGCGTCGATGCGGAGGCGGAGCAGCGCATGAAGGCGGTCGTCGACGAGGCGTATCGCACGGGCGACACCGTGGGCGGCGTCTTTGAAGTGGTCGCGCATGGAGTGCCGCCGGGCCTGGGATCGCACATCGCGTGGGATACGCGGCTCGACGGAAAGCTCGCCCAGGCGATCGTGTCGATGCAGGCCGTGAAGGGCGTCGAGGTCGGATTCGCCGCGGACGGTGCGTCGTCGTTCGGGTCGAAAGTGCAGGACACAATTCACTACAACCGCGACGATCGAAAATTTACCCGCAGTGCGAATCGAGCCGGAGGCCTGGAAGGCGGTATGACCAACGGGCAGGACATCGTGGTTCGCGGGCTGCTGAAGCCAATCTCGACGCTGCGCCGTCCGCTCGAAAGCGTCGACTTGACGACGCGCGAGCCGGCGCTTGCAGCCTATGAACGGAGCGACGTCGCGGTAGTTCCGGCAGCCGGAGTGATCGGCGAAGCAATGGTGGCGATCGTCCTCGCGAGCGCCGCGATCGAAAAATTCGGCGGCGATTCGCTGAAGGAGATGATGCGCAATTTTGAAGGATATCTTGAACAGGTGAAGAATTTCTGATGACTCACACCATCACGAAGTATGGCCAGCCGGTGCTGGAGCAGCGCGCGGAAGCGATTACTGAATTCGATACGCCGGAGCTGCATAAACTGGTCGACGACATGTTCGATTCGATGTATGCGGCGCGCGGAGTCGGCTTGGCGGCCCCGCAAATCGGAGTTGGCAAGCGGATCGCGGTGATCGATCTGACGACTGGCGAGGACCCCGCGCAGAAGATCGTGCTCATAAATCCCGAGATCGTTTCTCGCGAGGGATCGCAGACGAGTGAAGAGGGTTGCCTGAGCATTCCGACCTTTCGCGAGCCGGTGACGCGGGCGCAAAAAGTCACCGTGCGCGCCAAGGACGCCTCTGGAAAAGAATTCGAGATGACCGGGGAGGATCTTCTCGCCCGTGCCTTCCAGCATGAGACCGATCATCTAGACGGGACGCTCTACATCAGCCACGTGAGTCCACTGAAGCGCGACTTGATCCGGCGCAAGATTCGCAAGCTGCAAAAAATCGGCGAATGGGGATGAGGTTGGTTTATCTGGGCACGCCCCCGTTCGCCGTGCCTTCGCTGGAGCGAATCGTCGAGGCGGGCCATGAGGTGACCGCGGTGTTTACGCAGCCCGATCGTCCGAAAGGGCGCGGCCAGAAGGACGCGATGTCTGCGGTGAAGGAAGCGGCTCTGCGATTGGGGCTCACCGTGCATCAGCCGGAGCGCGTGCGGAGGCCTGAGGTCGTAGAGCAACTGCGCGCGATGGCGCCAGACGCGATGGTAGTGGTGGGGTACGGACAAATTATTCCGCAATCGATTCTCGACATTCCTCCGTTGGGAATTATCAACGTGCACGCGTCGCTGCTGCCGAAGTATCGCGGCGCCGCGCCGATTCAATGGGCCATCGCGCGCGGCGAGACGACCACCGGGGTCACCACGATCAAGATCGACGCAGGGCTCGACACGGGCGCGATGTTGCTCAAATGGGTGACCGCGATCGGCAAGGACGAGACAGCGATCGAGTTAGCAGCGAGGCTCGCTCCGGCGGGCGCGGATTTGTTGGTGCGCACACTCGCGGAATTGCAGAGCATCGTGCCGGAGGCGCAGAATAACGCGCAGGCGACCCTTGCGCCGATTCTGAAACGTGAAGATGGACACATCGATTGGAGAATGACGCCTCGCGAGATTTTGAATCGCGCACGGGGGTTTCAACCATGGCCGGGTGCGTACGGTTTTCTGCGCGGCCAGCGATTTCACGTGTGGCGCGGCGCAATCGCGGAGCTCGAACTTGCACCGCGTGAGCTCCTTGCCGAAGGCAAGCGACTGTTCGCCGGGTGCGGTGGAGGGGCGATTGAATTACTTGAGGTTCAGTTGGAAGGAAAGAAGCGGATGGCGGCATCGGCATTTTTGAACGGATTTTCCATCGCTCCAGGCGAGGTTTTAGGATGAATTTACCGCTCGGATTTCGCTACTCCGCGACGTTTGCCGGAATTCGCAAGGTCATGAAAGACGATCTGGCGTTGATCGTGTCGGACACACACGCTATCGCAGCCGCGGTCTTCACGCAGAATCGCGTGGTAGCTGGACCGGTGGAGGTCGCACGGAGAAATGTTCGCGCAGCGCCTAACCGGATGCGCGCAATCCTGATCAACGCAGGCAATGCGAATTGCGCTACCAAGACCAGCGAGAAGGTCGCAATGGAGACATCGCGAGCGACCGCGAAAGCGATCGGTGCGAAACCCGAGGAAGTGCTTCCCGCATCGACCGGCGTGATCGGCGTGGAACTCGACGCGCGTCTGATAATCGACGCGTTGCCTGCCCTCGTTGCCGGATTGAGTGCGGACCGGTTCGACGATGCCGCCCGCGCGATCCTGACCACGGATCTGGTCATGAAGACTGCGAACGCCCAAGTGAAGGGCGCACGGATTGCTGGAATGACGAAGGGCTCCGGTATGATTCATCCGCGCATGGCGACGACGCTCGCATTTGTGATGACGGATGCGGTCATCGCTGCCGGCGCCCTGCGAAGCGCCCTGAAACGCGCGTGCGAGAAAACGTTCAATCGAATTTCCGTGGATGGAGATACGTCGACCAACGACACTCTGGCGGTACTCGCAAATGGAGCGTCGGGTGTCAGGCCGCGGGTGACTGTTTTTGAGGCCGCGCTGACGGAGGTTCTCGAATCGCTAGCGCGGCAGATTGTCAAAGACGGCGAAGGCGCGAAAAAGCTGATAACCATCGACGTTGAAGGCGCGGCGAGCGAGCGTGCGGCGGAGAAAATCGCGCGCAGCATCGCAAATTCGCCGCTTGTGAAGACCGCCATTGCCGGATCGGATCCAAACTGGGGCAGAATTCTTTCAGCGGCCGGAAATGCGGGTGTTACATTCAATCCACGGCACATCAACATCGATTTTCAAGGCGTCCCAGTGTGCCGGGGAGGGCTCGCGGCAGATTTTTCCGAGACCGAGCTGCAGGCGAAGCTGGACGAGCCCGAGTGCTCCGTGAAGTTCACGATCCAAGGTCGCGGCCGCGGTCGCGCGCGATTCTGGACCTGCGATTTCACCGAAGATTACATCCGCATCAACGCGAGTTACCGGACCTGATATGGGCATTTCGATCCTGCTGCTGGCCGGAATGCTGGCCTTCGAAGATCCTCCGAAAGACGTGACCGATTTTTTCCGCTCGGCCGCCGCGGCGCTGGGCGATGCTCATGGAGACGGCAACGCGCGCTCGTTTCTTGAACATTTCGACAAAACCATGCCGGACTACCCGGAGTTCAGCCACCGAATCGAAGCGATGGTGGGGGCGGGCGACGTTTCTACGACGATCGAGTTTGTGAACGTCGAAGGAACCGACCAAAAACGTACGCTGGATCTCGACTGGTCGCTGCAATTTGAAGGCGAGCGCCCGAAGCGGGCAGTCATCAAGTGCACCATCGAAAAACGCGGCAAGAAATGGAAGATCACCTCAATCGCGCCGCTAGACTTCTTCAAACGCGAGGAGTGAATACCATAGAGTTTTCTCCGGGTGGCGCGAGCTTCAGCTTGCAGCGTCGGCTTTAGCCGGCGTCTTGAATGCAACCCCTGAAATCTGTTTTCATCCCTACCGGGTGGACAGACGCAACTCTCTATCTCTTTACCACGCTAACCGTGACCTGCGACGGATACTGCCGCGAATGATGGACCTCGTTGTGCGCCACCACTCCCTCCACCTCGTCATAATTATTGCCGCCGGTGTTCAGATTGCGGTCGAAGCGAGGGAAATTACTGCTCGATACCTCGATGCGGATGCTGTGGCCGGCCGCGAAGTAGTTGCTGGTAGTCATAGGCTGCAGCGTAACTTTGTAAACCTTGCCCTTTTCCATGAATGCGATCGGTTTGTCGTACCCGTTGCGATACCGGACACGCTGAATCGTCTCATCCAGATTGTAAGCGGGGCCATCGGGCGCGACATCGATGATCTTCACAGTGAAATCGGTATCTTTCACATCCGATGACACATAGAGAGTGACGTCAATAGGTCCACTGACCTCAGTCCCTTCCTTGAACGGCTCCGTCGTGTAGACCAGAATATCCGGCCTCTCCTCCATCTTTCGTTGATCGAAAGCCCCACCCGTCACCGCATTGCCCGTGCAGCAGACGTTGCCGCCGTAAGACGACACCGGCTCGCGCGGATCGTAAATGAACGCGTCCGCCTTATCGACGTTCGGAGGACCGCTCGCCAACGCGCCATCGCCCTTCAGCGTGTTGGCTTTTCCGCCGCTTGAAAGATAGAACGTCATCGGCTGTGCGCCCTTGGGTGGCCAGGTATCCGAAGTCTCCCATTTATTCGCGCCCATCACGAAATAGCGAACTTTCGGCGTTTTTTCCAGGATTTTATTGTCTTCGCCCTTTAAAAAGTGATCGAACCATCCGTACGTCATCGCATCATAATCGAGCCGCGCATCGCCCATGCTGCGCTCCCCGACCTTCGTGTCTTCCACCGCCCGCTTGTAAGCGCAATGCAGCGTCGGCGCGATCACCGCGTATTGCTGATTAGCGATGTCGGGCCTCGCATTCTTGCGCGTCGAGTTGTAGGCCGCAAGATTCGGACCGATCGACACGTCATACCAGGACATGAACCAGAATCCCGGCACGTTGATCGGATGATCCTCGTGCCACAATCCGCCTTTGTACCAGGCGGGATCGTTGGGAGTCCGCTGGATCATTGCTCCGCCGGTATCGACCGGCATTTTGTCGGCAAAAATTCCGTGCGGTCCGTCCACGGATTTAAGAATGTCCATCACCGGCAAGTGTTGCAAAGCCTTAGCCCAATCGACAGGCGGCAACTGCTGCGCCAGATCGAACGACTTCGATACGCGAATCAAATCTTCCTGCGAAGTATTCGGCGGAAACATCGGGCGGATCTGATTCTGCTCCCCGGTAATCCACGCGATAAACAACATCTGCACCGCCCCGCCGCGATACCAGTTGCCCTGCTCATAATAGGGACCCACTTTCCCGACACCCGCTCCGAAGCCTTGCGGGATCATCGCCGCGTACGAGGGAACACCCATCTCCGCCACTCCCATCTGCCATTCCGCGGTGGAGGAACAACCGATGGTGCCAATCTTGCCATTCGACCAGGACTGCGAAGACATCCAATTAAACTCGTCGACTCCGTCAGTCAGCGGCGGTCCGAGAATATCGTAATTTCCTTCCGAGAAAAAATGGCCGCGCTCGTTCATCTCGACGTAAGCGTAGCCGCGCTTAACCGCGTCCAGCTCGGCCTGCATACTGCGAGGAGCGCCGGTTCGCACATCCCAGTAGTTGAAGTTGTAAGGAGTGCGCACAAAAATCGTGCCGTACTTTTTCGAAGTGTCCTTGGGCCGATAAACATCCGCGGCTATGCGCGTGCCATCGCGCATTTTCACCATTACTTTTCGCTCAATGATGGCGACCGATTCCAGTTCCGCCTCGGTTGCGTTGCGTGCTTCGCGGACTTTCGGATCCGCGGCACCCCTGCCTTGCGCGAATGCGAGATTTGCGGCGAGTAGAAACAGCAAAATTATGGTCATTTAAGGCTCCGTCAGAGGCTGTTTTCGATCAATTATGGCGTTTTAAGATGACATCAACGCCCAAATAAGGGCGCAAAACTTCCGGCACCACGACGCTGCCGTCCTTCTGCTGATAGTTTTCGACGATCGCAAGCCACGTGCGGCCGACCGCCAAACCGCTGCCATTCAGAGTGTGCACGAAATCGGACTTTTTCACCCCGCCCTTCATTCGAATACCCGCGCGCCGCGCTTGATATGCCTCGAAGTTAGAGCAAGAAGAGATTTCTTTGTAATCATTTAGCCCCGGCAGCCACACTTCGATGTCGTAGGTCTTGGCCGAGCTTGGGCCCATATCTCCGGTACACAAAACAACGGTCCGGAACGGCAAACCGAGGCGCTCCAAAATATCTTCGGCATCATGGGTTAAAGCGTCAAGTTCTTGATAACTCGACTCGGGACGCGCGAACTTCACCAACTCCACTTTTTGAAACTGATGTTGCCGAATAATGCCGCGAACATCGCGGCCGTAGGAGCCGGCTTCGCTACGGAAGCAGGGCGTGTAAGCACATAGTTTTATTGGGAGTTTTTCCCAATCGAGCGTTTCGTCGCGATAAAGATTCGTCACCGGCACTTCAGCGGTCGGCGCGAGGTAATAATCGGTGTCCTTGATCTTGAACAGGTCGGCCTCAAACTTCGGCAAATTGCCGGTGCCATACAGGCTTGCCGAATTGATCATGAACGGCGGCAGAACTTCTGTGTATCCATGCTTTTCCGTATGCACGTCGAGCATGAAATTGATCAGCGCGCGCTCGAGTTTTGCACCAACACCCCAGTAAACCGCGAAGCGCGCCCCGGTGATTTTCGCGGCGCGCTCGAAATCGAGAATGCCTAATTCCGGGCCAAGATCCCAATGCGGTTTGGGGGTGAAATCGAACTGCGGCGGAGTGCCGACGCGGCGGACTTCGACGTTATCCGCCGCCGATTTGCCGGTGGGCACCGATTCGTGAGGGATATTCGGGACGCCGGCCAGGAGCTCGCGGAATTGCTCGTCGAGGGACTTGGCCTGTTCGTCAAAGGTGGCGATTTTTCCGTCTAATTCGCGAACGGCTAGTTGGCGCGCGGAGGTGTCGTCACCAGCCTTTTTTAGCTTGCCGATTTCCTGCGTTTCGGCCTTGATTTGCGCCTTTAGCTGCTCGGATTGCGTAACGGCGGCGCGGCGCTCCGTGTCTAGTTTGCGAAACGCTTCGACATCGAGCGAGAATCCGCGGTCGGCTAGTCTTGATGCGATTGCGTCTAGATTATTTCGAAAAACTGAAAGATCGTGCATTAGCGCTTCGCGATATCTACCCAGGGCTGGCCCACTGGGAGGCCGGTGTAGTCGGCGCGGGGACGGATCAGGCGATTGTTGTGATATTGCTCCAGCACATGCGCCGTCCAACCCGACATGCGGCTTACCGCGAAGATGGGCGTGAAGATGTCGATGGGGATGCCGAGCGAATAATAGGTCGACGCGGAGTAGAAATCGACGTTTGCGTTCAGCCCCTTGGCTTCCTTAACGTACTTTTCGATCTGCTTCGACGTCTCGTATAGATCCACGTGGCCGGTCCGCTTTCCGATCTCTTCCGACAGCGCCGCCAAATGCGTCGCGCGCGGATCGGTGGTTTTGTAAACACGATGTCCGAAGGCTGGAATCTTGATCTTGTTGGCGAGACGGTATTTCACGTTCTCAATGGCCTTGTCGGCGGTTCCGGCTTCGAGCAACATTTTGATGGCGTCTTCATTCGCGCCGCCGTGCAGAGGACCTTTGAGGGCCGCTATTCCGGCCGTGGCCGCTGAATAAATATCGGACAAGGTTGCCGCGACTACGCGGGCGGCGAAAGTCGACGCGTTCAGCTCATGATCGGCATGCAGGGTGAGAGCGATGTCGAAAGCTCGCTCCATGACTTCATCCGGCTTCTTGCCAGTGAGGGTATAGAGGAAATTAGCGGCGAAGCTGAGAGCCGGGTCGCCTGGGACCACTTCCTTGCCATTACGCAGACGATCGAATGTGGTGACGATGGTGGCGGTCTGCGACATCAGCTTGATGGCTTTGGCCGCGTTCGCCTCCGGCGACATATCCTTGGCTTGCGGATCGTACAAGGAGAGCATGGACACGGCGGTACGGAGAACGTCCATGGGCGCGGACTTGCCTGTCTGCTTCAGAAATGCGGTGACCTGGTCGGGAATCGCGCGATGGGCGACCAGCTTTTTTTTCAGCTCGTCCAGCTCGGACTGTTTGGGCAGGACGCCGCGCCACAGCAGAAAGACGACTTCTTCAAACTTTGCGTTTTCAGCCAATGTATGGATATTGAATCCGCGATAACTCAGGATTCCCGCATCGCCGTCGATGAAACAGATCTGCGACTCGGCAGCAATGATTCCTTCAAGACCCGCGCCTGTAACCGCCATTTTTTCTGTATATGCTCCCTGATGAGAAACTCGAAACCACATTCTAACAGGCTGAAGAAGGGACAAGGGCCGGGACTCGCGGTGGAGGCAGGGAGCGAAACGAGCGCGTGCGCGACAAGGGCGTGTCAGATCACTGAAACCACGGTCAACTTTCGAGCATCTGAATCCGTGTAGAATAAAAACATCGTAATGGTGTCGCAGGGGAAGTTCGACCAGTAATGCCGAAGATTTGTGTTCTAACCTTGTTGATTGCAGTGATGTTGCGTGCGGCTACTCCTGAGTGGAGCCGCGCGAGCAATCGTTATCAGCGGACGGAGTATCAGCAATCGCTCGCTTTGTTGCAGGCGCTGCCGCACAAAGACGCCGCGACTCTTCAGCTTATTGGCCAGGATTTCTTTATGCTCGGCGAGTATAAGAAGGCTACTGAGGCTTTTGAGAAGGCCGTCGCGCTGGATCCGAATAACCCCAAGCTGGTTCATTGGCTGGGGCGGACGTACGGGCGGCGGGCGGAGACGGCGAATCCGTTCGCGGCACCTGGCTTCGCGTCAAAAACGCGCCAAATGTTCGAGAAATCGGTGGAACTCGATCCCGCGGATAAGGATGCGTTGGGCGATCTGCTCGATTTCTATCTGGAGGCTCCGGGATTTCTGGGCGGAGGCGTGCATAAGGCGGAAGTGCTGGCGCAAATGATCCTGAAGGACGACCAGGCGGAGGGGCACTACGCGCAGGGTCTGGTTGCCGACAAGAAGAAAGAATACGACGACGCCGAGCAGCAGTTCCGGCGAGCAGCCGAACTGGCTCCGCGCCAGGTGGGGCGGGTTCTGGTTCTGGCGAGGTATCTGGGGAACCACGGCCGGATGAAGGAAAGCGACGCGCTATTTGAGCAGGCCGCGCGGATGGCGCCGAACAGCCCGAAGGTGATGTTCGACCGCGCCGCCACTTACATCAGCGAGAAGCGGGACCTGGATCTTGCACGGACGCTGCTCAAGCGCTATCTGGAGGCTCCTCTGACGCCGGAGGATCCGCCGCGGCAACGCGCGGAGGCAATGCTCAAAAAGCTCGGGGCCTGATGCGTTTTTTTTCGCACCTGGAGGCGTTGCGTTCCAGCGTCGCGGCCCTACGAGCCAATAAGTTTCGCGCGTTCCTCACTGCGCTTGGCCTGGTGATCGGCAACGCGAGCGTGATCTTGGTGGTTACGATTTCGCTCACGAGCCGGGATTACATTCTCGACGCAATTCAGCGCATCGGATCGAACCTGATCATCGCGAACTACGAGGCCGGCAATAACAGCGCCACCTCCGCCACTGCGGCCGACTATGTCAAGATCGCCGACGTGGAAGCGGTGCGGCAACAACTCGGGTCGCGCATCGTCGCGGCGACGGGGGTGATGAATAGTCTCGACCGGATGCGCGTGGAAGGTCACGAGGAAGACATCGCCATCTTGGGCGCCGATCAATACTATCCGGTGGTACGTAATCTTGCTTTACTGCGCGGGCGGTTTTTCGATGGTAGCGAGGTTGCGCAGAGGGCGCATGTCGCGCTGCCGACGGAGAAGCTGGCGCGGCGATTGTTCGGGAGCCAGGCGGAGTCGATCGGGCACACAGTGAAGTTGCACGGGCTTCCTTTCACGATTATCGGTACCTTTAAGGAAAAGGTGTCGACGTACGGGGCGACGGAGCTTTCCGGCGATAACATTCTCATTCCGATCACGGTGCTGAAGGACTTCACGCAGATTGAACGCATCGATCCGCTGTATGTCCAGGTCCGCAGCCAAGCCGGGGTGGAGCAGGCGACGAAGACCGTCCAGGCGATTCTCGAGAGTCGCCATCGTCCAGGCGCGCATTACAGCGTTCAGAACCTGAATGAAATTCTCGACACGGCGCGGCAGATTGCGGCGATTCTGAATGCGGTGTTGATCGTGGTCTCGGCCATTGCACTGGTCATCTCCGGCATCGGCATCATGAACATCATGCTGGTGACGGTCACCGAGCGCACGCGCGAGATTGGACTGCGCATGGCGGTGGGCGCGGCGCGGCGCGATATTCTGGAACAGTTTCTGGCGGAAGCGGTGCTGATCAGCATGGTGGGCGGGCTCGCGGGGATTCTGATCGGAGTGGCGATTCCGTTGAGCGTGCAGTTCTTCACGGACCAGTTTGCGATCCCGATTTCTCTGGTGTCGATCGCGGTGGCGTTCAGTGTGTCACTGGGAGTGGGATTGATCTTCGGTATGCTGCCGGCTAGCCGGGCGTCGCGATTGAATCCTACGGAAGCGTTGCGGTACGAATAGATCCCGGTGATCCCAGGCGGCGACACGGGTGTCGACGCGGCACGCACGAGTGCGCGCGCCACAAAGGACGCGGAGTGGATAATGAGGTCAATATGAAATTCCTGGCAGTTTTAATTCTTTTGGCGATGTCGGCGGCGGCTGAAGTGAAGACGTTGACGCTGCGGCAGGCGCTGGATCTGGCGCTGACACAAAACCCCGATGTAATGATCGCGCGGCTGGATCAGCAGAAAGCGCGCGACCAGATCCTGATCGCGAGGGATCCTTTTCTTCCGAAGGTCATCGGCGGCAGCGGGCTTGCTTGGAGCAGCGGATATCCTATCGCGATCGACGGAAATCCACCCTCGATTTTTGAAGCGCGGACGCAGATGTCGCTATTCGACCGTCCGCAAAGTTTTCAGATTGGGCAGGCCAAGGAGGGTTTGAGGGGCGCCGGCATCGATGTCACGAAGCGTCAGGAAGAGGCCGCTTACCGCGTGGCGTCGCTGTTTCTCGATGCCGAACAAGCGGCGCACAGCCTGGCGTCGGCACAGAAGCAGATCGAGAATCTCGGGCGGGTGAAGGAATTGATCGACGCGCGAGTGGAGGAGGGGCGCGAGCTGCCACTCGCATCGAAGAAAGCGAATCTGAGTGTGCTGATCGCGAGGAACAGCGCGGAAAGGCTGGCGGTCAACCTGATCAACGCGGAAACGATGCTGGCGCAGGCGCTGGGACTGGGCGCGGACGATCGCGTGCGCGCGGCGCAGGAGGAGCGCACGGCGATCGCGCTTCCGATTTCCGAGGACGCGTCAATTGAGGAAGCGCTGGAGCACAGCCCGGATCTTCGGCGGCTGGAATCCAACATGCAAGTGAAGACGCTGGAGATTAAAGGGTTTCACGCGGCTCGTCTGCCGAAGGTCAATGTGATCGCGCAAGAGAATATTTTCGCGAAGTACAATTACGTGAATTACAACTTCTCGTTCCGCCGAAGCAACACGGAGCTGGGCGTCTCGATCGAGATGCCATTATTGGTGGGCCGCAGTTCACAGGCGTTCGCGGCGCAGGCGGAAGCCGAGGTGGCGAAGCTACGGATCGAAGTGGGGCGCACGCGGTCGCGCATCACGGCGGATTTGCGGCGGGCGTATCAGGAAGTGAAGAGCGCCGAGAGCGCCCGCGAGTTGACGCGAGCGGATCTTGAAGTGACACGCGAGGAGTTGAACGTCGACCTAGCGCAATATGGGGAAGGCAAGCTGCCGCTGGCGAGAGTGGAAGCGATGCGAGCGATCGAGAATGAAAAGTTTTTGGTTTATTACGTTTCGCAGCAAGGCGCGGAACGGGCGCGGCTCAACGTGCTTCGGCTGACGGGGACTCTGCTGGCTGCGTTGAAGTAGAAACACCGGCGCTCTGAAACGTCGCCATCTCGCGGTATAGGTTCACGGCCGCTTCGAGCAATCCGATGCCGAGCGCGGCGCCGCTGCCTTCGCCGAGGCGCATTTCTAAATTCAGCAGAGAGCGCGCATTGAGGAAGTCGAGCATTTTTTTATGCCCGCGTTCAGCGGAGCAGTGCGAAAACACGACGTAATCCAGGGCGGCTGGAGAGATCGCGCGCGCGACGATGGCGGCGGCGCAGGTAATAAATCCGTCGAGCATGACGAGGTGGCGGCGAGAGGCTGCGCCGAGAATGAGGCCGGTGATCGCGGCGATTTCGAAGCCTCCTAGAGCCGCGAGAATGCCGATGGGGTCCTGCGGATCCGGACGATGAAGCACCAGGGCACGGCGGATGACTTCGACTTTGCGCGCAACGCCTGCGTCGTCTAGTCCAGTGCCTCGACCCGCGGTTTCGAGAGGGTCGAGACCGGAAAACGCGCTGAATATCGCAGCAGCGGATGTCGTGTTGCCGATCCCCATTTCGCCCGCGCCGAGGATTTCGGCTTTTGCCGCATAGGTAAATCCGGTCTCGATGGCTTGCTCGGCTGCGGCGCGCGCAATCGCGGACTCGCGCGCGAAATTGCGTGTCGGCTTGCCCACGCCCATATCGACAATCACGGGTTCGATGCCGCCGTGGCGGCACAACACGTTGATCGCGGCGCCGGAGGCACGAAAATTCGCGACCATCTGGCGCGTTACTTCGGAGGGATACGGGCTGACGCCTTCCTCGACGACTCCGTGATCGGCACAGAAGATAATCATCGCTTTGCTAGCGATTCGCGGCATGTCCGTCGATTGAATGAGTCCGAGCTGTACGGCAAGTTCTTCGAGGCGGCCCAAGCTTCCCGGCGGCTTGGTCAACGAATCGAGGCGGGCGCGAATGCGCGTCTCCAGTTCGACGTCGGCGATGGGGCGGATCGAATCAAAGTTCATAAATCTGCTTGCTCGCGAATAGAATAAGGATGAAGATTTCCAGCAACTGCTCCGTCGCGCCCAGGCAATCGCCATTCACGCCGCCGATGCGTTTATAGAAATACGTTCGCGCGCCGCGCACGATCAGATATGCGCCGGCGAGGATCAGCAATCCCGGGCGCCAGCCGAGCAGCATCGACGCGACGATCCCCTGCGCGATGGCGATGAGTGCGCCTGTGGTGGTGAGCGAGGAGGAGAAGGCGAGGCCCAGACCATCGCCTGACGGCCTCGATAACCAGGCTAGCGCGACCATCGCGGCTCGGGGAACGGCTTGCGCGACGATGCAGACCAAAAGAATCCGCGCTGCCGGTACGTGTTCCAACGCCTGCCATCTTGCAACGAGACTCAGGACGATTGCGACGGCTCCGTAGGTCCCGATGCGGCTGTCTTTGAGGACCGCGAGCATCTTCTCGCGCGTCCGCCCGGCGCGCATCGCGTCCGCGACATCGGCCAAGCCGTCTTCATGCAACACACCCGAGATCACGGTCCAGAATGCGACTGCGATCAAGGCCGCGAGCGAGGGCGGCAACACAAGACTTGCGGCGATTAAGAGTCCCGCGCCCGCTGCGCCCAGCATCGCGCCCACCAGCGGAAAAAACATGGCCGCGCGGCCCGGTGGTACTTTGCTCGTCACAGGAATGATTGTGAGGAACGAGATCGCCGCGAGGAATGTGCGCATCACTTCACCCGAAGCGATTGCCCGAACACCATCCAGTACACTTCATCGGAGATCGCGCCGATTCGTTGATTTAAGATCCCGGCTCGATCACGAAATTCGCGCGAGAGCGCGTTATCGGTGGGTACGATTCCGCTGCCGACTTCATTCGTCACGAAAATGATCATTCCCAATGCCGCTTGTGATGCATTTACCAGCGCGTCCGCTTCTGCGTCACAGTTCTTATTTGCGAACATTATGTTGGACAACCACAGAGTAAGGCAATCGACCACCATCACGTCGAATTTGGCTTCGGCGATCACGCGCGCGAGTTCGATCGGCTCTTCGATGGTGGTGAACTCTTCGCCGCGCTCCGCGCGATGGTGCTGAATGCGTTTGGTCATCTCCTGATCGGACGCTTCCGCTGTTGCCACAAATGCGCGGCTTCCTTGGATTGCCTGCGCTTTTTCCAATGCAAATCGGCTTTTCCCGCTTCGCGCACCGCCGCCGATCAGGATTACAGCCACAAGCTCCGCCGTTTCGAACGCAGCAGCCAGATGAAGAACGGACCGCCCGCGAGAGCGGTCACGACTCCCACAGGAATCTCCGTTGGCGCGATCACGGTTCGCGACAAAGTATCGCACAGCGCCAGGAACGCCGCGCCCAAGAGGAATGAGCACGGCATCAACATGCGGTGATCCGCCCCCAGTTTGAGCCGCAGAGCATGCGGCACGATTAATCCGACGAATCCAATTGGCCCGGTCAGCGACGTGACGATGCCCGTGAGAAACGATCCGGCAACATAGCCTAGCACTGTATATGTGGTGGTCGAAAGGCCGCGCGACGAGGCCCACTCCTCGCCGACCGCGAGCAGATTCCACTGCCGCGAACGCGCGATCACGAGACCGCACACAGGAATCACGGCAAACGCGAGCCACGCGAGTGTTGAGTATTCGACCGCATCGAGCCCGCCCATGAGCCATCTGGAAATCGCAAAGGATTGCGAAAATGACGCTAGATTATGCAGAAAAAGCACGATTGCGAGCGAGATACTATTCATCGTGACGCCCGCAAGCAGCAACGTGAACGAGGAAAGGCGGCCGCCCTCGAATGCAATCCAGAGCACAATCAGCAGCGCAGTGCCCGCGCCCGCAAGCGATAGCAGGCCGATGGCGGGCAATCCGAAACAGATTCCGATCACTGCGCCTACCGATCCGCCGCTCGAAATTCCCAACGTGTATGGCTCGGCCAAAGGATCGCGCAAGAGGCATTGGAACAGAACTCCAGTGAGCGAGAGCGCGGCGCCTGCCAGCAGCGCGAGGAGCACCCGCGGCAAGCGTGCGTAGAAAAGAATTTCGTGATCCGGCGAGGCTCCGGCGAGCGCGCGACGCAGCTCGATATGGGAGCTGCCGATCAGTGGCGCGGCGATTGCGACCGCTAGGAGAATGGCGAAGGAGATCCAGATGCTTCGGTTCATATTCTTCTCTTGAGGACGGCGGCTGAAGCCGTCGCTGCAAGCTGAAGCTCGCGCCACGCGGAAAAAAGAGTGGTGTGTCGTAGAGGAATCGCTAGCAAGCGGTGGGAGCGCTCAGGAACAGCGCGACGTGTCCGGGCTACGCCGGGATGGACCGATTGCCAATCGGTCCGCAGGTTGCCAACCTGCCCCACAATGCACCGAAGAGCGCGATTTTCACGCACGAGTGCGTGCGCCAAGGTTGCCTTAGTCATATACCAGCCAGCCGTCGCGCAGTTCGGTGTGCACGCCGAAGACGCGATCAATAAGGCTCGGCGCCAGCGCCTCGACGGGAGATCCCTGCGCGGCGATTCGGCCGTCCTCCATCACGATTGCGCGATCGGAGAATCGCAGCGTGAGGTTCAGATCGTGTGTTACGGCGACGATCAGCATCCGCTTGGCCAGCACGGCGAGCAATCGATACATCGCGAGCTGATGCTTCAGGTCGAGGAACGTTGTCGGCTCGTCTAGCAGGAGCGTTTCGGGCTCCTGCGCGAGCGCCGACGCCAAAATGACTCGCTGCTTTTCGCCGCCGGAAAGCGAGCGAAAATCGCGCGCGGCGAATGCCAGCGTATCCGTGGTTGCCATCGCGCGCGCCACGGCCGCGTGATCTTCCTGCGATTCGAACCAACCGTCCGCGTAAGGCGCGCGTCCCATGAACACCACTTGTTCCGCGCTAAATGGAAATTCGAGCTTCACGGATTGCGGCAAAAAAGCCACCTTGCGAGCAAACTCGTGCCTCCGCCATCGCCGGATCTCCACACCGCGATATTGGCACTCGCCTCGATAAGGATGCCGCAAGCCGGCGAGAATTCCGAGCAGCGTGGACTTCCCTGCCCCGTTCGGGCCCGCGATGGTCACGAATCCCGATGGGGGAAGCTCGAAGGTCGCGTCATACAGGCCGTAGGCGAACCCCAACGCTGACGCGCGAAAGCTCACTGGATCGTCCCCACGCTCAAGCCAGGGTGGAGCATCTCCGCGAATGCTTTTGCCGCGTTGATTGCGCGAGGGCCTGGCACTACGAAAACATCCGACGCGACAGCGAACACGCGATGCTGCTTCACTGCGGCAAGATTCGGAATGCGATCCCAGAGCGCGATCACGTTGCGCTTATGTTCTTCGGTGACGCCAACGGTGTCCGACATATCGCCCATGTCGACGATTACTTCAGGATTGCGCGCCATCACCTCTTCGAGAGACACGGCCGGATATGCCGCCACCGCATCGCGAAAGACGTTTTCTCCACCCGCGACTTCGATCACTTCATTCAGATAGGACGCGCGCCCGGCGACAACCAACCCGTCCAGGCGGTTGGGCGAGCGTCCGATCACGAACATCATGCGGACGCGCGGAAGCGCTGACACACGATTGCGAATCTTTGCCAAACCGCCCAGCAGCGAATTGTTCAATTGCATAGCCGTATGTTCGGTGCCCGTCGCCGCGCCCACATCGAAAATAGATTTGTAAATCGCCGCGATGTTCTCCTGATTGATTTCGAGTACACGCAGTTTCAGCGCGCCGAGCCGGTCCGCCAGATGCACCGGATTGGTTTGCACGATCACGAGATCCGGTCTCAGTGCAGCGATGGCTTCGAGGTTGGGTGAGGTGTAATCGCCGATCTTCGGCTTTAGCTGGGCCTCGGGTGGATAACGGCAGAATCGCGTGACGCCGACCACGCGATTCCCCAGTCCCAACGCGTAGAGCAGTTCCGTGATGCTGGGCGCGGTCGAGACGATTCGCTCCGGTACGGCGGCCGATAACGCAGCCGCACACAGGAGCAGCCCGAAGACGCGCCGCGCGATCACCATGTGATTCGCAAGCCTCCGGTGGCGGTCCGCGAGAGCGCGGAGTAGCCCAATGCTTCCTGATACTGCTGGTCGAGCGCGTTTTGGATTCGCACAAACGGCGTCAGGTGTTTTGTCGCCTGATAGGACGCGTTCACGAAGACATATTGATAGCCCGGATTCCGATTGATACCGAACACGAAATCCGCGTCTTGTCTTTCGCCGACGAATCTGCCGCCGGCGGTCACGGTCCAGCGTCGAGGTGTCAATTCGAGCGAAATCGATCCTGAATTGCGCGGCCGCCGCAGCAGTTCTTCGCCGATTTGACTCACCGTACTAGACTTCGTGATTCGCGTATAGAGCTTCGTGTATGCGCCGCGCACGGCGAGATTGCGGGCGATGCGGAAGTTCGCCGACGCCTCGGCTCCACGCGCCCAACTCCGGTCGACATTCTGAAACGTTCCCGGATACACGGAAGAATCATACTCGATCAGGTCGTGAAACGAATTGCGAAAAAGTGCAAGCTCCGTGCGCAGGCGGCGCGATAACCACTCGCGAGACAAACCCGCCTCGAAGCTAGTTGTCGTTTCCGGCTTGAGTGCTGGATTGCCGACGTAGAAAGACTCCTTCGCGAAATTCTCCAGCAGCGAAGGCTCCTTGATTCCTCGCGACGCGCTGAAGCGCAGAAATGTTTCGGTGGGCAAGCGGAACGTCACTGCTCCACGAGGTGCGAATTCGCTCCCGAACGTGCTGCTCTGCTGATAGCGCGCGCTGGCGGTGAGATAGATGCGCGGCGTCACGGCGTAGTGATCGCTGATAAAAAGGCCGTTGTCGGATCGCGCAACGTCGGCCTGTGAAATTACGCCCGCCTGGCGTTCGTACTCATACCCGAACGTCAGAGCGCCGCCCTGGTGCGTCCATGTGCCTTGATATTGGACGTTAGAGCGATCGGTGACGCTCGGCGTATTGTAATTGTAAGGATAATTTGTATACGTGGCGAGCGTGACGCCGGGTGGCGCGACGGTTGTCGATGCAGGCACGAGGCTGACTAGATACGTATAGGGAATTGGACCCGGAACCGTGCGGGTCAGCGCGGCTATGGTGTACGGATCGCCACTCGACGTATCGATATCCACGGCGCGATAGCGATGGTATCCGAAAACGACCTTCTGCGTGAATCGCTTGCCCCGAGCATCGTCGAACCGGACACTTAGTGCGGAGTCACGAGCGGTCTCAGTTGCGGCAGTGTCCGTCAGTCCGTAAAACACCTGTCCTGGAATACCTGTGTACGAGTCGAATTCGCGATAGACTGCGCGCAGAATCGTGGTATCGGAAAAATGGTATCCAACATTCCCGGTGCCGGTCGTGATGCGATAAGCATCGTTGGCGAACTCGCCGGTCGAGCGGAACTGATCCGCTGTTATCGCGTAGTCGATGCGTTTGGCGAGCCCTCCATTGATGATCGCCGCCCAGTGATCGGTCGAGAACGAGCCGCGCTCATAGAGGATCGACCCATGCGGCACCCTCGATTCCGCATCGCCATGCTGAGTGAACATCTGGATCACGGCACTCGACGCTTCTGCGCCATAGAGCGCGCTCTCCGGCCCGCGCACTACCTCGACGCGATCGAGACCGACGGAAGTGAGGTGCGCAAAATCCAGGCTGCCGCCGGGTTCGGTGAGAGGGATGCCGTCGAGGAGGACCATCGCGGTATCGCTATTCCCGCCGCGCGCTAACAGACTTGTGAGTCCACCATTGCGACCGGTCTGCACAATTGAGAAACCAGGAACATCGCGCAGCAAATCCTCGACAAAGGGAAACTGGCGGGCTTCGAAATCGCGCGACGTGAAAACGGTTGCAGCCACGCCCGATTCCTCCATCGCAACGGGAGTCCCCGAGGCGGTGACCAGCACGCGATCGCTGATGGACGCGAGCGCGAGAGTAATTTCGATGTCCTTCGCGTCCGTTAGCGCGATTGTTTTCCGCGCAAACCCTGGCTTATCGACAGTGGCGACGCAGGGTTTTTGAAACTCGAACGTCCCATGTGAATCGGTGTTAGAAGTTTCCGCGCCGCAGTTGATTTTCGCACCTTCGACCGGGCGGCCGGCGGGGTCCAGGACCACACCGCGCACAATAGCTAGCAATAGAAATAGAAAAGTAGGTGTCATGAGACGCTCTCCCTCGAGACGGTCTGTTTGTTCAAGATCGTCAAGGAACCGGTCTCCTGACTTACGGCTTTGGCAATTCCTGGATTCTGTCTTCCCGCTTGCGCAGTGACTCGATCCTGCCTGACTACATGCCGATTACAGTTGCGGGGCAGTGGCGGATTCTAACCGCCTTCCCGAGCATTCCTCGACGTACAACTAACTCTGCCAGAGTATGCTTGATCGACGGCTCATGTCAACTCGCGTTTTGATATCCTGAGTCGCATTATGCGTATTTGCTTGCTGTTCCTCGTATTTATTTTTCAACCGTTATTCGGCCAAGGCAGAAACTATGGGCGATCGATGGTGATCTCGAAGCAAGGCATTGCGGCCACCAGTCAGACATTGGCTTCGCAAGCGGCCGCGCAAATTCTCGCGCGCGGAGGATCGGCGGTGGACGCGGCCATCGCGGCAAATGCGGTGCTCGGGCTGGTCGAGCCGATGATGGATGGCGTGGGCGGCGATGTGTTCGCGATGTATTGGGACGCGAAGAGCGGAAAGCTGACGGGCTTGAACGGTTCCGGACCCGCGCCGCGAGGGCTTTCGCCGAAGTTTCTCGCCGAGAAGGGTGTGAAGACGATGCCGCGCGACGGGATTCACAGCGTGACGGTTCCGGGTGCGGTGGATGGATGGGCGAAGATGCATCAGCGCTTCGGGAAGCTCCCGTGGAAGGATCTATTTCAATCGGCGATTGCTTATGCGGAGGAGGGTTTTCCGGTTACCGAGGCGATCGTGGAGGAGTGGTCGCTGCCCGGGACGGTGAAGAAGTTGAAGGTTAACGGCGAATCGGAACGGGTGTTTCTCGCTACCGGAAAGCCTCCGCTAGAAGGGGATCTGTTTCGCAATCCCGATCTGGCGCGCGTTTACCGTTTGCTCGCTGAAAAAGGTCCGGACGCATTTTATAAAGGCGAGATCGCAGCCGCAATTTTGAAGACATCGCAGAAGCTCGGCGGAACGGTGACGGCGGACGACCTGGCATCGTACTCGTCTGAATTCGTGACGCCGATTTCGGTCGACTATCGAGGCTGGCGCGTGTACGAATTGCCGCCGAATGGCCAGGGCATGGCCGCGCTTGAGATGTTGAACATCATGGAGACGTCGCCGGCGTCGATGTTCGGACCGTTCAGCCCCGCGGAGATGCATAAGCGCATCGAGGCGATGAAGCTCGCGTACTCCGATCTGCGCCGCTACGATGCCGATCCGCGTACCTACGATGTTCCTGTGGGAGTGCTGTTATCGAAGGAATATGCGCGCAAACGGGCGGCGCTGATCGATCCCGGCAAGGCGAATTGCGAGGTTCCGGCCGGGCAGCCCGTCGCGGGCGATACGACGTACCTGACGGTGGTCGACAAAGACGGCAATATCGCGAGTTGGATCCAGAGCGTCTCCAATCTATTCGGTTCCGGCGTCACGGTGGAGGGGATGGGTTTCGTGTTGCACGATCGCGGGGCGGGTTTCACGCTAGACCCGAAGCATCCGAACGTGCTGGCGGGGGGCAAGCGGCCGTTTCACACGATCATCCCGGCGTTCATGGAAAAGGGCGACCTGCACGTCGGGTTCGGCATCATGGGCGGAATGAATCAACCGCTTGCGCACGCGCAATTCGTTTCGAATATTGTCGATTATGGAATGAATCTCCAAGCTGCGTTAGAGGCCCCGCGATTCACGAAGAGAAGCTCAACGGGATGCGATTTATCGATTGAGATGCGCGTTCCGGCGCAGACTCTGCAACAACTTTCCGCACGCGGGCATCAGATCAACATCCGGCGCGAGTATACGCAGGAAATGGGCCGTGGCCAGGCAATTCTGCACGATTCCAAGACCGGCATCAACTACGCGGCGTCGGACCCGAGGACGGATGGGTCGGCTGTGCCGGAGCCGATTCGATAGTTATGGCGATCGTAGCGGGTGTAGATTTCGGGACGCTGAGCGTTCGAGTGTCGATTGTCGATAGTGAGAGGGGGCGCCTCGGTTCGGCGACTGCGGAATATCCGCTGCTGCGCAAGCGGGACGATCCGGATTACGCGACGCAGAGTCACGCGGATCAACTGCGCGTGCTAGCGGAGGCGATGCGCGCGGCACTCGAAACCGCTGGGATCGCGGGCGATCGAATAGAGGCGATTGCGCTCGATACCACGGGGTCGAGCGTTATCCTGGTGGGTGCGGATCTGGTTCCGCTCAACGATTATTATTTGTGGTGCGATCACAGGTCCTGGAAGGAGGCGGGGGAGATCACGCGCACCGCGCGGGCGGCGAAACTGGAGGCGATCGATTGGTGCGGCGGCGTGTATTCGTCGGAATGGGGATGGTCGAAGCTGCTGCACTGGCTACGTCACAATCCAGAGAAGCGCTCGCAGTTCGCTACCGCGTTTGAGAATTGCGACATGATCGCGGCGGTGCTGTGCGGCGTGACCGACCCATCGTCGGTATCGCGAAGCATTTGTGCGATGGGACACAAGTGGATGTGGAACGAGTCGCTGGGCGGTCTGCCTTCGGAAGATTTTTTGGTAAAGGTGGATCCGGTGCTCGCTGGAGTGCGCGAAAAGATCGGCGGACGATATGCGACATCGGACAAACTCGCGGGGCATTTGAGTGAAGAATGGGCGCGGAAGCTGGGATTGCGCGCGGGCATTCCGGTTCCCGTGGGAGCGTTCGACGCGCATTGGGACGCGATCGGGTCGGGCATCCGCGAAGGCGATGTGGTGAACGTGGTCGGCACGTCGACTTGCATTATGGCGATGGCCAAGCACACTGGACTTATTCCGGGTGTCTGCGGCGTCGTGAAGGGGTCGATTCATCCGGGTTATTTCGGCATCGAAGCGGGGTTGTCCGCGACGGGCGATATCTTCGATGCGATCGCGCGCCGGGCTGGCACGACGGTTTCCGCGCTCGCGCAGGGACTGGAAACATATCGCGCGGGACAGACGGGACTGCTGCGCCTCACGTGGGATAACGGCGATCGGACGGTGTTGGTGAATGCCGAATTAGGGGGAGTGACGCTCGGGTGGAACCTGACGAGCACCGCGCAGGACGAGCTGTTCGCGGCGATCGAAGGGACTGCGTTCCATACGCGCGTCATTTTGGAACGCATGGTGGAACACGGCGTGCGCATCGATCGCGTGATCAACGCAGGGGGCATTCCGCAGCGCGGCGATACGCTGAATCGGGTCTATGCGAACGTGTTGAACAAACCAGTGCTGGTGCCCGCGGGCGATGTGACCAGCCTGGGGTCGGCGATTTTTGCGTTTCTCGCAGCGGGGACCTTCAAGACCATCGAGGATGCGCAGAAGGCGCTCTGTCCGGCGTGGAAGACGTACGATCCCGATCCTAAGGAAGCCGCGGTGTACGAAAAGCTTTTTGCGATCTTTCGAAGACTCTATTTCGGCCTGGGCGCAGGCGAGTTTCGCGACGCCCTACCGGGCTTGCGGGCGATTCGGGAAGGCGCCCGCGCGTAGGTCGATGGCCGCCATCACGCGGCGATACTCGCCATCGGAATGGATGGATGCGGCCGCGGTCTTGATCTCGTCGCGCACTTCGGATTTGCCGTTGGAGTGATTCGCAACGGCAACGAGGACGCGGGCTTTCTCACCATCGGAGTGGATCCCGGTGGCGCAACGCACTGCCTCGATCAACGTGAGATCGCTGAGCCCCGCGCGACTGATCAGCGACGTCAACACGCGAGCTTTTTCGCCGTCGGAATGCACGGTACGAGTAGTTTCAAAATAGACCCGTCGCATGACTTCGTCGTCCCTCCAATAGCCTTCGGCGTGCACCAGCACGCGCGCCTTCTCGCCATCGGAGTTGATCGAAGCGGCGACGCGCAGCGCCTCCACCAAAGTGTCATGCTGCTCACCCGCGGAGGCCATGACCGCCATCAGAACGCGGGCGCGCTCGCCATCGGAATGAATCGACTCCGCGGCGCGAAAAAAGGGACGGCGCAGATCGTCGTTGCCGCGAAGATGCGATGCGAGATTAACCAACACGGCAGCTTTCTCGCCATCGGAGTTGATGTCGGAGGCCGCGCGCGCCGATAGTACCAGCGTGCCGCGCGAAACATCGTGCAACAGGAACTCTGTCAATACCCGGCGCTTTTCGCCATCGGAATGAATCGTTTTGACGGCCTCGAAGGTGTAATCGCGCAAATTGTCCTTAAGGGTCGAAGGAGCCAGGAAGACTAGCACCGCGGCTTTTTCGCCGTCCGAACCCATGCCGCGTACTACGCGCAGCACGGATTGAAACCGATCGGGCGTGAGGTTGCCAATCGGCACGAATTCGCGAATGTAGAGCTTTTTCGTTCCGTCGCTGTGAATCTTCGCGATCTCAGTGAGAACGGCGGGCGCGCCACCCTGTTTGAGGATGCGGCGCACGCGTTCGGGTGCGTCGATACCGGATTCGCGCAACAGGTCGGGAATCGCGGCGCGCAGCCAGGCTTTTCCGTCTGCATCCAGAGGCCTCTCACTTCCATCGACCAGATAGCGGCGCGTGATTTGACCGGAAGCCCCGGCGGTGGCTTGATAGCGGCGGCTCGAAAAACCATAGGACTCTTCGTAGCCGAAGAAACCGTCGGCGGAGATCGCTTTAACGTCGGTTTCGCCGTCGTTGAATTGAACGTTGCCACGAACCCGACTTTCGCGCGTGTGGAGTCCATCGTTCGTCCGCCAAGTCATCTCGCGATTGCTGCGCGAGTCGAACCATTCGGATTGAGGCGCGGGTGGTTCCGGCGCGACCGGAGATGCTGAAGGTTCGGGAGCAGCCGGCGGTTCCGGCGCGACGGGAGCTGCAGGAGGTTCGGGAGCAGCCGGCGGCGCGGGCGGTTCCGGCGCGACCGGCGCCTGGAAAAACGAGTCTTGTTCCACCGCCGCGAACGCGACCAGGTCCGGGGTCCTCGCGGCAACGCATGCCAGCGCCGCGAGGGCTGCGACCATCAACAATAGTCGAGCCTTCAGCAATCGAGTTCCTTTGTGACGCGTCTTGTCGAGCAGCATTTCGATTCTCCTTGCCAGGTGCGACCGCTCCTCAGTGGCGGCTGCGGCGACGATGGACGAGCGTGCGCCACCGGCGATTTCGACGACACGCGTCAGGCATGACGCGTACGGAAGAGCCTGTCCGGTTTGCTCCACGACGAAATCGTCGCATGCGATTTCGCGCTCCAGATCGATGCGGCGAGTGATCCAACGGACCACGGGGTGCAGCGCGAATAACGCCTCGATCGTACGCTCGATCAACAAGGCAATATCGTCGCGACGGATCAGATGAGCGGTTTCGTGGACACGGATCTGATCGAGCTCGTCATCGTCCAATTCGACGAGAAGGCGTTCGGGGATCAGGATCGCGGGACGAAAAAGACCCGCAGCCATCGGCGAGGCAATCTCTGAGGATATAAGAGCTCGCACCGGCCATCGCTCAAACTTGTCCGCCGGGCGAGCGCGCCGCTTCCTTCGTTCCAGCATCCAGTAGCTGGCGCACAGGCGAAGCAGCATAAAGCACGCCACGATTCCCCATGCGGTAAAAATGCGGCTGGGCCAAGCCCCCGCAGTGAGTTCGAGCGGAAACCGCACGGAGCGCGATGGAACCGGCACGTCGATGACGGGCGAAACTTCTGTAGCGGTCGTCATAACGACTTCGGTCGCTAGCGGGGCGCTGGGCTGAGGTGCGGAGACTGGCTGGGAGCGATGCGGCAGATAGAACACCGGGAGCGTCACGACGACCAGCAACGCGGTCCACCATACGGCATAACGCGTAGCGGCGTTAAGCGCGCGGCGTGGCGCGATCGACAATACCAGCCAAACCGCGAAGGTGACGACGGCTCCGGCGATTCCCGCGTTGATCAGAGCAGCGAGGATTGCCGTCATGCCTCGGCCTCCTCGATCTTTTTTCGCAACCGGCGCAATTCCGACGCATCCACCTTTTTGCCATCGAGCAGGTTCAACATCAGCAACTCCGGCGAGTTTTCGAAGAAGCGGCGGACCAGATGCGTGACCGCGCTTTCGCGCGCCTGCTCGCGGCCAACCACTGGATGATACACGAAGGCACGGCCGTCCTTGGTGTGGCGCACGAAACCCTTATTTTCAAGGATGCGGAGCGTGGTGAGAACCGTTGAATAAGCGAGCGCGGGCTGATTCGGCAGCGCATCGGCAACGTCGGAAACCGTGGCCGAGCTCTTCTCCCACAACACGTCCATCAACCGCAATTCCGCGTCGGTCAGATGCGGAGATTTCTTCCTCGCCACGGGGCGCGCTCCTCACTTAAGGAATTAATAGTTCAACTCTACATCAGTCGCGCGGAGCTGTCAATTAAAACCTTAATAGTTGGGTACGCTTAGATCATGAAAGCGCTTATATTCATTCTTCCTTCCGTCCTCTCGGCGCAGATTCTCACGTTTGGCGTGAAGGGCGGGCTCCCACTGACCTCTACTTCGAATTTCGAGCCGACGAACGGCAGGATTTTCGAGGGCACCGTTTATTTCGACATGAAGCGCTATACCTTCGGCCCCACCGTGGAAGTGAAGCTTCCTCTCGGATTCCGGGTCGAGGTCGACGGCTTATATGAACACCTGCGAAAAGACATCAGGAGCGGCCCATATCCCCAAGGAGTTCTCGGATATTCGTCAACCATGAGCGCCGCATGGGAAATTCCGATGCTGCTGAAGCGCCGCTTCGGCCACGGCCAGTTCGCCCCGTACGCAGCCGCGGGAGCCTCGCTTCGGCATATCGGCGATCTGAACACCAACGCCTCTTCAGACCCACAGTATCCGGGTTATTCTCCGTCTTTCACGCATTTTACGAGTCCGTCAGGCGAGCCGGTTCGAACGGGTATCACAGCGGCAGGCGGCGTTTCCATTAAGACGCGCTTCCTGCGCATCGAACCCGAGCTACGCTACACGCACTGGACGTCGGACCACTACCTGGCGACCACGGAACAGTTCGATTTTCTGGTAGGCATCACTTTTTCGCCGCGAGAACGCTGAAAGCTCCCAGGCCTACTCGCACCGGCACCTGTTTTACGGTTACGGAAAAAGGAACCGGCTCGTTCGACGTTCGCACCCAAACGGTTTGCGATGGATCTTTGGCGAATTGAATTTCGACCGGCACCTCGACGGAAAAGTCGTTGTCGACGCCGGATTGAGTTACGGTGCCTGACACTTTGAGCCCCTTTGTAGCGCTCTGCACCTTCAGCACAGGAATGCCCGTTGCGTAGACCCAGTTGTCGAAAAACGTATCCAGCGTGCCCGAAGGAGTGCGAGGCGGAAGGAACTCGGCGGCCAGCGCGCGAAACTCCTCGCTGGTGATGGCGCGAAATTCGTAGCGGCGGCGCAATTCCGCGAGCATTTTCAGGAAGCGATCGTCGCCTAGTCTCCGGCGCAGCATGTGCATGATCCAGGCGCCTTTCTCATAAGTGATGGAGCGCCAAGCGTCGGGAATTCCCGAGGAATCCAGGCGCACACCCCATACAATCGGGCCAGCCGATTCCAGCGTGCGCCCCTCCGCATTCTTCGCGAGAAGCCGCGCGCGGAAATCGTCGAGCACCGCGTCCACTGCTTTCGATCCGTGTTTTTTCTCCAGCCACAATAGCGCGGAGTAGTTTGTCAGAGCCTCCATCAGCCACTCATCCTGATAACTGGAGATGATCACCACGTTGCCCCACCACTGGTGGGCGACTTCGTGCGCGACGATCAGCTCGGAGAAGAAGAGCTGCTGATTCTCACTGCGCAAGGCGGCTGGACGCGAGGCAGGATCGAGATACGCGATCGTCGATAAATAAACCAGACCCGGGAACCCTTGTCCAAACGTTCCCGGAATCGGCGCGACAGTGAGCGTCTTCAACGCAGGCGCCCCAAATAAGTTGGAATAGAACTCGAGCGACGAGGAAACATCCGTCGCAACGGCGTGAAGACGTGCGAGAGGATCGGGCGGACGGTTCGGAAGGGGAGGCTGCTCCGGCGTCGCTAGTCTTCGCTGCTGGGCCGTCAGTGGGCGAGTGGACGGATCCGATAGCGCCGCCAGTTTGGGCTGTAAAGCGGCCTCCAAGCGGCGGTTGCCATACACTTCCACGGTGTAACCCCGAGCCGCGCCGGTGATTCGTTCATAGTCACCCAGATTGAAGCCCGCAAAACGAATCGGCACCGCGATGCGGCGGCGGGTGATCCGCGTGTCCCCGTCGATCCGATCGTCGACAGCGTCGCCAGCCGTAACCAGAGTCAGCTTCTTCGGATAGCGGAACGTCAGATCGTAGGTGGAGAATTCCGGCGTGCTTCGCGGATACCAAGTGGAACGCGCCCCTACAAAGTAGACTCCATTGCCCGCCGAAGCGATCACGTCGCCCTCATGCTCGAATACAAACTCATGCTCGCTCGCGGAAGTGAGCGCGTCGGGCGTCACCACCAGCAGCGCTTCGTCCTCACTGCCGCGCAGTGCGCGCCCACGCAGGGAATCGCGTGAGAACAGCTCGGCGGGCGCTCCGTCCACGCGTACCGACGTCACCTTCATCGCTGCGGCGATCTCAAAGGGAAACGATCGCAGGGCCGCCGCGCCTACGCGCAGCTTGATCTTCGTCGATACCTTCATGTGAAGGCTGGCATCGAGCGAAGCATCCATCGAAAAATGCGTCAGGGAGAAGCCTGGCTCGATTCTCTTTCGAGCGCCGGTGCGAACGCTCCGCGCCATGAAACTGGTCCAGATGTTGTATCGCAGGCGACCGGCGCGCTCCGCTAACTGGCCGGCGACAATCTGCTCGCGCCCGTGTGGATCGTACAAAATATCGAAATTACCTCGTTGGCGCCCCGCGAGGCCGAGAAACATAAATCCCGACAAGTTGGGGTCCGGCGACAACAGGTCGTTGACCATCCTCAGCTCAAATCCCTCCCGGATGTTAGCCAGGATGGCGGACCACTTGTCGGCCATCAGCGCCCCCATCTCCGGGGCCTTCTTGCCAGCGCCCTCTTTTTCGATGCGGTCGAGCAGCAGCGCACCCGTACCGTCGGTGAACACCATCATCGCAGTACCGATATGCTCGTCCAGATTGGGCGATTGCGTGAACGTCGCGAGCGACTGCCGCTCTCCGCGAGTCGGGGGCAGAAGGATCACCTCGCCATCGCCGCCCTCTACTTCAGTCGTGAACACGGCGGAGACTCGCTGACCGGCGGCGGGTTTGGAAAAGATCAAATAGCCGTCTGTGAAATAGAGGCGAATGTCGTCTTTGCGGAAGCTCAGATCGCGGACCCGGTAGCACTCCTCAGGATCAAGCACGGCATCATGAATGGACCGAGCCAGCCCGGCGGCCGAAGGTCCAGCCGCACACGCGCCAATCGCGGCGCAAATGAGAAGCAGAGCGAGAGCGCGAGACACTCCTCCCAGTGTAATGCGATGTCTAATGCGAGGTGCCGAAACGCATTAAGCTATAGCCTATGACCCGTCGCAAATTTGTGCCCGCCCTGGCTGCGGGATCTCTAGTTGCCAGCGCGCAATCGAAAGCACCTTCGATTTACGAAATTCGAACCATTCATCTGCGCAACACGCTCGATAACCAACGCGCGCAGCTCACCGGCTTTCTGGAACACGCCGCCCTCCCCGCGTTTACGCGAGCCGGCATCGCTCCCTGCGCTTATTTTGCGAGCATGATCGCGGAAGAGACTCCGTTTGTGATGACGATCGCCAGTTATCCGTCCCTTGGCGCGATGGAGCAGCAGCGCGCGAAGTTATCGGCGGACCCGGAGTACAAGAAAGCTCTCACCGCATACAACAGCCAGCCGGGATTGAACTACCAGCGGATCGACGGCATGCTGGGGCGCGCATTCGCGTCCGTTCCGGAAATCATCATGCCCACCGACGTTGCGGGCAGGCCGGGGCGCATTTTCGAGCTGCGGCGCTATGAATCGAACAACGCGACTACGCTCGCGCGCAAGATCAGGATGTTCGAGTCGGGAGAGATTGCGATTTTCCGGCGCCTCGGCATGCGGCCGGTGTTTTTCGTGGAAACGATTGTCGGCGCGCGAATGCCGAATCTGGTTTATATGCTGAGCTTCGACGACTTGGCATCGCGCGAAAAATATTGGAAAGCGTTTGGGTCTGACCCGGAATGGCAGAAGATGCGCGTAGTCGCGGGCGACACCGACGCGGAGATTGTGTCCAACATCAGCGTCTCGCTGCTTCAGCCACTCCCTTTCTCGCCGGTTCGCTAAATGGACAGTATTTCCCTATCGACGACCGTGGAATCGCTCGCCGGAGCCCTGCTGATCGGATTGCTGATCGGTGGCCAGCGGGAAGCGGCGCATCGCGACGCCGGGCGTCCGGACGCGAACGGCGGGGTTCTCCATGGATTAAACACGCCGCCGGGTCTCCGCGATTTCCTCATCGTCGCTTTGGCGGGCGGAGTCTGCGGAATACTCGGGACGCCATGGCTAACCGCACCAGTGCTTCTCTCGATCACCGCATTGCTTGCCGTATTTCATTTTGAAGAGCGCCTGGAGCGGCGAGGAATCACGACGGAGTTGGCCGGAGTCGCCACCTTCGCCTTATCCTATTTGGCGGCTTCGCCCGTTCCGCCTTTCGCCGAGCCGGTAGCAATTGGCGTGACCCTGATTGTGGTGGTCTTTCTCGAAACCAAGCAACACATCGAAAAGCTGTTGCGGGAAACGATCTCGGCAACAGAATTCAACGCGACGCTCGCTTTCGTCGGCGTGGTTGTAGTGATCTATCCGCTGTTGCCGGTCGGCGCGTATGGTCCCTACGCTTTTTTCGATCCCCGCCAAGTGTGGAAGTTCGTCATCCTGATTTCGTCGATTTCCTACGTCGGCTATTTTCTGGAAAAATTCCTGGGCGAGGAAAAAGGACTGTTCTACACCAGCGTGCTGGGCGGATTGGCGTCCACGACAGCGGCGACCCTGCTCTTCGCGCGCGAAAGTAAGGAGCGTCCCCAGGACACCTTCGGATTGTGGCGCGCCTTCGTGATCGCGAATACGGTGCAATTCCCGCGCACGCTCTTGATCGTGATGGCGGTGAGTCCGGAGCTGGCTCGGGTGTGCGTCTGGCCCTTGGCGGCAATGCTCGTGTCCGGAATCCTGCTGGCGGAGGTCTTGCGCCGCTGGCCGCACAAACGAATTGAAGCGGTTCCAACGCCATCGGGCAATCCATTCCGCATTTTGCCCGCACTACGATTCGGCGCCCTGTTCGCAGCGGTCGTGTTCCTGACGAAAGCGGCGGCGGCGACCCTAGGAACCGGCGCGTTCTATTGGACCAGCCTGCTCGGCGGGCTGGTGGACGTATCGACGGTAATCGCTCCGGCAGCGGAACTGTTGAAAAACCAGAGCATAGCGTTGGCGACCGCGGAGATCGCAGTGCTGCTGGCTCTTGCGGCAAACGCGGTGCAGAAGATTCTGGTGGCCATCTCGGCAGGAACCCGGGAATTCGCGCTGCGCGTTGCCGGAGTATTCGCCCTATGGGCCGCTGTGGGCATCGGAACATGGTTTATTTGCCTCAAAATTTGACCAATCCGCACACCTACGCTAGGATGGATGTGCGGGGTGGAGCAGTCTGGTAGCTCGTTGGGCTCATAACCCAAAGGTCGAAGGTTCAAATCCTTCCCCCGCAACCAATCCTTTCAATCGGTTGCACGGATTAGAAGCGTTTCCCACGCCAATTTTGCTAACAAATTGCTAACACCAGCGCAGGTCTTAACCATCGCCGGCCGGCGGTTCAGGATTTGAAAATCAGCGTACGGACAAGATGCCAATCAATTGCGCGTGTCCGGTTTTCGCATTCCGTCAGTGCCGATTGCTAACCGATTGCTACAGCCGCTTCGGGTTTCCGGCGGGCTGCATCCATCGATTTTTCGTACCTGTCGCTGGCTTCTCTTACTCGGCCGGGGAACAGATGCCCGTAAGTATCGAAGGTAACGTGAATGCTGGAATGCCCCATCTGATCCCGAACATATGCGGCCGTCTCGCCGTTGGCGACCACGGTCTCTCGCGGATACCGAGGACTTGGGGAGGGTCCATACCGAGCATGGATGGGACGGCTGTCAATGATGGCTCGGGCGTAATTGCGTCGCCGAGTCCGACATCAATCTGTGGCGGTATCTGGGCGGCGGCGAGTTTCGCTCGGAAACGGACTCGGACGCCCTCATACTCAGAATCTTCGCGAATGCGCTCTGCGTGAATCGCGTCGAGCTCGAAAATAATGCCATCATCAGCTTCGACAAGGCAGACTTCGCGAATCGCCTCGGCGACCTCCGATAGTCCAGAGGAACCGTTGCCGAAGAAATCGAGGTCTTTGGTGGGGCGATGGGACTGCCCCATCCAGACGCGAAACAGGACGGCTCCCTTGAGAACGAACCCGTCGCGTAACGGCGATTGTCCTAGGCGATAGAGGAATCGCTCGATCACATAGTTGGCCAGCGTGAGTTGAAACTCGTCACCCCCACTGCTTGGAGAGATTTAGGAGACGGGCACGAACGGACTCCGCGATGTTCTTCCCTGCGGACTTCATTGGGCCTCAAGGTAAGGACGCATCACGCGCTCAAGTCGTACCAACTTTGCGAAGCGATTGATCTCGTTGATTGTGGTTTTCTTGGAACGGATGCTCTCACGGAGGGCCTCCAGAGCAACGTCGAGGCCGATCTTGTTGCGGAATCGAAAGCAGTCAACGACGGTTTTCGCAACGCCGTAGAGGTGGACGGAGATACCTTCGATCATGTGTTCCTCAACACCTTCTGAATACGCGGCACCCGATAGCGTCGTCACCCGCAGGGTCGGCGCGTCGGGTTTTGGGCGTCGCGATCCCCGAGGAACGGCGATCCAAACCTCGAATGGGTTCTGAGTTCCGACGTCGTGAAAGGCGAGAGCAGAAAGAAGGCAGATAACAGCTTGAGGGACCCGGCTGGCGACCAGGGCGAAATTGTGGCGTTCAGTGACAGGCGAGTTCGGAAGGCGATACAGTCCTCGGCCAACCCTTTCCAATTGTCCAGCGCGGTGCAGCCGGAGCAGGTATTCTCTCGGAACCCCGATATCGGAAAAGGCGTGTTTGAAGATCAAAATCGCGTTCTTCTCAAAGTCCGGGTCGTTGGAAGCCATGTAACGCTCGATCCGATGCGGCCTCAGACCGTGCTTGCGCCACACCCGTGCCACCATCATTGGCTTATCTTAAGATGCGCCGCGAGTTTGCGCGTGCTCCAGTGAGTCGCCCCGCTGGCCGGAGCGTGCCGGGTCGCCTCTAATATCCGTGCTTCCATCTTCGGTGTCAGCACCGTGGCCACCTGTCCCACGTGCCTGCTGTAGAGACCAGCGATGCGCTGCTCTGCGAATCGCCGCGCCCAACTCGCAACAAAACCCCGGCTGCACCCGACCTGT
>PNAJ01000038.1 GCA_003170295.1 Bryobacterales bacterium | reverse complement strand
GTTTCAAATACAGCCCCGTCTCGACCATCGTATCGGTGCCATGAGTAATCACGATCGGCGCGTCGAGTCTCTCGCGCACCGCGTCGAGCACCATCGCGCGATCGGCGGCGGTCATTTCCAGGCTGTCTTTATTCATCAGGCGCGTGGTGTCGATCTCAGTGTCCGGCAGACGCAGGCGGCCCAGGTAGCGCTCAATTTTGTCTTCTAAATTCGCCACCGCTCCTTGTTGCTCCGAATAAACCTTTTCGATGGTGCCGCCGGTGGTGAGGATGTGAATGCGCTGCAACCTTCAAGTATAATTCCCTCTATGCTCTCGACTCGCTCCGTCGCGATTTTTGCTTTGTCCTGCGCTAGCATGTTCGCGCAAACGGTTTCCGACGCGCATTTTCATCATCTGCACCTGAACTCCACTGACCCGAAAGGTGCCATCGAATTCTACACCACTAAATTCGATTCCGAAAAAGCGCGTTTTAAGGACGTTTTGGACGCGGTTTGGACGCAAAAAAGCTGGATTTTGGTCGCGAAAGTCGCCGCTGCGCCGCCTAGCGACGTGGTCAGCGCCATTTGGCACTTCGGCTGGGGAGCTGAAGATATGAAGACGACTTATCAGAAGCAGCTCGATTCCGGAACGAAGTTCGCGACGCCCCTTAACGACATCAGCGACATCGGCGGCGGCACGAAAATGGGCATCTTTTTCTACGCCTACGTGCTGGGACCCGATAACGCGCTGATCGAGCTGAACACCGCGGCTCATCACCACTTCGGCCACCTTCATTTGCTGAGCGAAGACCCGGTGGCTGCGGGCGCGTGGTACACCAAGCATTTTGGGGCGAAAGGCGGCAGCCGGGCGGAGGTGCGGATGTACAAAAACGTCCAGATCGCTCCGTCGGCGAGCTTGATGATGGACGACGTCAATATCATCATCTTTCCGATGGAATATGCGACCAGTTCCCATATGCCTGGTTGGGAAAATCGCAAGACCTTCGAGCCGACCAAGGGCCGCGTGGTCGATCACATCGGCATTAGCGTCGAAAATCTCGACGACGCGATTGCGCGACTGCGCAAGGAAGGCGTGACCGTGACCGACGAGCCGAAATCCGTGGCCGGCGGCAAAATCAAGTACGCGTTCATTGAGGGTCCCGACAAGATGCGCATCGAAATCATCGAGGGACGGGCCAGCAAGAATTAAGGGATCATTTCTTCGCCATGACGTCCGCGCGCAGCCGCCGCATGCCTCGCAGCCAGCGATCATGATCGTTGGCTTTGCGCTTGAAATACTCCGCGACCTCGGGATGCGGCAGGATCAGAAACCGTTCCGCAGCGAGCCCTTCAATCACTGAATCGGCCACCTGCTCGACGGAAACCGAGCCCTCCACCAGAAAATTATTCGGGCCCTGCATCAGCATGTCCGTTCGCACGCCTTGTGGGCACAGCGCGGAAACTTTGATGCCCGAATCGCCGTAAGTCATCGAAAGCCATTCCGCGAGTCCGAGCGCGGCGTGCTTCGTCACCGCATAAATCACCGATTCAAGCGATGTCAGCAAACCGGCCGCCGATACCGTTTGCAGCAAATATCCTTCACCGCGCGCGAGCATCCCAGGCAGTACCGCGCGAGCTGCATAGACGTGCGCGAGCAGATGAATGTCGCGCATCTTGAGCCAATCCGCGTCGGGAGCATCGATGCCGCCGGGAATAAATACGCCCGCATTTGAGCAGAACAGGTCGATCTTTCCGTACTTTTTGATCGTCTCGGCGACCAGCCGCTTGACATCCGCTTCGCGTCCGACATCGACCGGCATACCGAAGCCGCCGCCAATCTGCGCGGCTACTGTTTTAGCACCCTCGCCATCCAGATCAGCGACGACGACAGCCCGCGCGCCCTCGGCATGAAATCTTTTAGCGAGCGCTTCGCCGATTCCGCGCGCCGCGCCCGTTACGACGACAACTTTGTCGCGAACATGCATTCTTTATCCTTTCAGGCGTTCATCCTTTTATATCGATCACCGTGCGTCCCCGGATCTTGCCCGCCAGGATCTGCTCGCCCAACTCAAAAATCTTGCTCAGAGGCTCGACTTGAATGAGAGGGTCGAGATGATCCATCGGCAGATCGCGCATGATGCGCCCCCAAATCTCGCGCCGTTTAGCATTCGGCACGCGCGTGGAATCGATCCCGAGCAGGTTCACCCCGCGCAGAATAAATGGAAACACACTCGTCGATAGCATCGGGCCACCCGCCAATCCGCACGCTGCGACGCTTCCACCGAGCGCCATCGTGCGAAGCAATCCGGCGAGCGTATCGCCGCCGACGCTGTCGATCGCCGCAGCCCATCGTTCGGCTTCCAGAGGTTTTTTCGACGCTGTCGCGAGCACGGACCGGTCGATAATCGCACTCGCTCCCAGGCTGCGCAGATAATCGTGCTGTTCGGCGCGGCCGCTCGACGCAACCACTTTATATCCGAGCTGCGCCAGGATCGCGATCGCAACACTGCCCACGCCGCCCGCGGCTCCGGTCACCACGACTTCGCGCCCTCCCGGCTTGAGTCCATGCCGTTCGAGCTCCATCACCGATTGCATTGCCGTGAAGCCGGCCGTGCCGATGCCCATCGCCTGCTGGAGCGTCATGCCCTTCGGAACCGGCACGATGAAATCCTGGTCCAGCCGAGCCAGCTCGGCATAGCCTCCCCAAAATACTTCCGACGTTCCGCAGCCAGTGACCACGACCTGGTCGCCGGGATTAAAATTTGCCGACGTCGATTCCTCCACCACGCCCGCGAAATCGACGCCCGGCACCATCGGAAACGTGCGGATCACGCCAGGCTTGCCGGTCACCGCGAGGCCGTCCTTATAATTGAGGCTGGAATAAACCACCCGCACCAGCACCTCGCCGGGTGGAAGCACTCCCAGAGGGATTTGCTGAATAGCTGCCGCGAACTTGCCGTTGTCGTTGGTCGCGAGGAGGGCTTTAAAGGTCGTCATGCGTCGTTTATGATACCAACCAGTTATGATACCAACGTGTCAACAAAACCTGATGTCGTCGTTGTGGGCGCAGGTGTGTTCGGCGCCTGGACCGCGTATCACCTGAAGCGGCGCGGCGCGCGCGTGCTGCTGATCGACCAGCATGGCGCAGGAAATTCGCGATCGAGCAGTGGCGGCGAAACGCGCATTATCCGGATGTCGTATGGACCAAGCGGAATTTACACGCGCAGTTCCATGCGGTCGCTCGAATTGTGGAAGGAGCTCTGCCCCCTTCTCTTTCATCAGACCGGCGTACTTGTGACGGCCAGCGCGTCCGATCCATATTTGGTCGCTACTCGCGAAACGCTTTCGCGCTGCGGCGTCAAACACGAGTACCTGAAGCACACTGCCCTGCGCAAGCAGTTTCCGCAGATTGCGTTGGACCAGGACACAGCCGGTATTTGGGAACCAGACAGCGGAGTGTTGATGGCTCGCCGCGCGGTGCAGGCCGTGGTCGAAGCATCGGGTGCGGATTATGAGATTCGCACGGGCGACACAAAGATTCGGGCCGGAGCGGTCGTCTATGCCTGCGGTCCATGGCTCCCTAAACTTTTTCCCGATATTCTTCGCGGCCGCATCCGCCCGACGCGCCAGGAAGTTTTTTTCTTCGGCACGCCGCCCGGCTATAAGTCCCCGCCAACCTGGATTGCGTTTCGCGAGGGCGTATATTCGGTTCCCGCACTGGATGGACGCGGATTCAAGATCGCGCTCGATTCTCATGGCCCGGCGTTCGATCCCGAGACCGGCAGCCGCGAGGTTACCGCATCGGCGCTGCGCGGCACAAGAGCCATCTTGCGCAAGAGGTTCCCCGGGCTCGCCAATGCGCCGCTCCTCGAATCGCGCGTATGCCAGTATGAGAACACCTCGAACGGCGATTTTTTGATCGACCGGCATCCCGATTTCAAGAATGTGTGGCTGGTCGGCGGAGGCTCCGGGCACGGGTTCAAGCATGGCCCGTTTGTCGGCGAATATGTCGCTTCGCAGATCGCAGGCACGGCCCCGCCGGAGCCGCGATTCTCGCTCGCATCGAAAAAAGCGACGCGTCAGCGAAGCGTATATTAAAAAGGAGAAACCAGTAGCCTGTACCCAGTAGCCAGAACGGTGGCACAGGCTTCAGCCTGTGAGTAGGGTAGGCCACCGACCTGCCCTCCTGTGCTCGCCGAGATTGCAAGCCGAACCAGAAGGTACACCGCGGGAACCGCGAGCAAGGTCGAATCGATCCGGTCGAGCCATCCTCCGTGGCCCGGTAGCGAACTACCGCTATCCTTCACTCCGCCCCAACGCTTGTACGCTGATTCCAGCAGATCGCCGAATTGTCCCGCGACATTTCCCACCGCGGCGATCGTCAGCACCATCGCGAGCGGCGCCGCAGGAATCAGATAATGCGCGTAGATCGCGCCTACGAGCATGCCGCCCGCCACCGACGCGACCGCGCCTTCCCACGTCTTGGCCGGGCTGATTTTCGGCGCGAGCTTGTGGCGTCCGAAATTTTTTCCGATATAAAACGCGGCCGTATCGCCCGCCCAGCACAGCAGAAACGCGAACAGCAGCCAGTGCGGATTCTCTTGGCGCAGCAGGAATGCGCAGACCCACGCACCGCCGATATAGATCGCGCCGCCGAGCGCCGAGACCACTGCGTTCTTTCCAATCTGCACCACCTCGCGCAAAGCGAACAGGCCTACCACTACTTCCGCCGCGACAAACGCCCACTGCGGCGCGCCGAGGATCAGCCAGACAACGGTGGGGATCAGGACCAGCGCAGTTACAAGACGCTTCATCGAGTGGGAGTTACTTCGAGTAGAGCAACATCCGATTCAATCGGCGCCGCGTCGCCCAAACCACCGAAGCGGCGGTCGCGTTTTTGATAGTCGAGAATCGCGCGCAGCAGGTCGGTGCGATTGAAATCGGGCCACAACGTATCGGTGACATACAGCTCCGAATAAGCGATCTGCCACAGCAGGAAATTGCTGACGCGCATCTCGCCGGAGGTGCGGATCAGCAGGTCGGGGTCGGGCGTACCGGCGGTGTAGAGCCGCGCCGCGATGGCCTCTTCGTCGATCACAATGTCGTGGCGTCGCGAGTCTTCAAGGAGGGCCTTCACCGCGTCGACCAGCTCCGCGCGTCCACCGTAGTTGATCGCCAGGTTGACTTGCAGTCCGCGATTCCCAGCCGTCGCGCGGACCGTTTCGTCAAGCTCGGCGCGCACAAAATCGGGCAAAGCTTCAATTCGTCCGATCGCCGTGAACCGAATATCGTTGCGAGCCATATCCGGAAGTTCGGCGCGCAGATAGAGGCGCAAAAGACGCCATAGCATTTCCACCTCAGCGCGCGGCCGCTTCCAGTTTTCAACAGAGAACGCGTAAAGAGTCAGAGCACGCAGGCCGAGCCGCGCGCATGTTTCGACCGTAATGCGCACCGGATCGATGCCCGCTTTGTGCCCGGCCACGCGAGGCAGATTGCGGCGCTTGGCCCAGCGTCCATTGCCGTCCATGATAATAGCGATGTGCGCGGGCAGACGATCGGGATCGATCGCAGTGG
The DNA here is from genome assembly GCA_003170295.1 of Bryobacterales bacterium. Lineage (GTDB taxonomy): Bacteria > Acidobacteriota > Terriglobia > Bryobacterales > Bryobacteraceae > Palsa-187. The sequence continues at coordinate 41,392 of PNAJ01000038.1, read as the reverse complement.
CAAGAGCATAATCCGGCTCCTCCGGCGCGAGCACGTCAAACAAGGCTTTCATGGCCAACTGACTATGTTAACAGCGTAGAGACCTTTTGGCCGCAGCGTGGTTATGCTCCCACCGAGAACTAGGCCTTCTCAATCACCTTCAACAGCGCCGTCAGCGACGTCTTCGACGCGTACGCCTTCCCCTCTTTCGGACGCCAATGTGTCTCGAGCGTCCACGTACCTTTGAACCCATCCTTTAACAGCGCGCGGATCTGCCCAAGATTATCGGCCTCACCATCGCCCACCGCGCACCACTCGACCTTGCCCGCGGCGTTGTGTTTGAAATCGCGCAGATGAACATGAATGATCCGCGCCGGGTCGAGCAATTTATATCCCTCCGGAAACGGGTGCTCGCCTTTTTCGGCGGCGTTGTTCGGATCCCAGTTCAGGTTCAGCGCCGGGTCTTTCACCGCCGCCAGAAGCTTCGCGGCATCCGCGCCGGTCCAGACATAACTTCCGCCGACATTTTCCACCGCCAGTTGAAATCCACGCTTGCGGGCGCGTCGAGCAGACTCGGCAACCAGTTCATAAATACGGGGATACACGGCCACATCGGGTGCATCTTTATAGGTGAACGCGAACGTCCGCAGCTTCTTCGTGCCCAGAATCTCGGCCCGATCCATCGCGTCCTCCAGCAACTGCCACTGCTTTTCGAGAATCGGCGAACCCTCCGCCGGCAACGGGATCTTGAAAAACGAGGTCGAGAGAATCGACGCCTTGATCTGATACTCGTCGAGAAGCGCCCGCATCTCCTTCACCTTGTTTAGTGGCTGTTTTTCCGCATATAAGCCCCCCACGGAGCGCAATTCCGCCCATTTAAGGTCAAATAAGCGCAGGAAACGCAGCGCCGTGAGCAGATCTTCGTCGATTTCATCGGTTGTGACGCCCAGCTTGAAATCCGCAAGAGGAACGGCGCGCAACATTGTACAAAGAGCCGGCGAAAGGGCGGCGGCTAGGAATTCTCGTCGTTTAGAGAGGGGGCGGAACATTTATAAAATTATATCGCTCTAGCTGTGCGTCCCTAGTTCACTTTTCGAAATAAAGTACTTGACAGCGCTTCGCCGCGAAGCTATGATCGATTCATGGCATCGGTCCAACCCATTCGCAAGGCGCCCATTCCGCTCCAAGCCCATGCGATCGATAATCTGCGCTACATCCGGGAAACGATGGAGCGCGCCGGATCGTTCACGGCCGTACCTGGATGGGGCGGCGTGGCGATGGGCCTCACCGCTTTGGCGTCGGCGCTGCTCGCATCGCGGCAAATCACACAGCGCGCGTGGCTCGAAACCTGGCTCGTCGAAGGCACGCTCGCGATCGCGCTCGGCATTCTCGCGATGTGGCGCAAGGCCAGCGCGGCGGGATTGCCGTTGTGGTCTTCTCCGGCGCGCAAGTTCGTTTTCAGTTTCGTTCCTCCTCTGATCGCGGGCGCGGCGCTGACCGTCGTGCTGTGGAACGCCGGATTAACGGGCGCGATTCCCGGCGTCTGGCTGATGCTCTACGGCACCGGCGTGATTACGGGCGGAGCGTTTTCCGTTCCTGTCGTGCCGGTAATGGGCGCCTGCTTCCTGGTGGAAGGAGCGCTCGCGACATTCGCGCCGGTCGCGTGGGGGGATTTCTGGCTCGGCCTCGGCTTCGGCGGGCTGCATATTTTATTCGGATTTATCATTGCGAGGCGGTACGGCGGTTAGTGTATGTCAAAAAGTAATCTGGCAAAACAAAATGCAGAAGGAGCGGCGCTGGGCATCGTCGAAACGCCCGGCTCGATTCCGGACCTCGACCGGTTGATTCATGAGCGCATCCGGCTGGGCATCGTAAGCGCGCTCGCGGCAAACTCGTCCCTGACGTTCAACGATCTAAAGCGCCTCCTGAAAACCACCGATGGAAACCTGAGCGTTCACGCGCGCAAACTGGAAGACGCGAAATATATCGCGTGCGCGAAGTCGTTCGAGGGACGGATGCCCAAAACCGAATACTCCTTGACGCCCGCCGGGCGTAAAGCTCTGAACAAATACCTGGACCACATGGAAGCTCTCATCGGCGCGATGCGGCCGGCAGATTCACGAGACTCCGGGCAGACCGCATGAGCCTGCACGTCGCGATTATCATGGACGGCAACGGCCGTTGGGCGAACGCGCGTGGATTGCCGCGCATCGCGGGCCATCGCACGGGAGCGGACGCGGTTCGCCGCACCGTGGAAGCGGCTCCGGGCTTGGGTGTTTCGGTGCTGACGCTCTACGCCTTCTCGGCCGACAACTGGCGCAGGCCGCAGCGCGAAGTTTCCGCGCTGATGAAATTGCTGGGCCAGTATCTGGTTCGCGAAACCGATCGTTTGATTGAGAACGGCGTGAAACTCGAAGCCATCGGCCGTCGCGACCGATTGCCCGCCGCGCTGGTCTCCCTCCTTGAAGACGCCGAGAGCCGAACCGCGCACGGAGCGAATCTGCACTTGCGTCTGGCGATCGATTACTCTTCCAGGCAAGCGATTCTCGACGCCGTGCGCCGCGATCGTCCCTCGACCGAAGAAGCGTTTTCCAAAGCTCTGGGACCTGATGTCGACCTGCTGATCCGCACCAGCGGCGAGCAGCGCCTGAGCGATTTTCTGTTGTGGGAGTGCGCCTACGCCGAAATGATTTTCACCCGCCGCATGTGGCCGGAGTTTTCAGAAGACGACCTGGCCGAGGCGATCGAACAATATCACCGTCGTGATCGAAGATTCGGGGCAGTGGCGGCGGAGAAGACTCTCAGGACCGCTTAAGCACTCTAAGAAACGCCCTAAGAGGATCGCCTGGCTCGATAGAGTTCGGGATCAATTATTCGCCTGCGCGCTGACGAGCGCTTCCTGAACCTGCGTCGCGCAGATTCTCCCCCAGAGCAGAATATTCCCCAACATCGTGTTCTTTCCGGTAACAACAAATAAGCCGTAGCTCGCATTCCCCACTGGAACATTCAACAGCAATGCGCAGCCGTCCTCGGTGTCGAGAATCACATCCCGGAAGGACTTGATCCCGGCCTCCTCCATGAATGCCTGGCCAACGGCCACCAGCGTACTGGTCAGCGCGGAAATCTTAGAAATCGCGATCGGACGCGTGGAAATCCAAGCAACCTCAAAACCATCCGGCCCCACAACGCCGGCCGAAGCCAGATCCCCAATATGTTCCTGTAGCTCCTGCAGAACGGCTTCGCAGGCCTTCTTGCCGGAGTCACTGATTTTATGAGATCGGTGTTCATGGCGCTCGGTGGGAGCAGTTGTTGTCCTATTCATTTCGCTCGTTCCTTTTATACTTCTACCCAATTCGCCTCGATCAGGCTGAACAACGCATCGATCGCGGCCAGCACGTCTTCCCGTTTTCGCGGATCCATCGGAATCACTGGCAGCACCATGGAACGCTCGTCCAATACCGCATAGTACGGCTCAAATGTAAGCTCTGGAGCCAGGTCTGTGTGCGTTACGCCGATCACCGCGCCAGTCTCACGGATCAGTCCCTCAAATGCCCCCAGAAACTCGTCCAGTTTCTTGCTGGCGTCCGGCTGGCTGTGATTGAGCAGAATCACCGCACCCAACGAGCCCCTCGCCAGAATGGTCCATAGCGCGGCGAAGCGGCTTTGGCCTGGCGTACCGTAAAGGCGAACACGATCCCCATTGTCGAGCGAAATCTCTCCATAGTCCAACCCAACCGTTGTCATTAATTTGGCCGCAATGCCAGGAGTCGTGTTCACGGCCTCCGTGCGAATCGGAGTAATGTCGCTAATGGTCCCGATTGCGGTGGTCTTCCCCGACCCCATGTGGCCAGTGAATAGGATCTTATATTCCTCGGAGGTGTTCGACAAATTGATGTTCTGGTCCACGTTATGTCAGCCCTAGTCTCATTCGGATTCGGGAAAGAAGCGGGGCGTGGTTGGGGTTCCTCGATTTGGCGATCTGAGGCGCCGGAACTTCGGACGGTTTGAATCCTTCCAGACATCCCACCAGAGAGCAGCCGTTCAAGAAGTCCGAAATCGCGTCTTCCCCAATGCCCGTCGCGCGCACCAACTCCGACGGATGCAGCGTTCGCCGCGCCATCAAGGTTCCCAGCCGGACAAGAGTCGAATCGTTATTCGTGCGCACCACCGGCGGCCAACGCATTAAACGGTAGGCGCGCGCTTCGGTAAGCCACGGGATCAATTTTCCGGCTCCGGCGTTGAACCCAATCTGCCATAGCAGCAGGTCGAGCCGCTGCGGAGTACCCTCGGCGTTTTGAAACGCTCCCTCCGTTCCACTGGTGTCGACAACCTCGATATTCAGTAAGGACTGGCCCCGGTGCGCACGCAGCCCTTCTAGCGAATGGATGGATTTGCACAAATATTGGTGTGGGGCGAGGTGGAACTGCTGTTCCTCGATAGTAATCGTCAAGCTCTGGAGTCGCGCCAGGGAGAACCGGTAATCGACCGCCAAATCTTCCAGATTTTTGTTCGGATGCCCGCTGGATGGAGCGACTCGTTTCACCCGTGACTGGCTAAACAGAGCCTCCAGGCGCGCTACCGACCTCGCGACATCCTGGAACACATTGACAACCACGTCCGGGGTGAACGGCCGCCGGAGCGCAATGGCGCCGCGCACCTCCGTCTCGTCCGGGTCGCAAGTCATCACAATCACCGCTTCTTTGACCCGTTCCCGCAGCATGCGCTCCGTCTCGGGGTTCCGCGCATCCACGAACAGAACGTTGTAGGTGCGGTCCTGTACAATCACCGCATTGAGGCGCTCTGGAAGTAATTTTGAAAAAAGGAGGTCCTCCTCTTTTCGCAAGCCGGACAGTGCGATGCGAAGTCGAGTAGCGGTACTCTCCGGAATAACGTTCGGACTCACTGGAATCTTAAGCGTATTCGAATCAAGACTCGGTTGGCACTCAGGGGAAGCCACTAGGAAGAGTCCGCAAAATACTTAGCGTGGAGTATACCGCGGATCCGTGGCGGCGGTGGAGCTCTTTTTAGATAAACATCTCTTCGTCGGCAGTGGCTTGCGCGGGGCTGGGGCGGCCGCCGCGCAATAGATAAAATATCGCCGTGCGCACTCCCGCCGCCACGCCTTGAATCTCGCGCAGCGGCGTCATGATTCCGCTTTGAACGACAGCCACGGTCTCCTGCGCGCGCGACATCGTTTCGTCGATCACCATCTCTGCGTGCGCAAGCTGGTTATGCGCCCGCTCGGAGGCGTCCTCCAGCACTCCGTCGATGCGCGCGAGCTGCAGCCGCGTCACGTCGAGAATATCGCTGGCCTTCACCGTGATCTCATGAATTTGCTTGCGGCTCATATCGATGGTCGCGGTGGAGCTTTCGACCAGCACCTCCATTTTCGGCAGGATCGATTCTACCTTGGGAATGACGCGCTTCACATACTCTTCCGTGGTTCGCGCGGATTTGTAGATGCCGATTAGCATCCCCGCTTGAATCAAGAGCGCGATCGCGGCAATGGCGACGAAGACCGCCATGATAATGAGCAGTGCGTGTTGATTGTCCATTTTGTAGTTGGCGGCGCGCGGCACCGGTTCCCGCGCGCCGCGCCGATCCAGAGTTAATCTCCCGGAGTGGTGGTTGCCTCCCGGTAGGCTTGCTTGCCGGCCTCAACGGCGGAGGCCAGGTTCTCCTTGTGCTTCTGTATCTTCTGCTTGCTGCGCTCCAACACGTCGGTCGCGCTTTCCTTCAGATTGCCGGCCTGCTGCTTCACGTAGTCGCCGCTCTCCTCCGCTTTACTGCGAAGGAACTCGCGCGTCTCGGATCCAGACTTCGGCGCGAACAGCACGCCAGCTGCAACTCCCAGGCCGAGGCCCAGGAAAAAATAAGACAGCTTGCTATCTTCCTCCATGTTGCGTCACTCCTTTCCTATAATCAATCACAGCATACCAAATGGTGCGAACTCCGAAACGGCTCGACCAAAACGGCCTGATGGCGTACGCGGCGCGGGCGCTTTCCGCGCGGGCGCTCACGATTTCCGAATTGCGCGAAAAGCTCAAGCGTCGCGCCGCGGAAGCAACCGATGTCGACGAGGTGCTGGCGCGACTAAAAGAGTCGGGCTATTTGAACGACCAGCGTTTCGCCGAGTCCTACGCCAGTTGGCGCCGCGACGACGGAGGGTTAGGGAAGACGCGCGTGCTGCGCGATCTTCTCGCCCGGCGCGTGGCACCTGAGGTCGCGCGTAAGGCTGCGGAGAAGGCTTATCAGGGCGCCGATGAAATCGCGATGATCGAACAGTTTCTCGCGCGCAAATATCGAGGCAAAGATCTCGCTGCGCTTCTCAAAGAGGAAAAACATCTCGCCTCGGCGTATCGAAAATTGCGAACATCGGGATTCAGCACCTCAAACTCGGTACGGGTGCTAAAACGCTACGCGGCGCAAGCGGAGCTGCTAGAAGAGGCGGATAACGAGCCTTAAATGACCTTAAATGCGTCCAGAACAGGCCTTGATGAGGCCTTAAACGACCATAAATTTACACAATTGCGGCGGGGTTCGATAATTCGCCGATTTCGGCGATTCTAATCGTCACAATATCGCCCGCGGCGAGCGCTGCATCTTCTTTGACGATGATTCCCGTTCCGGTTAAAACCACCGATCCGGCGGGCACCGGGTTGGAGCGCAATAAATACTCGACCAGCGTCTCGAAACTCCGCCCCAGCCGTGAGATAGGAGTTGCACCGGCGAAAATCTCGGCGTCGCCGCGGCGGATGGCGCACGTCATATTTAGCGCCCGCGCATCTACGATTTCATCGACCGTCACGACCACTGGACCGAGCGCGCAACAGGCGCTGTATGTTTTCGATTGCGGCAGATAAAGTGGATTTTCGCGTTCGATATCCCACGCCGAAACATCGTTGGCCAGCGTGTAGCCGAGAATTTTTCCGCGCGCGCCCAGCACCAGCGCCAATTCGGGTTCCGGGGCGGTGAATTTCGAATCGGCGCGGATTCCAATGGGCTGGCCGGGCCCCACGCAAACACGAGAAGTGCCTTTGAAGAAAATTTCGGGGCGCGCGCTTTTATACACGTGCGCATAAAATCCTTCGCGGCTGCCGTGCTCGGCGTCGCGAAAGGAGGCGCTGGTTTCGTAGGTGCATCCGCAACCCCATACTTCGCGGGGCTGCAGGGGAATTAACGGCTCTGCTAAGACAGACTGGCGCGTGGCGAGTCTTGCGGCCAGTTCAGGAAGAGACTCGTTTTCTTTTTCGGCGCGGCCAATCAGATCGAGCAGCGTGTAATCGGGAATCGGGCGCGCCGCGGCTCCATTGAAAATCGCGGCAGTGGTGGCGCCGTTCCATTTAATTTGTCCTAAGTGCATCTATTTCTTGAATCGCGCACAACGCATTCGCTGTGCGCTCCTAATATTTTAGGTAAATCGTTTTCCAGTCGCTGTAAAATTCCATTGCGGCGGGACCTTGTTCTTTTGGGCCGAAGCTGGAATCCTTCGAGCCGCCGAAGGGGAGTTGATATTCGACACCCGCGCTGGGGAGGTTTACGGTCAGCAGGCCGGCTTCGGCCTGCTCGACGAATTCGAAGACTCGGGAAATGTTCGACGTTTGAATCGACGACGAGAGGCCGAAGGGAATTTCGTTGGCGATCCGCATGGCGTCTTCGAAATCGCGGGCACGCATCACGGAGAGCACGGGTCCGAAAATTTCTTCCCGCGCGATGGTCATTTTCTCGGTCACGTTTGCGAAGATGGTCGGCGCGACAAAAAAACCTTTGTCGTAATCGCCGCCGGTTAGCCGGTGGCCGCCGCAGGACGGCTCGCCTGCTTCTTTGCGTCCGATTTCGATGTAGCGAAGATTCGTTTCGAGTTGCGATTGGTCGACGGCGGGACCGATATCGATGCCTGCTTCCAGGCCGTTGCCTACTTTTAGTTTTTTCGTACGCGCAACCAGGGCTTTGAGGAAGCGATCGTAGATTGCACCTTCCACGATGACGCGGCTGGTGGCCGTGCATTTCTGGCCGGTGGAGAAGAACGCCGCGTTGACGGTGTTCTCTACGGCTTGTTCGAAATTAGCGTCGGCGAGCACGATGGTCGGATTCTTGCCGCCCATTTCGAGCTGAATGCGCAGGCGGCGCTTGGATGCTTCGGCGTGCAGCCATTCTCCAACTCCGCACGATCCCGTAAACGACACGGCGCGCAATGCGGGAGCTTCGATGAGGGCTTTGCCCAATGTTGCGCCCGATCCGGCGACAAAATTCACGACGCCTTTGGGAATGCCCGCTTCGCGGCACGCTTCGACAATGCGCCAGGCGCAAAGAGGCGATACCGAGGCTGGCTTGACGACAATGGTGTTGCCGCAGATGAGGGCGGGAGCCATTTTCCACGCGGGAATCGCGATGGGGAAATTCCAGGGTGTGATTAATCCCACGACGCCTACCGGCTTGCGTTGGGCCCACATGTGGACGCGATCGCGCTCGGATGCAACGACGGGGCCCGGCATGCGCGAGCCTTCTCCGGCAAAATAGCGAAAAATGTTAATCGCGCGGCGCACTTCGCCTTTGGCTTCGGGAAGAGTTTTGCCTTCCTCGCGCGTCATCTCTTCGCCTAGCTGGTCGAACTTGCGTTCTAAACCGTCGGCGACGCGATAGAGCAGCGCTCCTCGCGCGGGGGCGGGCATGGCGCTCCAGGCGGGGAAGGCTCGGGAGGCGGCCTCGACTGCGTCGGCCATATCAGCGGCTGTACCGGATACGAATTCGCCGACGAGGTCGGAAGTGTCGGCTGGGTTGATGTTCTCGAATGTCTTGCCGGCCACCCATTGGCCGTCGATGTAATTTTGGAATGTCGGAGAGGGCATTGGTTAGTTAAGGGAAGCGACGGACGCCGGAATTGTGGCCGGGGCGAAAAAAGGGGACAGACAGCTCTGTCCACTGGCGTCGGGGATTTGGATTTTTTTTCGCAGATCGTGGCGCCTGGGACAGAGAAGTCTGTCCCCATTTTTCGCGATGTTGCGGATGGGGCGGAAGAGCGGCGACACGAATGTCGACGCGGCACGCCTGGGGGCGCGCGCCACACGCCTCTCGGGATTTGAAAAAGGCTGAGCCACGATAGCCGTCGAAGAGCCACCTGAAAGGGCGGCTGCCGCCAAGATTGGCGGCCCCACAAGAGTTGGAAAACAAGCAGCCACTAGAATTTGACCTTGGGGGCTTGCTTGGAGGCTGCGTCGGCTTGGAAATAGGCGTCTTCCCGTTTGAATCCCCAGATTGACGCGGCAATGTTCTTGGGGAACAGCTCGATATCGGTATTGTACTTTTGCACCGTCTCGTTGTACTTGCGGCGCTCGACTGCGATGCGGTTTTCGGTGCCCGATAGCTCGTCCTGAAGGCGCATGAAATTCTCGTTGGCTTTCAGATTGGGATAATTCTCGACGACGACTAGCAATCGCGACAAGGCCGAATCGAGTTGGCCGTTGGCTGCGATCTTTTCCTTCGGCGTTTGCGCGCCACCCAAGGCCGCGCGCGCGCTGGTGACCGAATCGATGGCCGTTTCCTCATGCTTGGCGAAGCCTTTGACGGTTTCGACCAGGTTGGGAATCAAATCCGCGCGCCGCTGCAATACGACATCCACCTGGCTCCACGCGCCCTTAATCGACTCGCGCTCCTGCACTAGCTCATTGCGGTCGCCTAGCAGACTGCCACCCAGCACCAGGCCGACGACTACCAGCAGCCCGATTACGACCAATGCGATCAATCCGAGTTTCATAAATCTCCTGTTATCTCACTTTGGCAGGCGAAACCGCCTGCCCCACCATCAGTGCTGTCCTGCCGCGGAGGGCGTTTCCAGCGTGTCGACAAATTCAACCAGCCTGCGGATGCAATCCAGATACTGAGCAAAAAGCTCTCCTGGATCGCCCGGGTCGACTCCCGATTTATCTTCCCGGATGTCCAGCAAAATGTCGAACGGAGTCACGTCCATCTGGAGCGTGGCGCCCAGTTGCTTTACGACCGCGCGACGATCCGCTTTCGGATGCCCCGCCACAATCAAAGCGTGACGGGCCAGCATGCAGAAGGTCGAAACCGAGTCCACGCACAACGCGAACAGCTTTTCCGGATCCGACAAAACTCTGGCCGCCTGCTGTCTTAGACGAAATAACTTGGACCGAAGTTCATGCTCCACCTGCGCGCGATAATATTTCGAATCGATATGGACGTCGGCGATGACATCGGGACCGTACAGCATCTTACGGCGGTCCTTCATATCGTGATATTCGATGGGGAAACAATCGGCTGCATTGTGGACTTCCTCTTCGCTCATCAGCAAGGGCGATGGATGCTTGTGCTCGCTCCACCAGCGGAAAATAGGCTCGCTTTCGCCGAGCTCGCGGGGCGTGATCTGCTTGAGGACGCAGAGGACGTTGAGATCGGAAAACTTCGAATGGTGATCAGAAGACGCGCCGGAACCATAGAGGATGACCGACAGGAGCCGGTCCTGATAGGCGCGCTCGAGTTTTGTGACTAGTTCCTTAAGTTCATCCATAATCACCTACCAATCGCTAGAAGCACCACCGCCACCGGAGTCTCCGCCACCGAAGCCTCCGAATCCGCCACCGGACGATCCACCGCCGCTGGAGCCGCCGAATCCGCCCCCGCCCCAACCGCCGCCGCGTCCCATCATGTTACCGAGGAACATACCGGTAAGGAAACCGGTGAAGCCTCCGCCGCCACCGCCGCCCATACGGCCGAGGAGGGCGAGCACGGCGAAAATCCCGATTATGATGAGAGGCCATGGAATCGACGGACCGCGGCTGACTCGCGTTCTGGTGCGCACGCGTTGATCGATCGGAAGAGAGACGCCTTTGGAATCGGCGATTTTTGCTCCCAATTGCTGGGCTGCTGCGAGAGCCGCCGGTCCGTAGGTTCCCTGGCGCAAAATGGGACGAATGCCGCGCAGGATCGAGCCGGAGTCCGCATCGGTGATGACGGGTTCCAGGCCATAGCCGATTTCGGCGCGGTCTTTTTTATCCTTAATCGAGAAGAGGAGCAGGACGCCCTCGTCCTTGGGCTTTTTGCCGATGCCCCACTGGTGATAGAGCTTGCTCGCGACGTCCGCGATGTCATCGCCATCGAGCGAATCGACGGTGACGATGGCCAACTGCGCGCCGGTGGAGCGCTCCAGAATTCCGCAGTAGGCTTCCAAGCGCTGCGCGCTGGCGGCGTCGATGGCATGGGCGAAATCGTTGACATAGCCGGTTGGTTTCAGCTTGGTGATATCGAGGGCGAAGGCGGAGGTGGAAAGGAGGAGGGCGAGGAGAGGCGTCGACAACGTCGAAACAGCGCAACGCGTCCGGGCTGCGCCCGGATGGACCGATTGCCAATCGGTCCGCAGGTTGCCAACCTGCCCCACTCGGCGCGGCACAAAGGCACGGGCTGACCGAATCATAAGGATCGCATGAGATCCTGGCGGCGGACTTTGAAACCTTCGAGACGTCCTAACATCGCCACTGCCATGTGTTTGGGATCGAAGAATTGCTGCGCGAGCGCCAGTACTTCATCGGCGGTTACTTTTTCAATTAAGTCCAGCATTTCGCCGAGCGAGAAGAAACGCTTGAAGTACAATTCCTGGCGCGCAAGATTGCCCATGCGGCTGGAGGTGGATTCAAGGCCGAGCACGTAGGAGCCCTTGAGATGATCCTTGGCGCGGCGCAGTTCCTCGGTGGTGACCTTGTGCGAGGAGATCTCGCCCAATTCATGCACCACCGATTCGATTACCTTGCCGGCGGTTTTCTGGGACGTGCCGGCGTAGACCAACATGCAGCCGGCGTCGCGATACATGGTCAGTTCGGAATAGACGGTATAGGCGAGGCCCTGCTTCTCACGAATATTCTGGAACAGCCGCGAACTCATGCCGCCGCCCAGAATTGCATTGAGAATATAGCAGGCGAAGCGCTTTTCATGAGGCATGGAAATCGATGGCACGCCGAGGTACAGGTGCACCTGCTCGAGGGAATTCTTGTTGCGGAACACCAGGGGCGCGTGCGGCTGCGGGATCGCTTCCAGAGACCGGGTTTTGCGCGGCTTCAAATCGGCGAACTTTTCTTCGGCCAACTTCACCAGTCTGCGGTGGCTCAAATTGCCGGCAGCCGTGATGAGGATGTTGGACGGCACGTAAAACTGTTTGTAGTATTTTTCGACTTTGTCCCGATCGAAGGCGCGAATGGTCCGCTTCGTGCCTAAAATCGGGCGCCCCAGCGCATGGCCTTTCCAGAAACTACTGGAGAAGATCTCGTGGATCAGGTACTCGGGGTTATCGACCTCCATCTTCAACTCTTCGAGGATGACGCCCTTTTCCTTCTCGATGTCCTCGACTGCGAAGAGCGGGTTGCGGACCAGGTCGGAGACTACGTCGAAGGCTTCGGGAAGATGCTCGTCGAGAACTTTCACGTTGTAGCTGACGAGCTCCTTGGAGGTGAACGCGTCGAGGCCGCCGCCGATGGAATCGACGGAGCGGGCAATCTGCTCGGCCGAGCGATTCTTAGTGCCCTTAAAAACCATGTGCTCGATGAAGTGGGAAAGGCCGCTCTGCTCCGGCGACTCTTCGCGGGAACCGGTGCCGATCCAGATGCCGACAGTGACGCTGCGAACGTGCGCCATTTGTTCGGTCACCACGCGGACGCCGTTGGGCAACACGGCGCGCTCGATGTCTCTATTTTTGTGCGTGGTCATTTAAATCATAGTTTACCATGTTAACATGGAGGTATGCTGCAAAGTATTGTAGGGATGGAACTTACCGACATCCAGCAAGCTTTGGGTTCCACGGAGCCGGGGTTTCGAGCGCGTCAGATTTATGAAGCGGTGTACCGGAAGCGGGTTGCGGATGTAGGGGCGATCTCCAATCTTCCGAAGGGTTTACGGGATCGGCTGCGGTCCGATCTGCCATTGGGTTTGCCGGAAATTGAGCGTCGCTACGATTCGACGGACGGGACCCGGCGGTATCTGCTGCGCCTTGGTGACGGCAAGACGGTGGAGACGGTTTGGATGCCGGAAGGCGAGCGATCCACCATATGTATATCGAGCCAGGTGGGGTGTCCGGTCGATTGCAAATTTTGTCTGACGGCGCTGATGGGTTTGGAAAGACATTTGACAGCGGGGGAAATCGCGGGGCAAGTATTGCGGGTCGCGGCGGATAATTCGCTGACGGAGCGCGTGAACATCGTGATGATGGGGCAGGGCGAGCCGCTGTTAAATCTCGCGAATGTGATCAAGGCGACGCGGCTCTTGACGGATCCGGAGGGCATGGCGATTTCGCCCCGGCGGATTACGCTGTCGACGTCGGGAATTATTCCGAAAATCGATGAACTGGCGCGCGAGGCGGTGCGGCCGAAGCTCGCGATTTCGCTGAATGCGTCGAATGAGGAGCAGCGTCGGGAGCTGATGCCGATTACTCGCAAGTATCACTTGGCCGAATTGATGGAGGCTTGCCGGCGGTATCCGCTGCGGCCTTGGGAAAAGTTGACGTTCGAGTACGTGCTGCTGAAGGATGTGAACGATACGGACGGGGACGCGCGACGCGTCGTGAAGCTGCTGGCGAATCTGAATGCGAAGGTCAACCTGATTGCGCTGAATCCAGGGCCGGGGATTCCGTTTTCGACGCCGCTACCGGAGCGCGTCGAGTCGTTTCAAGGGATCGTGCGGCGGGCGGTGCCTTGTTTCATACGGAGGCCGAGGGGACTGGATGTCTACGCGGCGTGCGGGCAATTGAAGAGGATGGAGACGGGGCTGGTGCAGGTGGGGTAGCGGTCTACTTTGGCACTGCATTCCCGGTTTCGATGTAAGTTTTGAGGCGCGTGAATTGTTCCGCCAGCACCATGTCGAGGGGCGCGGCCCAGGTGTTCATGCCTTTCGGCTGATATCCGGCGACGGCGTAGGTGACGTCCAGTTTAGTGCTTTGGTCGGCGGCGGTGAGTTGGATTTGCATGCTGCCAGTGGCGGCCACGGTTTGCAAAGGGCCTAGCGCACCGCGGAGGACGAGGCCCTTGCCCGGCGCGATGTAGACCAGCTCCATGTGCCGGACGACACCCGAGTTCGGGAGCCTCTCGCAGAAACAGCCGGCGGCTTTCTCTTCCATTCTCAGGTTGTGGGAGTCGCCCGAAAAGGTGTGCATGGGATTCCACCAATCGCCGACGTTGTGAACCAGGCGGCGGTACACGTCGTCAGGAGACGCCTTGATCGTGAGGGTGGTTTTCACGGTGAAGCCGCTGGCGGCCGAATCGATAATCTCGGCGTGCGCTGCTCCGAAAGAGAGAGCTGCCAGAATCGTTGCGGCGAGTCTCATGGGCGCGGCCGAGGCGTTGCGTCGGCGTCGGTAAGCTTCATGACCCACTTCGTGGCCTCGCGATACATGGTCTGAATGTCGGGGCGGTCGTAGACTTCTTCGCGATGCCCGAACGTTGAGTAGAAGACGCGGCCATTGCCGTAAGTCTTGACCCACGCCACGGCGAAGTCCTTGTCGGTGCGGTGCACGTTTTTATTCGTAAGATCGATCTTGTTTTCGTCGAGACGCGCCAGTACACGAACCTTCTCGCGGGAGAATTCCTTGCTCGGCTGATAGATCTCGTCCATCATTGAAAACGTTTTCGGAAAATCCTTCATCGCGGGGAAATTCGGATCTTCGATAATGACGGGCGCGAGGAACTGGCCCCAGGGATGCTGGTCGAACCAGGCGCCCATCATTTCACCGTATTCGGGCCATTTATAGAGCGTATCGATGGCGGAGTGGCCGCCGATGATGCCCTTTCCGTCGTCGTGGACGAAAGATAGCAGAGAGGCCTTCTGCTCATCGTCGAGAGGCAGCTCGCCGGTGGTGTACAAATAAATCGCGTCGAAGTAGTCGAGATTTTTCGCGTTTCCAGCGGGGATCTTCTTCTTCGTGATGAGCTGCGTATCGGTGCGGATGTAGGTATCCCACAGGCCGGTATCGTGGCCGATCTTCCACATGGTGGCAAGGCCGTTCGACACCGAATCGTGCTGAAAGCCCGAGACGGCGCCGATGGCGAGCAGCTTTTTCTTTTTCGGAGGAGGAGCCTGCGCGAAGGTCAATGCACTACATGCGAGAAGCGCTAGAAATGTCTTCATGGTTTCCAATCTGCGGTGAAAATATTGAACTCGTACTTGCTGGTCGATTTGTAGCTTGACGCGAAGACGATTTTCGCGCCATCGGGTGAAAACTCCGGGAACGACGTGAAGACGGCATAATCGGTCACTTGCTCCAGTCCCGTTCCATCCACGTTAATAAGGTACAACTCAAAATCGCTCGAATCGCACTTGTGCTTGTTGGAGCTGAACAGGATTTTCTTGCCATCGGGCGAGAACGTCGGAGCGAAGCTCGCGCAGCCGAAATTTGTGATCTGTTTCGCGTCCGATCCGTCGGCGTTCCCGACAAACAGCTCCATTTTCATCGGCGCGGTGAGATTTTCTTTCAGCAGCTCCTTGGATTTTGCAGCTTTCTCCGGCGTATCGGGATGATGCGCACGCCAGACGATCTTTTTTCCGTCGCGGGAAAACACCGCGCCGCCATCGTAGCCTTCCGAGGTCGTGATGCGCGTTTTATGGGACCCGTCCTCGTGCATGGTCCACAAATCCAGATCACCCGAGGCGAGGGACGTATAAATGATCTTCTTCGTTTTCCAATTGACGGTGGCTTCGGCGTCGTAGCCGGGCGCGGTGGTCAGCTTTTTCAAGATCTTTCCCGCATCCGTGGCGAGGAAAATATCGAAGGTTGGATACACCGCCCACACATAACCTTTGCTGCGATCTGGACGAGCCGGACAGGCGTCGCCCCCTTCATGGGTGGATGCATAGACAATCGTTTTATTGTCGCCGAGAAAATATCCGCACGTGGTTACGCCCTTGCCGGTCGAAACCATTTTCACATCGGAACCGTCGGCCGCATTCATTATGTAGATCTGATCGCACTCCTGCCCCTCGCGAGTCGACTGAAAAATGAGGCGCTTCCCGTCGGGAGACCAGTATGCCTCGGCATTCTGACCTCCGTGGGTCAGTTGGTTGAGGTTCGCAATGTGCTGCGCGGCGCAGATGACGGGCAGCAGAAACAAGAGCTTCATAGAAGGACCATTGTAAGCCTGAACGGCCGCCTAAAAGGGCGGCTGCCGCCAAAATTGGCGGCCCCACAAGGTTAGGATTGGCTCTGTCTGGTTGAAACAAGGTCCGCACCTCACGGCGTTTGTGTTAACCATAAAAGATGAAGCTCGGCATCGACTTCGGGACCACTCGCATCGTTGTCGCGGCCGTGGACCGCGGCAACTATCCGCTGGTTCCTTTCGAGACCGCCGACGGCGTATTTGACTGGTTTCCGCCGGTGATCGCGATCCATGACGATCAGCGCCGCTTCGGCTGGGATGCGTACGCGATGCAAGGCGAGCCCGGCTGGACGATGGTCCGCTCTCTGAAGCGCTATCTGGAAGACGCGGGTCCGCAGACGCAGCTCGATTTGGGCGGCGCGCTGGTTCCTCTCGCCGATCTGATGTCGGGACTGATCGGAGCGTTGCGCGAGGCGCTGCTAGGGCGATTCGGCGAATCCGAGGTTCTTGAAGTGGTGTTGGGCGTGCCGGCGAATGCGAACAGCAATCAGCGGTTTCTCACCGTCGACGCGTTTCGCCGCGCTGGATTTTCGGTGCTCGGTCTATTGAATGAGCCTTCGGCCGCATCGATTGAATTCGGCCATCGTCAGAAGACCGCGGGCCGCATTCTGGTTTACGATTTGGGCGGAGGCACGTGCGATGTTTCTCTCGTCGAGATCTCGGCGGGCACGCATACCGTGCTGGCATCCGAGGGAATGCCGCACCTGGGCGGCGACGATTTCGATCTTGTACTGGCTGAACTGGCGATCGGGGAAGAAGCGCTTTCGAAGCTCGATCTGGCGGAAGTTTTTCGACTCGACGAAGAATGCCGCCGCCAAAAAGAGGCGCTGCATCCGAACTCGCGCAAGATCGTCGTCGATCTCGACGTAGTGCGGGAGGGAATGGGGCAGGCAACCGTCGCGGTCGCGGATTTCTACGAGCGATGCCGTCCACTGCTGGACGAATCGATCGAAGCCACGGCGCTGCTTGCGGAAAATAACGACGTCGAAGCGCTGTATGTGACGGGCGGCGGCAGCGAACTGCCTCTGGTATCGCGCGTGCTTCGCGAGGAGTTCGGGCGCAAGGTGAAGCGCAGCGAATACACGCGGTCCGCAACGGCGATCGGCCTCGCGATTCAGGCTGACGCCGCATCCGGCTACACTCTGCGCGAAATGTTTACGCGTAATTTCGGCGTGTGGCGCGAAGGCGATGCCGGGCGGCGCATGATCTTCGATCCGATTTTCCCGCGCGGGACGCGTTTACCAGGCGCGTCCGAGCCTCCGCTGACAGTGCGCCGCCGCTATCAGCCGGTGCACAATGTGGGCGATTTTCGATACCTGGAAGCGAGCCACGTTGCGGCCGATGCGCAACCATCGGGCGACATCACAGTGTGGGATGAGATTCTGTTTCCTTTCGATCCCGCGCTCGCCGATGCGCGATCCTTCGATACGGTGCGCGTGGAACATTCCTGGCCCGCGTCGCACCAGGAAATCGAGGAGCATTATTCTTGCGATGCCGCGGGAGTCGTGACGGTCTCGATTCGTAATCTCACGTCGCACTACGGCCGCGAATTCCGGCTGGGGCGGTGGAGCGGAAAGACCGCGGTGGTCTCACCGAAATCGCGCAAGCGAATCAAAAAAGCTTCCTCATGAACATTGGAAAAGTGTACGATCTCGCGCAGCCTCTATTTGCGGGGATGCCTCATTTCCCGACGCATCCTCCGTTTTTGCGAAGCCTCACGAAGCTGCATGGCGAGATGGTGTTGCCAAACGGCGCAAGCTCCGCCGCCGAGGGGATCGCCATGGGAGGACACGTCGGCACGCATATCGACGCGCTGTCGCATTTTTCCTGCGACGGGAAATTGTACGGCGGGGTGGAGCCGGTGCAGTCCTACAGCGATGGCGTGACGACTTACGGAGTCGATACGATCGAGCCGATTTTCCGCCGAGCCGTGCTGTTCGACATTGCGCGCCTGGAAGGGGTCGAGGCGCTGCCGCTCGATTTCGTGGTAACGCCGGAGCATCTGGAAGCCTGCGGCGTGACGCCTTCTGAAGGCGGCATCGCACTTATCCGCACTGGCTGGGGAAATTACTGGAACGATTCGAACCGCTTCATCACGGGAGGCAACGGTCCAGCCGTGCGCGGCCCGGGTCCGAAAAAACCAGGAGCGCAATGGCTGAGCAAGCATGGCATTTTCGCGGCTGGCAGCGACACGGTGGCGTTCGAGAGTGTGCCCTCGCACATGGAAGTGCACGTTCACTTATTGGTCGAGCGAGGCATTCATATTATCGAATGCCTGAATCTGGAATCGCTGGCGGCGGCAGGCGCGAGGGAATTTCTGTTTGTCGCATTGCCGCTCAAAATTCGTGGAGGGACGGGATCGCCGATACGGCCGGTGGCGGTGGTGGAGTGACTTTACTGGCAAAGGATCTCCCCCTTCGGAGGAGTGGGGATCAACTTGATCTCTATCGCTTCGCGAACCAGATCCAATGCAGTCTCAAAGTCAGCGAGCCGGGCTTTTTGCGCGTCATCGAGAACGGCCAGCGCGAGATCCCGCGGTGGTCTGGTCGCCGCCAGATGCACGTGCAATTTCGAAATATCCGATGTCAATTGAATGACTGCCGGCGAGTCCACGCGGAGGCCGGAATTTAGCAATTCCGATCGATCCTTCTCCAACTCCGCGATCTGCGCGTACATAGGTTCGCGTGCACCTTCTTGGAGCAACTCGAAGCGCCGCACTTGAGAATCGCTGAGGTCAAATTCTGACATATATACGTGGATCGGGTAGAGGCACAGAGTTTGTCCCGGCCAATGCCCGGCACTGATTACCCCTGTCACTATTGCTTCGGACGCAGCCCGCGAACGATCCAGGACCTTCACGAGCTCGGCTAATTTCGCTTGCTGGGCAGCGTCCAGGATTGGGTTTTGCAGGGCTCGCCGGAGGGATGCCGAATATTCCGTTAGCGGGTTTGCCGTGAAATCGCCGCGTCGGCGCGCGGCAGGCGCTGGATAACGCCGATCGATTGCGACCGGGGCCGGCGTTTCTTGTCGGAGCTGCCATATCTGCATATCCGTCAGGCCGAGAGCGTTTTTCAATGCTTCGAACCGATTGTCAGATATCTGGCCGAGGGCACCAGCCGCAAACGCCATGAGCAAGAGACCGCAAAAGAGCATCACATTGATCCTATGATCTTCAGACGGACTTGGTGGGAAAATGTAACTCGCTAACGCTCATGGGTTCTTGTCGCCCTGCGCTTTCGCCGATTGCAAATGTCCATAGAAGCGCAGATCCTCGCCTGTCAGCAGCTTAGTTGCGAAAATGATTTGTCCGGTGTGCATCGAGAAGTGCTCGACTACGTGATAAATCGCTTCGAGCACCGTCACGTCGTAGTGTTTCTGTATGGTTCTTCGTTCGCCGAGTTTTGAGTGAGGCAGCGCCGCTAGTAGCGCCACGGCTTCGTCGACTGTCGAATGCAAGCGCTCCACGACATTTTCGCCGGTTCGCGCATCGAACTCCGCGTCGCGATCGCGACGATCCTCAGCCCCGCCGACTCCGCACAGAATCCATTGGCGCACATTGCCTGCCAGGTGCAGCGCCAGATTGCCGACGGCATTTTCATTCGCCGCTCCGCGCATCCAGATTTGCTCCGGCGTGAGCTTCGCAATGCAGGTCTCGATACGCCCGAGCAACTCGGTCAGCTTGTCGCCGGAAAATCTTAGAAACTCAGTTTCGTTTGACATAAACCTATTCTGCCGCGACCGCCTGCATGGGCGCTCCCACCGGGCCGGCCGATAGCTTCATGCGCCAACCCGCGGCCAAACCCGCGATCATCGCCGCCGCCGCTATTAATAATGATGCGCGCACACCCGCGTGCCGCGCGATTTCTCCCCACGCGCCGCTGCCGACCGCGAGCGATCCTTGAAACACCAGCAGATAAAACGCCAGCGCCCGCGCCCGCATCCACTGCGGAGGCGTAGTTTGCGCGCACACGTTGAAGCTTGACATCACGGTGATCCAAGCCACGCCGCCCAGCAGCATCGCCGCGGCCGCCAGTGGCAGCGTTTTCAGTAACGCGAGGCCGGTGGTCGCGACCGCGAACATCACCACGCCCACCGCGACGATCCGGTCCACTGAATAACGCGATCGCACCGGCGCCAACACCGCGGCGCCGATTACCGACCCTGCGCCGAGGCACCCCAGCAGGATTCCGTATCCGAGCGACGTGCTCTTCATCTCCTGGCTTGCGACTACGGGTAGCATCGCCCACAGTGCGCTTCCCGCCAGCGAGAACATTCCGGCGCGCACCAGCACCGCATGAAACGATCGCGCGCCGCGCACGTAGACCAGACCTTCGCGCATCGCGTCGCGAAATCGAGTGTCGGGATCGCGCGCAGCGGGAGGCCTCTCTTTCCAGTTCCACAACACCAGGATCACGCCGAGGAATGAAACCGCGTTCGCGATAAAGACCGCGCCCGCGCCCGACGACGCCATCACGATTCCGCCCAACGCCGGACCGACCGCGCGCGCGATATTGAAGCCCACGGAGTTGAGCGCGACCGCGGCGGGCAGTTCTTCGCGCGGCACCAGCTCCGGAATCGCCGCCGCCCACGCCGGACCGTTCATCGCAGATCCGACGCCGAGAGCGAAGGTCAGCGAGAGGAGCCACCACGGTCCGATTCCTCCGATCATCGCGAGCACACCGAGGAGCGCGGCCACTCCCAACATCCACGATTGGGTGAACAGCAACAGCTTTCTGCGGTCGACCAAATCCGCCATCACGCCAGCGGGAAGGCCGAGCAGGAATACAGGAAGAGTGGTCGCTGTCTGCACCAGCGCGACCAGCAATGGCGATGCGGCCAGGGTGGTCATCAGCCACGACGCGCCCACCGTATGCATCCAGGTGCCGATGTTGGAAGCCACCGACGCGATCCACATCGCGCGGAATAAAGAATGTTTTAGAGGCGACCAAGCCCCTCTCTCCGCCATGTGTTTTCAGTTTGACAGTTACGGAAGGACGCCGCGCGTGTGCGCCACTAAATTGGTCGCGCGCAGCAGCGATTCGAAGGTGCCCGCGTCGGTCCACCAGCCGTCGAGAAAGGCGTAGGTCATCGATCCTTCGGCAATATACGCGTTGTTGACGTCGGTAATTTCCAGCTCGCCGCGTTCGGATGGCTTCAGTGTGCGAACTTTGTCCCAGACCGTCTCGTCGTAAAGATAAATGCCCGTCACCGCGAAAGCCGATTTCGGCTGGCGAGGTTTCTCTTCAATGCCGATAATCCGGTCGCCCAAAAATTCAGCCACACCGAAGCGCTCCGCATCCGTGACTTCCTTGAGTAGAATTTTCGCGCCGCTTTTCTGCTGTCGGAAATCCTCCACTGCGCCGCGAATGCTTTTTTCGATGATATTATCGCCCAGGATCACGCAGATTTTGTGTCCAGCCGCGAAGTGCGCGGCCAGCCCCAGCGCATCGGCGATGCCGCCCTCGCCTTCCTGATAGGTGTAATTAATGTGGGAGAGTCCGAACTCCTTCCCGTTGGCGAGCAGGCGCAAGAAATCACCGGAGCTGCGGCCTCCTGTGACGATCATGATGTCGTCGATGCCCGCGTCCACCAGCGTTTGGATGGGGTAGTAGATCATCGGCTTGTCGTAAATCGGCAACAGGTGCTTGTTGGTAATCTTGGTGAGCGGGAAAAGGCGGCTACCTGTGCCGCCGGCAAGAACGATGCCTTTCATGTCTTCTACATGATGCCATTAACGTAAACTAAAGAGACAATGGCTTCTCAACTCAGTACTCGCGCCATTCCGCTGCTCGATCTGCGGCGCCAGTTCGATCCCATTCGCGAAGAAGTGATGCGGGAGGTGGAGCGCGTCATCGAATCGCAGCGGTTTATTTTAGGTGACGATGTCGAGCGCTTCGAGCGTAATTTCGCGGCGTATTGCGGCACGGCCCACGCCGTTGGGTGCGGATCCGGCACCGATGCGCTGGAGTTGGCTCTGCTCGCTCTCGACATCGGACCGGGCGATAAAGTGTTGACCGTGCCGTACTCGTTTTTCGCGACCGCGGGCGCGATTCTTTCGGTCGGTGCTAAGCCTGTGTTCGTCGATGTCGAACCGGAAACTTTCAATCTGGATGTGACGAAGCTCGAAGGCGCGCTAGCCGCGCATCCGAACGTCAAAGCGATTCTGCCGGTACATCTTTACGGCGCCTGCGCCGATATGGACGCAATTCTCGCCGCCGCGGGATCGATCCCCGTGATCGAAGACGCCGCGCAAAGCCACGGCGCCGAATATAAGAACAGGCGCGCGGGCTCGATGGGGAAGGTCGGCTGCTTCAGCTTTTTCCCGACCAAAAATTTAGGCGCATTCGGCGATGGAGGAATGCTCACTACCGATGACGAAGCCCTGGCGAATAAGCTGCGAGCGCTTCGCGTCCATGGGACCATCGCGAAATACATTCATCAGTGGCCAGGCAAAAACTCGCGTCTCGATGCGCTCCAGGCCGCCGTGCTCAACGTGAAGCTTCGTTATCTGGACGAGTGGACCGCCGGCCGCCAGCGCAACGCTGCACTTTATCGCGAGTGCCTGGCGAAGTCGAGCGCGATCCTGCCCCAAGCCACGCCTTACCAAACTCGTCATATTTATAACCAGTTCGTGATCCGGGTGCGGGAGCGGGACCAACTGCGCGCCTGGCTCGCTGAGCAGGGCATCGGCACGGAGATTTACTATCCGCGCGCCCTTCACTTGCAACCAGCGCTCGAAAGTTACGGTTTTAAAGAAGGCGATTTTCCGGTCAGTGAGCGGCTATCGAACGAAACCCTGGCGCTGCCGATTTTCGCCGAGGCGACGGAGGAAGAAATTCGCGCGGTCGCGGAAGCGATCGTTTCGTTCCGTGGCATGCTGTAAAGGCAAGGCTGCGTTCATGGGCCGTTTCGTCTATAACCGCGATCTTCGCGTCCCTTGAGGGGTACAATGGCGGAATCTACTGGAGTACCCATGATTCGACCGATTGCTATCTCCCTTCTTCTGGCTGCCGTAGGATTGGCCCAGCCTGTCTCAAAGACGGACGTATCGCGAATGGACCAAGTGATACAGTCCTACGTTTCTAGCAAGACATTCATGGGCTCAGTGCTGGTGGCCCAAGGAGACGAAGTATTGCTGAGCAAGGGTTATGGCTCGGCCAACCTGGAGTGGAACATTCCCAACTCGCCCGCCACCAAATTCCGGCTGGGATCCGTCACCAAGCAGTTCACGGCGGCCTCGATCCTGCTGCTGGAAGAACGCGGCAAGCTGAAAACAGAAGACCCGGTGAAGAAGCTCCTGCCGGATGCGCCCGCAGCGTGGGACAAGATCACCATCTTTCATTTGCTGACGCACACTTCGGGGATTCCGAATTTCACCAGCTTCCCCGATTACCAGTCCCAGGAGCCATTCGCTTCCACGCCTGAGAAGCTGGTGGCGCGTTTTCGCGACAAGCCACTCGATTTCGAGCCTGGCGAAAAGTGGAATTACAGCAACTCGGGATACGTCCTGCTGGGCTATCTGATCGAGAAGGCTAGCGGCGAGAGCTACGAAAAGTTTGTGCAAGAGAACATCTTCGGTCCGCTCGGCATGAAGGATTCGGGCTACGATTCGAACTCCGCCGTCATCTTGAGGCGAGCAGCCGGTTATGTGCCCGCTAAAGACGGGCCTGTGAATGCGGGCTTCATCCATATGAGTATTCCTTTCTCGGCGGGCGCGCTCTATTCCACGACCGAGGACCTGCTGCGCTGGGAACAAGGGCTATTCGGCGGCAAGTTGCTTTCGTCCGCGTCGCTCGCGAAGATGACCACGCCTTTCAAAAGCGACTACGCGTTCGGCGTGAGTGTGCACACCGTGGGCAGCCACAAGGCAATCGACCATGGCGGCGGGATCGAAGGTTTCAACACGTTTCTCGCCTACTATCCCGAGGAAAAGTTGACGGTGGTGGCGCTGGGCAACCTGAACGGGGCCGCACCACAGGAGATCGCCACACGCTTGGCGGCGATCGCACGCGGCGAGAAAGTGGAACTGCCCTCGGAGCGAAAGGAGATCACCCTTTCGCCCAAGGTTCTGGAGCAATACGTCGGGACCTACCAACTGGCGCCCAAAATCAACATGATGATCACGATGGAGAATGGTCAACTGTTCCCCCAACTTTCTGGACAGGGCAAGTTGCCGGTGTTCGCCAAATCCGAGACGGTGTTCTTTCCGAAGGTAGTGGATGCCGAGATCGAATTCGGCAAAGACGAAAAAGGTGCGGTAGCCTACGTCGTGCTGCATCAGGGCGGGCGCGACCAGAAGGCGCCGCGTACGAGCGACAAGGTGGTGGAGCGGAAGGAAATCGCGGTGCCGCCCAAGATCCTGACACAATATGCAGGAACCTACGAGATACGGCCGGGGTTCGACCTCGTCATCACGCTCGAAGGCGACCAACTGATCTCGCAGGCTACCGGGCAGGGCAAGATGCCATTATTCGCGGAGTCGGAAACGAGGTTCTTCCCCAAAGTAATCGACGCCGAGATTGAATTCTTCAAGGACGACAAGGGCGCCGTGACCCACCTGGTCCTGCACCAGGGCGCAGCGGAGATCAAGGCTCCGCGGAAGTAGCGTCAGGGCAGATTGTATTCGGACTTAATCGACAGAATGCTCTTCGACGCCTGTTCTTGAAGCGGACTCTGAATTGCCGCGCACATGCGGTAAAACTTGATTGCCTCGATTGCGCTCTTCATTTGATAGTTCACCCAGGCGAGGTCGTTCAGCACTATGGCGCGAAACTGATTCTCGCCAATCAGCGATACAGCCGCGCGCAGGGCACGATCCGCCGATGACCATTGTTGGGAATCAAAATAGATGCGGCCGATCATGTAGTGCGCCCGCGTGAGGTTTTGGTTTTTCGCCTGCGTCCAATCGTGATCCGTCATGCCCTCGGGTTTTTGGGCGACGGCCGTTCGCTCGATGAATTTCGCCGCGAGCGCGAGTGTTCGCTTGGTGTCTTTCTTGCGGCGAAAATTAACTTCGGCGACGAACAGGAGTGCGTCCTCGCGATTTTCGTTGTGGCTGAGGATTCTCTCGGCGGCCGCAAGCGTCTTGTCAACGTCGCCGGTCTCGTTATAGGACAAAAACTCGGCCACTTCAATCTGATCGATGTACGGATTTTGCGGTTTTTTTTGGAGGAAACTCTCGAGCGCGGCGATCCGTTCGGTAGGCGAGCGAATCTCGATCGCCTTTGTATATTCGTCGTGATCCGTATTGACGACGAATTGGCGGGCAAATTGAATCCGATCCTGGGCAACCTTACTCTCCTCCGGATCGGAAGGCAAGGGCAATTGCAGCACTCGTTCGGCGATCTTCGCGGTCTCAGCGGACCACTTCTTCACCAGTTCAGCGTCACCCTTCGTTTCCGCGATGCGCCAATTCGCCCGGGCGGTCTCCACGTTCTCCGGCTCCAGCTCCAGGATCCTCTCTCCGATCGCCAGGGCCTTCTGCAGGTTGCCCCCCTTCCGGTAGCGATCCTGCAACTCGCCGTACACCCACACTGTTACCCCTGCGTCGCACCGCGGGAATATAGTAAGAAATTGCTCCAGCAGCGCAATCTTTTTTAGGTTATCGTTCTCCAATGAGACAAGCTCGAGGAACGTACCTTCAGGACTGTCGCGACCGATGCGCGGCTTCTTGACATCCGCCACCGCAACAGACGTCAGAACCAGCGAGAGAGTCCACACAAGCCCCCGGCGCGTTAGTTTTTGGAATGCCGCCGAGCGTCGATTTGGGTCCATCAAGAGGGCGCTTCTCTTTCCAGTCGTGCCTTCCAGTAGCATCGACCGAGCCTGGCAATCAGTTTACTTGAGATCCGGCTGACTGAGGGATAATTTCGACCCTATTATTAAAAACGGGAAAGAAATACTACCAAATCGAACCTAGTATTAGGTATGTATTTTTCTGGCTCCCCATCGCGGATGGAACCATCGGTTCAGCAGCTAAGTACATGGCAAACAATATGATGTTCACTTTTTTAATTGACAGAAAAAAGTATGTACGTACTAGAGCGTCGAGATAAAGGTTATACGACAATCCGTCGATCTCACTTCGTAAAGAGGGAAGTTTTTCAATGAAAAAATTAGCGAGATTAGGCCTGTTGATGGCGATGAATGCAGCGTTGGCTCTGGCTCAGTCGGACACGGCAGTGGTGTTCGGCGTGGTCAAGGACCCATCGGGCTCCGCGATCGCGGGCGCCAAGGTGCAGCTTCGAAATGAGGCCACGGGAGCGACCCGCGAACTGCAGTCCAGCGATAACGGTCTTTTTTACTTCACTCTTCTGCCACAGGGCAGCTATGAGTTCACGGTCGAGGCCCCGGGTTTCAAACAGTACCGCGATCGCCTCGTTCGCATTCAGGTAGCGCAGGTGGGCCGGATCGACGTACCCATGGAGCTCGGGACCACGGCGGACTTTCTGGACGTGGAAGGCAACATATCCGTGATCAATTCCGGAAATGCGGCGGAAGGCACGGTAGTGACAGGCGAGAAAATACCGTCGTTGCCCCTCAACGGCCGCCAATTTCTGCAGCTTGCGCTGTTGGTCCCCGGTGTCAACCCGGGCGGCCGCACCGTACAGCAGGATGTGCTCCGGCAAGGCCAGAACAACATCGGCGGTCTCAGTATTGCCGGTAACCGCACGAATAACACGAATTTCCTGCTCGACGGCGCGGTGAACATCGACCCCGATTATAGCGCTCTCAACTATTCGCCTTCCATCGATTCCGTCGCCGAGTTCCAGGTGCAGACCGCCATGGTTCCCGCCGAGTATTCGCGCGCCTCCGTGAACGTCGTCTCGAAATCCGGAACCAACGATCTTCACGGCGTGCTATGGGAATTCCTGCGCAACAAAGACGTGGACGCGAGGCCCTATAACGTCCCCAGCTTGTACCAGTTCGAACGGAATCAGTTCGGGGCAAACGCCGGCGGCGCCGTTATCAAGAACCGTCTGTTTGGATTCCTTTCCTACGAAGGGCTGCGGGTCACTCAGGCAGGAGCGAATCAATCGGGCTCCACGCCGGTTACCGTCACTCTGCCGACGGCCGCGGAGCGGACTGGCAATTTCATCGCCGACAAGACTATCAAGGATCCCACCACCGGAAATCCATTCGCGGGTAATCAGATTCCTTTAAGTGCGATCAATCCGATCTCGCTTGCCGCAGTCGGTCTGTTGCCGGTTCCCACCAATGGCTCGTTGTATGTGAACGCCGCCGAGCCGTTGCGGCAGAGCAACGGCAACTATTCGGGTCGCATCGATTATACCGCCCTGCCGCAATGGAATCTGTTCGGGCGCTATTCACTTTCGAACGAGCATGCCACAGTGCCATTTACCGTGCCGAATCGCGATTCCCTCAACGACGCACGATCGCAGAATGCGGTCATCGGCTCCACATACACCTTCACTCCCAATCTTGTGAACGAAACCCGCCTCGGGTTCAGCCGGCTCCGTCTCACGTTGGGCTTCGCAGAGCCCCTGTTCGACGTCAACGGCGTGCAGCAGAAGGTTCCTCAAATGAATCTGGGTGGCAGCTATCCGCTATTTGGTGGAGCGGGCGGATTCAATACCACCAACCCCGGCGGCGGCGTCGCACTCAGCCGCGACACCACTTATCAGGCCTATGACAACCTGGCGTGGACCCGCGGACGTCAGGCCATCAAATTCGGCGTCGAAGTCGAACAGGTCAACTACAACCGGTATGAAGCGCCAGCCGTTCTCGGATCGTTCCAGTTCACAGGTAAATTCACGGGGAATAGCGTGGCGGATTATCTGCTCGGAACGTCGGCCACCGCCAGCCGCTCGATCGGCCCCGATACCATCGACGCGCGCCAGTGGATTTACGCCTTCTACATGCAGGACGATATCCGGGTTCTTTCCAACCTCACCGTAAATCTGGGGTTGCGTTATGAGCTGGCTCCGCCGTTTTACGATCTGCGCTCGGAAATGGGCTCCATCGACTACAGCCAGGTGCCGTCGCCGCAGCAGATTTTCGCCAATGGGCCTCTGGCTCATTACACACCGACGTTCTTTGTGTGCGGCCAGAGCGGCTATCCCAAGGGTTGCGCTTATACAGATAAGAACAATTTCGCGCCGCGACTCGGCGTCGCATGGTCGGTGACCCCGAAAACAGTGGTCCGCGCCGGCGGAGGCTTCTTCTATGTGAATTCGGACGCCAACCCGTTGTTCCGTCTGGCGGCTGGACTGCCCAACAACCTCGCGCAAACGCTGACCATCGGCAGTTACAATCCCGCAACGCAGGGATTCAATATTTTTGGTCCCGCCACCTTGGGCCCGGCACAGATTCAGGCGGCCGGGATCGACCTTCACCAGCGCACCAGCTACTCGATGCAGTGGAACTTCTCCATCCAGCGTCAGCTCGCGAAGAACACGGTCTTGGAAGTCGGCTATCTGGCCACGTTGGGGTTGAAGCTCGAGCAGAACGTGCAACCTAATAATTCGCAGCCGTCCACCAACACGAGCGTCGATCCGCGTCGTCCTTATGCGGCCCTGGTCTATGCTCCCGGTACGCAATTCCCCAGCTATTTGCAGGTCGCGGGCAATTCGGTCCCGGTTGGATTTATTAACTACTTGCCTCACTCGGCGCAATCGAACTATGAAAGCGGGTTTGCCCGTATCGAAAAACGCTTTACTCACGGGGTCTCGTTGCTGAGCTCCTACACCTACTCGAAGGCAATCACGAACGCGCCGCAATTCCGCAACGCCGGCGGCGTCAGTGGTGCGGAAAACTCGCCGCCCCAGAATTCCTACAATTTGGCCGGAGAGCGGGGCCTCGCCTCCTTCGACGTTCGGAGCCGTTGGACCAGCACGGCGGTTTATGATTTGCCCTTCGGCAAAAATGGGTTGTGGCTCAAAGACGGCTGGGTCGCCAAACTCGCGGGTGGTTTCGAGGTATCGGGCATTTTCACGATGCAGAGCGGATTTCCTTTCACCATTAATCTGAAGGGCGACACGGCCAATGTCGGCGCGGGAACCGGCGGCATCTATGTGCGCCCGAACGTAGTGGGTTCGTCGCAGTATCTGCCCTCTTCACAGCAATCCACCACTGAGTGGTTCAATATCGCGGACTTTGCGAATCCCGGTGCCGGCAACTTTGGCAATTTAGGACGCAATACTCTCATTGGGCCGACGATGATCGATCTCGATCTGGTTCTTCAAAAGAACATTACCGTGCACGAACGCATGAAGCTTCAGATTCGCGCCGAGTTCTTCAACGCGCTGAACCATTCCAACTACAACATCGTCGATCGCATTTTTAATGATCCTGCGTTCGGCGCAGTGCAGAGCCAACTGGATCCTCGTCAGTTGCAATTCGGAATAAAGCTGCTGTTTTAGGTGAGGACGAAATCCCCTTGGCTCACGCCAGGGGTTATAACCCCGTCCCGTGAGGGAGGGGATTCGGCGATCCGTGTGCCGGGTTAGTAGATTGTCATGATCCGCAGCCAGGACTCGGCAAGTGATCGTTGCTCGGCGCGGCCTGAGGTCAGATACGCTTCCACCTCAATGCGGGCCCCGTCGAGCGACCCGCTGTGGATGAGAACATCCGCGGCAGCCAGGTGCGCCTCCGGATATTCGCGGACGGCTACTCGCAGGCTCAGAAGAGCTTCGTTGGTGTAGTAGAATTGCCCAACCAGACTCCACCCGAGCAGCAGGTTTGCACGAGGATCGTTTGGCGCGATCTCCAGCGCTTTTCGCGCGGAGGACTCCGCATCGCCCGGCCGGTTGAGCGCCATTAGCGCAAAACTCAAATTGATATGTGCCATCGCCATCCGCGGCTGAAGCGAGCTTGCCCGCTCGAACTCGGCTCGAGCCTTCTCCGATCGTCCATCGTTTAGATAAAGGACGCCGAGGTCGTTATGTGCCGCGGCGTTCGCCGGATCGATTTCCAGGGCTTTCTCGCAATGCGCGATGGACTGCGCGAGATTTCCGTTCCCCAGCGCTTTCGTCGACGCTCGATACTCCCTGGCGGCACCCGAGGGAACTCGATGAGTGAGTTGTTCGAGCGTTACAGTTTGCTCCGCCGAACACACAGCGGCGACCGCGAAGCCTGCCAGCATCAACTTCACGTCATCAGTTTTCCCAGGAAATCCGGTGGCAATCAACACTTTTGAGGGGCATTTGTACTACCGGAAACCGCTCGGCGTACTAGTACGCTCGCTATTCTCAAATATGCTAAATCCGTCGAAGATAAGAGGGTGAGACCACTTTTCTCGATGCTCGCCTGCCTTCTGTCGGCCCGGGCTCAAACCCAGCCGCGCGAGAGGGTTGTCGAGAGCATCGTCCCTTGGCTGGCTTACAACTCGTCGTGCTGGTCGGCGGTGCAGTTACAGAATCTTGGCAACCGCGAGGTCGCCGTTGAAGTGGAGGCACACAAGAGCAGCGGAGCTCTGGCGGCGCTTCTGGGAACAAGCGGAATCCAGGTGCGGCTCAGCGCGGGCGAGCACGCTGAATACAAATTGCAGCGACACCAGGAGGACGAGGCCACCGGCGCCTGGGTGCGGGTGCGCGAGACGATTCCCACGCCGCAGCTTTCGCCGGTTCTGGCGGTGAGCGGCGCCACCGAATGCCTGGCCGCCGACGAATTGCACACCACTTTTCGCGAAGTGGCCTGGCCCGTTCGCAACCCCTGGTTTTCCGGCGACGTGAGTCAAGGTGACGATGGGATCATCGCCCTGATCAACACGTCGGAGCGCCCCGCCCGGGTTTCGGGATGCTATTCGTCGGGCGTGCTGTACTCGATTCGGCCTGCGCCCGAGCTCACGCCCGTTTGTTCGGAGTGGATCGAGGAACTGATCCCGCCATTTGGATCACGGCAGTTTCCGGTGGCGCGCGGCGCAAACTCGCACTTCTCGCTGACCACGCGGGGCGAAGCCGTCGTTCTACAGATGTTGCGGCCGGCTGGTACCAGCGTGAGGTTGTACCGCGTCGATTCGACCATCACGTTTGGGAAAGAAGCTCCCGGCAAGTGATACGGAACCCTTGCAGCTAGAGCCAGATCATTAGCAGTCCCTCCTTTACAGTCGGGGCTCGGTGTCCAAATGATCGCGCGTATCAGCAGTTGGATCGCCCTCAGCATTGACACCGAACCCTGACCGTCAGGGAGGGGATAGCAACGATTGCCGTGCGACAGCTCACTAGTTTAGGAAATATTTTGTTCCAACCAGCCGAGCAACTCGCGCTGCCGTTCGATTTTACCCAGCCCGCATTCCAGATTCACATAGCGAATCCCCAGTCGCGCCGCAAGCCGCGAAAGTGAGCCGTCGTCATCGGTTGGAGCAGTGTTTTGCAGCACCACGTTAAATGGTGACGCTGCCAGAATGTCGAAATCCGCCGGGTCCGTGGCCAGAAAAAATTCGTGAGGATTCTTCGCGTCCTTTAACGACGTTCGATCGCTGATCGCAACCTCGCTCTCTACCGAATACCCGCTGCTATTGTTGTGCAGCGCGAGAATGCGTCCGCCCTTCGGTGGCCGGATCGCGTGAAGAAATCTGTGGCGATCCCGCGCCAGCGCCAGCGCTCCATTGGCGATCTGGGCCTCGGACCAACCCGGATTCAGAATTCTCAGGTTGCGCGCCGCGCCCTCGCTCGAAAACATCCGGTTCGGATCGATCCGCCCCTGCCGCAGAGGAACGTACCGCGTCTCGCTCTCGATTAGCAGCGCCGTCCCTCCGTGAGCGTTCACCTGCTCCATCACCACCTCGCGAGCCGTCGTCTCATTCCCATGAATGTGGAGATAACGATGAGGCGACGAACCGTGACGGACGACGCGAAGCGAAATCCCTGCCATAGTGACTCGATCATGCCGTCGGAACAACGGCATCCATCCAGCGGCAAACAAGAACTCGCGGCGTGATCCGTTCACTTTACTCCGCTCGCCACCCGAGCCGCCAGAAACTCATCGCCAGCATGCCACGTCGGCATTTTTGTCAGATTCGCAGTGTTCACGCCGATCAGCATCGCAAATCGCGCATAATGCTCCATGCCTGCAAAATCCCAATCGTCGTGATACTCGTCGGAAGGCTGATGATAGTGCTTATCCTCGAACTCATCGAAAAGCTTCTTGCCCGTTCCCGGCGGTTTGCCGAGCAGATCCTGCCCCTGCTCGATCGAAAACGAAGGAATGCCCACTCGCGCAAACGAAAAGTGGTCGGAGCGATAGTACACGCCCGCTTCGGGGCGCGGATCGGGCGTGATCGTCAGAGCAAAACGGCGGGCAGCCTCCTCGACCACCGGATAGAGCGTCGTCCGCTCCGCGCCCGTGACATTGACATCGCGAGCCCGCCCGAACGGCATGAACATATCCAGGTTAATCGCTGCTGCTGTTTTTCCAGCAGGGATCACGGGATGTTGCCCATAGTATTCCGACCCTCGCAATCCCGCCTCTTCCGCGGTTACCGCTAGAAAAATCGCCGAGCGTCTAGGCTTCTCCGGCAACGCCGCCCATGCTCTCGCGATCTCCATAATCATCGCGCAGCCCGTCGCGTTATCGGCCGCGCCATTGTAAATCGAATCGCCGTTCACCGGATCGCCAATCCCCAGATGATCCCAATGCGCGCTGAAAATCACCGCTTCGTCTTTTAGATGCGAATCGCTGCCCTCGATTTTCGCCACTACGTTGCGCGTATGAATCTCGCGAATCTTCGCCGGCGCTCGCCCCGCGATCCGCAACGGCATCGGCATCGCCTGAAATCCGCGGGTATCGGCCATCTTCAGCAGCTCATCGACGCTGTGCCCCAAGGTTGCAGCCAGCTTTTCTCCTGCGTCTTTTGTCACCCAAGCCGCCAGCGCCAACTGCTGTGCGCCCGGCGCGAGTTTTACTTGGCTGTCCTCGCGGCCCCACGACGACCGCACCACTTCCCATCCATAACTCGCGGTCGGCGTCGTGTGAATGATGATGGCGGCGACCGCGCCGCGCCGGGCCGCTTCCTCATATTTATAGGTCCAGCGGCCGTAGTACGTCAGCGCCCGCCCGGTGAAGAACTTCGGATCGTTCGACGGCGGCTCATTGGTGAAAAGGACCACCACTTTCCCACGCACATCGACACCGGCGTAATCGTCCCACTGATATTCCGGCGCCACAATGCCATGACCAACGAATACCGCTTCCGCATCGAACGCCGCATCGGTCTTCTGCTGATACGTGACACCCACAAAATCGTCGAGCCACCGGAACGAAGTGTCGCCCGCTCTGAGGGTGCTCGCCGCCTGCGGCTCGACACCCACCAGTGTCAAATTCTGAAAATAAGTACCCGCATCGCCCGCCGGCTTCGCGCCCACTAATGCAAACTGCGCCGCGATGTACTCGGTCGCTAAGTCGCCTCCACGCGCACCCACTCCGCGGCCTTCGAGAAGATCGCTCGCCAGAAATTGCACATGCGCTCGAATGCGTTCGCCGGAAATCTCCGTCGATTGCGCCAGCGCGACCACTGCTGTCAACAAGAGAACTTTTTTCATGTTTTTACTATGTTGTCATGTGCGGCAGTGACCGCGCTTGTCCCAGCACCGGACACCGGCGGAAGCAATCGCATTGCCCTGCTTGGACTTACGCTGGCCTGAAGATTGCTAAACAAATCGACATGCCAAAACTTGAGCGTGTCCGCGATTTTATGGTGGCTCCGCCGTCCGCCGATTATTTCGCCGAAAAACTCGCCGATGGCTGGCGGCTAGTGGCCGTCGAGTGGGAGCGGGGTGCCGCCCCGGCGGGCCCTCCGGTCGAGGACATCCCGTTCGGGCTGCGGGTGGCGAGCGATTGCCGCCGCCTCGAAGAGAATCCGGACGAAGTCCAGGTTCTGTTGCTGATGCTGGAGGTCCTGGTGCAGGATGGTCCTCTATCCACCGCCGCGAAACAGATCAACGATCGCGGCTACCGCACTCGCGATGGCGAACCGTGGACCCGGACGGCCCTCTTCTACCTGCTGCCAAGGCTAATCGAGGTCGGTCCCCGGCTCTGCACAAGCGAGGAGTGGGTGCAACGGCGTAAGCACTTGTTTAATGTCGTTTGATCTTAATGGAGCGATTTTAGTATCAAATTCGCGCGATTTTGAGCTTGTTTCGCCTCGTTTTTTTGATGCAAACGGCGCAGTACGTTCGAATAGTTGACCAGCGTATGCGCCAGCAACGGGTGTTCGGGCCCCAGCACTCGCTCCTGAATCGCCACCACTTTTTCCAAATGCCGGGCCGCTTCTTTGTAATTCTCGCGGCTTGCTTCGAGCGCGGCAAGGCAATGTTGCAGATTCGCCATGTTCAAACCGTGTGGAAACATCTTCTCTCCCAGCGCAAGCGCGCGGCGCAAATAAGGCTCGCCCTCAGCCACGCGATGCTGCTCGTACAGAATGGTGAACATGCTGCCCAACGCCATCGCGTACTCCGGAAGCTCCGGGCCAAGATGCTTTTCGTAAATCGGCAGGGCACGCGCCAGTTCCTGTTCCGCTTTCACAAATTGATGCGTGTCCGCGTAGAGCGTCGACAGATTATTGGCCGCCCTGGCCACGTCGAGACCTTCGGCGCCCTCGGATTGCTCCAGTAGTGCCACGCTGCGCCGCAACACTGGTTCGGCGCGCGCCAGTTCACCCTCCCCAGCCAGCACCACACCAAGTGTATTAAGCACTTTACCCGTCAACTTCTGATCGCCCGATTGCTCGGCGAGCAGATATGCGCGGCGGGCCAATGGGTCTGCTTCCGCATCGCGCGCTAAGAAGTGGAGCGACAGGGCAAGGTTCGAGAGCAACGGAGCAAGTTGCTTATCCACCAAGCCTAGTTTCTCCTCGGCTAAGCGAAGGGCCTCCCGGCACAATTGCTCAGCGCCCGCGAAGTCATCGGCCTCCTGGCGTTCGTTGGCAAGCTGGGACAGATTCACCCAGGGCACCGGCGTTTGTCCGTTAACGAACACTACGCTGAAAACGATCAGCAACAAGACACTCAACATAGTGACCACAGAATGTTCCCATTCGCTTGATCGAACAAGTGTGAACCAGTAGCCCGAATTAACGTACCTATTAACTACTGCATACTTACAAACATTCTGATGGGCAGCGTCGTCTAACACTAGAACAAGGATTGATCGGGTGATTCATCAACACGACATCCACGAGCAACTCGATCGAATTTCATCGAGCGATGAATTTCGAAAATGCCCCCAGCTTGTTCGCTTTTTGCGATTCGCCGTGAACGAAGCGCTCTCCGGGCGCGACGGAGGCTCGAAGGAACGTCTAATTGGAATGGAAGTATTCGGACGCGCCGCCGACTACGATGCAGGCGCCGACCCGATAGTGCGCGTCGAAGCGCGGCGTCTGCGCCGCAAGCTGGATGAGTATTATGCCGGCGACGGCCGCGAAGATCCGCTTGAGATCCGTCTGCCCAAAGGCGGCTATCTGCCGACGTTCGAGGTCAGGCCATCCAGCGGCGCCAAACGATCGGTCGCGGTGCTGCCCTTCTCCGGTCACGCGCTGTCCGACGGCCTCACCACGCGGCTGATCGCACGTTTAGCCGCATGCGACGCCTTGCGGGTATTCCGGGTCCAAAACCGTTCCGAGGAATCGAATGTGGACATGATCCTGGAAGGCAATGTGCGCCACGCGGGCAAGCGGTTCCGGTGCGATTCGCAGCTTGTCTCCTCCAACAACGGCTTGCATCTATGGGCAGGATCGTTCGATTGCGGGGACTGCGATGCGTTCGCGGTGGAGGATGAGTTCGCGGGGCAGATCGCCAAGGGCGTGTGCGAGGCTTTCCTACAATAGGAAGGTGAGGATTCTCGCATTCCTAACCGGCGCGCTGCCGCTCGCCGCCGCCAGCATCGCCATTCAGGATGTCACGGTGATCGATATTGCCTCCGGCATGGCGCGTCCGCACCTGACGGTCGTGATCGATGAGGGGAAAATCTCTCGGGTCGGAGCCGCGTCTTCGATCCAACTCCCCGCCGCCACTCGCATCATATCTGGTAGGAATAAGTACCTCATTCCCGGCCTCTGGGACATGCACGTTCACCTTTATTACAAGCAGTATCTGCCGCTGTTCGTGGCGTTCGGCGTCACCGGCGTCCAGGATATGGGAAGCAATTTCTCCCAGGTCCGCGCGTGGCGCGACGAAATCGAGAAAGGCTCCGCCATCGGCCCTCGCATCCTCACGAGCGGTCCTCCCGTCGATGGAGGATCGTCCAATGACCCGAAGCTTCCTCTTCTCGTCGCGCGCACCGCGGATCAGGCGCGCCAGGCGTTCGACCAGCTTTACAAAATGGACGTCGATTTCATCAAGGTCCTGTCCCGCCTTCCGCGTGATGCGTACTTCGCCTTGGCCGAACAGGCGCGGCATTGGGACTTGCGGATGGTGGGGCACATCCCTTCGAGCGTCACCGCGCAGGAGGCGGTGGAAGCGCGGCAGAAAAGCCTCGAACATATGTTCGGGATCACCAAATCGGTGGCGAACGAGGAAGAGGCGTCAAAATTTTTCGAGCGCTGCACGCTCACGGGAACGCGCGTTTCCCCCACGCTTGTGCTCTGGCTGCGCATGTCGCACATCGACGACACCAGGCTGATGAGCGATCCACAATTGCGGATCGTTCCCGCGTCGATTCGTAACACGTGGCCCGACGTTTCCGACGACCCCACATCCTTCAGGATTCAGGTGTGGCGGATTTATCGCCTGGTCGCATTGGCGAAACGCGCGAAAACGGAGATCCTTGCGGGCACCGACACGGGCGATCCATATGTGATTCCGGGAGCGGCGTTGCACGACGAGCTGGAGCAGCTGGTCGAGGCTGGACTGACTCCGCGCGACGCCTTGGAAGCGGCCACGCTCGCGCCCGCCCGTTTCTTCGATGCGGAAAATACAATGGGCGCCATCGAGAAGAGTAAACTGGCGGACATGGTGCTGCTCAATGCGAATCCACTCGATGATATTCGAAACGTTCGCAAGGTCGATGGAGTCTTCACGCACGGCCGCTATTACGCCCGGAAGGATCTCGATGCGATTTTGGAGTCGCGCCAAACGGCTCCGCTACCATGAATGAAGTGTCTCCGCTGTTCATCATCGACGACGATAGGGAGTTGTGCGCGTTGCTCGTGGAATTCCTGGAGCGCGAGGGGTTTTCGGTGGTGGTCGAACACGACGGCGCGCGCGGCCTCGATCTGGCGCTGAATGGACACTTCGCGCTGATCGTGCTCGACTTGATGCTGCCCTCTCTCGACGGCTTCGCGTTGCTGAAGCGGTTGCGTGACAAGAGCCGCGTGCCGGTATTGATGCTGACCGCGCGTGGCGAGGATATCGATCGCATTATCGGACTCGAGCTGGGCGCCGACGATTATCTCGCCAAACCGTTCAACCCGCGCGAGCTGCTGGCTCGCATCCGGGCTATCTTGAGACGCGTCCAGGCGCCTCCCAAGGGACGCCTCGAAATCAACGGCGTGACCATCGATCCCGGAACGCGCGACGTAACTTGTGACAGACGTCCCGTCGAGATGACCACGCTCGAGTTCGACATTCTGGAGGTGCTGATGCGCGCCGCGGGCCGCGTCGTTTCGCGCGACGCATTGATGGAGAGTATGTATAACCGCAAGGCCACGCCCTTCGACCGCTCGATCGACATGCACGTGAGCCATCTGCGCAAAAAGCTGGAGCTCGACCGCACGCTCATTAAAACGGTGCGCGGCGTCGGATATCAGTTCTGCCGGCCGGAGGACTGAGGAGTGCGCTCCCTCTTCGCTAAGATTCTCGTTTGGTTCCTGGCCACCATTGTGACGGCCATCGCGGCCATCCTGCTGACAACCGCGCTGACTTACGATGCGTATTCGTCGCGGCAGGCACCTTTTTCCATGCTGCTGAGCGTGGAGTTGGGCGAAGCGCGCCAGGCGTGGGAGACAGGCGGCCCGGCGCAGCTGCGCGCAACGCTCCAGCGTTTTCGCGAAGAAACCCGCGCATCAGAAGCGATGCTCACCGACGGCAACGGGACCGACCTGTTGTCGGGCGTTTCCCACGCCGACCTGATGCCGTATGCGAAGGCGTTCATCCACTCTCCTTTTTCGGTCCGCGCGCATGTGTTCGGGCGCAAGTCGCCGGACGGCCGGTACTGCCTCATCCTGATCCGCGAAAGCTGGTATTTCTGGTTTCTCCAGCCGTTGGATTTGTTCGTGATCGCACTGGTTGTGCTGTTCTGTTATGGACTCGCGCACTATCTGACGGCGCCGCTCCGGCGTCTGCGTTCCGCCGTGGACCGGCTGGGACGCGGCGATCTGACGGCCCGCGCCGAGGAAACGCGGCATGATGAACTGGGCGATCTGGCCGCATCGTTCAATCGGATGGCGGACCATATTCAGACGCTCCTTGCGGCCGAGCGCCGCCTGCTGTTCGATATCTCGCACGAACTGC
Source organism: Bryobacterales bacterium (assembly GCA_003170295.1). Classification (GTDB taxonomy): domain Bacteria; phylum Acidobacteriota; class Terriglobia; order Bryobacterales; family Bryobacteraceae; genus Palsa-187. Next base: position 2,859 of record PNAJ01000038.1, on the reverse strand, counting down.
GCAGTCCGCTCGCGCGATTGAGCGTGGCCGTCGAGCTGGCGCGAACGAACGAGGCCGGCGCGCCGCTCCTCGACCGCATTCAGAAAGAAGCAGACCGTTTGAATGCGCTCATCTGTCAAATGCTGGAGGTCACGCGCACGGAGGGCGAACCGTCGCGGTTGAAAGCGGAGCCTCTCCGGCTCGATGAGCTGGTCGATGAGTTGGTCGACGACTGCTCGATTGAGGCGCGCGCGCATGGCTGCGCTCTCGATCTCTCCTCCGCCGGCCCCGTGACGCTCGAGGGCGATACCGAACTGCTGCGCCGCGCCATCGAGAACGTCATGCGCAACGCGATCCGCTACGCACCCGTGGAATCGAAGGTCGAGATCACGCTCGCAAACGGCGGAGGCTGGGCGAAGATCACGATCCGCGATTACGGGCCCGGAGTGCCGGAAGAAGCTCTGCCCCGCCTGTTCGATCCGTTCTATCGAGTGGAACAGGACCGCGACCGGAAGAGCGGAGGCGTCGGACTGGGACTCTCCATCGCGCGCCGCGCCGTCGAACTTCACAAAGGGCAACTGCGCGCTTCCAACGCCTCTCCGGGTTTGCTCGTAGAGATCGACCTGCCTATTTAGTGTCCTATCCGCAGTGGGGCGGACGCCCTGGTCCGGCTCTTTCAGGCGTACGCACTAGAAAAACCAGATAACGTCACTCGCGAACATGAACTGACTATGCCGGTTCCCGCCGTCGTACGCCGGATTGTCGAAGTTATGTTCCCAACGCAGTTCCGGGCGGAAAACGATTGTGCTGCCGATCCAGTGATTCCACGAAATTCCGCTCTCCACGTACCGCCCCTTAATGCCGGTTCGCTGACCTCTCAGGTCGTCAAAAACTTCATTGCGGAAACTGATGAAGTCCTTCTTCTTGAGCTGCCGGCTGGTGTAGTTCAACACTGCCCACTCCGGGGCGTAGCAAGTGAGTTGCGTTGATGTCTTACACCATGCTCCATTCGCGTTGAGAATGATCAGATTGGCTGCCGCTGGGTTGAATATATTGGGCGTGTGACTCTCATACTGATACCAGGATTCCGACGCCGTGTGCCATTTATCGTTGAACTTGTGGTACCAGGTAATGTAATAAGCGGACAAGTTGTTGTATCCGTAACGACCTTTGTTGATCGAGTTTTCGCAGAAATAGAGATTGTCATTGGCCTGTCGCCACTCGAACTGTTCGCAGAAGTTCCCTGTCCACTGCGCGCTCGGCTTCCACGCCGACGTCTCGCAGCCGGGTGAAATACCCGCTTGAAAGGTAAAGTGGTCGCTAAACTTGATGGTCGCGTTGGCGCCAGTTTGGGTATAGCAATCGTAGGTGTAGGTTAGCGAGTGAGTATAAGTGTAGTTATTCGGCGCTAACTGAGCCTCAATATCCGGCAGGGAAATATAGCGTCCCATGCGAAGCACCATACCTTTGGCTACGTGAGGAAAGTAGAGATCGATATAAAACATCACCGGATCGTATCCATACTGATTTCCCAGTGTTCCATCTGGTTTGAAGTGCAGGAGCTGGTGGCTGAAATAGCCCTGGGCTGTGGTGAACCGATAGTCTAACCCATATAGGTTGGCAAAGCGGAATCCCCAATCGAAATGATCGGTTTGTATCGTGTCGGGTGTGCGCTCGATGTACAAAGTGACCTGGTCGAGCTGAAAGGAATTCGGAATCTGGCTATACCCCGCGGGCGCGTTTGCGTATTTCCCACCGACGGATTCGTTGCTGGTGCTGAAGTTAATACCCGCATTCGCCCAGCCGTAAATCTGGATATTCGCTTTCTTCCACCAATCTCCGTGGGGACTATTCTGAAGCGCGGTGGTGAGCGGATAGGAAGTCGCGTTGTTATAGCCGATCCAGGGCGTGCCGCCAATCGGCCACACTGAAAATGGGTACGGAGGGTTCGATTCGGGCGGCGGATAGCCGCGAAACTTCGGCGCATCTCCATCCGGACCCGGATGCCAATCGTCATAATACGCTTTGGCGAACCGAGAGAAAAATCCCGCTGGCTTCTTTGCATCCTTCGCATCGACCTTCGCCAGTGGCACAGGGGTCGGATCAGACCGCTGATCTGTAACGTCTACGACAATCGGTAGCTCCGTCTGGTACCCGTCCGCCTCCGCCGTGATTTGATATTTCCCTAGCTTGAGCCCGGCAACGAGAAATGTCCCGTCGTTCCGGTTCAGCGTCATGTGCGGCGTGTTCTCTTTCAGATTGCAGACGGCGACCCGCACTTCCGCAATCGGCTCGCCGGCAGGGTCGCGCGTCACTCCGCGGATGAGTCCGGTTGCATCTGGTGTCGAAATCTCGACATCTGCGACGGCATTTGCCGGTGGGGCCGGCCACCTGGCCGTCTGTGCTACGGCAAATGGAGCGATCCACAGCAATATCGTGATAATCTTTCGATTCATACTCCCCCGACGATAAGATCCGCCCCGTAAATAAGGCATAAGAAACGCGCAAAGAAACCGATTCTTACGCGATCCTGACGACTTTTTTAGAAAATTTTTATTCGTATCGAAGAGCTTCTACTGGATCGAGGCGCGCTGCTTTACTAGCAGGCCAGATGCCAAAGAAAAGCCCGATGCCGATGGAGACAACGAGTCCAAGCCCAGCAGCCCAGAGAGGAACGCTGGAGGGAAGCGTGGGGAACGCGAGACGGCTCGCGAAGGAGATCATGTATCCCGCGATCATGCCGCACATGCCTCCAAGCGACGTAAGCACTACGGCTTCCGTGAGGAACTGAAGAATAATGTCGCGCCTGCGGGCGCCGATCGCCTTGCGCACTCCGATTTCGCGCGTTCGCTCGGTGACGGAAACCAGCATGATGTTCAT
>PNAJ01000085.1 GCA_003170295.1 Bryobacterales bacterium | reverse complement strand
TCCCCGAGCAGGTAGCTTTCGAGCCCGATGTAGGAGTAGAAATAACCGGCTTCCACGTTCACGCCGTTTAGTTTGTCGAAGTGATAACCCGCGACGGCCTCGCCAATGTATTTGTTGTTAGCGACCGAGAGGTTGCGTCCTCGATTTACGGTTTGGTCCAGATCCTGGGTAACCGCCAGCTGGTTCCCGCTTTGTAGTGTGATTTTGCCGATCACATTTTTGTAGTTGGTCTCGATGCCGATCGTCGCATTGTTGATCTGCCATTCCGTGTCCCGGCCAACCGCCCCGCTGCCAACAATCGTGTCGTCGATTGGATGGTTGAACGAGTGGCCGTAATAAGTATCGAGATACAGATTAACGGTCGCGAACGAGTTCGCCAGTGGTTGCGACTTCTGGCGGCTCTGACCATTCATCCATGTAAAATCACCGAAGGCAAACGGAGCAGGCTTGGCGCTGGCGTTCTCCGCAACGGGAGGGGTCGAACTCGGCCGCTCGTCGGGCGTTGGAGGGATGCCCGACTGAATGGGGTTCGGCTGCGCAATGACAGGAGCCGGCTTAGACGTAGCTTGCTCGACCGGAGCGGCGGGTTTGGAACTCGCAAGCTCAGGAGCAGGAACAATTGGGGGCGCGGCGTCGACTCGATTGGCGGTCGGCGACGTCCCGGCAGACAACGCCTCCAGCTTGGACTCTAACCTGGCAAGGTGCGCCTTCAACTCCTTGACTTCTTCCTTCAGCGCCAGTACTTCTGGATTCGTCGCTGTACTTTGCGCGCGGAGCCGAGAGGGCACCGCTAACAGGATCAGGGCCAGGGAAAGCCGGATAAAACTTTCGAACAAAAAAGACGGAGAACCCGTTCGCTTCGACATCCCTTCAGAGTATTCGATTGATTTGATTAAGAAAAGCGATGGGTTGCCGAAGTGCTGGTACCAAAGTGGCGCTTGCCGCGCTAGACAGCGGATCGAAAAGCGTTTCGTGCCTGGATGACGGCGCACACGGAAGTTTCCTTTCCGCCCTGATGTGGGTCATTAACGGCTAAGCAACATGGCGTTCCCTTTGGGAGACCGCGGCCTTAGCAGGATGCTGAAAAAGATACTCGGCGAAGGTTGCTAACCTCCCCGACGAGCTTTTTACGGGCATTTTCGTGGAGCTTGTATGCCCGAATCGCCGCTTTATTGGCTTTCGGGCACACTTCTCCCTGAACTTATGCGGAAGGAACTACCGCGAGGTTCCTCATCCGCACCAGATTGTAGGCCGCCGCCGCGAAGGTGAACACCCATCCAACTTTGAAGATTCCGCGGTGCCGCGCCTTGCGCAACATGCCCACCGTCTTTAACCACCCGAACACTTCTTCGATCCGTTTCCGCTTGCGCTGGCTGACCTGGTATCCGGCATGCCGTGTGGTGCGGCCGTCGATGGCGCTGCCGCCAGTCCGATTCGTGTTCTGCGATACGTGCGGCGTCACGTTCCGTTCCCGCGTTTCGCGCACGAACCCGCGCGTGTCGTAGCCTTTGTCGGCGCCCACCGTCACGCGTTTTTCGCCGTCAATCCGCTCGGCCATCAGCACGGCGGCGTCGCGCTCGGCCGTGCCGCTCGCCATCACCAACTCGGTGTCGACCACCAATCCGTTGCGATTCTCGATCAGCACGTTTCCGCAATAGGCCAGCTTCGATTCGTGTCCCGAACTCTTCCGCGCCAGCCGCGCCTCCGGGTCCGTCGTCGATTGATGCGTGTCGTTACTGCGTTTCTCCCCGTGAAAATTCACGGTCGGGTTGCCCGGATCGTCCGGCGGCGGCGTGTTGTCTTGATCCTTGCGTTGAAAACTTTTCTGGCTCGCCCATGCCTCGATCAGCGTGCCGTCCACACTGAAATGCTCATCCGACAGCAGATCGTTCGTGCGCGCCTGTTCCAGCACCTGCGCGAAGAACTTCTCCGCGATCTCGCCCTCCAACAGCCGGTCGCGATTCTTGCTGAACACGGTGGCGACCCACACCGGCTCATCCACATTCAGCCCCACGAACCAGCGGAACAGCAGATTGTATTCCAGTTGCTCCATCAGCAGCCGCTCGCTGCGGATCGAATACAGCAACTGCAACAGCAGCGCCCGCAACAGCTTTTCCGGCGCGATCGAGGGCCGGCCCCAATCCGGATACATTTGCCCGAACGATCTCGACAGTCCTTTCAGCGCCACGTCCACCATGGCTCGGATCGGACGGAGAGGATGATCGGCGGGGACCCGCCGTTCCGGCGAAACGTAACTGAACATCGCACTTTGCTGAGTATCTTTTCCGCGCATAGGGTCGAAACATAAAGACGTAATTATGTCTTCGATGGTGACGCTCTACCCAAGTATCTTTTTCATCATCCTGCTAGAGAATGGGGCGGGAAAACTCGAATCCCGCGCGAAGCGAAAAACAAGTGACGTCACCGCACGTTCACGTCACTACTGGTCGCCTGACAACCCTGAAAAGGCTGGCGTCCGCGGTTCGATTCCGTCCCTGGCCACTTCGTCCTTTCAAACACTTACCTCAATATTTGTGACGGAAGTGTGCCTTTGTGGAGTCCGAATGGAGTCCAGACCCTCTTGATCGTTTGCTCCACGAATCGCTACAAACGCCGTGGTTATCACCGCGCCCAGCGAATCCCGCAGATTCGCTGTAAAGATGAAGGCCAGGGCAGCAAAGCCCAGTGCTGACCGCGCGGGCTGTACTCCTTTGCGTAACACGGGCAGTGGCTTGCTCGACAGCCCCTACGCCCGCTTAGTATGACGAAAGCCAGTCGTACAAGATGTATGTCTGCCGCGTTAGAAGTACGCGGATAAACCTCGTGACACCCTGCCTCTGTTCTGAATTCAGAACAAACAGGACGATCCGAAGTGGATTATAGCTGCAACTATTTTCGGTTTTTATTGACATTTACCAAATTGTGTTCTGAAAACGGAACATAGTCGCGGCTCTTAATCCCTGGCTGCAACCGCCATACCCTCCGTGCAGCGCCCCATCGTAGCGAATGGCCACGCAGACATTACCCGTTCGCATTCCAGCTACCACTAAAAAGTTATTTCAGAATAATCCTTGACATGAAACGTGTAGTAGAGGAAACTCAAATCGCCGCCGCTGGAATTAGAAGCGACGGAAGACGAATCGCACTTTAATTTCAGCGCGAGGAGAATCCTTATTGTGTCGAAAGCTGCATTATTAGGAATACTTCTGGGCGCACTGACGCCCGTGTTTTCGCAAACCCCCGCTGCTTCGACCGCGCAGCCTCAGCCGACTGCCGCTAAGGTCACGCCGATAAACCAGCGGAGGGTCGATCCTGCCGCGATGTACCACCGTGTGTATGCCGTCGTTCCGATGACCGGGACCGGCAAGAAGGATGATCCCTTCCGGCCTATGTTTGTGCTGTCGCCCTCCCAGATGACAGTCGCCTCGGCAACGGCAGTTAAGCACACTGGCATTCTTTCCTATCAAATGCACGTAAGCGACGACGGTAAATTCGCACTTGTGGAATTTGTCGGCGCAACCCGCGCGGATCTTCAACCGATCTTAGCATCGACTGCGGCAGGAGCAACTGTATTTGAGCGCGGGAATGCGACGCAGGCGCAGATCGAAACGGAGTTCAAGAAGTATAAGAAAGACTTCACGATGAGTCTATTCAATACGAGGGCTCAGTGAAACGACTTCTTCGTAAGCTCCCCTTTGCGTTCGCGCTGGCCGCGCCCTTGGTCTTTGCTCAATATTCATACTTTATTGTCGACACGACCATGGCTGGGCCGCCAGCGGTCGGCAACTCCAGTTGGACCACGACCAACAGTAACGGTTCCGACATGTTAACCCCTGGTCCGCACTTAGGCTATGGCGGCGAGGTGAGAGCGGTGTCCACTGGAACTGGTGGCTTTCAGATCGATCTCGCCACCTACGATTGTTACAACAACTGCATGATAGGGAACGCTTCGAACTTCACAACGGGCTATCAGCTCGGCATAGCGGGAAATTCCGTTTCGCTGAGTAGCACGTGGCTAAACCAACAAACCTTCCCAGCCAGTCCGCAGTACTATCAGCTCACAACTGCCACGATCCCGACCTTACAGACCGGGTCGGTGATACGCGCGATTTGCCGTGGCGACGCGGCTGGAGGCGTGGACATAATTGTATACGTCAACAACGCCCTGGTGTTGTTTTATCACGATACGACTCCACTCGCCCAGACATATGGCGCCATAGGATTCGATTTTTATTATCCGCCATATGTTAATCCTGCGACGACCTTTGTGATCGAGGGGGATGCAGGACCGCTGTACACGGGCGCGCCTAACGCGATTCCCGTCGCGAACATTACCCACGCCGCCTTCACCAACCACGTTGACCTCCAGTGGGCAGCCGGTACCGAACCGAACGGCATTGGAGTCTACGGCTACGAAATTCTCCGCAATGGGGTACTCCTGACCACCACCACAGGACTCTCGTATTCGGACCTGACAGTTGTCCCAAGTTCGACCTACACTTACACGGTGCGAGTTATCGATTATCACTGGAATACGACCGACACGAACGTTACGGTGAATACGCCAGTTATCCCGACGGGTCCCTATCCGTCGGCTACGCCCGATGGCTTCCGAACAGGAGTGAAACCCACGGGCGCATACTGGGGAGCCGGAAACGAAAACATCGATGTGATGTCCGGTAATCTGAGCTTTTCGCTCCCGCTGCTCAAGCCCCAGGCGCGCACAGGTTGGAGCGTTCCTTTCAAATTATCTTACGATTCTCAAATCTGGGGACAAAATGGCAGCGGACCTCTGTTGCTCGATTCAGATGTTGGATTCGGCTTCGGTTGGAGGCTACTGGCAGGATCCATCACGCCCATCTGGTCGCGCGGCAGCGCTTCCCTCTACGTATTTACAGACTCGACTGGAGCCGAGTATCGGTTAGACCAGACCAACGGCAATATCTGGAGTTCAAAGGAATCGACCTATGTCTACTTCGATGCCAACCTGGACGTCTTGCATTTTCGGGACGGATCGTTCTGGACCATGGGCTGCGTTTCCTCTGCATCTGAGGCCGATTCCGGCGTCATGTATCCAACCGTGATGGAGGATACCAATGGCAATCAGATCCAGATCGCCTATAATACTGGCCTCAACGCCAACTGGGCAAATTCGAGCTCGCGTATTCATACGATACAGGATGTGCGTGGTAGCTCCAGCACATACACGTTCACCTACAATTCAGACTATCCGGTCCCGCACCTCACGTCGATCACTAATTCGATCACCAGCGGGGAGCAATATACATTTGCCCCTGCGACTGCTCAGACGGTGGTTACTAATCCGATGAACAGCAATCAGTATTTCGCGACTACGTTCCTAAACTCGATAACCGTCACGGGACCGGGTGTAGTCACCAGCTTCAGCTACAACGGATCGGGAGAGATGACCCAGGCCGTCCTTCCATATGGCGGATATTTGAAGTGGGACTACGATACCGTGACCTATTCAAGCGGCGTCTCCTACCGCGAAGTGCAGCACCGCTATCTTTCCAAAGACGGGACCGCGGGTTCTCAAACTACGTACACTTTCTCGCACGAGCCCACAATCTCAACTCCGATTCATCAATACACGATCATCGACGACCCCGGCGGCGTTGGTGAAAAATACTATGCCTTCGGACAGAGCGGCATTGGGATGGGCCTTGTAACGCAATACCAGGGCCGCCAGAGACCCGGTCCAGTCACCAAAACTCAAAATGATTTCACGTGGGCGCAGGATGGTGTGGGCAACAGCTACATTTCTTCGACTTTGACGACTCTCGATCCCGGCCAGGCCTACCAGGCACAATCGAAGACCACGCAGAACGTTGACATTTACGGCAACGTCTGGCAGGTCAATAACTACGACTACGTCAATTTGTCAACGCCTGCCCGCACTTACAACTACACGTATTTGAACACTAGTGCTTACACGTCGCGCTACATCCTGAATCGTCTATTAACTGCCACCGTGACGCACGGAAGCAATACAATTACGTTAGCCTCGAACGCGTATGACAACTCGAATAGTTTTTACCAATGCAATGTTTCGACCGTCCCCAATCCAAGTTCGAACTGGGACACCAGTTATGCGAACACGCTGACCCGCGGAAATCCCGAGGTATCTTCGACACTAGGTAACACGACGAGCTACTGCTACAATCAGCTCGGCGTCGTCACCTCGGTGACCTCAAACGGCGTCACGACCTCCGTCACCACGTCCAACAGCAACAGTTACGCGGCTCCTACTCAACTTAGCGTAGGAGGCTTAACTTCTTCGCTGACCTGGTCGTCATTCTTGGGTCTGACGAACGATACCGGTCCCAACGGCGACAGTTCGTCGATCTATTTCGATTCTTTCGCTCGCCAAACCGGCACGACTTCGCCGTTTGGTGCCTCGACGGGCTATTCCTACAGCAGTGCGCCCTATAGCTCGTCGAATCCCGCGACAGTAACAGTCGCGACCAATGGACGTTGGACAAAGACCACCATGGATGGCCTCGGTCGTACCGTAAAAGTCGAAACTGGCGATTCGTCGGGAACAAAATCTCAAACCGATACGGTGTACGACTCCTGCGGATGCTCGCCGACGGGAAAAATGATCAAGCAGTCCATGCCCCACGCGCCGAATGCAACTCCGGTGTGGACGACCTACACCTACGACGGTATCGGCCGCACGCTACTCTCCCTTGCGCCGGACGGTGCCAGCGTTACCACCTATACCTACTACGGTGGCGTTGTGACAGTCTTCGATCCGACTGGCAAATGGAAATCCTACAGCATGGACGCCTTTGGCAACCTTGTTTATGTGACGGAGCCTGACCCGGCCAATTCCTCGCTCCACTATGGGACGACCTACACCTATGATCTGCTGAACAACCTGACCCAGGTCTCGATGCCGAGGCCAAGCGGAACCCAGACCCGTACGTTTGTCTTTTCCGGGAAGTTCCTTGTGAGCGCGACCAATCCAGAGAATGGAACGGTCAACTACACCTACAATAGTTACTTGAAGATGGCGCAGAAAACCGACGCCAAAGGGCAAGCGATCGTTTATACCTACGACACGTTAGCCCGCCTGACGAAGGTGCGGCGCTATCCCACGGGCACCTCCAACGCGGAAGACACCTGCCAGCAAGAGAATTACTACTACGATTCCAATCCGTTCACCTCCGGCTATTCGCAGTATTCCTCCGGCCGTTTGACTGCGGTCCAATACTATGCACCAGTGTTCAACTATGGCTGTGGAAACACGTTCACCGAACAGTACAGCTACAATCAGGGTGGCGCGAAGACCAACAAGGGACTGTTGATCACCCGAACGCTTCAGTGGCAAGGGAACTGCTGCGGTAACAATCCGCCGAGCGGTTCTGGGCCCTCTACCGCCGACCTGGAGTCGAGTTATACTTACGACAATGAGGGACGGATGCTCTCGGTCCATTATCCCGGCTCCACCAACGGAACCGCCGGTCCCAACCTCGGTTACGCCTACGACACCATGGGCAGGCTGAATACCATGACCGATCTGGCGGCTTCCTCGTCGATCATCTCGGCGACCAGTTACGACCCCGCCAGCCGGCTATTATCGATCACCGGAAGTTCGTTCGCCGAGTCCCGGTCCTACAACACGATGGGCCAGTTGACGAGCCTGAGTAATAATTCCGTCAACATGTCGTACAGTTACTCCGCGACCCAGAACAACGGAAAAATCACCGGCCAGACCGATTACGTCACCGGCGAGACACTCGTATACGCCTACGATGCCCTGAACCGCCTGGCCAGCGCCGCCGCGACCAGCAATTCCTGGGGCCAGAGCTATGGCTACGATGGATTCGGCAATCTGACCGACCAGACCGTCACCGCTGGCACGGCTCCCTCCATGCATACCGTGTACAGCGCCTCTACCAACCGCCAGGGAGATTGCGCCGATGCCAACGGAAACATAGGCTCGACCTCTGCTTCTTTTTGCAGTCCTTATACCTACGACGTCGAGAATCGCATCGTCTCGGTCCCTGGGCAGCTGTACCAGCAATACACCAACTACGCATATGCTCCAGGTAACAAGCGAGTATGGCGAGGCACGACCACGCAGAACCAATCGGGACTCGGCTCGCTGACTCTCGATGAAATCACCTTCTGGAGCGTGACCGGGCAGAAGCTGGCGACCTATAACGTCACCGGCGATCCGAGCGTTGTGTATTTTTGGGACAATTACGACAATGCGCCGACACCCGCGGTCACAGTCGCTGTCGCCACTTCGAATTACTACTTCGGCGGCAAGCTGATCAAAAACGCGAACGGTTACATCGGCTCGGACCGTCTCGGATCGATGGGCAAATTCTATCCCTGGGGCCAGGAGAAACCGTCGGCGACGACAAATGGCACCGAGAAGTTCACCGGCTACTTTCGAGATGCTGAAACTGGGCTGGATTATGCCGACCAGAGATATCATCAACCCGGCATGGGGCGGTTCATGACACCGGACCCCGATGCGGGCAGCGCACATCCCGAAATTCCCTCAAGCTGGAGCCGATATTCATACGTTGGAGGAGATCCGATTAATTTTTCCGATCCCTCTGGCTTAGATCAGTATTGCGGACCAAATGGTACCTGGATGGGCGAGGGCTGCTACATGAGCGGCGGCGGCACCGGAGTGTGGGACGCTTCGATGCATACCACTATGGGTGGGGCATGTACCAATGGTAACGTTCTAAGCTTGCTTAATCCGACGACACTCGTCGCGTGCCAAATATACACTCCGACACCGCTACCACCGCCGCCACCAGCGCCGCAGCCAACGTGCTCAATCACGGAGTATTCGCGAGCGACACCGAGGCAGTTCGGAATTGGACAGCATACGTTTATTGAAATATCCGACCCGGAACTGCTTGCCGCTCCCGAGGTGCTTGAAAGCGGGCCGAGCCAAAAGCCCAAGTTCTTTAATCCTTGGGGAAACTGGGGTTCAATGATCGCGTATGATCCTACCGTTACCAATGGAACCTTTACTGATGCTCTGGGCACAACGAACATTTCGTCGTCAAATTTCGTTGCCTCCGACACCGGGGGGCAGGATGTGTGTAACCAGGTAGCGGCTCTCATCCAGGCTTTCAACAACTACCAGAACGGATCTCACGTCCCGTACAAACCCGTCCCCAAATCAGGATCCGGAAATTACAACAGCAACAGCTTCACCTTTACGCTGCTGTATGATGTCGGGTTGGTCGCAAACGGGCCGTTCAGCGTGTTTCCGTCTCCGCCTGGCTTTGGGTGGACTCCCGGATGGGGCATGCTGGTTCCTGGGTTACACCCATGACTCGCCGGGCTCGGTGCCTGCAGTGGTCCATGGTAACAACGATCGCCACGATATCGGTGGTTCGCATTTGGGCGTTTCAGGTGCACGATATCGCTACCAGTCCCTATGTCGCGGCCGACCTCCACACGGGCTCGGCCGATGCTGGAGGTGGCCCTTCTTCGTCTTTTGTGCTCACCCTGTACCCTTTGGATGGAAACTCGGTGACGATACCGCTGCCAGCTGCTTTGCCAAAAACTCTTAACGTTATCGCGTTCAGCTCGGACGGCAGGGCAATTTACGTCCAAAAGGGCGCCCCATTGGGCCCGTCGGACGGCATCCTTAAAATCGAATTCAAACCAACGCGCTTACTCACGGTGCCCGGATCGTTGGGGTTGAGCGCATTCTACCTGACTGACTCGCCGCAATCGACGAAGGTATTCGTCTCTGGGGCGTCCCGCAGCGGAATTCGCCTGTGGCATTGTGGCGCTTTTGAGATCGATCTGTCGTACGGATCGTTCCGGGAGCTGCGGATTGGGGACCATCCCCAGTGCAGCGTCGGAGGGGAACTAACGGGGCCCGTATCCATGGACGGTCGCCGGGTGCTCAGCCATCAAGGCAATGAATTGGACGTGCTGAACTTGCAAACGGGCCTCGCCTATTCTCTCGGTGCCGGCTTGTCGGAGGGGAGCTGGTCTCCCGACGGACGATGGATAGCCGCCTGGGGAGCTGGCAGGATAGTAGCGATTGACGCTGATAATGCGTCCCATCGAAAAGATCTCGGAAAGTGTTGCGACGGTGGCGCTCATTGGTCTCCGGATTCTAAATATCTCCTGCTTTCAAAGCGGGAACTCCGATGCACCCTATCCCTATACTTCGCAAGCCTGGAGGTTCTCGATGTGGAGACCGGCAAAAGGACAGTGATCAAGAGCTCACGTTGCAACACCGGTGGTTGGGTTGGCTGGATCGACCGGAGAGTGCTGGAGGAAAACTGAGAATCCGGGACAACGACCCCTTCCTCCTTTAGCCGCTCTTCCGATCACCCAGCGCGAGCCACGCGCTTGCCCGCGCTGACCGTAGCCAGTGAGTTTATCAGCCGGATGACGGCCTTCTGATCGCGCTCGGGCAGTGTAGCGACCATCTGGAATCTTTTCCAGGTCCGGCGTGCTTCGCCGTCATCGTGGATGCGTTCGACCTTGGGAGCTTTCACGCCGAGCAGTTCGTCAGTCGAGATGCGGAGCGCGCCGGCCAGGTCGATCACGGCCGGGGCCGGCGGAAACCCCGCTTCTGTCTCGTAGTAGGAAATCGCGCGCTGCGTGGTTCCGGCAGCTCTTGCCAGAGCTTGGTTCGTCTATTCCGGGAAGTTCCTTTTGAGCGCGACCAATCCCGAGAATGGAACGGTCAACTACACCTACAATAGTTACTTGAAGGTGGCGCAGAAAACCGACGCCAAGGGGCAAGCGATTGTGTACACCTACGATTCACTAGCCCGCCTGACGAAGGTGCAGCGCTATCCCACTCGGCCTTCCACCTCCCTCTACAGCTGGATGGAATTACAACGTCATCACAAACCCAAACGGGTACCCTTCGAATCCTTAGCTCACACTTATGTGGAACAGTATGAACGGAGTACTTAAGAAGTGCGGAGGAGCAGCGGCGTTTGGCATCGGCCTAGTGTGCCCGTCGTTACAGGCGCAGGCCGCATCAGCGCTCGTGCAGCGGGCCGCCGTCGAGGAAGGGGCATCCCTGGTTGACCTCCGGAATCAAGGGTATGCAGTCGTTTTTCCAAAAGGCCGCCAGTGGCATTGCGCCCTACGGCGGCCATCCCGAGTATCTCTACTCCGTCATCTCTCCGAACGGCCGATCTCTCTTTGCCGTGAGACGCGCATTTGATCGTACGGGGCGCCATGCCCCCAAAGACACTCTGATCAGGCGATCACTCATCGGACCCGAGGAACCGGAAGCGGTTATCTCGTCCGCTCTCCACAACGTCTTCCAGTGTGCAGTGTCGTTCAATGAACATTATTATTATCGTCGCCGGTCGCTTGGGAGAGACTATCACGAACGACGCACGCGACGGAATATTTGTCTTAAGCGTGCACGGCGGGAACATCAAGTACGTCGCTCCATACCCAGGCGGAAGTTTCAACGCAGACGTGCGGAGCCTAAATATCAGCGATCAGGGCGATGTCGCCATCTACGAAGATCGAGGCACCATCATGATTTTGACCGCCTCAGCGACGCAGTTTAGTCCAGCCGAACATCATCCAGGACATTTTCCTACGTTGATGCCAAACGGAAAAGATTACATTTATGAGAATCAGGGATCGCTCATGCTGAGCGACCGAAAAATAACCCGCACGCTGTTTAGCGTACCCAAGGTCGTGGGCGCGATCCGGATATCGCCTGACGGACACTTGGTTGCTTTTGGAGTAGAAAGATCGACTGAGGTAACTCAACTGAAAATCTGCATTCTCAGCTCACACATCTGCACAACTGGACCTGAGTATACCGACTGGATCGCTGGACGAGAAACGTTCTGGATGAGGCCCTGACTGCAGGGCTCCCGAGGGACGGACGAGACCGTCCCCCTACATCTCAGCCATGACCTTGCTGACTTTCGGTATAAGACATTCGGGACGAATAGTAATTCCTTCATGCACTGGCTACTTTCGCAAGTTGGACTTGGATCGATTCCAAAGCCGCCGGGAGCCGTCGGATGGGGTGCCATCGTGCCGTAGAGTCGAGTTCCCAAACGCGACTTTCGGTTACCCACGACGACAGGAGTTGAGAGAATGCCTCAAAATCGACGAGGAGCCAGTCAGGCCCACGGTGAAAACCCCAAAGGGGTTACTCGCGAGGGCGACAGCAATCAACGAAGTAAACCAACGCATACCAACATCTTGCTGTACGCGGGAAAGATTGCAATGCTGTTCTGCCTCTCGCTGAGTACGGGCCTGATCGGGAGTTCGCGGGACAAGGCCCTCCTAGATGAGCTGAAACAACGCAGCGTCCGCGACGGTCTTGCGCTTGCGCAGGCTGGGGGCGAGCGATTGGAGATAGTCCGCTTCGATCATAGCCCCGAGAGAGTCCCAAGGCGTCGCCATCGTTTTGTCGGGTATATAAAAAAGGAGTTTCCAGCGACGATTCGCTCGCCGGACTGTCCTCGCACGCCCCCCGCCCGACGATTTGCCTCTCCGTTGGCCGGATAGTCGCTAAAGGTCCTGCTTGCTGTTCCTCTGAAGCCGAGTGATCAATGTAACGACGGCAGAGTGTGGTCAACAGCCCATAAGGAGGGTTATGGTATCTTCCCGCGATTCTCATATCATCGAACTCTGGCTCGAACGCCAGGCCAGCCCGCATCCGAGAGGATGCTACCGGCGCGACGCCGCCAGGCTCCTCACCCATGTGTCTAAGCCTTTGAACCGTTTGACTTTGGGGGATCTCCAGGGCTTCGCGCAATCGCTGGTTGAGGCCGGCTTGGCACCCATCTCGCGCGTTCGCACCCTGGCGGCAGTCAAGAGCCTGTTCGGATTCTGCCAGCGGATGCGTTACGTTTCCGCGAACCCCGCCGCCGAGCTTTCGCTGCCTGCTATGATCCAAGCCGACCCGTGCGCCCGCGTAGGCCAGAGCGCCAAGCGCGGCACGGATCAACTTTATTTTGGCCACACCACATATTCAGCGTCTGTTGAAACGATGCGCTGCGATTTTGAGCCCGGCGCCGGATGCACCTCCACGCGGTCGAGAATGGCATCTTTCACCTGCTCCAGGGACAGGCCATTCCGCCAGGTTGC
>PNAJ01000054.1 GCA_003170295.1 Bryobacterales bacterium | reverse complement strand
GTAGTCGGCGTGACCGGGGCAATCGACGTGCGCGTAGTGCCGATTCGCCGTCTCGTATTCCACGTGCGCCGCGGCAATCGTGATCCCGCGAGCTTTCTCTTCCGGCGCATTATCGATGGAATCGAAACTGCGGAACTTATTTTTCGGATTGTGCTTGGAAAGCGTCTTGGTAATCGCCGCCGTGAGCGTCGTCTTGCCGTGATCGATGTGCCCAATAGTGCCCACATTCACGTGCGGCTTACTACGATCAAATTTTTCCTTCGCCATGCTCTTCTCCTCGTTCCCCGCGCCTAAGCCGCGGGATTATTTCGCTTCATGATCTCGTCGGACGTACTCTTTGGCACTTCCTCATACTGCCCGAAGTGCATCGTAAACGCGCCGCGTCCCTGCGTGCGGCTGCGGAGCTCCGTCGCATAACCGAACATATTCGACAGAGGAACCATTGCCTTGATAATCTGCGTCGAACCCAGAATTTCCGTGCCTTCCAACCGGCCTCGCCGGGAAATCAGGTCGCCGTTCACCGGACCCATGTATTCGTCCGGCACCACCACTTCCACCTTCATCACCGGCTCCAGAATCACCGGCTTAGCCTTGCGCGCGGCTTCTTTCACGCAAATCGAACTACAAATCTTGAATGCCATTTCGGACGAATCGACATCGTGATAATCGCCGTCGTAAACCACCACGCGCACATCCGACATCGGATAACCGGCCATGATCCCGTGCTCCAGCGCTTCGACCACGCCCTTCTCCACCGCCGAAATGAATTCCTTCGGAATATTGCCGCCCGTCACTTCGTTGACGAACTCAAAGTCGCCGCCCGGGAACGGCTCCACGCGCAACTTCACGCGCGCATATTGACCCTTACCGCCGGTCTGCTTCTTGTGGGTGTAATCGTATTCGGCCGTATTGCGAATCGTCTCGCGATAAGCCACCTGCGGCTTGCCGACGTTCGCGCCCACGTCAAATTCGCGCTGCATGCGGTCGACAATGATTTCAAGGTGCAGCTCGCCCATGCCGGCTAAAATCGTCTGCCCCGTGTCCGGATCGGTCGAAACTTTGAGCGTCGGATCTTCCTGCACCAGTTTCGCGATCGCCATGCCGAGCTTCTGTTGATCTTCCTTCGTCTTCGGCTCGATCGCGAGCTGAATCACAGGCGTCGGGAAATCGATCGCTTCGAGAATAACCGGGTGCTTCTCGTCGCAGATCGTATCGCCGGTCGAAACCGACTTCAAACCCACCGCCGCCGCAATATCGCCGGCCAGAATTTCCGTGATATCTTCGCGCTTGTTGGCGTGCATCTTGACCAGACGCCCAATGCGCTCCTTGCGGCCCTTGGCAACGTTGTAAATGGACTCGCTCGCCGATAAATGGCCCGAGTACACGCGAATGAACGCCAACTGACCGACGAACGGGTCGGTCATGATCTTAAACACCAGCGCCGAAAACGGCTCCGTGTCGCTAGCTTCGCGAATCACCGTGATCTCTTTATTGTCGACGTCGTGGCCATGCATGGGCGGCACATCGAGCGGCGAAGGGAGGTAGTCGATTACCGCGTCCAGAAGGTTCTGCACGCCTTTGTTCTTGAACGCCGTGCCGCAGATGACCGGGAAAATCTTCTGCGCGATAGTCGCCTTCCGGACGCCCGCTCGCAACTCGGCTTCGGTGATCTTCTCGCCTTCGACGAACTTGTGGAACAGGTTATCGTCGGACTCGGAAACCGCCTCGACCAGCTTGTCGTGATATTCCTTCGCCTGATCGGCGTATTCCGCGGGAATTTCGACATCGTCGAACTCCGCGCCCAGCGTTTCATCGCGCCAGATGCGGGCATTCATCTTCACCAGGTCGATTACGCCCAGGAACTTGTCCTCAGCCCCAATCGGAAGCTGCACCGCTACCGGGCGGCATTTCAGGCGGTCGATGATGGTATCGAAGGAGCGGAAAAAGTCCGCACCCACGCGGTCCATTTTATTGATGAAGCACATGCGCGGGACGCGATACTTATCGCCCTGGCGCCAGACAGTCTCGGTCTGCGGCTGCACGCCCGCCACCGCGTCAAACACGGCCACAGCGCCATCGAGCACACGCAGACTGCGTTCCACTTCAGCCGTGAAATCGACGTGACCCGGCGTATCGATAATGTTGATGGTGTAATCCTGCCACTGGCAGGTAGTCGCGGCCGACGTGATTGTGATCCCGCGTTCCTGCTCCTGCTCCATCCAATCCATCACCGCCGTACCTTCATGTACCTCGCCGATTTTGTAGGTGCGGCCAGTGTAATAGAGGATACGCTCCGTCGTGGTGGTCTTTCCGGCATCAATGTGAGCCATGATGCCGATGTTGCGCATTTTTTGGAGCGGTACAGTGCGAGCCATAACCAGTTACCAGCGATAGTGTGCAAAGGCCTTGTTAGCCTCCGCCATGCGGTGCACGTCGTCCTTTTTCTTAATTGCGCCGCCGCGGAGATTGGCCGCGTCGGATAATTCATTCGCCAGCTTCTCCGGCATGCTCTTCTCGGGGCGCGTGCGAGCGTTGATCAGAATCCAGCGGATCGCGAGACTAGTCCGGCGATTATTCGGAACTTCGACCGGCACCTGGTAGTTCGCGCCACCGACGCGCCGCGTCTTGACTTCGAGCAAAGGCTTGCAGTTCTCGACGGCCTTCTTGAACAACTTCAAAGGATCGTCGCCCGACCGCTCTTTGATCTTCTCCATCGCGCCGTAAAAGATCTTTTGCGAGACGGCCTTCTTGCCATCCCACATCATCGAATTCACGAATTTTTCCGCCAGCGTCGAGTTGTACACCGGATCCGGTGTAATCTCGCGGGCTTCAGGTCTGCGTCTGCGTGGCATACGTTCCTCTTAAGTCACCGCCGGGGCCATCATTTAGTAGCCGCCCCGCCCTTGGGTCTTTTTGCACCATACTTAGACCGGCTCTGCTGGCGTCCGCTGACGCCGGCCGTATCGAGCGTTCCGCGCACCACGTGATAGCGCACACCGGGAAGGTCCTTCACGCGGCCTCCGCGGATCAGCACAATCGAGTGCTCCTGCAAATTGTGTCCCACGCCCGGAATATAAGTGGTCACTTCGATTCCGTTCGTCAGCCGCACGCGTGCGACTTTTCTCAAAGCCGAATTCGGCTTCTTAGGCGTCGTAGTGTATACACGCGTGCAAACCCCGCGCCGCTGCGGACACGCTTGCAGTGCGGGACTCGCCGTCTTATAACGCGTAGGGCGTCGCCCTTTGCGCACGAGCTGGTTGAACGTAGGCAACTTACACTCCAAGAAAAATAGGTGAATCTACCCGGAAGTAAGCAAACTGCGCTTATTCCGAAACCTGCGAGGGTAGTAACTTCGGACTAGTCCATACCCAGACGGCGTAGAAACCGTCAAAGCAGCGGGACCGGCCCCCGGCCGGACTTCCCAAACGGAAAGCGGTAGCACGGGAGCAGAAGATCAAAACTCGCGAAACCTTTATGAGAATACAGGATCAGCCGTCAAGTTGTCAAATCGTGTGAAATTATGGTAGTGGGTCCATGTAACATGGACCCACTACCGAAATTATGGTCGATTAAGGGTCGTAAAAGTGCTCAAAACGTCAACTTTTGACCATTTAAGACCCATTATGGCGCGCACTGCTTCCGCACTGTCCTTATTTATGCGTCCATCGACCGAGTACATCGGCTGCGCAAGCCTGATCGCCGCGAGCTCGGCCTCCGCGTTTCCAGCCGATGGCACCCGCACCAAAACCTCCTCCGCGGAATGCTCGCGAATCCAAGCCAGGGACCGCAGTACAGCCCGAGCCATTTTCTTTGCCGACTCCGGGTTCGCATCCAACCATTCCTTCCGCGCCAGCAGGCAAGATGCTGGATAATCATCAACTTGAAAGGCAGCCCGCAATCCCTCCGGCGTGCGGGTATCGGCCAGAATAACGGCGTCTGGTTTTCGTGCCAGAAACGCCGGGATTGCGCTCCCAAACAGCACAGCCGCATCGACTTGGCCGTGTTCGAGCGCCGCCACCGCGGTTGCCCCCATTCCGACCGTCGCCGTGCTGACCTCCGATGGGTTAACTCCCGCTCCTCGAAGCAGATAGGTCAAATAAAACTGCGAGGGCGAGCCTACCGACGACACCCCCACGGTTTTGCCTCGCAAGTCAGCCCAAGTTTTCACGCGAGTGGCGACAATAGCGAAATTAGGCGACTTCAGCAGCGAAATGAAGGCAACAATCGACTTCCCCTCCGCCGCCATCTGGATGGTCTGCTCGTAAACGCCTCCCCCAACATCGGCGCTGCCGCCGACCACAGCTTCGAGAATCTTCGACGCCCCCGCGACCTGTGAAATCGCCACGTCGACCCCTTCCTCTTTATAGAAGCCCAGCCAGGACGCGAAATAACTCGGGTAATTGTTGGTCGAAGGCGGCTGGAGGGCAAGCCGCACTGGACCGGGATGCTGCCCACACCCCGTCAGTAGAATCGCCACTGCAATGAAGCGCAAAACGCTAGTCTAAGCTATTTAGTGGCTTGACAGGAGGAGCCGCGGCATTCACAATTCTCGTAGGCGAACAAATGGCGAATATCACTGAGGTTATCGGGGACCGATCCACGGGACGGACCGCGCTCGCGCACTCTATGCTCGCGACCGCGACGCTCGGCGGCGAAGTCGCGGCCTGGATCGATTTGGACGATTCCTTCGATCCAGCTTCCGCAGCCCGTGCCGGTGCCGACCTGGGCAAATTGCTGTGGGTCCAGTGCGCGCACCGTTTGGAGACCGCGGTCAAAGCCGCGGACATGGTGCTGCACAGCGGCGGATTCGGTCTGATCGTTCTCGATCTTTGCGACGTCTCGAGCATCGCATTGCAGCGCGTGCCGCTTTCTTATTGGTACCGGATCCGGCGCGCGGTCGAGCATACGCCTTCCATTTTGCTCATTCTCGCTCGCCAATCCGTGGCGAAATCCTGTGCGACGCACCAGATTGGTCTCACTCAGTCGATGCTCGAATGGCGCGGCCTGCCTCCGTTTCAAACCATCGTGCGGCTGGAATCGGAAGCGGTTTCCCGAAAACCATTCGATCCGGCAACAAGGAAACTCGACGTTTTCGCTGAGGCATAAACGTGATTGCCTGCTTGTATGGCGATTCGCCGCGCTTGGCCGTTTTGGCCGATCGATTTTCACCGATGGTCGAGACCGTCTCGCCCGCGACCGTGGTATTTTCCGTCGACGGGCTCGGTTCTCTGTTCGGCAGTTTCCATCAGATCGCTGCAGAAATCTCCCGGCGAGGCGTCGAGATGGGCGTCCATGCGAGCCTTGCCATCGCCACCAATAAATCGACCGCGATGCTGGCCGCGCGCTGCTATTCTGGCGTCACCATCATTGCGCCGGGAGAGGAAGCCGATGCCTTGGCGGACATTCCCGTCGCCGCGCTCGATATCTCTCCAGAATTACTTCTGAAGCTTCAGCGTTGGGGAATCCGCACCTTGGGCGGCCTCGCCGCGCTGCCCGAAATCGGAGTGGTGGAGCGTCTGGGAGAAACCGGATACCAACTGCGGCGCATGGCTCTAGGACAAACTGCCGAGCCTCTCCATCTATCGTTACCCGCGGAGGAATACTCGTTGCATCAGGAATTTGACGATCCCGTCGAATTGCTGGAGCCCATCATATTTGTCATCTCCGCGCAGTTGCACGAGCTGACAGCGAAGCTCGAACGCAACGGGAAAGCCGCGCGCCGCGTCATCGTCACGTTATCGCCCGATTTTATCCGCACGCTCGATTTGCCTGTGCCCGTGCGGGATCCCGCCGCATTGCTGAAGCAGGTGCAACTTTCTTTAGAAGCAAAACCGCCGCAGGCGCCGATCGCCGTAGTGCGAATCACGCTCGATCCCGTCGATCCTCGCGTCACGCAAAGCGGATTATTTCAGCCCGCCACGCCGGAGCCTGAGAAATTGCAGACGCTGTTATCGCGCCTGCGCGCGCTGGCCGGCGCGGATCGCGTGGGGACTCCTGAAATACTCAATACTCATCGCCCGGATGCGTATCGTCTGCGGCCCTGTGCGTTTGAACCGGCGGAACCGGCGGTCTCCAAATCCCGTCCATTGCGTGTTGCCTTGCGCTATTTTCGCCCGCCTCTGGCCGCGCAGGTCACCATGCGGAATAACAGTCCGCGCCGCGTGGTATCCGAGCGCGTTCGCGGCGCCGTGATTCACTCCGCCGGTCCCTGGAGAAGCTCGGGGGATTGGTGGACGGATACCGCTTGGACGCGCGATGAGTGGGACATCGTTTTAGAAGATCGCGCCGTCTACCGCATTTATTTGACGACCACGCAGAAATGGTTTCTCCATGGAAGCTATGACTGAAGTTCATTGAAGCTAAGTGGGGCGGTCCCCCTGGACCGCGGCCGACGCCCTCGTCGGCCTCTTTTGAGTGCGCTAGTAGAACCGGACCAGGGGGTCCGGCGCGGGCGAGGGCGCCCGCCCCACTAAAAACAAAAAGATCACTCATGTACGTCGAACTGCACGCCCGCTCCGCATTCAGCTTCCTCGAAGGCGCGTCTCTGCCGGAGGATTTAGTGCACCAGTGCGCCCATCTCGCGATCCCCGCAATGGCGCTGGTCGATACCGACAACCTGAGCGGAGCCCCCCGCTTTTACATGGCCGCGAAAAAGCTCGGGATTCGTGCCCACGTCGGCGCGGAGATCACGGCGGCCGCTGGTGGCCGCTACACTCTGCTGGTCGAAAACCGTACAGGCTATCAAAATTTGTGCCGGTTAATCACGTCGATGAAACTGCGCTCGGAAAAAGGGAAAGCGGCCGCCACTGAAAGCGAATTCCGACAATACGAGCAAGGGCTCATCTGCCTGACCGACGGCTCGCAGCCCGTCGAAACATTCCTGGACATCTACGGCGCAGGCAATGTCTATGCCGAGATGCAGCGTCACCTGATCCGTGGCGAGGAGATTGGTAACGAGCGCGTCAAGGAACTGGCCCGCCGATGGAAGCTGCCTCTCATTGCCACCAACGGCGTCCGCTACGCGTATCCACAAAAACGCGCGCTCATGGATGTGCTGACCTGCACGCGTCACAAAACCAATGTCGCCGAAGCGGGCCGTCTGCTGGAACAGAATGCCGAGCATTATCTGAAACCATCCGCCGCCATGCGCCGCTTGTTCTCGACCACTCCCGAAGCGATCGAGAATGCGCTGGAGCTTTCCGATCGCCTTCAGTTCACATTGGCCGACCTGGGTTATGAGTTCCCTCGCTATCCCGTGCCACCGGGTGAGACGATGGATTCGTTTCTGCGCGCGCGCACGCTGGCCGGTGCGTTCAACCGCTACGGCGCGCATCACGAAAAAGCTTACCGGCAGCTCGATCGCGAGCTGGCGCTGATTGAAAAGCTCAAGCTCCCCGGATATTTTTTGATTGTCTGGGATATTGTCGAGTTCTGCCGCCAGCAAGGAATTCTGGTGCAAGGCCGCGGCTCGGCGGCCAACAGCGCGGTCTGTTATTCGCTGGGAATCACCGCCATCGACCCCGTCAAAATGGAGCTGCTGTTCGAGCGGTTCCTATCGGAGGAGCGCGGCGAATGGCCCGATATCGATCTCGATTTGCCCAGCGGCGACGATCGCGAGCGCGCCATTCAATATGTCTATCAGCGCTACGGAAAACTCGGCGCGGCAATGACCGCCAACGTCATCACCTATCGCAGCCGCTCCGCCGTGCGCGATGTGGGGAAGGCGCTCGGCTTCGATCAGGAATCTTTAGATAAGATCGCGAAGTTATCGTCGCGCGGCGCATGGGAAGTCGAGAATCCCTGCACGCGTGGTCCGGAGAAGCAGTTCACCGCAGCGGGTCTCGACCTCTCAAACGACCGCGTGGAAAAACTGCTCGCGTTGTCGCGTGAAATCCAGAACCTGCCGCGGCATTTGGGGCAGCATTCCGGAGGCATGGTGATTTGCCAGGGACAACTCGATAGCATTGTTCCTCTCGAACCCGCCACTATGCCTGGCCGTGTCATTGTGCAGTGGGATAAAGAGGACTGCGCGGATCTGGGGTTGATTAAGGTCGATCTGCTGGGCTTAGGCATGATGGCGGCGCTCAAGGATTCGATCGCGCTCATTCAGAATCATTACCACGAGCATGTGGACCTGGCGCATCTTCCCGCCGACGATCCGATGGTGTACGACGCGTTGCAAAAAGCGGACACAGTCGGGCTGTTTCAAGTGGAGAGCCGCGCCCAGATGTCTTCTCTGCCGCGTCTGCGGCCGGAAAAATTTTACGACATCGTGGTGCAGGTCGCCATCATTCGCCCCGGCCCCATCGTCGGCAAAATGATGCATCCATATTTGCGGCGCAGGGAGGGCGAAGAGGAACCGGTCTGCCTGCACCCACTCCTGGAACCAGTTCTAAAGCGCACCCTGGGCGTTCCCCTTTTTCAGGAACAGCTTCTAAAAATGGCGATGATCGTCGCCGATTTTACCGGCGGTGAAGCGGAAGAACTGCGCCGCGCCATGGGATTCAAGCGATCCGAGGAGCGCATGAAAGATATCGACGCGCGGCTGCGCTCCGGCATGACGAAAAAAGGCATCGCGCCCGAGGTGCAGGAGACCATCGTTCAATCCATCACGGCCTTCGCGTTGTACGGCTTCCCTGAATCGCACGCCGCCAGCTTCGCACTGATTGCCTACGCCAGCGCCTATCTAAAATGTCACTACCTCGCCGCATTTACGGCGGCTCTTTTGAACAATCAGCCCATGGGATTTTATAGTCCGCAGACGCTCGTGAAAGACGCGCAGCGTCACGGCCTGCATTTTCTGCCCGTCGATGTCACGCAATCGGACTGGCCGTGCACCATAGAAAATGTGCTGCAGGATGGAGAGCATGTGGGGCAGGATGGCATCCTGCAGCGGGTTGGTAACCCGCTTGGGCGCGTGGAAACAGCAGGGCGCCGGTTGGCAACCGTCGCGCAGGATGCCATCCTGCCCCACATGGTGCGCCTGGGCTTCAATTATGTGCGAGGATTCAGCCAGGACACGGCGCTTGCCATCGTGGCCCAGCGTCCGTTTAGGAGTATCGACGACCTGCGCCAGCGAGTCCCTCAAATTTCGAAAAGCGAACTGACGATTCTTGCAGATCTGGGCGCGCTGAATGAAATCGGCACCAACAAGCGTCATCGGCGTGATGCCCTGTGGCAATCGGAACTGGCATTACGTCCCGTTGGCGAGTTGCTCAAACCAGCGTGTCCGCCGGAAACTCCTTCTCCTCTCGCGCCAATGAATCCCATCGAACGTCTGCAATCGGACTTCGCGAACCAGGGCCTGTCGATCGGCGCTCATCCTATGCGATTCCACCGCGAGCATCTGAATCGCATGCAAGTGATTCCCGCCGCGAACGTAAAGCACATGGCTGACGGCCGCTTTATCAGGATCGCCGGAGCCGTCATCTGCCGTCAGCAACCGGGAACCGCCAAGGGCTTCGTATTTCTGAGTATCGAAGATGAGACGGGAATCGCCAACGTCATCCTGAAGCCCGACGTCTTCGATCGCCTGCGCGTCGCGGTTCTCAGCAATTCCTATTTGATCGTGGACGGCGTTCTGCAAAATCAGCGAGGCGTGGCATCGATCAAAGCAACGGATGTGCGTCCCTGCATCATGCCAACAACGGCGGTCGGGGCGTCGCACGATTTTCATTAGTGCTAGCCTGTGTTTTCCGATGATCATCGCAGACCTCTCGCGAATTGCAGGCCGCACTTATCCGGCAAGAAGGCGCACGCAGAATCTTGTCGGAGGCATGAGCCCCATTCAGGCCACCCATTTTTCGATGGGCAACGTCACGCTCGAGCCCAACGGCGGACAGGTCCCCTGGCATAACCAGGAGCAGGAAGAAATCTACTTCATCGTCGAAGGCAGTGGCGAAATGTGCCTCGGAGACGAGCGCATCATCGTTACATCAGGACAAGCTGTGCACATTCCTTCGCGCGTTTTTCATCAACTCACAAATACCGGAGCGACGCCGATGCGGATGATTTATTGTTACGGTCCCGCAGGAGATGTCGCGCACTGGCGGCAGGAACTGGATGGCACGTTGCCGCGCGCAGGGATCGAAGCGCCTCCGCTGCCTGCGGGCGCGTGTCCTCAAACAACATGATTCACAACGTTGGAATTATCATGAACGGCGTCACCGGACGCATGGGCCTGAATCAGCACCTGGCGCGGTCGATCCACGCGATCATCGAGCAGGGTGGCGTGAAGATCTCCGATGACGAGATTATCATGCCAAAACCGCTTCTTTTAGGTCGTACAAGGGCTAAATTGGAGTCGATTTCGCGCGATTATGGTCATTTAAGGTGGTCTACGGATCTTGATTCCGCGCTTTCGGACCCCGAATATTCCATTTACTTCGATGCGCAGACCACGGATCGCCGCGCCGAAGCGGTCCGCAGAGCTATCGCTGCCGGCAAACACATCTATTGCGAGAAGCCGATTGCGGACACGGTGGATGTGGCATACGATCTCTATAAGTTAGCGGTGAAGGCCGGCGTCAAACACGGTGTTGTGCAGGACAAGCTGTGGCTGCCTGGAATGCTCAAACTGAAGACTCTGCGTGAGTTAGGATTTTTCGGCAAGATTTTGTCCGTTCGCGGCGAGTTTGGATATTGGGTTTTTGAGGGCGATACGTTGCCGGCGCAGAGGCCGTCGTGGAATTATCGCAAAGAAGACGGCGGCGGCATCATTATAGATATGCTGTGCCACTGGCGCTATGTGCTCGATAATCTGTTCGGCGAAGTGAAAGCGGTCTCGTGCCTGGGTGCGACGCATGTGCCAACTCGTTGGGACGAATCGGGAAAACCGTACGAATGTACCGCCGACGATTCGGCGTACGCGACGTTTGAGCTGGAAGGCGGCATCATCGCGCACTTCAATTCCTCGTGGTGCGTGAGAGTGCGGCGCGACGATCTGTTGACGATTCAAGTGGATGGATCGAAAGGCAGCGCGGTCGCGGGTCTGCGTGATTGCTGGATTCAACATTACGGGTCCACTCCAAGGCCGGTGTGGAACCCGGATATTCCGAGCACGATCAATTATTTCGAAGGCTGGCAGAAGGTCCCGGAGCAGGCTACGTTCGACAACGCATTCAAAATCCAATGGGAGCTATTTTTGCGCCACGTGGTGAAAGACGAACCGTTTCGCTGGGGATTGTTAGAAGCGGTGAAAGGCGTGCAACTGGCGGAGAAAGGCATCGAGAGCTGGAAAAAGCGAGCGTGGGTCGATGTGCCGCCGATATACTGATAGCTTGCGCATTCTACTCTTTTTCTGTGCCTTGACTCTGCCTGCTGCTACCGTGATCCGGTGCGGGGCGATGCTCGACGTTCGCAAGGGCGAACTTATTCCTAATGCTGTGATTGTGGTCGAAAAGGGCAGCATTGTGGGCGTGAATGTGCCTGCGCCCAGTGGCGCGGAGGTGATCGATCTTTCGCGCGGGACTTGCATGCCGGGGCTTATGGATGTACACGACCATCTCACTGGGGAGCCTACGCAGAACGGGTATGCGAGTCTTGGGGTTTCGGTCCCTCGGCAGGCTGTGGCTGGGGTTAAGAATGCACGGCTCACTTTGCTCGCGGGGTTTACTACTGTGCGGAACGTCGGGGCTAGCGGGTATTCCGACGTTGCTCTGCGCGATGGGATTAATGCGGGTGAAGTCGACGGGCCGCGGCTGTTTGTTTCCGGTCCGGCGCTGGGGATCACGGGCGGGCATTGCGATAACGATCTGCTTGCGCCCGAGTTTAAGTTTCGCGAGGAGGGTGTGGCGGATGGGCCGTGGGCGGCTCGCACCAAAGTGCGCGAGGTGATCAAGTATGGCGCGGATCTGATCAAGGTCTGCGCGTCTGGTGGAGTGCTTTCGAAGGGCGATTCGCCGGGGGCTCCGCAATACACGCTGGAGGAATTGACGGCCATTGCGGAGGAGGCTCACAAGCTGGGACGCAAAGTGGCGGCGCACGCGCATGGGACGCAATCGATCAAAGACGCGATTCGGGCGGGGATCGATTCGATTGAACATTCCAGTTTGATCGACGACGAGGGGATCGCGCTGGCGAAGCAGCATGGCACGTTCCTGGTGTTCGACATCTATAACGACGACTACATTCTGGCGGAAGGCGCGAAGGTTGGGATGCTGCCGGAGTCGATCGAGAAAGAGAAGGCGATCGGGAAGCTGCAGAGGACTAATTTTCGGCGTGCCTATCTTGCTGGAGCGCGGATGGCGTTTGGAACTGACGGCGGCGTTTATCCGCATGGTGATAACGCGAAGCAGTTCGCGACGATGGTCGAGTGGGGGATGAAGCCGATTGAGGCTGTTCGGGCGGCGACGACTGAAGCTGCCGTTCTGGTGGGGCTGGACGGAAAGGCCGGGGTGATCGAGCCGAAGTATTTCGCCGATATCATCGCGGTGGAGGGGAATCCGCTGGAGAGCGCGGCGGTGATGTCGCGGGTCCGGTTTGTGATGAAGGATGGGAAGGTTTATCGCAACGATTGGGCGCAGGGGAGTAAATAGTGGCTGAGAATTGCGTCCCACGACGCCGGCTACCACACGATGCTGAGAAAGCCTTCGCCGAGCCCGGACGGCAGGCGAAACCGCCTGCCCCACCACGAACAATCACTGAGTTGGAAGCTAGTGGCCATCGGTCGCAGGGAAATCGTTATTATCCCTCCCTGACGGTCAGGGTTCGGTGTCAATGCTGAGGGCAATCCAGGTGCTGACATGCGCGATCATTCGGACACCGAACCCCGACTGTAAAGGAGGGGACATGCTAATGATCTGGCTGCGTCAGGCCACTAGGTGGTGCAAAGAGCTGGCAGAGGTTCCATATTGCGGAAGCCGGTGATTGTTGCTATCGATGGGCCGGCGGGGGCGGGCAAGAGCACCATTGCGCGCTCGGTGGCACGGAAGCTGGGGTTCACTTACATCGATTCGGGAGCGATGTTTCGTGCCATCGCATTGTGGGCGATGCGGGCTAACGTCGATCTGGACGATCTGCACAAGCTGGAGCAACTGGCGCGCGAGGCTCGGATCGAATTCGACGGCGATTCAAGGGTATTGTTGAACGGCGAGGACGTGACGGCGGAGATTCGCGAACCGGAAGTATCGAAGGCGGCGTCGAAGGTGTCGATCGCGCCGGGCGTGCGGCGGGCGTTGCGGGAGGAGCAGAGACGGATCGGGAGCCTGCAGCCGGTGGTGATGGAAGGGCGCGATATTGGGACCGTGGTGTTTCCCGATGCGGACGTGAAGATTTATCTGGATGCGGATCCGGAGATTCGGGCGGGGCGGAGGGCGCAGGAAACCGGTGCGGCGGTGAGCGAGATCGCTCGGGAGATGGAGGAGAGGGATCAGCGGGACCGCACGCGATCTGAGGCCCCGCTGACGCAGGCGCCGGATGCGGAGTATATCGATTCGACGGAGCTTTCGCCGGAGGAAGTTGAGGAGGCGATCTTACGAGTCGTGCGGGCGCGGACTTCGAATGGGCAGGGGCATTAGTGTGTCCCCCTCCTTTACAGTCAGGGTTCGGTGGGGGGACGGGGAGCACCGCTCCCTGTGGTCACGGCTCGGTAGATGTGTGGTGACTCAGGCACGGGAAGGAACATGGGCGCGAAAAAGAGGAGCACCGCTCCCTGTGGTCACGGCTCGGTAGATATGTGGTAACTGGCGCGGAAAAATAGAAATATGTCTGATTTGTTGGTGATGAAGTTCGGTGGGACTAGCTTGGGCACGGCTGCGCGGATTCGCGTGGCGGCGCAGATCTCGGCGGAGCAGCACGCAAAACGGGGGGTGGTGACGGTGGTCTCGGCGATGGCGCAGGTCACCGACCTGCTGCTTGACTCGCTGCGTAAGGCGGAGGCGGGGGATCAGGCCGATCTCGATCGGAATCTGAAAGAGCTCTACGCGCGTCACTTCGAAGTTTGCCGCGAGCTGTTGCCGGCCGCGCGGCAGGAAGCGGTGCTGGCCGGGGTACACGCGCTGATCGGGGAGTTTTCGCGCATCGCCAAGGGAATGATGATGCTGGGGGAGCGCCCTCCGCGCTCGATCGACGAGGCGGTTGCGATCGGGGAGCGGCTCTCTGCGTATCTGCTGGCCGAATATCTGGAATCGCAGGGGATTCTGGCGGCCGCGGTCAACGCCGCCGACGTGATCGCCACGGATGCGGTATTCGGCAATGCCACGCCGCTGATGGAGCAGACGCGGGAGCGGGCCTCCAAGACGCTGCATCGGCTGCTCGACGAAGGAATTCTGCCGGTGGTCACCGGATTTAATGGCTCGACGCTGGACGGGCGCCCGACCACGCTTGGCAGGGGCGGGTCGGATTTCTCGGCGTCGATTATCGCGGCGGCGCTCAATGCGAGCGAGTTGTGGATCTGGACCGACGTCGACGGAATCATGACCGGCGACCCTCGGCTGATCTCCGATGCGCGCGTGCTCGACATGGTGACGTACAACGAAGCGGCGGAACTGGCGTATAACGGCGCAAAGGTGCTGCATCCGCGGACGCTGGCGCCACTGGTGGAGCGGGCAATTCCGGTATGGAGCAAGAACAGCTTTGCGCTGGATAAACCGGGCACGAAGATTGTCCCGAGCGCGGCCATGGCGAGGGCGGCCCGCGGCCCTCACGCGGTGACGTCCATGGCCGATGTGGCGCTGGTGTCGATCGAGCCGGCGAATTCGGTGCTCAGCGGGACGAAGGTGATGGCGCGGGCGCTGGAGGCGCTGGATCGGGCGAACGTCGAGATTCTGGCGATTACGAGCTCAAGTTACAGGCAGACATTTTGCTTCCTGGTCAGGCAGAGTGAATTGGGGAGCGTGATGGAGCATCTGGAAGAGAGCTTGTCGCTCGAACTGGCGCACGGGTATCTCAAGCCGTTCGACGTGGATAAGGATGTCGGGCTGATTGCGGTGGTGGGAGAAGGGATGAAGGGCACGCCAGGGCTCGCGGGGCGGATTTTTACGGCGATTTCGAAGCGCGACGTTAATATTATTGCGATTGCGCAGGGGTCGAGTGAATTGACGATCGCGATTGTGGTGCGACGGGCGGGGCTGGAGAGTGCGGTGAAGGCGATTCATCTGGAGTGCGGGTTGGGGGGATGACGGCGAGAAAGTGGCGCTGAAGAGCCAGCCGCAGGGGCGGTGCGCTAAATCTGTGTGGCTGATCTTGGTGGCGACCTGGGAAGTGCGGGCGGCAGCGGGTCGCGCCTGCGATGGCTGCCGGAATCGCGGATCACGTTGGACGATCAGAGAGATCCTAGCCTAAAACAGCCACTTAGCGGCCTATAGTGCCAGTTGCGTAACGCCGAAAGATACAATAGTATCTAGGAACTGGCTATGGCACTCGAAAAAGAACTGGAAACATACAAAAGCAAGCTTCCGGAGCTGTTGGCCAATGAGGGCGAGGGTAAATTCGCATTGATTCATGCCGACCAGCTTGTGGACGTATTCGGCACCTATGAGGATGCTATCAAGGACGGCTACGCGAGGTTCAAGCTAGAGCCTTTCTTGGTCAAGCAAATTGAGTCCATCGAAAATATCCATTTCGTATCTCGTCTACTAACGTGCCCTATTTCACTCGCCAAGTAGCACAAGACGGCAGTCTCCGGGTTGTTGCGTTAATAGGGGTGAGTCAAGCCCGGAGGACAGCACTAAGCGCTTCCGGTCAACCGGTTCCCCCTCCGATTCAAGTTCAAGCGATGGTGGACACTGGAGCTAGTTGCACATGTGTCGATCCTGCTGTATTAGCGCAACTAAGCCTCTCGCCTACGGGTAGCACTCCCCTGAACACGCCCAGTACCGGGACTGAGCCTGCAATGGCGAGCCAGTACGATGTGAGCCTGACAATTCCGTCTGTTGCGAATCGCCCTTCTTTGTTTCACCACACGATCCCAGTCGTAGAGGCTCAATTGCTCGCGGCGCAGGGATTTCACGTCCTCATAGGCAGGGATGTCTTGCGTGGATGCTTGCTCACATACGATGGAATGAGCGGTCTATTCTCGTTGGCCTTTTGATCAACCAAGGTCAGACACGCAGATTCAGCGCACGGTCGGCAGCCATGGTCCTGCCCCGCGCTGCTATACTTGTAAATTAAGACGCGTCCGTCTTCAAGTAATCAGGAGCTTTCACCTTTTATGTTTGATCTGTTCCGCAGCCGCCAGAAGGCTGTCCGCTACATGCTGATTGGGCTGCTCTCCGTAGTGGCCTTGTCGATGATCACCTATCTGATTCCCGGTTTTGGGAGTCCGACGCAATCGACTGCCGACCAGGGGACGCTTGCCGAGATCGGCAACACCAAGCTGACTGCCCAAGAGGTTGCGACCGCGATGCAGGGCATCGTGCAAAGAGGCCAGCTGCCGCCGGAAATGATCGACATTTATGTGCCGCAGATCGTGGATGAAATGGTGCAGCAGCGCGCGATCGCTTACGAGTTCGGACGCCAGGGTCTTACAGTTACCGACGACGAAGTGCTGGTGGGGATGGAGTCTGTGAACCCGCAGTACTTTAAAGACGGCGTGCTGATCTCGAAAGACGAATACGCGCAGCGCCTGGCGGCGGAGGGCATGACGCTGCAGGACGGCGTGGACGACATGCGGCGCCAACTGATGATCCGCAAGGTAAAGAACATTGTCTATGCCAGCGTGGTCGTGACGGAGAAAGAAGTCGAGGATCAATACAAGCGCGATAAGGAACGGGCCACGATTCAATACCTCTCGTTCGCGCCCGCCAAATTCAAGGGCGACGTGAATCCGACCGCGGCCGAGTTGCACGCGTTCTTCGAGGCGCATCACTCGGAGTATTTCAATCCCGAGAAGCGATCGTTCCAGGTGCTGATTCTGGATCAGGCGAAGCTGGAGCAAACGATGGTGATCCCGGACGCGGACCTGCGTGCGATCTATAACGCTTCGATGGACAATTTCCGGATGCCGGAGCGGGTGAAGGCGCGGCACATCCTCATCAAGACGCAAGGCAAGTCCGATGCGGAGAAGAAGCAGGCGCTGGCCAAAGCGGAAGATCTACTGAAGCAATTGAAAGCGGGCGCGGACTTTGCGCAGCTGGCGATCAAGAATTCCGACGACAGCAGCAATGCGCCGAAGGGCGGGGATCTGGGATGGTTCGTGCGCGGCCAGATGGTGGCGGAGTTCGACAAAGCGGCGTTCGCGATGAAGCCGGGGGAACTGAGCGGCATTGTGACGACGGAGTTCGGATATCACATCATCAAGGTCGACGAAAAAGAAATCGCGCGTGTGAAGCCGTTCGAGGAAGTGAAGGCGGACCTGGCCACGCAGCTCAAGAAGCAGCGCGTGACGGAGGAGATGCAGACGAGGGCGGACAAAATGCACGATGCGCTGGCGAAGTCGCCCAACTCAGCCGCGGAGATCGCGAAGAAATTCGGCGTGGAACTGGCGACCATGACGAACGCCACCGCGGGGTCGCCGGTACCGACGCTGGGATCCGTGCCGGAGATCGATAACGCGCTGGGGCAGATGAAGGCGAACGACGTGACGCCGGTGCTGACGCTGCCCGCGAATCGCCTGGTGGTGGCGGTGCTGACGGCGCGTATTCCCGCGCAACCTTCGATTTTCGAGGATGCCGAGAGCAAGGTTCGGGACCGCATTACCGCGGCTAAGACTACGCAGGTGGCCAAGGCGAAGGCACTGGAGGCGGCTGCGAAGCTTCGCGCGGGCGAGGATATCGGAAAGGTGGCCAAGGAGTACAAACTCGAAGTGACGTCGCCGGTCGAGTTCGGCCCCAACGATTCGGTGGAGGGGCTGGGGCAGGCGGCTTATGTGAAGGAGGCGTTCACGCAGCCGGTGGGCGCCGTGGTGGGACCGACGAACATCATGAACACGGACGTCGTCTACAAGGTGACGGCGAGGACGCAAGCCGATATGACCGCTTATGCGGCTGAGAAAGAAGCGATACGATCGACAATTCGCCAGCAGAAGGCGAACGAGCGCTTGAGCCTGTTCATGGATAGCGTGACGGCGAAACTTACCGCGGACGGAAAACTGAAAATCAATAAAGATCTGGTGTTGAAGCTGGCGGCGGCGCTGAAGCGTTCGTAATGCTCGGCACACTGCTGGAGGTCTGGCGAAGCCTGACCGATCCGGATCGATTGATCCATCTGCTGACCGAAGTCCTCACCGGGTGGCTGGGTTATGGAGTGATCGCGAGCGTGGTGTTCGCGGAAACCGGCCTGCTGTTCGGGCTTTTTCTTCCCGGCGATTCGTTACTGTTCACGGTGGGAGTCGTGGCCGGGTCGGGGAATCTCGACATCGTGAAGATTTGCGCGCTGCTGACGGTGGTTTCGATTCTCGGCGACCAGAGCGGATATTTTCTCGGATACCGCACGGGTCCAAAAATTTTCTCGCGACCAGATTCGCGATTTTTCAAACAGGAATACGTTCGGCGCACACAGGCTTTCTACGAGAAGCACGGCGGGAAAACGCTGATTTACGCGAAATTCGTGCCGATTATCCGCACGTTCGCGCCGTTTATGGCCGGAGTCGGCCGGATGCGCTATTCGCGATTTTTGTCGTTCAACGTTTTCGGCGGCCTGGGATGGGTTTTAACGGCCACGCTCGCTGGCTTCTACCTGGGAAAAGTGGAGGCGATCCGGCATAACTTCGAAAAGGTCGTGATCGGGATCGTCGTGATCAGCGTGCTGCCGGTGGCGATCCAATATTTCCGGTCGCGAAAAGAATCAACGTAACTTTTCTATCGCGCTCTGGACCAGCACGTCGCGCTGCATCTCGACTTCGTCACCTTTCGCAACACCGAATTTCAAGCTGAGAATTTCCTGCTTCAGGCGGCTCTGAATCCAGGAGCGATCGCGCAAGAAATCGCTCACGGGCGGCTGGATGCGGTGCGCGGAGAGGAACACGCGCAATTCATCGAGCAGCTCGGGGATCACGTCGAAATCCGCGCCGATTTCGTGGGTTTGCAGGTATTCGGTGGCGAAGGACGTGATCGAACCGCTGGCGTCGAGGACCATTTCGAGACGGCTCAGCTCGGCGGGCGCGATCGCCTCGTCCGGTTGAATCCCGCCGCCGCCGCGCACTTCACGACCCGCATCGGTGTGAAACGATCCTTGCGGCACAATCGCGGTTGAATCGAGCTGGCCGAACGCGAGCGGCTTCTGAATCGACCGGCCGCTGGGCGTGTAATAAAACGCGGTCGTCAGCGCGAGCCCGCTGTTGCCCGATAGAGAATAGACGCGCTGGACGAGGCCTTTTCCGTAACTGGGCTCGCCCAAAATCGTCGCGCGGTCGTGATCCTGCAACGCGCCCGAAAGAATTTCCGATGCGCTGGCGCTTTTCCCGTTGATCAGTATCGCAACCGGGAATTTGTAGGGTCGCGCGAGTTTGGGGACGCGAACCTCCTCAGTTTTTGCATTTCTTCCTTTCACGCTGAACACGAGCTGATCCGGATTGAGAAATAATGACGCGGTTTCGAGGGCCGCCTGCACGGCTCCGCCGGGGTTATTCCTCAGGTCGATTACCAGGCCCTTGAGATTCTCCCCACCCAGCGCTTCAATCTTTTCGCGAGCGAGCTTACCCGTCGGCTCCTCAAAACTGGCGATCCGGACGTAGCCGATTTGTGGCGCAAGCAGGAAGGCGCGATCGATGCTTGGCGTATCCACCAGCTCCGGTTTCAGCGTGAACCTCAAAATGCGAGCGTTCCCCGGGCGTCGCACATAAAGCTGCGCTTCCCGCTGCCGCGAGGCGGTCAGCAGTTGGACTAATTGCTCAAATTCCAGGCGCGCGAGGTCGTATCCGTTAATGGCCAGGATCTCATCGCCCGCCGTGAGGCCGGCCTTGGCAGAGGGCGTTCCATCCATCGCTTGTAGAACAATCACGCGGCCCGGCAGGACGCTGACGATACTTCCGAAGCCCTTGCTTTCGCTTTTCTGCATCTGCTTCAACTGCTCAAATTGGCCAGGATCGAAGAAGATCGAGTGCGGGTCGAGCGTCTTCAACATGCCCGGAATCGCGCCCTGATAAAACGCTGCGTCGGGAATCACCGGATCCGCCGCTTCGCGATCCGCGATGCTGAACACGTCGATCATTTTTTTCAAGTCGCGCGCGAGTTGATCCGCGGCGTCGTCTTGAGGCGGCGCAGCGAGAAAAAGGAGAAATGCGAAAAATGGCATGAGGTTCAGCGGCTGTAGCGCGTCGCCTTTCGTAAATCGTGCCGCTCCATCGCGAGCTCGATCAAGCGGTCGATCAACGCCGGATAGGCGAGACCGCTCGCTTCCCACATTTTCGGATACATGCTGATCGAGGTGAAACCAGGGATGGTGTTGATCTCGTTGATGAAGAATTTTCCGGTTGCGGTCTCCAAGAGAAAATCGACACGAGCCATTCCTTCGCACTCGACAGCCTGATAGCACGCGACTGCGAGCCTCTGAATTTCGCGCGTCTGCTCTGGCGTAAGATCGGCGGGCACAACGGTCTGCGCCTTGTTGAGAAGATACTTGTCTTCGTAGTCGTAGAAATCGCGCGACGGGAGAATCTCGCACGGTACGGACGCTTTTGGGCGCTCGTTGCCTAGTACGGAGCATTCGAACTCACGCCCAACGATTGCGCGCTCCACGATAATCTTGCGATCGAACTCAGCCGCGAAGCCGATGGCCGGTTCCAGATCGGCGCTCGATCTTACTTTCGAAATCCCGACCGAGGAGCCAAGGTTCGCGGGCTTCACGAACATCGGAAAGTCAAAAGGCTCCGGTAACATTTCGCCGGAATCGCGCCGCACAACAAAGTGTTCCACCACCGGCAATCCGCTCGCCGCGCATAACCTTTTCATGACCTCTTTGTCCATCGATACGGATGACGCGAGCACTCCCGCGCCCACGTACGGCAGATCTGCGAGCTCCAACAGACCTTGCACGGTGCCGTCCTCGCCGAACGTGCCATGGAGGACCGGAAATACAACGTCGATATCCGGATTCGCACCGGGCTCGGGAGAAATCGCTCGCGGCTGCCAGCGACCGGCTTTTGATATAAGAATTCGCTGGACGTCATACTTGGCGGGGTCCATCGCCTTGATAATCGATTCGGCGGAGTTCAGAGACACCTCATGCTCACCGCTTCGGCCACCATAGAGAACCGCTACACGCAATTTGGTCACAATATTCTTTGTCCCATCGCCGACATAACCAGTTCGACGCCTAGCAGCGCCGTTCGGTTCACTTCATCGATCACTGGATTCACCTCCACGATCTCCATCGAGGTCATGCGTCCGCTATCGCAGATGATTTCCATTGCCAGATGCGCCTCACGATAGGTCATGCCGCCGCGCACGGGCGTGCCGACGCCGGGCGCTTCGCTGGGGTCGACTGAATCCATGTCGAAGGAAACGTGGAAACCCGCGGTGCCATGGGAAACGCGATCCATCGCTTCGTGAATGACGCTGCGTAAGCCGCGTTCGTCAAGATCGCGCATGGTGTACGCGTGGACGCCGGCCGCGCGAACGTGTTGCCGCTCCGCTTCATCCACGCTTCTTAATCCGATGATCGCGACGTTCGTCGGAGCAATCTTCGGCGAATAGCCTCCCAAGTGGGTCAGCTCCTGCGGCCCAATGCCGATCGAACACGCGAGCGGCATCCCGTGAATATTACCGCTCGGGCTCGATTCCGGAGTGTTCATGTCGGCATGCGCATCAATCCAGATCAGCCCAAGTTTCTGGCCCGACTTTCTATAATGATTCGACATTCCGGCGATGGTTCCGATCGCAATCGAATGATCGCCGCCCAATACCAGAGGCACCTTCGATTGATCCGCCGCATGCTCCACCATTTCCATCAAGCGCGTGCAGGTGTGTACGATCTGCGGGAGATAGCGCGCACTTTCATGACCCACCGGCAACGTCTCCGGCTGATCGACCAGCACGTTGCCCAGGTCCTCGATCTCATAGCCGAGGGAGGAAAGCTTTTCGTTTAGATTCGCCAGGCGCAGCGCGGATGGTCCCATATCGACGCCGCGGCGTCCGGCGCCGAGGTCCATGGGCGCGCCTATAATTGCGATGTGAGACTGCCGCATGAGGGTTAGACTTCCATTATCGAACTTCGGCTATGGACGAGTCCGATACAGCATTCGCGGAAACGCGATGGTCTCGCGAATGTGCTCCAAGCCGCACATCCACG
This sequence comes from Bryobacterales bacterium, assembly GCA_003170295.1. Taxonomy (GTDB): domain Bacteria; phylum Acidobacteriota; class Terriglobia; order Bryobacterales; family Bryobacteraceae; genus Palsa-187. Next base: position 70,128 of record PNAJ01000054.1, on the reverse strand, counting down.
CGACGAAACGCTCGACGCCCATGCCGAATCCAGCATGCGGCACGCTGCCGTAGCGGCGCAGATCGAGATACCAGTTGAACGCTTCCTCCGGGAGATTGTGTTCTTGCAGACGCTGCTTTAACAATTCCAACGAATGAATACGCTGGCCGCCACCGATGATTTCGCCGTATCCTTCGGGCGCGATGAAATCGACGCCGAGAGCAACCTCCGGACGATCGTCGGCTGGTTGGAAATAGAACGCCTTCACGGCGGTCGGATAACGATCGACCATCACCGGACGGTCCAGGCCTTCCGTGAGCAGCGTCTCATCGGTGTTACCGAAATCGCCGCCCCACACGATTTCGCTGCCCTTCGCCTGGAGTTTCACGACCGCTTCGTCGTAACTCATCCGATGGAACGGAGCCTGGATCGATTCGAGCTTCGTCACGTCGCGTTCCAGCACTTTCAATTCCTCGCGACGATGTTCACTGACGCGGCCGACGACGAACGTGACCAGCTCCTCACCCACCCGCTTCACGTCTTCGAGATTTGCGTACGACATTTCCGGCTCCACCATCCAGAACTCGGTCAGGTGGCGCCGCGTCTTCGATTTCTCCGCTCGAAACGTCGGTCCGAAGCAATAAGTCTTGCCGAACGCCGCGCTGGTCGCTTCGTTATAGAGCTGACCGGACTGCGTGAGATAAACTTTTTCGTCTTCGAAGTAGTCGACCTCGAATAGAGTCGACGTGCCTTCGCACGCGGCAGGCGTGAAGATCGGCGTATCCACTAATACAAACCCGTGCGAATCGAAATAATCGCGGATGCCCTTGATCACTTCGTGGCGCACTCGGATCGCAGCGTTCTGCCTGCGGCTGCGCAGCCACAAATGGCGGTGATCCATTAAAAAATCGATGCCGTGATCCTTCGGCGTGATCGGATACGGTGTCTCTTCCGGCACGCGCTGCAAGATATCCGCGCCTTCGACGTCGAGCTCATATCCGCCCGGCGCGCGCGACTCTTCGCGAATCTTTCCGCGAATCATGAGCGACGATTCCTGCGTGAGATTCTTCAGCGATTCAAATAGATCCTCCGGCAGAGCGCTCTTTACCGCTACGCATTGGATGATGCCGGTGCCATCGCGCAACTGCGGAAAACAAATCTTGCCGCCGCGGCGCAGATTGTAAAGCCAGCCCGCGATCTCGACCGTTTCGCCGTTATGCCGGCCAGCTTCCGCGACGGTCACGCGCGGGTACGAATTCTCAAGACTCATTGATAGATCTCAGATCCTCAAGGCGCTCAAACACCTGCTTGACTTGATCGAACGGATGCTCCATATCCGCAACGGCATTCAACTCCAGCAGCAGCGGAACCTGGTCGCCGCCAGAACGGAGCGTTTCCATGGTGTGCCGCCAGTCGATCGTGCCGCCCTCCGCGAGGAGTGGAAACAGGTGCGAGTCCTCTTTTCCATTATTGTCATGAACGTGCGTCGAGCGGATGCGGCTCTTCAATAAACGGTGCGCGGTCTCCACGCCCTCGCGCATATTCGCGTGACCCGTATCGAGACAAACGTTCAAGTTCAAGTGCGTCTGTTCGAAGAATACCAATAGGCGCTCCGCGCTCGACATTCCATTCTGAGTGTTTTCGAGAAGCACCTCGACGCCGCGCTGGCGCGCGAACACACTGATTTCTTCGAGGGCGGAGAACGCCGCGTCCACTTTGCGCTCTTCATACTCCTCGTCGCTGACGCCGATGTGCTGGATGAGATAGCGAAACGGCACGATCTCCGCGATATCGAGCGCGCGTTTGATCTCATCCACCACTTGCAGGCGCTTCGACTTCACCGGCTCGGTGAGATTGAGCACCGCGTTGGGACCGGACCGTCCCCACACATCGTCGGTGTACAACGGCGAATGCAGCGAATGGAGCTTTAGCGGCGAATCGCGAAACCAGTGCCCCAGTTCCCTGATCTGCGCGTGATCGTGATAATCAAGATGCTGCTTGGCGCAAAAAATCTCGACCAGGGGGATGCCCGCGTCCCAGATGCGATCGAGCCAGACCGTGGTGAGGCGATGCCCGACAAATAAATGGGTAGAAAGGGCGTGAAGCATCCGGTTCTTATGATCGCGCACTGCGAAGTGAGTTTAGTAGCCCGCGGCCTTTCCAACTGCGCGCCCATCAGATCCGCCTTGGAGCCAGCCTGCCTCGATGACGATTGCCTCCACGCGCGCAATCACCACGCCTGGGGCATAATCCACATGGAAACCGCGCAGTTTCAGCAATTCGACGGTGTCCGGTGAAAAACCTTTTTCGAGATAGAGAGTATCGGGCTGCCATTGATGATGGAAGCGAGGCGCGTCCACGGCGTCCTGCGCGTTCATCCCGAAATCGGCGACGTTGAGAAACACCTCAGTCACCGCGGTGATGATACGCGAGCCGCCGGGCGCGCCTACTGTCATGAACAGTTTTCCGTCGCGCAAAATAATCGTCGGAGTCATTGCCGAAAGCGGACGCTTTCCCGGACGAATCGTGTTCGACTCGCCCTGCACGAGTCCAAACATATTCGCAGCGCCTGGTTTCGCCGCAAAATCATCCATTTCGTTATTCAGCAGGAATCCGAGCCCCGGTACAGTGATGCCGTTTCCATAGCCGCCGTTCAAGGTGTACGTCACGGCGACCGCGTTTCCTTCGGCATCGACCACCGAGTAATGAGTGGTCTCGGTGCCCTCGCTTCCTGCGGGCTTGCCCGGCTTCACCTGATCGCTGGGCGTTGCATGATCGCGATCGATCGAATCACGGCGCTTCTTGATATACGCCGGATCGAGCAGGCCGATGATCGGCACTTTAAAGAAGTCCGGGTCGCCGAAATACTCACTGCGATCGGCGTAGAAGCGCCGCATCGCCTCGGCCACATAACTGATGCTCGCCGCAGATCCGAATGCCGTTTTCTCGTAGCCCGAGCCCTCGATCATTCCTAGGATTTGCAGCATCCCGATGCCACCCGAGCTCGGTGGCGGCGCTGTGATGATCTCGTAGTTTTTATATTTTCCGATCAGCGGCTTTCGTTCGACGGCTTTGTAGTCTTTCAAATCCGTCAGCGTGATCAAACCGCCGTTTTTTGCCATCTCCGCCGCGAATTTCCGCGCGGTCTCGCCTTCGTAGAACTCGTTCGCGCCATTCTTCGCGATGCGGCCGAGCGTCGCCGCGAGATCCGGCAGCTTCAGCGTGTCATCCATTTCGTAAAACGCGCCATCCTTCTGATAGATGCGCTTCGATTCGGGAGACCGCGCCAAGCTCCGCGAATGGAGCGACTCGGCCAGAGCATAGCTGACTGGAAATCCCTTGGACGCGAGCTCGATCGCAGGCGCAATCACATCGGCCCACTTCTTGCGCCCATATTTGGAAAGCGCCAATTCGAAGCCGCGCACGCTGCCGGGCACGCCGGATGAGCGCCAGCCCTCGATGCTATCGCGCGTCGGCTTTCCGTCCGCGTCGAGATACATGTCGCGCGATGCCTTGCCCGGCGCGCGCTCCCGGAAGTCGATAAATGTTGTGCGTCCGTCAGCTAGACGAATGGTCATGAATCCACCGCCGCCGATGTTGCCCGCGAACGGATGCGTCACCGCCAGCGCGAAGCCGACCGCGACGGCAGCATCGATCGCGTTACCGCCGCTCTTCAACATCGCGACGCCGACGTCAGTCGCGCGGCCCTCCTGCGCGGCCACCATCGCATGTTTGGCTCGCACCGGAGGTTTCGCGCCGATTTCGAAGGTGGTAAAAGAACATAGGACAAGGCCAGCCAGGATGCGTCGCATATCGAATGATTGTAGCTTGGTAGCAAGGGCGATGAAGATTTTCATTGGTATGTTCCTGGCGGCGATTGCATTTGCCGCGAAACCGGTTCAGCCGGTAGCGTTGAAGTCTTCGCAGCTTGAAGTAACCTTTGATCCGCTGAAGGGCCTGCCGGTGGAATACCGGTTATCCTCCAACAAGGCAACGATTCGCGGAGGCGTTAGCAGCGAAGTTACCGCGACGATCTTCCGCGCCGAGCTTCCCGGGAAACCCAGCCGATTTACCAACTTTGCGATTCGTCCCGAGGTGATTCGCGCCAGCAAGACGCGGGCCGACTTTCAGTTTACGGTGCGTGAGAAGGGCACGCCCATGGCGTCGTTCATGCTGCGCTACGAGTTGAGCGGAGCCGCGCTTCTCGTCTCGCTCGAAGCGGTGCTCGAAGAGGCCGGATTTGAACTGCTGGACGTGGGACTGCCGGAGCTCGCATCGGTTCGCGAAGAGGATGGCGGAGCGTGGCTCGCGCATGGCGATGGCGGCGGCACATTCTCGTTGCTGAGCAAAGCCAAGGCTGGGCGCCTGCGCGCGAATCGATTTTGGGGCGGGGTCGCCGCAACACTTCCGGTGGTCATGATCGGTACCAATCGAATGCTGTGCGTCGAGGAAGTGCTCTCTTATATGGATACGACCGAGCTTACTGTGGACCATCGCGTCGCCGCTCTTGGGACCGTGAAAACCTGGCGCGTCAACGGGAGCCTTTCCTACGACATGAACACGGGTCCGAACACGCCGCCGATCGCGGGGAATAGTTCGACGCCGAATCTGATGGTCGGAGGTCGGCCTCTTTGCCGGCTGGATTTTTCGGGCGACCTCGATCACAACGGCACAGTGGATTGGCTCGACGGCGCAAAGCTCGTGCGGGCGCGGATGCCGGAGATCCCCACGCATTATTACGATGACAAGTTGTTGTATATGATTCGTTGCGATGAGCCGAAGTTTCCAGAGCCTCGGGCGACATTCGCGGAGTCGGAAAAGATCGTTCAACGAGTCGCATCGCTGACCGGAGGCGCGCCGCAGGCGGTTTATTTATGGGGCTGGCAGCATCGAGGGAAAGACACCGGCTATCCGGCGGTGGCCGAAGTGAACCAGAGGCTCGGCGGATTCGACGGATTCGTGAAGCTCCAGCAAAATGCGCGCGCCATGAATGCGACGGTCAGCTTCTCCGATAATTTCGACGACGCGTATCAGAGCAGCCCGGCGTGGGATTCCAACATGATCGCGCGGAGACCCGATGGCGAACTGTGGGAAAGCCGCAACTGGACGGGCGAGAACTCGTACATCATCGGGCTCGCGAAATATATGGAAGGGCCGGGGCCGGAGCGCATCCGGTACACGGCCGAGCGCTACAAAATTCGCGATACGTATCTTATCGATGTGTTGTCGTACTACACCATCCGCAACGATTGGGATCGCGACCGGCCCGCGAGCGGCGTGAAGAATCTGGTCGATGGCCGCTATAAGGTTCTCGAAGAGTTCAAGAAGCGCGGCCTCGACGTCGTGTCGGAGGAGTTGCGATACGCGACGCTAGGGAAGATCAGCGTGAGCGACAACGGTCCGGCGGGTGAAGAGTCGCCATTCGGCGGCGAAGCGATTCCACTGATCGCGACGATTTACCGCAAGTCGGCGATCTGGGGCATGCACGGGCAGGCGTGGAAGAAACAACCGGAGCTTTATAGTCTCTTCTATAACGGCCACGAATTTCCGTGGCTGCCGGAGGAGGATTGGGAGAGGCAATTTGCGAGTTTTTACTACGGCACCTTGGTCCCCTGGTACCAGGTCCACCATCTCAATATCGAATCGTACCTGCGCGACGGCGATCGCACCGTGATCGGCCTCGAAGGGAATTCGAGAATCGACCTGGACTGGAAGAGCGATCGATACTCCGTGACTGTCTCGGGCGTCGAGGTGGCGCGCGATGGGGATACATTCTGTCCGATCGGGCAAGATCGGATCGCGTTCTATGCTCGAACGGCAAAGCAGCTCAGCGCGCCTTTGCCGGAAGGATGGGATGTGACCGCCGTTGTCGCTCGGACCCTGTCGGCGGATAGGACGGAAGCGGCAACGGTGGCAGTGCGCGATGGGAGGCTGATCGTAAACGTCCAAGCAGAGCGTCCGGTAATGGTGTTCCGGGATGCATCGCGGGTTCCGAGATAATTTATATTTCGATTTTTCTGGTCTTGTGCTTCGCGACGTACCAGCAAGGATTATTGCCTAGATGCGGCAGCAGCGACGCCACGCAGGTTTGTGTTTCCAGCGTCACGTTGTAGTCGTATTCGGTTTTCCCATTCTTCTGATGGATGGCGTAGAAGGGTTGAACCTGCACCGACCCCAGCGCCCTGTTCCGCGCGATGGCATAATCGCCCAAATAAAGCGCAATTAACAATAGAATCGCACCGATCAGCGCGTTTTTCATCACTTTAAGCTTACCGTGCCGGGAACTTTCGGCCCACCAGCGGCATCATCTATGAAATAGGAAACATGAAGGCATTCGCCAGTGCACTGATCGCGGCGTTTTCGATCCAGACTGCTGTGCTGGCCGGATACCTCCACTATCCGGCGGCGGCGGCGCTCCTCTGGATCATCGCCGGTGCCGTGATTATTCAAGGCGTCAAGGTGGCGGGCGGAGGCGTGCGGCGACGCACCATGCGGCGCATGAGGGACGCGCTGGCGACCTTGATCCTGGTGGGCGGGATGCTTCGATTCATCGTGACGCAGCTACCATTGGGCGGAGGCGACGGGTATCGTCCGCCGGACTTGAAGGGCGGATCGAAAAGCTCGACAGCACAAGAGAGCACCGCGTCGGCCGACTCGAGCGGCGATCATAACGGTGTCATTCTCCTGCCCGAGCCACAGCAACACACCACGCTGGTGCCGCCGCTGCCTGCGATGCCCAGCGATCTGTTCGATCAAAAACATCAGAACCCGCTGACCATCCCGTTTTACGGCGCGTATTGGTTTTTCAAACTGCCGGACACGGGGCCTCCACCGGGTTCGTATGTCACGCACGGCACGCCGACGGAGATGACGTTTCGCGCGCCGGATTATCGCCCGCTCATCATGGAGGCGCACCAAAATCTCGGCAAGCTGATCGATCTGGCGTGCTGCCGCGAAATTCGTATCGAGATTCAAAATGCCGACCGCTATCCGGGGACCGTCGCGATGGAATTGATTCTTGTGAATACCAGGGAAGGGCAGGAAGGCTCGGTCTCCCTTGGAAGCGCGCCCGTAACGTCGGCGCCGGGTGACCCGGGGTCGCCCATGAGAGAGACTCTAACATTTCCCATACCGGCGCGGCCGCGAATCCAACGATTCGACGAGCTGATGATTCGCTTCCCGCGCCAAAGGACCCGGATGAATCGCAGCGCGAAGATCGCAATCGAGCGGTTTGTTCTTGTGCCTCGCAGCTAAATCCCCTGGCTCTACCGAGCCGTGACCACAGGGAGCGGTGTTTAAAATCGCCTCGCGATCTGGACCTGTACAATAGACCCTAAGGATTTTTTGCCCAGAGGATTTTTGGAATGCTACGAACTCTCTTGTTGTCAGCAGTTTTTCTGAGCGCGATCCACGCGCAGGGGCGCGGAGGTGCAGCCCAGGCCGCCGGCCGTATCCCTCCGATTGAGGAACGCGTCACCGGCATGCAGAAGCTGGACGGCTATTTCCCCATCTACTGGGAGGATCGCACCGGCAGCCTGTTCCTTGAGATTCCCCGGTTCAAAGACGAGTTTCTTTACGCCACCGGCCTCGCCGCGGGCCTTGGATCGAATGACATAGGCCTCGACCGCGGACGCGAAGGCGGAGGACGGCTCGTGTCGTTCCAGCGCGTCGGCCCCAAGGTATTCCTGGTGCAGCCGCAGGAATCCTTCCGCTCGTCCAGCCCCAATCCGGCCGAGCGCAAATCGGTGGAAGATTCGTTCGCAAAGTCCATTTTGTGGGGATTCACCGTCGCAGCCGAGAGCAATGGACACGTACTCGTAGACGCCACCGACTTCTTCGTGCGCGATGGAGATGGCGCGGGCAATGCTCTGCGTCCCGGAACGTATCGCATCGATCGCACACGGAGCGCCGTATATATGGAGCGCACGAAAGCATTTCCGAAAAACACCGAAATCGAGGTCACACTCACGTTCTCAAATGAAGCCGCCGGAGGAGGACGCGGCGGAGGCGGTCCAGCGGGGGGACCTCCCGCAATTGGAGCGGTTGGCGGAGCAGGTGGTGGCGGAGGTCGCGGCGGCGGATTGTTCTCCGGAACCGTCGCGAGCGTCACTCCCTCGGCCGATGCCGTCACGTTGCGCGAACACTACTCGCTGGTCGAACTGCCCGACAGCAACTACACGCCGCGCGAAGACGATCCGCGTGGAGGTTACGGCGGCCTCACATACGTCGATTACAGCGTGCCCATCGGCGAACCGATGGTGAAGCGATTCATTCGCCGCCATCGCATCGTGAAGAAAGATCCAAACGCGGAGATGAGCGAACCGGTGAAGCCCATCGAATATTGGGTCGACCCCGGCGCGCCGGAGGACGTCAAGAAAGCGCTGGTCGAAGGCGCAAGCTGGTGGAACCAGGCGTTCGAAGCGGCCGGCTTCCGCAACGGATTCAAGGTCGCCGTCCTGCCCGATGGCGTGGACCCGATGGATATTCGCTACAACATGATCAACTGGGTCCATCGCTCGACGCGCGGCTGGAGCACGGGCGGTTCCGTCGCCGATCCCCGCACCGGCGAAATTATTAAAGGCACCGTGACCCTCGGGTCCTTGCGCGATCGCCAGGATTACATGATCTTCGAAGGACTTCTCTCGCCCTACACCACCGGTAATGAGAAACCCGACATCTTGTATCAAACCGCGCTCGCGCGCATCCGCCAGCTTGCCGCGCACGAGGTCGGACACACGCTCGGCCTCGGCCACAATTATTACGACAGCACCAAAGGATGGATCTCGGTGATGGACTATCCGCATCCTCTCGAAACACTGCGCGACGACGGCACCATCGATTTGTCCCATGCCTACGAAGCTCGCATCGGCGATTGGGACAAGGTCGCGATCAACTACGGTTACCGCCAGCTTCCGAAAGGCGATGAACAGGCCGCGTTGACCAGGATTCTCGATGACGCGTGGAAGCAGGATCTGATTTACATGACCAATCAGGACACCGACGCGCATCCGAGGGTCGACCAGTGGTCGAACGGCGTCAATCAGGCCGACGAGCTGAATCGCATCATGAAGATTCGCCGCGCGGCCCTCAACAAATTGGGCGAGCATACCATCCGCAACGGCGCGCCCATGGCGACCATCGAGGAGCCGCTCGTGCCGATCTTCATGTACCACCGCTATACGGTGGAATCGGCCGCGTCGATGATCGGCGGTATCGATTATATTTACTCAATGCGCGGCGACAAGCGCACGCCCTTGAAGTGGGAGACGGCGGCGAATCAGCGCAAGGCGCTCGACGCTCTCGCGGCCACGCTGAAACCGTCCGAACTGACCGTGCCCAAGCAGATTCTCGATTCAATCCCTCCGCGTCCGCCCGGATTCGGCCGCCACCGCGAGTTGTTCCCGCGCACTACTGGCGACGGATTCGATCCACTCAGCCCCGCGGTGGTCGCCTCCGACACCACGGTGGGATTCGTGCTGGAATTCGCAAGGTCGGCGCGCATGGTCGCGCAGCACGCCGTCAACCCGTCCTTGCCTGGACTCGAAGAAGTGATCGACCGCCTCACGAAGGCGATTTTCGATGCTCCCGTTGCGTCGACCTACGAAGCCGAAGTCCGCCGCTCCGAGGAGCGAGTACTGGTGGATCGAATCATGTGGCTGGCCACAGCGGCTCCCAACGGACAAGTCCGCGCCATCGCGTCGTTGAAATTGCTGAAGCTGGACGGGCGGCTAAATAGTGTTGCACCGACGAACGAATCCGAGTTGGCGCAGAACACTCTGCTCGCGTCGGATATCAAGCGGTTTCTGAACCGTCCCGCCGAAACCATGAAAATGATCCCTCCGGATGCCGCGCCTCCAGGAGCGCCCATCGGAGACACCGGTATGGATTGGCTCGCGCCCGTGCCGATGTGCACCTGGAGCACGCTGCATCCGGATTGGTGGTCCCGGTTCGAGCCGCCCAATGTAATCGTGGGTGCATGTTTCCGGGATTGCCGTTTCCCATCCAATTGACACAGGACTCGCACGAGTTCCCTAATTCTTGCCCATAACCGTTTCTGCACTACTTCGAGCTTAGCGTTGACGCCTTCGCAAGTATGTCCTTCGCGGCACGGAGCACGGCCTCTGCGTCCCTTTTTGATATTTCGGTTGTGCTTGGTCCGTGGACGGCGATATTGCGCAAATGCCAAATTGTCAGCAGTTGGGCCTTAGAGTCAGCTTCAAGTTCGAATGTTCGGTCGGCATCCGCAAGCAACGCACTCCAGTTCCTGATCGAGCCAGGCCACGCATGCGAAGAACGAAGCGCTTCTTCGACAGCAGCCGCAACGATCGCCACAGCGGCTCTGAAGCTACCCATGGCAATTAGGCGCTCGCCTTCTTTAATTGCCGTCGGAAAAGTTACCGCATCCTGCCTGCCGGTTCGACGGCCAATCCGAGGGGGAGCGTGAACTGTAAGCACGTTGCGTGGATAGTCAATGTCGATGCGAAGCTTGGCGAGGCAAGAATCGTAGCCAAGTAATATTCGGCTTGCCGGCGCAGCCAGATCTAGTCCCGTAGTGATCAAAAAAGGTACCTCGCCGAGCTCAATCCAAGGCCCAAATGATGGATCGCATAAGAGCAACGGCACACCCGCCACCGCCACCTCCATACTCCCCTGCGTACCCTCAACCCGCATCGACTGACGCCTCGAAATCTTGACCTGAGCGCGTTCGAGGGCATCGAGAGTACTCTCGGAAATAACTGAAATTGTTGCTGCAGTGTCGATCATCGCATAGAGTTGAGATCCATCCTTTCCACCAAGCCGCACTGGGACCGCGGGCATGAGCCACAATGGGGCTAGCCGAGACCCTCTGAACTGAACCGACGGGACAAGGGGATATTTATTCGATAAGCGCTTGGGCATTATTGTTCGGCTCCCTCTGCATCCTCGCGAAGTCTCGTTTCGTACATCCGTAAGGCTGCGAGAACTTTCCAGGCCGCCTCATTCGTATCTCGGAATCGCTGTACGGTGTGCTCCCGCAGGACGGCGGCTCGGAAACGGTCAAGTCTCATTCGCTTCGCAGGGTCTCGCTCCACATGAAGTCTGTTGATCTGGGCGTCGTCGGCCAGGACCATCGCCATCGTTGGCAGCTCGAGTTCCTGCGCCCGGCGATACTCCAGCTCTGTATACGAAATGACTCTTCCTGGCGGCGTTGACCCATACAAATCCCCAATGATGAGGACATAAACGTCACAATTGGCCAACGCAGGGAGCGCGACCTCAAGCGGCGCTCGGTCATCAGCTGCGAAGTGCTCCATCCCCCGGAATTGGTATCCGCTGCTTTCGAGAGCAAGCCGCAGGACCTCGCGATGTTCGGCTAAGTCCCGAAATGTTGAGCTGACAAATACTCTCATCTGATGTCTGATGGCGAAATCGTGATCAAACAGCGAGCACACCAGTATATAGCGTTGAGCGTCCCGAGGCGTCAACGCGAAGGTCGCTTGACGGCAGTCGGCACCTCGGAAACTTACCCATTTACCTAATCCTGGACGTAGAGCCGAAAATCCCTGAGATTATTCCCTCCCTACCCAGACTATAGAGAAGTGATAAGAGCACTAGCGATTCTCTGTATTGCATCGGCCGCGTTAATCGGCCAGGCAAAAACGACAGCGCCCACGAAAAAGGCGCCGCGCCGGCCGGGACCACCACGCAGGAAGACAAGCAGATTGAAGCCGTGATCCGCGCCAAGCTCGCGAAGTCGAAGATCCGTAGAGGTGGAAATTCAACAGCGCAGCGTGCGTTGTTGGCCCGCTTCTAATCCGCGTGGCATTTGACGGATCGACCCTCGCCGCTTAAACTGAAAGCGACTACCGACCTGTCGTGAAGACGTATAACTTCAAAGTGGTGATCGAACCCGACGAGGATTTCGATGGGAATCCGTCGGGTTGGCATGCCTATTGCCCCGCGCTCAAACACGTGGGCGGCGCAACCTGGGGAGCCACGGAGACCGAAGCGCTCAAGAACATCAACGATGTCGTGCGCATGGTGATTGAGAGTATGGTCGAGCATGGCGAATCCATTCCGCAGCAGCCAGCCGACGAGGTTGAGGTCACTCTTGAACCTCGTGTTGCCGTGACCGTCTGATCCGTGGCTATCAATTACGGACAGCTTCGGAATCTAGAGCTGTTTCAGAGTTGCTGTGGACCGATGGGGCGGACAATTTTGCTTTGGAGCCAGCTTTCGGTACGGCGACTGAAGTCACCGCTGCAAGCTGAAGCTCGCGCCACCGCCTCCAGTGGTCTACGAAAACAGAGAAACAGGTCTAAACGCCCGCGAACTCATTTCCTCGCTCATCCACGACGGGTTCAGCTTTGACCGGGGCGACGGCTCTCACCAGATCTATTACCATCCCGACCGTCGGCGCGTCACTGTGATCTTTCACGGAGGGAACAGCACCTTCAAGCGCAAGACGCTGAAAAGCATAATCGACCAAACGCGCTGGACGGAGGAGGACCTCAAGCGGCTCAAACTTATTTAGTCAGACAAGTATAGAAAATTCCTGAGATTATTCCCTCTCTGCCCCGACTACACAAGAGTGTTAAGAGCACTAGCGATTCTCTGTATTGCATCGGCCGCGTTAATCGGCCAGGCAAAAACGACAGCGCCCGCCAAAAAGGCGCCCACGCCGGCCGGGACCACCGCGCAGGAAGACAAGCAGATTGAGGCTGTGATCCGCGCCAAGCTCGCGAAATCGAAGATCGGCAAGGACGGATTTACCGTGCGCGTGCAAGGCGGCATCGCGTACTGGGAGGGCAAGACCGACGTCGTGCAGCATAAAGGCGCCGCAACCCGGATGGCGAAGACCGGCGGCGCGAAGTCCGTCGTGAACAATATTAAGGTCAGCGACGCCGCGAAAGCGAAGGCCACCGACAATCTCGATGAGGGCCGCCGACGCGCGCAAGTGAAGCGAAGCGACCCGCGAACCGACAAGGAGTAGCGCCACTGGCTACTCTCACTTCTTCTCCGTGATGGCCGGAGCGTGATGCTTCTTGTACCACCACCCCCCGCCGCCCGCTATCGCAATTCCCGCAATTCCAATCACTGCCGCCGCAACCATCCTGCGCGATCGCTTCTTGCGCGGCGGGAGCATCACCGTTTTCTCCATCTCAATCGCCCGAGGAGGCAGCTTCAGCGCATCCGGTTTATCCTGCACCGTCACGCACAGCACCGTGACATTGTCCTGATATTCGTATCTTTTCTCCAGTGTCCGCTCGACCAGCGCGTCCGGCCACGCTTGCGCGTTCCCGTTCAGCGATCCCAGGATCTCTTCCGCCGTGAGCGTTTTGAATAGACCATCGCTCGCCAGCAGAATCGAATCGCCGTCGACCAGCGGCCAGGGATCTACATTTCGATCGATCTCTTCGAGAACCTCGACCCCGATGAAGCTCGTTAGCGATTCCCTCTCCGGATGCAGCAGCGCCTGCTCCTTCGACATCGCGCCACGGGTCACGGCACTGTCCAGAATGTTCGCAAAAACGTGCGGCCGATTCACTGTCTGGATCTGTCCGTCGCTCACGTGAAACAGTCCGCTATCGCCCACCGAGATGAAGTACATCGCCTTCCCGAAGCCCGAATCGACCAGCACCGCGGCTATCAGCGTCGTCCCGATACTTTCCGCCGCACCCAGGTTGTGCGCGATCTCGACCACCCGATCGTTCGCCTCGCGAACACTCCGCTCAAGTGCCGCGGGAATGCTCTCCTCCGGCGTCTTTCGCTGATACGCATCGAGAAACACGCGCACCGCCGTGCGGCTGGCCACGTCGCCGTGCTCCATGCCGCCCATTCCGTCGCACACCACGGCGACGAAGCCTCCGTGCGCCAGAAACAGCTGATCGTCCAGATTGCCAAAGCCGAACGAATCCTGTTGCGAGCTGCGAGCCCCGATGTGTTGCGCGTTTCCAGGCAGAAAACTCATGCGATGGCACGTGGAAGCGGCGCGCCTTCATATCCCAACGACGTCGACACTTCCAGAAAATCCTTCGGCTCGATCGCCATCTCATGCCGCGTGGCAAAAATCAGGCGCGCCGCATCCACGCTCGTCTCCACATAATCCAAAACAGCGGTCGTGAGCACGCCATATTGGTGGACCAGCATGATTATTTCCGTTTCCGCAACCCCATAGCGCGCGGAAAGCGCGGGGGCTTCTGTGAGCAGAGCCTGAATCGCGTCGGGAGTATTCCCATTCAGCGCCGTCGTCGCCGTCAAGTGAACATCCCGCAGCTCTGGCGGGACCACCAGATCCGCCGCCTCTTCCGCCATCGCGCGATACGTCGTATATTTCCCGCCCGTCACACGAATGATCCCCTGCGAATCTCGATAAATATGATGCTCCCGCGTCGCCTTTGTCGCGGACGCATGGGACTCCAGCAGAGGACGTAACGAACTAAACGTCGCCACCGGCTCCAGTTTCGCGCTAGCGGGAAAAATCCGCGCCGCGATGTTTCTCAGATAGCGCGTCTCGTCTTCCGAAATATGCACGTCGTCGGCCGCTCCGTCATGATCCACGTCGGTAGTGCCAATCAGCGTACGATCCCCTCGCTCGCCCCAAGGAATGAAAAAAATGATGCGTCCCGACTCCTCGAAGTACGCGATCGCGTGCCCGCTGTGATTGAGCCTCGGCATCACAATGTGCGACCCCCGCACCAGCCTCGGCGCAGGGTCCCGCGCCCACGGACCGGTGCAATCGATCAGCGCCCGCGCCCTGGTTTCGAATCGCTCGCCCGATATCGAATCCCGCAGTTGAACCCGCCACAATCCCGCTTCATCCCGCGTGTGACTCTCCGCCCGAACATAGTTCGCGCACGCCGCGCCGTTTCTCAACGCCTCGAAAATATTTTCGAGCACCAGCCGCGCCGAACGAACCTGCGCGTCGTAAAACTCCGCCGCACCCGTCATTCCCGGAGCCGCGAGTCCCGGCTCCAGCTTCCGCACTTCCTCAAGCGATACCCTCCGATGCCGAGGCACCGCACCGCTCCCATCGAACAAATCGTAAATCGTGAGCCCCAGGTTGTAATAAAGCGATTTCGCGAACCCCGCCAGCGGCATTAGAAACGGCTGCGGCTCGACCAAATGAGGAGCGATCTTCAACAGCACCGCGCGCTCATGCAAAGCCTCCCGCACCAGCCTGAAATCAAGCTGCTTCAAATACCGCAGCCCGCCATGAATCAAATGCGAGTTTTTCCCGCTCGTCCCCGACGAGAAATGATTCTGCTCGATCAGTCCAACATTGAGGCGCCCTCGCAACATCAGATCGCGAGCAGTGCCAGCCCCATTGATGCCTCCACCGAGGATGAGCACATCAAACGTCTCCGTCCGCAGCCGCTCAATCGCCAATCGTCGCGTGTCCAGATTGACAGCGGGAGTCACTCTTACATTCTAAGGTTTCTTAAAAAACCACAACCAGAAATACTGCTCCCCCGCCCCATGCCTGTACCGAGGCTCGAAGTTACTCCGCCACGCCATCTCCACCGCCTGCGCATCGGAAAACGGCACCCCCAACCACGTATCGTCGGCCGACGTCTGTAAATCCGTGCACCCCTGCACCTGAAATTTGAACAGCGCTCCCGGACGCAGCAGGCGATTCACCTCGCGAACGTAGCTCTCGATCACCTCGCGGCTCGGGATGTGTTGAAACACGATCGCCGAATACGCGAAGTCGAATTCCAGCTCCGGCACCACCGTCAGATCGCAGCCATTATTCTGATACACGTGCGCATGCGGAAAGTCCGCAACAGCCGCCTTGGCGCGCGATACCATCTCGCCGCTCACGTCCACCGCATGGACTTCTCCGAACATTTTCGCCAGCGCCCGCGTCAGCCGACCTGCCCCGCATCCGATCTCGAGTACCCGCATCGCCTTGGGATCTTTCCCCTGGCAAACGTTGGTCATGTCGGTCCGAATGTCTTCTTCGATCGCCTGCTCGCCCGACGCGAAAAACGCTTCGTCGGTCCATTCCGTCTGCCCCGTCGCGACATAATGACGCGCGTTCTCGCGAGCGCGCTCATCCCAATCCTGCCGCATCTTTTCGAGCGTTTTTTCGTCGGGCATGAAACCTAAAATTTGGTGTTGGTGGACGGCGGGGGGATCGAACCCCCGGCCTCTGCATTGCGAACGCAGCGCTCTCCCAGCTGAGCTAGCCGCCCATTCGAGGCTTACGTCTCAATATAACATGCCGGATTCCCCACCTTCCTTAATTGTGGCGCACGCCCCAGGTTGGCAGAGATTGCTGAAAAACTCATTTCTCCTCCGGGTGGGGCGGACCCCCTGGTCCGCGGCCGATCCCCGGATCGGCCCTTCCGGTGTCCGCAGGCCGGGTTTTATGGATCAGGGCGGTCCGCCCCCACTTGGTTGCCGAAGGTCACTTAATAAGAGTTTTTTAGCAGCCCGCGATAGCCTGCGGACCGATTGGTAATCGGTTTGTAGAGCCGCGACCAACGGGAGCGGTCAGCGCCCCATGTTTTCGAAAGTGTCGACGCCCGCCCCGCCATGCATTTTTCACTTGCCCTTCGCCCCTAAACCGAGGACACTGAAAACTGAATGGCTACCGTCAAAACCCCCGACTCGCCGCCGGTGCGCGAACCTGCCGATCGCTGGAGTATCGCTGAAGCGGGCGAACTCTACGACGTTTCCCGCTGGGGGAAAGGCTATTTTTCCGTCGGTAACAACGGCCACCTCTGGGTCCATCCCAATAAGGAGCCCGCCCGTGGCATCGATCTCAAGGAACTGGTCGACAATCTCCAGCTCCGCGGCATTTCGCTCCCTCTGCTCATCCGCTTCGGCGAAATTCTGCAACACCGTCTCGGCGAAATGCATCAGGCCTTCCAAACCTCCATCACCGAGCAGGGCTACAAAGGCTCCTACTGCTGCGTCTACCCGATCAAGGTCAACCAGCAGCGCCAGGTGGTCGAGGAGGTTTTCAAATACGGCCGCCCCTACCGCTTCGGTCTAGAAGCCGGCTCTAAGCCTGAGCTGCTGGCCGTCCTCGCCATCGCCGATAACGAAACCCCCATCATCTGTAACGGCTTTAAGGACGACGAATACATCGAGATGGCGATGCTGTCCAAGAAGATCGGTCGGCAAATTATCCCCGTGGTCGAAAAGTACACCGAGCTTGACCTGATCCTGAAACATTCCGCGCGCGCCGGCGTACGTCCCGTGATCGGATTGCGCATCAAACTCGCGAGCCGCGGCTCCGGCCGGTGGAAGTCCTCCGGCGGATACCGCTCCAAGTTCGGACTCACGGTGACTGAAGGCCTCCGCGCACTCGACCAACTGAAAGCTCTCGGCATGGAGGATTGCCTCCAGCTTCTGCATTTCCATCTCGGTAGCCAGATCACCAACATCCGGCAGATTAAAGCCGCGGTCATTGAAGCCGCGCGCGTTTATGTCGAGCTCAAGCGCTGCGGCGCGGGCCTCAATTACATGGACGTCGGCGGAGGTCTCGGCATCGATTACGATGGCTCGCAGACCGATTTCGAATCGAGCGTCAATTACACCCTGCAAGAGTACGCCAACGACGTCGTGCATCACATTCAGAACGTCTGCGACGAAGCCGACGTGGTGCATCCCATCATCATTTCGGAAAGCGGACGCGCCGTCGCTGCCTATCACAGCGTGCTGGTGTTCAATGTTCTAGGCGTTACCGGATTTGGCGATAGCGATACGCTTCCCGAAATTCCCGACGACGTCGAGCAGCCTCTCATCGACCTGCGAGAAACCATGAAGGGCCTGTCGAATAAGAACCTGCTCGAAAGTTTTCACGACGCTCAGCAGGCGCTCGATTCGGCGCTGAACCTGTTCAGCCTCGGCTATTTGCCGTTGCAGCAGCGCAGCCTCGCGGAGAGCATCTACTGGCAGATCTGCCGCAATATCCAGAAGCTCGGCAAGCAGCTCGATTACTTCCCTGAGGAGCTCGAAGGTCTCGATACCCTTCTTTCCGATACTTATTTCTGCAATTTTTCGCTGTTCCAAAGCATGCCGGATAGTTGGGCCGTAAAGCAGCTTTTTCCCATCATGCCCATTCATCGCCTGGAAGAGGAGCCGTTCCGCCACGGTATTTTGGGCGATATTTCCTGCGATTCCGACGGCAAAGTGGATCAGTTCATAGACCGCCGCGATGTAAAAAAGACTCTCCCGCTTCACTCCTTCAATGGCGAGCATTACTATCTGGGCGCCTTCCTGGTCGGCGCCTATCAGGAGATTCTCGGCGATCTGCACAATCTTTTTGGCGATACCAACGCAGTGCACGTGCGGCTCGACGAAGCCGGATCCGTGATTCTCGAAGCTGTAATCCGTGGCGATACCGTCCGCGAAGTGCTGGACTACGTGCAGTTCAAAACCCCCGCCCTGCTTGAACAATTCCGCACCGATGTCGAGACCGCGGTCCGCGAAGGCCGCATCGGCTATGAAGAATCGGGATCGCTCCTCCGATTCTATGAAGAGGGCCTGAACGGCTACACCTATCTTGAGCAGTAGACTATGAACGACCTACAAAAACTGAAGCGCGAGCTCGAACTGAATTTACGGGAGTTGGTCGCAACTTTTGAAACCGCAACCGGCCTTACCGTGGTGGAAGTAACCTTCACCCGAAACAGAACCTCCGGCAGCTACATCGCGCCTGCGGTAGCCACCAGAATCGAACTTTAAATAGAAATCATTGCTGCGATGCTTCTGTGCCGTGGCGCACGCACTCGTGCGGGCCGCGTCGACACTCGTGTCGCGCCCGGAGCGTTTGCAAAAAAATTCTATCTTCTTTCCTAAGCGAGCTTTGCGACTTAGAGTGAGGAATGTTTTTTGCTTTCCTCGTGTACCCTGAAACCAGAAGGAGCCACCCACCGAGGCTCCTTCGACAGTTTCTTCGTGGCCACGAAGTGTCGCATTGCGGTGGTCCTGAGCTTCCGGAGCCCGTCAGACGGCTCGCGCCTCCGACTATATGGACGGGGTCGACGGAAGGATCTTGGGATCGATCCCATAAAGTTCGGGGAGATCGTACCCCGGGACTTCAGAGGGCTGTGCATCGAAGCAGGGAGCCGCGTATCCACAAGGGTGCCAGGCTCCGCGAGAGGCAGTCCAATCCACTAGCGGCCGGTTTAAAACGCCGGTCGTTCGCGATATCTTCAAGGCCGTAGTGTGCCATTCCCCACATCCACCGCACTGATGATCTACCGAGCCGTGACCGCAGGGAGCGGAGCGTTAACACCCGTAAACCTCCGCCTCTTGTGGGGTGGCCAATATTGGCGGCAGCCGCCCTTTCAAGGCGGCTCCGTGTGCTCATAATCGAATAGTGCGAATCCTCTTCCTCCTTGCCACCACCTTCCTCCCCGCCCAATTCCTCCTCCCCGACGACATCATCCCTAAAAAACACATCATAGAACTGACCATCGACCCGAGCCTAAACACCTTCACCGGCTGGGCAAAAATCGAAGTCGATCTTACAAAGCCCACATCCCTTCTCCAAGTAAACGCAAAAGACCTCCAGCCGCTAGAATCGTCAGTCTCCTGGCAAGGACGCAAAATCCTCGTGCAAGCATCCGCCGCCGCCGAGACCATCAGCCTCTCACTCCCATCCGAAATAGGCCCCGGCCCAGCGACCATCTCCATTCGCTATCAAGCGAAGCTAGACGAAAAAGCCGTCGCCGGCCCCTATCGCAACAAGGTCGCGAGCGATTGGTACGCCTTCACAACCTTCACGCCCATCGACGCGCGCCGCGCCTTCCCATGCTTCGACGAGCCTCGTTTCAAAACACCGTGGGAATTGTCGATCCACATCAAGCGCAGCGACAAAGCTTTCTCCAACGCGAGGCAAGTAAGCGAAACCAACGAGCCGAATGGCATGAAACTAGTCCGCTTCGCGCCCACCGTGCCACTCCCCGCTGAAGTAGTTGCCTTCTGTGTCGGCCCGTTCGATGTCTATCAAGGAGCTCCCGCCGGCCACGGCACGCCCATCCGCGTCATCTCCGCCAAAGGTCACCGCGAGCAATCGAAAGCCGCTGCCGAAGCCACCGTCGCCGTGTTGCCGCGATTGGAAGCTTACACCGGAATTCCGTATCCCTACGGAAAACTCGATTACGTCGCCGTCCCCGAGTTCAAATTCGGCGCAGTGGAGAATCCCGGCCTCATTACCTATAAAGCCAGCACGCTCCTGCTCTCGCCGGCCCGCATCCGCTCGCTCCAGGCTCATGAAATGGCCCACCTCTGGTTCGGCGATCTCGTGACGCAAGCAACTTGGGACGACGTCTGGTTGAGCGAAGGCTTCGCGACCTGGTTCTCCGCAAAAATAATGGATGAGGAACAACCGCCGTCCCGCAGACTGCTAGCCTCCGTCGCCGCCCGCGAGCGCATCATGATTACCGATGCAAAGCGCCCCGTCCGTGTTCCCATCAACAGCCGCAAAGACGCCGACAATGTCTATAGCCAGATCGTGTATCAGAAAGGCGCAGCGATTCTAGTAATGCTCGATGGCTGGTTAGGAGAGACCCAAGTGCGCGACGGCCTCCGCGAATACTTGAAGGCTCACAAATTCGGCAACGCAACCACGGCGGATCTTGAATCATCGTTGGAGGGAAGCAAGCCCGTACTAGACAGCTTTCTCAATCAAACAGGCATCCCCGCAATTCGCGCAGAATGCAAAGACGCCCATCTCGCACTGGATCAAACCAACTCAACCCACAACTGGACCGTCCCCGTCTGCTGGCGCGGACAAGGAATCGCATCAAGCTGCATCGTCCTCACGTCGCGCTCCGAAATTCAACTTAAATCCTGTCCAGCATGGATTTATCTCAATGCCAACGGCACTGGCTACTATCGCACCGAGTGGTCCCCCGAGCAACTCTCCACCCTCGACCTGACAAAGCTGACCGCCGCCGAGCGCCTGACATTAATCTACGATCTGCGCGCATCGAAGAATATCACTTCGCCGCTACTCAAAACTCTCACAACAGATCCCGAACCAGAAATCGCCAAAGCCGCAATGGGTAAATAGTTATTCCACTCCAAACCGGGCAATCGCGCCCTTCGGCCCCACTCCCCATCCCGCGTAGCTCAAGATAAAACTCATGGCGTTATAGTCTCCCTTGTCGAATTGCTTCCACGTTTTTCCTTTATCGGTCGACACGTCCGAGCCGGACGTTCCGGTTGCGATCCACATCTTCCTGTCCGGTAAATAGTTAACCGCGGAGCGGAAGCCGCTCGGCGCACCTTCTGGTGCGGTCCATTTCTTGCCGCCGTCTTCGGTGATGGCGATGTTGTGCGTGGCGCCCTCCGGTTTCGAGTAGTCGCCTCCGACTGCTATGCCGAACAAAGGATTCAGGAACGCGATCGAAAAGATTCCGGCGCTCGCCGAAGCGTGGTGTATCGGCGTCTGTGCGACCGACCACTTTTTTCCTCCGTCGCTGGAATGAAAAACCCGAGCGCCGCCCGTCCCGAACCACACTTCGTGCAGTCCCAGCACGAACAGGCAACTGTTGCTGGCTGCGAAAGCTCCCTCGTTTGGTTGAGCTTGCGGAGTTTTTTGCCGCGTCCAATTCTCTCCGCCATCATAAGTCGTCATCACGACAAAATGCCCGTCCACTGGATCGCCGAGAAGAATTCCATGGGTCGCGTCCCAGAACGCGATGGCGTCGAAGAAACCCTTCGGATCGGGATTGGTATAGAGGACGTCCCATTTCGCGCCGGCGTCTTTGGTGCGGTAAATCCTTGATTTTTCGCCGGTTCCGATGCTCAGCAGAATCGCCGTCTTGTCATCGAAGGCATGCACCGCGCGAAAATCTAGATCGGCTGCGCCCGGCACTGTCGCGGCGGTCCATGTCGTGCCTCCGTCGGTGGTCAGAAGATAGGTGCCTTTGGTTCCGCTGGCCCAGACCACTTTGGCGCTTACTGCGCTTACTCCGCGCAGCGAAGATGCCGTATTGCTGGTTTGCGGCGTCCAATTCTGTGCCTTAATTGACCATAAAACGCTTGTTAAGACGAGCCAAAAAGCCTTATTCATCCTTATTCAACGGTACAATGAGCCGATGCTCGCTGGGAAAACCGCTCTCGTCACCGGCGCCAACGGAGCCATTGGATCGGAAATTTCGCGCACGCTCGCGAAAGAAGGCGCGCACGTCATCGTAAATTATTTTGAAGATCGCGCGGGCGCGGAAGCGCTCGCTAGTGCGATTGGCGGCGTTGCGATTTACGCAGACATCGGCAACTCTGACGATGTCGAGAAGATGATCGCGGGTTTTCCGCGCATCGATATTCTGGTGAATAACACCGGCATTCAGACCTTCGGTCCTCTGCTCGATGTTCTCGAAGCGGATTGGGACCGCGTGATTCGCACCAATTTAAAAGGGTGCTTCCTGTGTACGCAACGCATCGGACGCATCATGAAACAGAACGGCAGCGGACGAATTATCAATCTTGGCTCGGGCTCGAACAAGACGGCGTTTCCAGGGCTTTCGAGTTATACGGCGAGCAAGGGCGCGATCGAAATGTTCACGAAAGTTTCCGCCGCTGAATTGGGAGAATTCGGAATCACCGTCAACTGCGTCGCGCCGGGCGCGATCGAGACGGAGCGGACTCGGCTCGAAACGCCGGACTACGCGGGAACGTGGGCGAAACTCACGCCGCTCGGCCGCGTCGGAACGCCCGCGGATGTCGCGCGCGCGATTGTCTTTTTTGCGAGCGATGCGGCCGAGTTTATTACGGGACAAACTCTATGGGTCGATGGAGGGTTGTTCAGCAAGCCTGCGTGGCCGTATTGAGGGCCGATTGCCAGTCGGCCGCAGGCTGCAACCTGCACCCACAAGAGCGGGTCCAGGGGGGTCCGCCCCACCCGGAGCCTGCCCCACGACCTGTGAGCGGTGAGCACAGGTTGATCCTTTTTCGCAACACGCTGAGCTGATTCGTACCAATCGGCTCATTACGACGCAAACGGCCCCTCGGATGCGGTAGAATCGTAGATTCGCTTCTGCGTTAAGTCTCATCCCCCAGGTCGCGCTCAATCGTTGGAACCTTGGGTAGAGTGGGAACGTCTGGAGTGAGGCGCAGAAGTGGAAAGGAACTGTCTTTAGATGATGTTTTTCAGGCCTGGACGCCTGCGCAGTCTTGCGGTCTGTCTGGTCAGCGGAGTAGGTCTCTTCGCGCAGCAAACACAGCCACCTCAGCAGCCTCCGCAGCAGCCGCCTCCTCCGCAACAGAAAAAAGCGAGTCCCTTCGAGACGGTTCCGCAATCGACGGAACAGCAGCCTCCGAAGCTGGAGACTCCGAAGCCCGCGGCGGAAGCGCAGGTGAATCCGGACCGCCCGATTGACGACAGCATCGAACTGATCGAGTTCCGCGGCGCACGGCGCGTGCCTCAGGATACGCTGCGAGCCCTGATCATCACGAAAAAAGGCGATAAGTACGACGAAGAGTCGCTGCATCGCGACTTCATGGCGCTGTGGAACACGGGCCGCTTCGACGACATCCGGATGGAGCGCGAAGTTGGAAAAACGGGCTGGATCGTGCGCTTTACCGTAGTCGAGCGCCGCATTGTGCGGTCCATTAAATACGACGGCTTGAAATCGATCACGCAGTCGGAAATTCTCGACCGGTTTAAAGAGCGGAAGGTCGGCTTGAGCGTGGAATCGCAGTACGATCCAAACAAGATTCAGCGCGCGCGCAACGTTTTGCAGGATTATCTTTCAGAGCGTGGACGCCAGTTCGCGACCGTGGAGCCGGAAATTCGCCAGGTGCCTCCGTCCTCGCTCGAACTGACATTCCGAGTGAATGAAGGCCCGAAGGTGAAGGTTCACGAGATCACGTTCGAAGGCAATAAGGTCTTTAGCGACCGCATCCTCAAGCGTGCGATGAAGAATCTGCACGGAATCGGCATCCCGTACTCGATCTTTTTCGAGGACCTGTTCTCGAAGACGTACGACTCGACCAAGCTCGAAGAAGATCAACAACGGCTCGAGGAGTTCTATAAGGACAGCGGCTATTTCAACGCTCACACGACGGGCGCGAAGGTGGAGGTGGTGGATACCGGGGGCGGGAAATGGCGGCTTCCTCTGGTCCTTTCCAACAGCCGCGGCAAAGGCGCTAACATTCACATCAGTATCGAAGAGGGCCGTCTTTATCATCTGAACAACATCAACTTCATCGGTGTGAAGTTGTTCCGAACGCCGGAAACGCTGATGCGGCCGGTGTTTCAGATGAGCTCGGGCGACGTGTTCTCGACATCGAAGCTGCGAAAAGGCTTTGAGGAGCTGCGCAAGCTGTACGGCAATTTCGGCTACATCGACTTCGTGGCCGAGCCGAACATTGAGGCGATCCCCAACACCGACAAAGTCGATCTGACGCTGAATTTCGACGAGGGCAAGCAGTTCTTTGTGCGCCGCATCGATTTTTCGGGGAATACTACGACGCGCGATAAGATCATCCGGCGCGAACTGCTTGTGGACGAAGGCGACATCTACAACACCAAGCTGTGGGAAGTGAGCCTGCTGCGTTTGAACCAGCTGGGTTACTTCGAAGTGCTGAAGGCGGAAGAAGCGGCCGACATCAAGCGCGATACAAAGTCGGACACAGTAGATATCACGCTTAAGGTAAGGGAGCGCGGCAAGAACTCCATTCAGTTGAACGGCGGAGTTTCGGGCATCGCGGGCAGCTTCATCGGATTTTCTTACGCGACCAACAACCTGATGGGCCTGGGCGAAACGCTCAGCTTGAACTCCCAGTTAGGCACCCGCCAGGACAACGTGACTTTGGGATTCACGGAGCCCTACTTCCTGGACCGTCCGATCCAAGTGGGCGCGACGGTGTTTTATACGCGATTCGATTACAACCAGGCTCGCGAGGCTTCGATTCTCTCAGGGCAGAACCTGACGTCGCTGTTTAGTCAGTTAGGCGCTCAGAATTTGCTCAACTACGTGACCAATTCGAGAGGCTTCACGGTATTCGCCAGCAAGCAACTGCGGCGGAGTTTTGCCCGCGTGGGTCTGAGCTACGGGTATTCGATTCAGAACGTGACGACGCTGACCGACGCGGCGACAGCGTATTACACGTACATCGACTTCCTGCGCATCAACGGGCCGAATCCTCTGAACGGCATCAAACAGTCGAGCATTATTCCGACGTTCAGCTACAACACGGTGAACCATCCGATCACGCCGACAGCGGGAAAGAGTCTTTCGGCGTCCTTGCAATTTTCGGGCAGCGTGCTCGGCGGCAACGTGAATCAGATCCTGCCGACGCTCGACGCGAAATACTTTCACCGGTCGCCGCTCAACCATAAGCACATCATCGGCGCGCATATCCTGGGCAAGTTTGTGACGGGATATGGCGGCAAGGTGGCGCCTCCGTTGAACCGCTTCTATATGGGTGGCGAAAACGATATTCGTGGATTCGAGATCTGGAGTATCAGCCCGGTGGCGTACATTCCAACCACGGCCACCGTGAACCTGCTCAACAACGATGGGACTCCACGGCAGCAGCGTGTGAACGTGAATGGCGTGCCGACATTCGTAAATTCGACGCAGTCCATTCCGAGCTACCAACTGGTGACGCCGGGCGGCGATCTGCAGGGCGTCGGGAACCTGGAATACCGCATCCCGATTTTCGGTCCGGTGATTCTGGCCGCGTTCGCGGATGTCGGAATCGACCGGCTGGTGCTGAGCAACCAGTTGAAGCTGAACGCGGACCGGGTGTCGCAACTGGACAGTCTTTTTCCCGAGGCGGCATTCCCGAATCGAGCCGTGATTGCGGCGGGCACGCAGAAAATCCGGATGTCGACGGGACTGGAGTTACAGGTGATGCTGCCGGTGGTGAATGCACCGTTCCGCGTATATTGGGCTTATAATCCGCTGCGTGTCGATCAATACGTGCAACCGCCGATCGTGGCGGACCGGAGCTACTTCCCGAACGCCGCGTCGTTCTTTAACTCCATCGCACAAGTCGGGCAGGCGTACGGCTTGTTCGAAAAGGCCTCCACGTTCCGGTTCACTATCGGACGGACATTTTAGGAGGATGCTGAAGAAAAGGACGAACGCCGGCATTGTGCGTGGGGCGAAAAAAGGGGACAGACAGCTCTGTCCACCGGCATCGGGGTTGGGGTGCGTCGCAAGAACATGGTGGCCCTTGGGACAGAGAAGTCTGTCCCCATTTTTCGCGCACTTTGCGTCATCGCCAAAACGGCCGTGTTAACATAACTGAAGAAAAACAGGAGTCTATTGTGAAACATCGAATTCTTGCGCTGCCTTTTCTGGCCCTTTTTGTGGCCGCTATTGCCGGGGCACAGACGCCGACCAAGGTGGGCGTGATCCAGATTCAAAGCGCGCTGACGGGCACCAAGGACGGCCAGAAAGCCGTTGCGGAACTGGAAAGCCGCATGGCGCCGAAGCAGAAGGAAATGGAGCGCAAACGCTCTGAAATCCAGGAGCTGCAAGACAAGTTGAATAAGGGCGGCAATGCAATGGCGCAGGCGGCCAAAGACGAATTGGCGCGTAACATCGACGCGAAGACCAAGAGCTTCAATCGCGATATGGAAGACGCGCAAGCGGAGCTGCAACAGGAGCAACGCAAGCTGCTGGACGATCTGAGCGGCAAGATGCAAGTGGTGATCGACAAGTTCGCACTGGCGAATGGCTACGCGGTGATCCTGGACGTGAGCAACCAGAACACGAATGTTCTGTATGTAGCGAATGGCGTCGACATCACCAAGGACGTTATCGATCTGTACGACAAGCTGAATCCGGGCGGTCCGTCAAGCAAACCGGCGGCTCCGGCGACCAGGCCAACGGGTCCGGCAGCGACTCCGCCGACGACCAAGCCGTCGGCTCCGACGGCTACGCCTGCAAAGAAGCAGCCGTAAACGCAGAAGAGCCGCCTCGAAAGGCGGCTGCCGCCAAAATTGGCCACCCCACAAGGCCGGTCGCTGCTGTCTAAGGTTATTTGAATTAAGTCTGCAGAGCCGGACCGGGGGTCCGCCCCACAAGTTAGGCCGTAGTATGATCGAAACCATTGCAGGCACCTAGCGATTTCAGTGTCCAGAGGGATGACGCGGTCTGCTTCACGGCCGGCCTGCACGGGGTCTCCTTCGGAGCGGGCACGATCCACGCTTATCTCGCCTCGGACCGCACGCCTCCTAAAATCACGGCTGGGATATCCGTCGGCGCGCTGACCGCCGCGGTGATGGAGCGCTGTTATCGCGACCTGCGCGCGTCGCGAACGGAAGCGGCGCGGTGGACCTGGTTTCGGCGTTATCTCTCCTTTCTGCTCGACCGGCCTTACGACGTCGCGTGGCAGGCGATCCCGAATCCGTCCGATTTCGTCGCGGATCTGCCGCCGGTGGCGGAGACGGGACTTCCCACGCGCCCCGATGGCTCGCCCGATCCGGAGTGGGTACGGCGCGAGGCGCTGGCGCGCCGCAAGCTGCATATCATTGCGCGGTTCGGGCGGTGGTGCTCCCATCTGCCTGTGACGGTGAGCTCGGCCGGTTGGATCATGGTGCGATATGCGCGGCATGAGGAGGGGCCGAGGGTGGGCGTCGCGGAGTGGTGGAACGCACTGGCGCTCTGGACGCGCATCCTGTGGGTGGAGTGGGTGGTGCTGCAACAAATCATTCTGCGGCCGCAGTTTTTTCCCGAATGGCGGTTCCGCGCGGGTGGAAAAATGATCTCGCACTTCCCGCTGCGTCCTCTGTTCGGATGGAAACTGTGGCTCTCGACGCTGTTTCTCGGAACGGCTACGATCGCACTGTGGATCGTGAATCTGTGGGTTGTGCTGGAAGGATTTTTTCAGGAGAAGACCACGCACGTACTCCATCTGGGCCTGCTGCTGGGATTCACGTGCGCGCCGCTGGTGCCGATTTTCCTGGGCCGGCTGAGGTTTATGCACGGCTGGATGGGGCGCGCGAATAATTGGGGATTCAAGAAAATCCTGACGCACCTGGGAATTCGCAGCTCGTTGATCGACGATTTTTATTTGCGTCTGAAGCTGTCGCGGCTGTTTGACGATCTGAGCGGGCCGCCCGTTTTGAAAGATTTAACATTTCCGGTGCTGATGGTCGCGGCGCCGCTGCAGATTCTCGATTCGTCTCCCAGCCAGCTCTGGCCGGGCACGAACAGCAATGTCTCGATCATAGACGCATTGCGCGCGAGCCTTGCGATTCCGCGATTATTTTCGCCGACGGTGGTGACGGGCGAGGCGCTTCGGAATTGGGTGCAGGGCGGGGATAAGCCCGCGCGGATCGATTTAGTGGACGGGTCCGTGGTGCGCCACAATCCCCTGCCCGCTCTGATCCGATTTCTCACGGAGCCTCAAAATTCCGAGGTGGCGGAGATATTGTCGCGACCGGAGAGCCGCGTCCATTTGATCTACGACATTCCGATTCAGCCGAAGCCTCTGCCTACGGTGGCGGGCGATCCGAGGAGCGAGGAGCCGCGGCTGCCGAACATCGTCGATACGGGATTTGCGGGAAATCGTCTGGAGCGCCGGCGCGACAGCAGACTGGAAGTGGTCCGCACGAACTACGTCAGCGAGATGGAGCGAGTGCTGCGCAATGCGACCGGTAAAGTGAGTTCGCCCGATGTGAACACGATTACGGTCGATGAGATTGCGCCAGAACATGAGCAGACGCTCGAGAATACGCTGCAGCCGACGGAAACCGAGATTCTCACGCACATCGCCTCGGGCTGCCGCCAGACACTCTCGGTTGTGTATCGCGACGAAATCGCAGCGGCGGGAAAGGGCACTCCCATCGAGTGCGGCGCACTGCTGCATCAGATCGCGCCGAATCGGGATTGGCGGATTTCCGATCGTTACGGCATGCCGGGGTTGAGCGAGGTTTGCCGTCATTGTCCGCGCACGCTGCAAGCGGCGCCGCAACCGGTGGACAGTCTGCTGCCGGTGAATTTTCACGCGGGACACGGAGAGTTGGTGAAGCGCTTTCCGGAGCTTGCCGGCGACCGCCCGCGCATCGTGTTTCTCGCGAGCGGTGGGGTGTTCCGAGGCTCGTTTCATGTCGGCATGATCGGGGCGATGCATGCGACGGGATTGAAGCCCGACATGATCGTCGGCGCATCGGTGGGCACGCTGCTGGGAGCGGCGCTGGGGTCGATGTATTCGTCGAGCGGCCAGCAGGCGGGCGCGAAACTGCGGCGCTTGACGAACCTGTTTCTCGAAGTGGACCAGCGCGTCGCGCTGACGAAAACTCTGAAGAACGCGGTCAAGGATGTAGGGCTTCGCAGTCGTGGTGCGAGCATGAATCTTTCGCCCAACGTGCTTCGAAAAATGGTCCGCGCGGGCAGCCGGCAGGACCCCGGAAGCGCCATCACGGGAGCACCGCCCGCGCTGATCGACGCGATTTCCGATCTGTTCCTGATTCCCTACCGGGCCACGGCTCGCATCGCCGCGGAATTCGTCGCGGGCCACGTCACGCGCGCCACGCATACCTTCTGGATACAGATGAAGACGGAAACCATCGACCGGCTGGGCATCTACGACGCGCTGATCGGGTCCTCGCTGCTGGAACGCGAGACCAGGCTCGTGCTCGGCGATGTCAGGCAGGATGTCCAGCCGTTTCTCGAACGCAGCCGCATCGCGTTTTTTGCAACCGCCGTCAATCTGGTGACGGAGTGGATCACGATTCTGGGGGCGCAGCTCACCGCCGACCGCTACGATCTGATCGAGGCGTTGCTGGCATCGAGTGCATTCCCGATGGCGTTCGCACCGCGCCGCGCGAGCGCGCTTTATCCCGGCGTCGGGCGCCGTGATGTGTTCTACGGCGATGGAGGAATGTTCGATAATCTTCCGTTCATGCCCGCATTCGAGGTGCTGCGCGAAGTGCAGATGGACCACTTGCAATCGACGCTGGGCCAGGGCAGGTGGCGCGAGGAGCTGGTGCGGCGGCATCGCGAACCGGATTTGTTCCTGGTGGGCGCGTTGAATATCCGGCAGACGGAAGACGAGCCGGACGCTTACGACTCCCTGCGCAAGATCGCGACGCGCGCGACGTCGCTCGAAGACAACGAAAAGATCTACGGCATGGAACGAACCGCAATCCAAATCGATCGCCAGTTGGGCCAACTACGCGAGGAAGCTCTTCCTAGCGACGCGGCTCTGCCGAAGGAACAAGAGGAATTTCTCAATGGGATCGTGAACGGGGCGGTGATGCCGGTCTATCCAGCCGACGCCGACCATCTGAACGGAACCTACGAATTTTGCGCGGCGATGGGGATGGATCGCGATAAGATCCGCCGCTCGATCGCGGATGGATGCTTTCAGACCATGCTCGGCATCGCGCGAAAACAGGAAGAGGGTCCGTACTCCATGACTGGCCGCAGCATCGCGGCGCTTACCGCGACGGGACGCGTGCCAAGGATCGCGATTGAGCGCGAGCCGCCGGCGAAACATTATGGACGGTGCCCGTTTTTTAGGGTTGGGGCGCAGTCGATCCCGTGCCCGTTTGAAGGGATGCACGGGATCTATCGGACGTGCAGTGAGGATCTAGTGCACATTCAGGCGCTACGCTAACTCCTCACAGCGCAGGTCCTCCATCAAATCGGCGCCTGCGTTGCGGGGATAGCCGAAATCCCAGAAGGGCTCGCCCGGCGCACTTTCCCACACTCGCTTGTCGCATGCAATGAGGAGCTTTTTCAGGCGCTCGTCGAGTGCGATTACTTCGGCGTCCTCTGCGTCCGCGAGTGCTAGAATCGCTCGCACGTCCAGGTCGTTGCGATAGTCTTCGAGGCCGAGAGAATAGCCGCGCTCCGCTTGGTCCACGAACTTACGCCATTGGCGGACGAGGCCGGCGCGGCCATCGCGGACGACGTGCTCGGGGTAGCCGTTCTCGCGGAGATACTCGTCTACCGTCATGGGCGGTTTGCCTGACGCCTGAAGTAACGCTCGCCGTCATTGGGGATGAAGAAGGTGCGGATGGTGCGGTCGCGATTATAGGCTCCGAACGCGCCGGATCGTCTATCGAAACGCGTCACGATGCCGTCCGGCTTGGCGATTTCGAGTATCGGGCCGCCAACGGGTGCGTCTCTCAATTCTTGCGCGCGGTGCAAATATTGTTCCGGTGTAATGCTTCCAAACTCGTGGCCGTGCTTGGCGAAATGCTCCTCAAACTGTTTGTGGGAGCGGAAGCCGGGACCACCGGCCAGTAAGAGGAGCGCTGCGAGCAACAGGCCGATGATGATACACGCGTGCCTCATAGATTCACTTCCCGTCCTCCGTCAAGAATCGATTTGCGCGCGGCTTCGATGACTCGTTCATTATGGCGGCTGTTGGCTGGGGTCGCGATCATGCCTTCCCGGTTGAGTTCGTCAAGAGCCCGCGAATCTTCCTCCACTCTACGGCAGGCGTCGACGATGCGCTCGATCGACCGGTAGCCGTAGCCGACGACGCCTTGAGACGGCACGTATTGAAAATAGTCCGAGCTTGGTTCGCTGTACGGACCGCCGAGATACGAATACTCGATGCCTCGATATTGATCGGAATGGCGTATCATGGCGCCGCCGTCTTCTCCGGAACACCACATCGTCAAGCCCTGCATGTTCGATCCGGGGCCTTCCTCGGGATACCCTAGACTGTTCTGCACATTCAAGCACGCGCCGTTGGACCAGCGCACGCGCGCGTCGGTCCAGAGGAAGCCTTCCTTGCCGTTCGGATAGCGATCGCGCAGGCCGTAAACGCTTACCGCGACGGGTTCGAGGCCCGTGATGAAATGCACGAGGTCCACATAATGGCACCCGATGTAGCAGAACGCGTCGGAATGTTCGCAGGTGCACCAATTCTGAAAATTCGAGTGCCGATAATTCCATTTCTCATGCAGGCAGGCGTGGCCGAGCCGGAATTCGCCGAATTTTCCTTCGCGATACGCGCGGCGAGCCATCAGGCTTCGATCGTCGAAACGCTTGTGATAATCGATACCAACGAAGAGGCTACGCCTCCTTGCTTCATTCTCGATTTGGGCGGAATCAACTACAGTCATCACCAGAGGCTTGACGGCACACACGTGCAGATCGGCTTCGAGCGATGCGAGAATGACTTCTCGATGTAACGGGTCCGGCACGGCGACGACGGCGAGCTGCCGGGGAGGCATCGATTTCAGCACATGCTCGGACGGTTCGGTAGTTGGCTCGAAGGTCTGTTCGGGAAAGGCCGCGCGAATGATTTCCGACGCGGCCAGCTTTTCGAGCGTCGCCGGATTTCGCGCGCACACGCGGATCTTTCCAATGCGCCCCAAGCGCCGCAATTGATATAACGACGGCAGCAGTTGATCGTGAGTGATCATGCCGCCGCCGATCACGACGGCATCAAACGATTTCACGCGGCCTCGCGCGCGATGAGAATCTCCGACGCGGCATCTTCGAATGCTCCGAGGCTTTCTTCCAGCGCGGCTTCGGTGATCGAAAGGGGCGGACAAATTTTCACGGTGGCGCTGCCGAATCCGACCGGCGCGAACATCAGTACACCCTTCTGAATGGTCCGCCAGACGAGATCGAACGCCGCATCTCCATCGGGCTCCCTGGTGCCGGGCTGAACCATTGCGAGGCCTGCAACCAGACCTTTTCCCGCAACGTCGCCGATTTGCGGATAACACAACTTCATCGCGCGCAACCGCTGATGGAGCAGCTCGCCCAAACGCCTCGCGTTCTCTACCAGACCCTCCTTGACGAGAACATCCATCGACGCGATTGCGGCGGCGCAAGCGATCGGATTCCCGGTATGAGTCGAGGTCATGCTGCCCGGCGGTTGGAGATTCATCACGCCAGCGCGGCCCGCCACGGCCGCAAGAGGCAGAGAACTGCTGATCCCTTTTCCGAACAGCGCGAGATCCGGCACGATGCCGTAGTGTTCAAATCCCCACATGGCGCCGGTGCGCCCGAAGCCCGCCTGTACCTCGTCGCAGACCAGAAGAATGTTGTGACCGGCGGTCCAACTACGCAGCGCCTGCATATATTCGCGCGGAAAGAACGCGGCGCTGCCGCCCTGATAGGTTTCGAGAATCACGCCGCACACATTTTGCGGGTCGACGCCAGCTTCCGCCAAAGATTTTGTAAAAAAGTCGAACGAGGTATCGGTGGTGCGGAAACCATCGGGAAAAGGCACCTGCGCGAATCCCTGGTCCGGGTTCACGATCCATTCTTTCAGCGATGGGATGCCGCCGGCCAATTGCGAGCCCAGCGTGCGTCCGTGAAACGCCTTGTCAAACGAAACGATGACGTGCTTGCCTCGACCGCCCATTTTCAATCCGTGCGTGCGGCACAGCTTGATGGCGCACTCCACCGTTTCCGACCCGGTGGTCAGCAGGAATACGCGGTCGAGCGATAGCGGCAGGAGCGACGCGAGCTTCTCCACTGTTCTCGCGCGAATCGCGCTGGGAAAACAGTAATTGTGGAGCAATCCGGACGCGGCCTGCGCTGTGATCGCGTCTATTATTTCACGGCGTCCGTGGCCGGCGTTGGCGACCAGTACGCCGCTCGACCAATCGATCCAGCGATTGCCCCACGCGTCGTAGACCTGAAACCCCTCGGCGCGATCCCACACGATCGGCGGCTGGCCTTGCATGGAGACGGGCTCGTGGCGATGAAGGCTCTCGAGGATCGAAAGGGATTCCGGGGCGGGAAGCGGCGTGACGATCTTCCGCAACGCTGTATCCACGCGCGCGACGGGGCGCGGTATGAGATCGAACTGTCGGGACATGGTGAGTTTCCATTGTAGCGGCGGTTAGAATGGTAGTGCAGATGTATCTGCTTCTTTATCTCGCAATCATGACTCTAATTGTTTCCGCAGACGAAGCTGTCAAGCCGCCCGTCGCCAAGCTCGTCCCCAAGCCGTCGACGACGCTCGGCGAGACTCGCATCGACAATTATTTCTGGATGCGCGATCGCAACGATCCCGACACGATCAAATATCTGGAAGCTGAAAACGAGTACACCAAAACGGAGATGAAGCACACGGACGCGCTTCAATCGAAGCTGTACTCGGAGATTCTCGGCCGTATCCAACAGACCGACTTGAGCGTTCCCACAAAGCGCGACGACTACTTTTATTACACGCGAACCGAGGAAGGGAAGCAGTACGCGATCTATTGCCGCAAGCACGGTTCCCTTGAGGCGAAAGAAGAAGTGTTGCTCGACGGCAACGCGATGGCGGAAGGGAAGAAATACTTCCGCGTCGGCAACTTCGTCGCGAGTCCGAACCATAAGCTGCTCGCATACTCCGTGGATTTCGAAGGCGACGAGGCTTACACGATTCACGTAAAGGATCTGACATCCGGGGAGCTTCTCGCCGACACGATTCCGAATACGTACTATTCGCTCGAATGGGGGAATGACAACGCGACGTTTTTCTACACCGTGCTCGACGCCGCTAAGCGTCCCTACAAGGTGTTTCGTCATGCGCTGGGTGTCAAGAAAGACGCGCTGGTGTGCCATGAAACAGACGAGCGATTTACGGTCGAGCTTGAAAAGACTCGAAGCCGCGCATACATCCTGATCAATATCGGCAGTTCCCTGACTTCAGAGGTTCGATACATAAAAGCGGATCGGCCGAAGGGTCGATTTGCGACGCTGTTGCCGCGGATTCAAGAGACCGAATACGACGTCACTCACCACGGCGATTCCTGGTTTATTCGCACGAATGACGGAGCCAAGACATTCCGACTAGTCGAAGCGCCGGTGAAAGATCCGTCGCGAGGGAATTGGAGAGAGGCGCTGGCTTCTCGTACCGAGGCGACCATTGAAAGCGTTACGGCATTCCAGAACGATCTGGTGACTGAGGAGCGCGATCGCGGGCTTACCAAGATTCGTATCCAGAATTTCACGACGGGAAATACTCATTACGTCGATTTCACGGAACCGGTGTATACCGCAAGCCTCGGCGCAAACGCGGAGTACGATACCAAGCTGCTGAGATTTAATTACACTTCGCTGGTCACACCCAATTCGGTGTTCGATTACAACATGGACACGCGCGAAAGGGAATTGAAAAAGCAGCAGCCAGTGCTGGGAGGATACGATCCTTCGAAATACCAATCGGAGCGAATCTACGCGACCGCCCCCGATGGCGTGAAGGTTCCGATATCGTTGGTCTACAAAAAAGGTCTGGTGCAGAATGGCACAGCGCCCATGCTGCTTTACGGCTATGGCGCGTACGGTATCAGCATGGACCCGGGGTTCAGTTCCGACCGCCTCAGTCTGCTGGATCGCGGGTTTATTTATGCCATCGCGCATATCCGCGGCGGAGCGGATCTCGGTAAGCCGTGGCACGAAAACGGGCGCATTCTCAAGAAGAAGAATTCGTTTACCGATTTTATTGCCTGCGCCGAGAAGCTGATTGCGGAAAAGTATACGTCATCGAACCGGCTCGCCATCATGGGCGGCAGCGCGGGCGGTTTGCTGATGGGCGCGGTGACGAACATGCGACCGGATTTATTCGGAGTGGTGGTGGCGAAAGTGCCGTTTGTCGACGCGCTCAACACGATGCTCGACGCGACGCTGCCGCTGACGGTCGGTGAATACGAGGAGTGGGGCAATCCCAACGAGCAGCAGTATTACGACTACATCAAGTCCTACGCGCCGTATGAGAATGTCGCGGCGAAGGAGTATCCGGCGATGCTTGTGACCGCGGGTCTGAACGATCCGAGGGTGTCTTACTGGGAGCCCGCGAAGTGGACGGCGAAGCTCCGTGCGATGAAGAAAGATCATCGTCCGCTGCTGTTGAAGACGAACATGGGCAGCGGACACTTCGGGTCGTCGGGACGGTACGAATATATAAAGGAGACGGCGTTCGACTACGCGTTTATTTTGGATGCTCTCGGGGTCGAATGAGGGTATCCTGAATCCATGAACCCGCAACAGCCGCAAACGGAAATCACGCTCATCAACACCGCCGATTATCGCGAATCGTACGCCAACAGCGTGCAGGTGCGCGTCAGCCTGTGGGACTTTTTTCTGTTGTTCGGGACCATCAACCAAAGCGCGCCGGACAAAGTTTCCATCGCGAATTTCCAGGGTCTGTTTCTGAGCCCGCAGCAGGCGAAGGCTCTGGCGAACGTGCTGAATCAGAATATCCAGCAGTATGAGACTGCGTTCGGCGAGATTACGCTTGCGCCGCACGCCCCAGGCGCAGTCATTCAGTAGTGACGTACTCTCGGCGCGCGTCTTCGCTCATATTTTTTCTCGCCTTCGCGGCGCTGATGATCGCGCTGCATCTGCCGATGTTGAAATCCCCGTTTCACTGGGACGAGCTCGGCCAATTTGCACCCGCATCGCTCGATCTTTATCGGGATGGATCGCTGGTGGCGCATTCGACGTTGCCGAACGTTCATCCGCCTGGCGTGATGGCGATCGTCGCATTGACGTGGCGCATCTTCGGAGTGTCGGTGGCTTCCGCGCGCGTTGCGATGCTCCTGGTAGCGTCGGCGGGCGTGCTGTTTTCCTTCCTGCTCGCGATTCGGCTCTGTCGCGGCGCGGTGGGCGCGCCCGCGTTCGCCGCGGTGTTTTTTCTGATGGCCTCGCCGATCTTTTTCTCGCAATCGGAAATGATTCTGCTCGACATGCCGGCGATGACGTTCACCACGCTCGCACTGTTGCTGTTCCTGGATAAGCGCTACCTCGCGTGCGCCGCGGCCTGCACCGCGCTGGTTCTGATGAAGGAAACCGCGATCACCACGCCCATGGTGTTCGGCGCCTGGCTCCTGCTCCGCGAAAAAAAGATTCGGGAAGCGCTCTATTTTTTCGCGCCTGCTGTCGCATTGGGAGCATGGCTCGTGTTGCTGCATCATAAGACCGGACACTGGCTCGGCAACGAGGAATTTGCTCGCTACAACGTCAATGAGGCACTCAGTTTTAAACACATGATGCTCGGGCTGGGCAGCCGCCTGCATTTTCTATTCCTCGAAGACGGACGCTACATCGGCACCCTCGCCCTGTTCGCCGGATTTCGGATGCTGCGGGGAAAAGACTGGACGATCGCGGCACTCGTGGGGATCGCGCAGGTGGTCATGGTCACCGGATTTGGCGGCGCGATGCTGGAACGGTATCTGATTCCCGTGCTGCCTATTCTCTATGCCGCAGTCGCCGCGGCTGCCTCGGTTTATCCAACAAGCTGGCGATGGTTTTCGCACACGGCGCTGATCGCTCTGTCCGTCGCCGGCTGGTTCTGGAACCCGCCCTTTCCGTTCGCCTACGAGAATAACCTCGCCTGGACCGACTTTGTCGGCCTGCAAAAAGAGGCTGCGAATTATCTCGAAGCTTACGCGCCCGATAAGCGCATCCTAAGTTCGTGGCCGTTCACTGGCGCAATCCAACATCCGTACCTGGGTTATGTGGAGCGTCCGCTCAAGAGCGTCGATTTGCCTGGCTGGACCTTTAAGCTCGACGAGATAAAGCAATTCGACCCCAATTCCTACGATCTGCTGGTGGTCTATGAAAAATTTTGGACGTTCGAAGGACGCGCTTTTGACAACAATCTCCTGCGGCCGATCATTAAGCAATACCAGGATTATCATCCGCAAGCGACTGAGTCGGAAATTAACGATGGTGTCGGATTGATTCGGGTCCAGCGGTGGGAACGCGGCGGCCAGTGGATCGAGATCTTCGGGAAACCGAAGAATTAGGGTTGCTTTTTCTTCGACGCCGTTTTCGCGGGCTTCGGTGGATCCAAATTCGCGAGAATGTGTTCGATCTGGCCTCTTAATCCGTCATGATCCTTGCGAGCCGGATCGAGCGCAGCCAACGCTTTGCGGTAAAACTCGATCCCCTTCGCCTTGTTGCCATGAGCGATCCATGCCGTGGCCTCCGTGGTGAGCCCGGTGGCGGAGACCATAGCGCGCAGAGCAATCGCGCTTGCAGCCGCCTCGGTTCCTTCATCCCATTTCTTCTGCTCGCGATAGAAGACGGCGATTTTCTCTTCCGTGTCCGCGATCATCGGCAGATTCCCAATTAACAGCCAAAGATCGAGCAGCCGTTTGTAGAATATCTCCGCTTCGTCGAACTGCTTCTGGCCGAACAGCGAGTAGGCGAGCCCATCGAGCGTCGTCAATAGATCCGGCGACTTCGATCCCAGCACTCGCTCGCGAATCACCAGGGCGCGGCGAAACGTGACCTCGGCTGCGTCGTAGGTGCGAGCCGTGAGTTGCAACGCGCCCAGCCGGTCGAGCTCCGAAAGTAGTCCCGGAGAATCCGCGCCTAACACTTTTTCGCGAATGCCGATCGCGGTGATCAAGGTCGGAATCGCCACCTCCGGCTTGTTCTGAGCCGCCTGCACCAAGGCGATGCGGCTGTAATCGTCCGCCACATCGGAGTTTTCAAAATTCCCTCGGGCTTTACTGTGGATGCCGATCACGCGCTGGAGAATCGCGAGCGCCCGCTCGAAATCCTTGCGGCGCTCGCAAATCGCCGCCAACTCGATCATGTCGTCGGCGATCAACGGATCGTCTCGGCCCACCGCGTTCTCGCGCCAGTTGATCGCCAGCTCGATGTAGTTTTGCGCGGCTTCATTGTCGCCCGATGCGGCCAGAACGCCGGAGATCTGCTTCACGATCTCGTAACGCTTCGGATCGTTCTGCGGAAGCTCACTAGCCGCGCTCCAGGCGTCCTCCAGAGACTTGCGCGCTGCGGCGTAATCGGCTTTCCGGTACGCCGTGTGGGCGGTCTTCAAGAGAGCGTCGATGTCCGGAGGCGCTTGTGCAAAAAGGCCGGCAGCGACGAAGAATAGGAGGACGCGCATATTTCAACGAGTGTACTATACAATTAGTACTAGTGCGTTAGCGGCCGATGCGGAAGCACGCCATCTCTTCGGCATTCCGGACCACCAGCAGCCCATTGTCGATCGCCGGGATGTTCCAGGTTTTTCCCTCGATCGCCTGGAAGCGGGCCAATTCCTGATGGCTCTCGGGAGTCGCGCGCACCAGCACCAGTTCGCCTTGATCGGTGAGGATCACCAGATAGCCTCCCGCCAGCAGCAATTGCCCGTAGCCGTAACGCCCGCCCTTCCACTTCAGGTCGCCCGTTTTCGGATCGATGCACGCGAGGATCGCTTCGTCGAACCCGTAAATGTAGCCCTGATAGAGCACCGACGAATTAAATTTATTTTTGAGACGATTATTCTTCCACACCTGCTGCGCGCTGAATGCATCTCCGTCGTTCGCAATTTTCAAGAGTGCCGCGCCGGGATCTTCCGCCGAGCTCAGCAGCACGTCGTTTTCGTCGATCACCACCGGTTGCGAGCAGTTCATGTCCATCTGCGCGGGCCACGGATATTCCCATAGCAGCTTGCCGTCGTCGACGCCGATCCCTACCGCGCGCTCCGCGCTGATCCAAACAATCTGCCGCCGCCCCGCGAGCGTCGCGAGAATCGGCGAGGTATACCCATTGCGGTCGTTGAGCGACTTCCATAAAGGAGCGCCGGTCAGCCGGTTGTACGCGACGATGCTTTTCCCGCTCGTGCCACCCGGAGTCACGACCACCATGTCATCGACGATCAGCGGCGCGCCCGACATCGCCCAATGGATGTTCTTCGTATCGTTGTCGGCGAGAATATTCTTCGACCACTTCGGTTTTCCCGTCGCCGCCGAGAGGCAGTAGAGGTCGCCCATCGCGCCGAGCGAATAAACCAGGCCGTCATGATACACCGGCGTCGCGCGCGGCCCCGGTCCGCCGAGTACTTCATCGAACGACGCGGGATACGAAAACGCCCACAGTTCGCGGCCTGTTTCGATGTCGTACGCCGTGACCGCTTCTTTATCGCGCCGCTGTTCGATAGTATAGGCTCGTCCTTCGCCGACCGTGAACGACGCGTACCCCAGGCCGATCGGTTGCTTCCACAAACGCGGCAGGCCAGCCGCGGGCCACGCGACGTTGATGGGCGACTCCGCATATTCGCCGGCGCGATTCGGGCCCCGGAAATCGGTCCAATAGGCGGCCTTCAACATCCTCACCGGCGTAGCCGCTTCCAGCGGTTTCTCTATGGGCACAGGAGCAGGAGGAGGCTCGGTCCGCTGCGCCGCGCGGCTTTGCTCGACCCGTGCGTCGTTGCGGGCGCTGTTCTGAATCGTCGCGTGAGACATGTCGCCGCTCCAATCGAGGCGGAGGCCGTAGAGGTGCAGCGCGAGCACCAGCCCGAGGAGGGATAAAACGATCGCACCAATCCACAACGCGGCGCGCTTCAACATACCGATACTGTATCAGCTGTATCAGAGGAGAATCTGCGTCCTAATGCGGATGTCTCTGCGTATTTGTTCGTGTGAGGATCTCCATCGCATTTCTCGCAGTTTTGCCGACTTGCCTCGCCCAGGAGCTACCGGAGATCCGTGTCAGCGTTCGCCTGGTCAATGTAGCGTTCACTGTTCGCGACGCCAGCGGTAGACTCGTCACGAATCTCACAAGAGACGACTTTGAGGTCCTCGACGACGGCCAGCCTCAACCGATTTCCTTCTTTGCTCGAAGCGAGGATCTGCCGCTGACGCTCGGCCTCATTGTCGATGCCAGCGGCAGCCAGGAGCATTTCGTGAAACAGCATCAGCACGACGTAGGCACCTTTCTCAAGAGCGTGCTAAGCCCGCGGGATCGCGCGTTTCTGATCCGCTTCGGCAATCACCTTCGGCTCGCTGCCGATTTTTCAGCGTCCGGCTCGGACTTAATCGACGGCCTGAAACAGTCCGAGAAAGAGAAGCGCGACGTTCCTGAGATTGGCCCTCGCGATTACCGTGCCGGTGGAACGGCCTTCTACGACGCCCTGTACTACGCGGTTACTTTGAAGCTTGCCAAGGTCGATCGGGCACGTAAAGCTCTCATCATCTTCAGCGACGGCGAAGACAATTCGAGCGCTCATAACATGATGCAAACCATCGAGGCCGCGCAACTGGAAAACGTCGTCCTCTTCGGGATTCGCTACACCGAGACGAGAAAAGGCGAGTGGACCGCGCGGAATAAGTACGGTGCTTCGGTGATGGCTCGCATCTCGCGCGATACGGGAGGCTCCGATTTCGACGCGCAGGCGGCGGATCTGCGCATTTCGTTTCGCGAAATCGGCGAACAACTGCGATCGTCCTATGAGCTCGCCTATCATGCGAGCGGCGTTGCCGATGGCACGTTTCACAAGCTCGTGATTCGCACGAAGCAGCCGGGGTTCACCGTTCGTACCAAAACCGGCTACTTTTCTACTGCGGCCTCGTCGCCACCAGCGCCATGAACATTTTGAAAAATGAGAATGCCGTTAACGCAAGCGCGATTCCGGCCAGAGTCTGCCAAATGCGCTCAACGATCTGCGAACGGCCCGGCGTGCCTGCTATATATCCAACCACGAATCCTCCAACGAGACCGCCAACGTGGGCCGCGTTATCCGTAGCGGGGAAGATCAGGCCGAACACCAGCAGGTAGATCACCCAACGCACGTAAAACTTTCGGATCTCCGCTCCAAACGACGACCGGTCCCGAACGCCCAGCGCAATCATCGCACCGATCAATCCGCAGATCCCGGCCGACGCGCCCACCGACGCCACACCCGGCGCCCAAAAAAGACTCGCTAGAAACCCCGTCACCGTCGCGACGAAATAAACTGCAAGGTACCGGCTCGTGCCGTACATCTCCTCGGTCTGCGCGCCCAGATCGAACAGCACCCAGGAGTTCATCAGGATGTGCAGAATTCCTCCATGCAGAAAACCTGCCGTCACCAGCCGCCACCATTCGCCATGGAGGAGCATTAGCCGGCCGGACTTCGCCCCGAAGTCGACCAGCGTGTCTATGTCGAAATCGAACGAAATTCCCTGTGAGCCTGTCTGCGTATGGAACATCATCGCGATGTAAAGCCCGGTGTTGATCAGCAGGATCACCATGGTGGTGAATCGCGCGTGCGGAATCAACCCGCCTAACAAATCGGCTGGGTTGCGCTGATCCACCGCCTTAGGTCCTACGGTAAACTGGCAGTAAGGACAGACCTTGTCGTCCGTCGTAATAAAAGCCCGGCAGTTCGGGCACATGCGGCGTTTATCCATCGAGACTTCATTGTAGCGAGGTCCCTCCAGCTTCTTCACCTTGCGGTACAATCAAAGGTCCGAATGCCGAAGACCGAGCAACAGCTTCGTGACGATATCATCCGGGTCGGCCGGCTGATTTTCGACAAAGGATGGATCGCGGCCAACGACGGCAACATCACCATCCGGCTGGAGGAGAACCTCATCCTGGCTACGCCCACGAATGTTTGCAAGGGTATGATGAGTCCCGAGGACCTGATCCTGTGCGACCTGGACGGGAACAAGATCGCCGGGGAGCGGGAACGCACCTCGGAGATGGCGATGCACCTCACCATCTACAAATTGCGCCCAGATATTCGCGGAGTAGTCCATGCCCATCCGCCCGTCGCCACCGGATTCGCAACCGCCGGACGCGCGCTGAACCAGGGCCTGCTGCCCGAGATCGTGATCCGCTTGGGCTCCGTGCCGCTTACCGATTACGGACTGCCCGGTACTCCCGCCCTTACCGAAGGCATGCTGCCCTACATTCCGAAATATGAAGCTCTGCTGATGGCCAACCACGGCGTTGTTTCCTATGGCACGGATGTATTCGATGCCTATTTCAAAATGGAGACCGTCGAACATTTCGCGCGCATCGCCCTGGTCGCAGAACTCCTGGGCGGGCCCAAAGTGCTGCCGCGCGCCGAAATCCAGAAGTTGTTCGATTCCCGCAAGCGTTATTGCGTCGATTCCAACAACGGCTTCGACCAGGGCGCTCCGCTCGCCGCCGAGGATATGCCGGAGCCGAGTGAAAAAATCGAAATTACGCGCGAGCAGCTTCTGGCCGTCATCGACGAAGCGCTGAAAGTTCGCGGTGTTTACTAGTTAAGGGAGATCCATGGGTGAAGCTCTAGGGATGATCGAGACGCGTGGGTTGGTCGCCATGATTGAGGCCTCCGACGCGATGGTGAAAGCCGCGAATGTGCAACTGGTCGGTTGGGAAAAAATCGGATCGGGATACGTCACTGTGCTGGTGCGCGGCGATGTCGCCTCCGTTCGCGCCGCCACCGATGCCGGAGCCGCCGCCGCCCGCCGCGTCGGGGAGTTGATCTCCGTGCACGTTATCCCGCGCCCGCATTCGAGCCTCGAAGATGTCC
Source organism: Bryobacterales bacterium (assembly GCA_003170295.1). Lineage (GTDB taxonomy): Bacteria > Acidobacteriota > Terriglobia > Bryobacterales > Bryobacteraceae > Palsa-187. The sequence goes on along the minus strand of PNAJ01000054.1, from coordinate 27,033 downwards.
TGCCCATCGGCAAATCGGCGAAGTAGTGAAAAACCGATGCTGACCGCTCCCTTTGGTCACGGCTCGCTGTCGACATTCATCATCAGCCGCTTAACGAGCCGCGACCACAGGGAGTGGTTGCAATGACCCTCGGCCGGGTAGCCGGAACCATCGTTGCTACGCGCAAAGACCCTCGCCTGGAGGGCGCAAAACTTCTCATCGTGAAGCCCGTCTCGCCCGATGGCAAAGAGGAATCGAATTATCTCATCGCCATCGATACCGTGCAGGCCGGCCCCGGCGCGCTCGTACTGTTGGTCTCAGGCAGCTCCGCTCGTCTGGCCGAGGGCTGTAAGGACAAGCCCGTCGATGCGTCCATCGTAGGAATCGTCGATACCGTCAGCCTCGATCGCGATCGATATAAGGAATAGCGCGATGCAGATCGGAAAAATCGTCGGGTGTGTCTGGGCCACGGAGAAGAACCCCGGCCTTACCGCGCAAAGGCTGCTGATCGTCCAGCCGTTGGCGCCCGAACTCAACGACACCGGCAGACAGCTCATCTGCACCGATTCCACCGGCGCGGGCGCGGGCGAACTCGTCTATTGGTGCAAAGGAAAAGAAGCGAGCTTCCCGTTTCTCCCCACGCAAGTGCCGACCGACGCCACCGTTGTCGCCATCGTCGACAAAATCACCGTGCGACGCGGCCAACAAAACGAATGCTGATTGGTAGAGTCATCGGCGAAGTCGTCGCCACCGAAAAACACGCGAGCCATGAGGGCCGTAAAGCACTGCTGGTGCAGCCTCTCACGCTCGATGGCGTGGACCGAGGCAATGCCGTCGTTGCTTTGGACGCGGTCGATGCCGGGGTCGGCGATCGAGTCTTGCTGATTATGGAAGGATTCAGTGCGATGACCGCCGTTGGACGCCCCGAATCACCGATCGATATGGCTGTGATCGGGGTGATCGACCAGATCGACCTCGCGCCGGCTGCTCCGCTTCCGCGAGGTGCGGAGAACGAATAGGTAGCTCGCCAGAACGCCTCCCACCACCAGCTTCAGCCCTTCTGTCACCATCATCATCTGATAGAGAAGCAAGGCGCGCACCATGGTCCCGGAGGTAGCGTTACCAGGAGGGAAATCCGCTTCGCGGCCACGGTAAGAAAGCTCGGGAGTGATCGCCCAGAATTGGAACAGCACCAGCGCCAGCATGATCCCGCATAGCACCAGCGAGAGGAGCCGCTTCTGCGTAGCGAAGTACAGGCAGCCTCCCAGCACCAGACCCAGCATGATCTGCCCCTGTTCCCAGAGATAGTAGACACTGCGCGTTTGTTCCGCCGCCTGGTGGTGCAGCAGCAGGGTCACCTGGTCCTGCCCCAGCGTCTTGATGATGTTCACCACCGGCCCAACCGGCGAATTCATCACCAGTTCCGGTGCATGGAGGTTCTGAAGGACTACGAACGCCATGAAGACGCTGCATCCCATCCAGCTTCCCAGCAGGAACGTCGAAACTCTGCGGGTATGCACTGGCTATTACTATGCCACAGGAGATTCACTCCTGCCTAAGGGCCTCCAATGGATCCACCTTCGTCGCGCGCCTCGCCGGCAGATAGCTCGCCGCCATCGCGACCACCGCCAGCAGCGCCGCGACGCCCAGGTAAGTTAGCGGATCGCCCGGCTTCACTTCAAATAGAAACGACGTCAGTAGCCGTGTCGTGGCAGCCGCGCCGGCCAGCCCCAGCACCACCCCTGCGCCCGCCAGAGCCAGGCCTTGTTTCAAGACCATCCCCAATACGTCGCCCTGACTCGCCCCCAGCGCCATCCGCAGTCCGATCTCATTCAGTCTCTGCCCGACCACGTAGGCCATCACGCCGTACACTCCCGCCATCGCCAAACACACCGCGAGCCCAGCAAATATCAGGAACAGCAGCGTGCGGAACCGCGGCGTAGCGACATTCTCGGCGAGCGATGCCTCCATCGTGGTAAATTTCAACGGCACCTCCGGCGATCGCTCCCGAACGGTCTTCCGCAGGACCTCAGAAAGCGACCCCGGCTCCGCACTCGTCCGCACCATGACCGTCAGGTAAGCGCTCGCGCGTGGATGCTGTTCATAGGGCATGAAGATCTCCGGCCCGGGAACCCTCGTGGGTCCATATTCCCTTATATCTCCCACGACGCCGACAACCGTCATCGGGTTTAACGAATCGAAGCCGCAGTAGAGGATGTGCCCCAGCGGATCCTGCCCCGGAAACGCTTTCTTCGCCAGCGATTCATTGATAATCACCGTAAATGGTGCGTCGTACACATCGCTATCGTTAAAATCGCGCCCCCCTAGTACAGGCACGCCAAGGGTCGCGAAGGTCTTCGGCGTGACCACCGAGAATATCGCATCACGGTCCAGGTCCAATGCCAAATGCGCCGGCAGTGTGTCAACCCAATACGTGCCGTCCGATCCCACTTGGCCGGGAGGCGTTCGTGCCGCGCCTACTGCGGTCACGCCAGGAATCTGCGCGATTTCCTTGAGCAATCCTTTATAGAATCGCGTTCCTTCTCGCGCCCTTTCGAGAGACGATCCCGGCACTTCCGCCGACATCAGCAGCAAATGATCCGGCCGAAACCCGAGTGCCACGCTGTTCAGCGCGACAAAACTTTTCATCAGGAGTCCGGCGCCGATCAGCAGCACCACGGAAAAGGCAATCTCCGCCACCACCAGCGCGCTTCGCAGCTTTCCCGCTCCTCCACCCACCACCGCCTTCGCCGCCCCCAGCTTCAAGGCGTCGTTCAGATCGATCCGCGAGGCCGTCACCGCCGGCGCGAGGCCGAACAACAGACTCGCCCCTATCGAAATCATGAACGTAAACGCTAGCACCCATCTATCGATAATCGCCGCCTCGGCCAACCGCGGAACATTGGGCGGTGCCATCGCCACCAGCGCTTGCGCCCCCCATAAGGCAAGAATCAACCCGACGGCGCCTGCCACCATCGCCAGCACCACGCTCTCTGTGATCAACTGGCGGATAATTCGCCCGCGTCCCGCGCCCACCGCCGCCCGAATCGCGATCTCCCTGGTCCGCGACGTCGCCTTCGCCAGCAGCAGATTCGCCATATTCGCGCAGGAAATCAGCAGCACCATGCCCACCGCGCCCAGCAACAGGTATAAGGTGGTCCGCACATCTCGGACCAGCCGGTCCCGCATGCCTATCACTCCGGCGCTCTTCTTCGAATTGCTATCCGGATATTGCTTCGATAAACGGTCACCGATCAGACTCAACTGAGCTTGCGCTTGCATGATGCTGACGTCCGGCTTCAGTAATCCCACCACATGGTAGTTATGAGCCGAGCGGTGCTCATTCTCCTCCGGCTGGAAAATCCAGAGCTCCGTCTTTTCCGGAAAACTGAATCCCGCCGGCATCACGCCCACGATGGTAAATGTCCGGTCGATCATCCGCACTGTCTTGCCCAGCGCATTCGCGTCCCCCCCGAAATGCTTCTGCCAATACGCCTGGCTGATCACCACCGCGCCGGTCTTGGTCCACTCCTCCGGCGTGAATAACCGCCCCGCCACGGGCTCCGCGCCGAACACTTTGAAAAATTCCGAGGATACCCAGGCCACCACCGCATACTCCGCCGCCGGACCGGCCATCACCGCAGTTGGTTGGGCATTGTAAGCCGCCATCGCTTCGAATGCCGTCGATTGATCGTGCCAGTCGTGAAAATCCGGAGCGGACGAATTGCCTCCGATCCTCCCCGTGTCCTTCCACAGCGGCCCGAGCATCACAATCCGATCCGGATTCTTATAAGCCAGCGGACGTAGCAGCACCGCGTTCACCACGCTGAACACCGCCGTGTTCGCCCCTATGCCCAGCGCCATTACAATCACCGCGAGCGCGGTAAATCCAGGATTCTTGCGAAGCGATCGCAGAGCGTATTTCAGATCCATAAGGTACTGTACTCGTTCACGGGAAAAAGGTTCCTCAAAAACGAGAGGGGAGCCGTTAAGCTCCCCTCGTCGCGTCGAACATGTTTGACTTCTGGATCGTGACTTCTTGGTCCCCTTCGAATCGGGGCAGTTCCATTCTACCCGATTGCGATCCACCCCTGCGCAGGCAAAGTCGCCATCACCAGCCCGTCTTTCGTCACGACAACCCGAAACATCTTCCCCAGCCTCGGCGTACGCATCTCGATCACCCGCCCACGCGCGACTTCCGCAGCCGCCGCGCCGGTCTCAAACTCCACCGCGAACGAATCCCCACTAGCTCCATCCAATCGAACATACAGATGAGCCTCATCGCACCCGTAGAACATCTCCTGCGCCCCCGCCGTGCTTTCTGTAGCCGCATGCATCGCCCCCGACCGCGGATCCGGTCGATACCGCCCCGCCCCCATCCACTCGAAGTGCGACGTCACTTCACCATCGAGAGTCGGATGAATCGAATTCACCGGCGCTTCGTGATGCTCGCCCTCTCCGAACCCCTTTAAAATCGGCCTCGAAAGCTCTGCAGGAGGCTCCAGCCCCAACGCCCGATACACGTTCTTCAAATGATCGCGATACAGCTCGTCGAACTCCGGCCGATTCTCCGACCCATGCTCCGGCCCGTACCACCAATTCCAGTCGCTCCCCTCGGAGATCAACAATTCCTCGTATGCCAGCTTGCGATTCTCCTCCGGCACATTCTTCGCGTCATCGTAGGCGCGCCGAGCGGCGAGAAGATACTCCCATGCTAAGTTGTCCTCCTCCGCGCCGATCCACACATCGAAATTCGCGTTGATCCACGACCCCGGAAAAATCCCCGGCAGCGCCTGCGGCCCAAGATTGGACTGCGCCTCGAATTTTTCAAGCGCCTCCGCGGCCGTCAACGCCTCGAACTCCGCGTCTTCTGAAATGCGCCCATACAACTCGCGCAGAAACGGACGCCCGTTCGCCTCATACCACTCCCACGCATTCTCACCATCGAGAATAATCGGCACCAGCGCCTGGCTGCCCGCGGGCGCATTCTGCCGGATCTTCTCCAGGAAATGTTCCGCCGCCTCCGCCGCTCCCATGCGCGAATACGTGAACCCGATCAAATCGCTCAAGTAATGATCGCGAAACAGCATCCGCATCTCATGCCCGCGCTGCTTCCAGCAATAGGCCCGATACGTTTCGAAAGCGCCGGCCGCATGCCCCAGCGTGCGCGCCAGTACCCCGTTATCCGTCCCCGACCACGTGAATCCGCACTCCGCCGCCAGCGCCAGCGCGTCATCCGACACCGACCCTTCGCTCGGCCACAACCCCTTCGGACGCACTCCGAACTTCTCTTCGATATACGATCGCGCCCGCTCCAGTTGCACCCGCGCATCCCCCGGATATCGGAATCGCGACGGCAGCGGCACCCCCGGATGCGTCACCCCCGCAATATCGGAATCGCACAACAGCGGCAGAATCGGATGATAGAACGGAGTCGTAGAAATCTCGATCTGCCCCTTCGCCGCATACTCGCGATACACCGGCAATACCCGACGCAAAGCCTCACTCTGCTTCCGCGCCATCATCGCCTGATCCTCGCGCGAAAAATCCCGACCCTTGCGAATCAGCGCCCGCAGTTCCTCATCGCGAGCCAGCAAATCCTCATCAAACCATGCAATCTGGCTAAAAATCTGCAAATCCCGCAAATCCTGAACCGAAAACCGCTGCTCCCGCCTCTCGTACAGTTCCCGATACCGCGGATAACGATGAATAATCCGCTCCACATGCGTCTGAAAAAAGTATTTAAGGATGAAGTTTCGCTGCGCCTCCGTCAACTCCTCAGCTGGCGCCAGCGCGCAATCGAGAAATGGATCCGACGCCTTCCCCTCCGCATACTCCTCAATCTGCGCCACCATCGACGGCACCAGGTTGAACGTCTGATGAATGCGCGGAAACTCCCCCAGAATCTCCACCATCCCCGCATAATCCTTCAACGCGTGCAATCGAGTCCAAGGGAGCTTATATTCGCCAGTCCACAAGTCTTTGTAGAACGGCTGGTGCATGTGCCACAGGAAACAGAGGGTCGTCATTCAGGAAAGGAGGGCTTGTCTAAAAGTACCACCCCCTCAATCCCAATTGCTAGTAAGTTCCGTGCGCCTGTGGCGCACCCACTCGTGTCGACGCCGGGACCGTCAACCCGCCTTCCGAGCCCGAAACCGAAACGCGTACGGCTTCATCACATCCACCTGGACATCCTCAAACCCCGCAGTTGTCAGTCGCCCCGCAAACGTATTCGGCTCAACCACCACCATCGTGTCGAACAGATGCAGCAGCCGGAACGACCGGCTGTACAGGCTATCCGTCCCCGCAAAAATTCCCCCCGGACGCAGCACCCTCGCAACCTCGCTCAACAATCGGTCCTGCATCGCCACGGATGGTACATGATGCAGCATCGTGAAACAGACCGCTCCGTCGAAAGTCCGATCGGGAAACGACATCGCCGTAGCATCCTCGCAAACAACATCGACGTTCCGATCCACTTGCCTCCGGCGCAGCGCATCGGCCATCGAGCGGTTCACCTCCACGCAAGTCAGCCGCTCCACGCGACGCCTTAACAGATCCGTCGTAGCCCCAGGCCCAGGTCCCACTTCCAGGACATTCGCCCCCAGATCCAGCCCCTCGAGCGTCCAAGGCAGAATATAGGTTTCGACCGCACTCTTCCACCGTGCCGAACCGCACAGCCAGCGATGAGCTAGATTCATAACGATAGAATGCCCCCGAAACTTGCTTGTCGCAAGACGAGTGTTACGCCATAATATATCTGTATTGCGACAAGGCTTCATCACCGGCTTCGATCCTGGCCGAGGCGTCATGATCGCGACACTCGCCTATGAATATCCTCGCGGCTTCCGAGTTCTCCCGCACTCCCACGGCTCCGATCAACTGATCTACGCCATCGGCGGCGTCATGGAAGTATCGGCGGGCGAGAGCGTGTGGCTGATCCCTCCCCACTTCGCATTATGGGTTCCGGCGCGGACCGTTCACTCCATCAACATGCCGGAAGCGGTCTCGATGCGCACTCTATACCTCCGCCGCGGACTAGCCTCTCGCCTGCCGCCAACATGCTCCGTGTTTCACGTCACGCCGCTGCTGCGCGAGCTGATCGTCGAAACAGTACGCCTCAAAGAGCTTCGAATGCGCGATCGTCTTCATTGCTCTATCCGCGATCTTCTGGTCTCGCAATTGCAAACTGCATCCCCCATGCCGACCTCCGTGACTCTCCCCAAAGACCCCCGAGCCCGCGCGATTGCCGACAATGTATTCGCAAATCCAGCCGGCCGCCAGTCGCTGGCAGCCATGTGCGACTCCGCCGGTGCGAGCGTAAGAACAATCGAGCGAATCTTCCGCCGCGAAGTCGGTTCCAACTTCGAGTTCTGGCGGCGGCAGGTCCGATTGATGAAAGCCGTGGAACTCCTAGTCTCCGGCCGCTCGGTAAAAGAAACCAGCGCAGCCCTAGGCTATCGCCAGCCCACCGCCTTCGTGGAAATGTTCCGAGGAGTTCTAGGGACGACTCCAGGAGCATGGATTCAAGCCCTGCAACGTCTGAATTAGCGCCGGAAACGCGACGGTTAAGCGCCACTGTGGAACTGGAGCTAAAGTCACTCCGGTGCGCGAGTCCAAGAAAACACATCACTTACTCCAATCCGCGAAAAACTCCTCGCGTTAGATTCGCGTTATTTTAACGCGGGGCGAAGACTTGGCCGGAGGCCTCTCCTGCTTGACCCAGGATAGCTGGGGAGGTGGAGAACGACAGTGCTTGAAGAGCCTATCTTTGTGATTAGATGATTAATTAGCGAAGCGCTATTTGGGCTACGCCCTGTCCGCATGCCCATGCGGACAAGCGACAAGGTTTCTCTATCGCCATAACCGGCACATACCACTGGCTTGGTGGCGCGAGCTTCAGCTTGCAGCGTCGGCTTCAGCCGACGTGTTTAGGCGTCCGACGCTGCGAGGATTGGAAACTGAGGGAAAATAGAGAAGCTATCTACAGATGAATCTACTCGATGAGATAATCGACCTCGCTGCTGGCGAAAAAGGGTCCGTCGCAACACTTCTACGCAAGTGCCTGGTGCTAGCCCACACTTTAAAGAGTGATCGACTGAAGGCTTGGGCTGAGAACGAGCTAAATGGCTACGAAGCAGCAAAGGAAGACGAAGTGCCGGCATATAGAAAGACCCTCGTTACGGCTAAGGGGTTGTTTCTCGGCCGCCTTGGAGCCCAGCTTACGGATCAGCCAATACCGCCAGCAATGCTACGAGAGCAGCACAGGCATTTTGCAGAGTCCGTGATCCTTTTTCAGCCTATAGCTTCTTACGAAGGAGTAGGTCCGAATTCTAAACTTGTCATCGAATGGCCAGCAAACTTGACTCTGATGTATCGAGCCTCCTTTTTTCAAGGACAGTACGCCCTGAACAGGGCGTGGCAAGAGGTCCCCGGCTCCGTATTCGTTGGTCTAATTGACACCATCAAAACCAGAGTCCTACGCTTCGCTCTTGAGCTCAGAGACGAACTAGGGTTGATGGGCGAAGACCTCCACGGGTTGCCGAAGGAAAAGGTCGATCAAAACGTCACGATGTACATTTTCGGAGGCACTAACGTCATCGCCTCACGAGACTTCACACAAATCGAACGTATCGAAATCGAAAAAGGCGATTGGCCGGCATTGGCCGAAGCTCTCGCCAGTCGGCTCGGCATGCAGCCATCCGCAGTATCCGAACTGAAGTCTGCTCTCGACGACGATTCCAAAGACCAGACCGCGCCCGGATTGGGCCAACGTACCGCGGGTTGGCTCAAGCAGCTCGGGAACAAAGTCGGCCCAGCCGTGCTCAGCATTGGGGTCGAGGTGGCCAAGAAAGAGGCCACCAAATGGATAGCAGAGTATCTCGGTCTGCACATCTGACCGGCGATGCACCTGCCGCGCCGTCTTCACTTCGAAAAATAACTCCGCACCGGCACCGGCGCCTCCGACCCCTTAATCGCCTCCCACAAAATCGCATTCAACTCATCGTCATCCACCCGATCCGCATCCCGAAAATCCATCTTTGCCGACCGCGCCGCCGTCGTCGACCTAGCCGGATTCTTCTCCGTCAACGAAATCCTCGGCTTCTCCGCCACATACGGAGTCATATTCGGAGCACTAACAAAAGCCTTCGCCAGCGGCCGAGCCCCCGCGTCGAAATGCGTCATCGGCCGCAGCCCGAGAATCAACTCCATCGTCCGCAGCACCGACGATTGGTTGTACATCGAGCTATCGATAATCCCCCTCCGCGTGTAAGGCGATAGCGCGAACATCGGCGAGCGGTGCGAATCCACGTGATCCGGCCCATTCTGCGCGTCGTCCTCGATCACGAAAATCGCCGTCTTCGCCCAGAATTTGCTCTTCGACACGCCCTCCACCACCATCCCGAGCGCGGCATCGTTATCGGCGAATAACGAAAGCGGCGTTAGTTTCCCTGCCGCCGTCCCCGACGTGTGGTCGTTCCCCAGCCGCATCACAATAAATCGCGGCATCTTCCCCGACGCCTCAAATTCCTTCAGCTCGCTCAAAAAAACCTTCGCCCGCTCGACATCTGGATAGTCGAGATCGAACCCCCGGTAATGCGTATTCGTGATCGCTTTGAGCGACGGATCGCGCACCCCGTCGATCTGCACGCCGTCGGCTCCAGGAGTCTTTTTGTTGTTCGCCTGATGCCCGTAATTCCGCACCGAAAGCCCCGCCGCAACCGCGTTGGACCAGATATAGCCCGCCGGTGGAGAATTCGCCGGCTCCCCGCCTTCGTAATCGTAAAAATTCCGCCGCTTGGCATAACTCGACGGCCAGAATTTCTGTGTATAGTCCGGCGCAATCCCCGCCATCGCCCAATTGTGCCCATCCGCGCTCACATCCGCGTTGACATAGAAATTGTCGAACAGCACAAACTCCCGCGCCAGCTTATAGTGATTCGGCGCGGCGCTCTCATCGAACAGGTCGAGCGTCGGATCGCTATTTCCCTTCCCGATTTTTCCCATCACCTGATCGTAAGTACGATTTTCTTTCACGATGTAAATCACATGCTCGATCGGCGACGGCCTGTTGGGCTTCGAATAAATCACGTTGTCGTCGGCGATCTCAGCCACGTCGAGTTGCGAATCGTTATAGGGCGATAGCGCCTGCGTCGTCTTCGTGTACTGCGCCAGCGCAACCTCGGTCAGCGGAGCGATTACAGACATCGTGCCCGTCTGCAAATTGCCCACGTACTCGCGCCGGGGATCGCCGCCTCCCTCAATCGCCGGCGCACCGAACGGCCCCGGAGCCTTTGGATTCGGATAGCTTTGCAGCCCGCGCCCATTCAGCACCAGAATGGTGCCGTCTTTCAAAACGCGCGCCGCCGTCGGATACCAGCCTGTCGGAATAAATCCCAGCAAACGGCTCCTCTGCTCGGAAATGTCGGTCACCGCCACCGCGTTCGCGTCGGAACAAACCGTGAACAACATTTTCTGATCCGCCGAGATCCCGAGCGCCGTCGGCGTCATCCCCAGCGGATGCCTCGGCGTCAGCGCGACGTTCAGCGTCTCAATCAGCTTCAGATCTTTATCCTCTTCCACGTTGACGACGAACACATTATTCGTATTCGCAGCCGTAACGAACAGCCGCAAAGTCTTTTCGACCTTCTTCGATTTCTTAGCATCCTCGTCGGATTCACCCGCATCAGGTGTCCGGTTGCTCAGAACCATATCGGTCGGATGCGGACCCATCCGTACGCGCGCAACCTCCGTGCCCGAGGAGACGTTGTACTCATAAACCGTCGCATCGGCCCAGCTCGAAACGAAGAACGTCTTGCCGTCGGGATGAAACAAAATCCGATAGGGCCTCCGACCCGTCTTGTATCGATCCAGTACCTTCCCCGTCCGTACATTGATCGCCACTACCGAGTCCTTGTACAAATCGGCCGCGTACATCAACTGCCCATCCGGCGAGACCGCGACATCGCCGATAAAATCCCGCACCGTGTGCTCCGCTGCAATTTCAAATTCTCGGGAAGGCTTCAGATCGCCGTCGGTCGAAAACGAAAATTCGAAAACGCGATACTTCGACCCTCCACCGACATAAACAAATTTCCCATCCGGCGAAAACGTCAACCCGAGCCATCCGTCCGCCACCTTCACGCGCGACAATTCTTTCTTCGACGCCGCGTCGATCACACTGATCGTCGGCGGCTTGTAACCGCCATTCAGCACCAGCACAAATCGCCCATTAGGTGAAATCGCCGACGACATCGGCAAAGTATCGAGCGGCACCTGCTCGCCCACGGGCGCAATCTTCCAGCCTGTTGGCAGCAGCACCGTTCCATCCGCCTGCCGCCCGACCGTCTCTCTCCCCGATGGCTGCGACCCCAGCACCACGGCGAAAATCAGAACAAACAGAAAACTAAGAATTTGTTTCATTCGGAAAACCTCTGCGCAATAGGAAATCTTCGCCCGATCCCGAAAGCTTTCGTCGTCACCTTCAAGCCGGGCGCAGCCTGCTGGCGTTTGTATTCGTTGCGATCTACTTTGTTTACTATATCTTTAACCAGCTCGATCGCGAGCGAATGCGCCTCCGCAATCTGCTTCGGCGTCTTGTATTGCTCGATGTAATCTTCTAGAATCCGGTCCAGCACTTCGTAAGGCGGCAGCGAATCGGTATCTTTTTGATCCGGCTTCAGTTCCGCCGACGGAGGCTTCGTAAAAACGCTCTCCGGAATCGCCCCATTATGCCTTTTGTTCGCGATTCTCGACAGCGCGTAAACCATTGTTTTCGGCACATCGCTGATCACCGCGAGCCCGCCGCACATATCGCCATACAATGTGCAGTAGCCGACCGCTAACTCGCTTTTATTTCCGGTGGTTAGCACCAGCGCACCGGTTTTGTTCGACAAAGCCATCAGGGTGACCCCTCGCAAGCGCGATTGCAGGTTCTCTTCGGTCACATCGGGCCCCTTGCCGTGAAACGCCGGTTCCAAAACGTCCCTTAAATGACCATAAACTGACGAAATCGATACTGTTTCGAACCTTATTTCGAGCTTATTCGCCATTAATTGAGCATCGCGCACGCTGTGATCCGACGAATAAGGACCCGGCATCGCCACGCCCGTCACGTTCTCTTTTCCCACCGCCTCCACCGCGATCACCGCCGTCAGCGCCGAATCGATTCCACCGCTTAATCCGATCAAGACTTTCGAAAATCCGCACTTGCGAATATAGTCCCGAGTCCCCAGCACCAGCGCCTGATACACAGCTTCGCACTCGTCCGTGAAATCTTCGTGAAGATCGCCGGTCATGATGAGGTCTTCTTCAAAGGAGCGCGCCGACGCAACGATCTCCCCCGCCCCGTTCATCGCGAAACTCGACCCGTCGAACACCAGTTGATCGTTGCCGCCTACCTGGTTCACATAAACAACAGGTTTTGAATACCGCTTCGCCGCGGCGCGATAAATGCCCCGCCGGATCGCACGTTTTCCCATGTTGAACGGCGACGCATTGATACAGATCATGATCTCCGCGCCCGCGCCAAACAGTTCTTCCACCGGATCGCGTGTATAGAGGCGATGCTTCCAATAACGCTTGTCGTTCCAGGCGTCCTCGCAAATCGTCAGCGCCATCGGCTGGCCGCGCAGCAGGAACAAGTCTTCCCTTTCGCCTGGCCGAAAATAGCGAGCCTCGTCGAACACATCGTAATTCGGCAGCAACATTTTACTCTGCCGGAAGACGATCCGCCCCCGTTCGAGCACGGCCGCGCTGTTCATCGCCTGCTTCCCGGTATCGGCCTTCGATCGTGCGACGAATCCGCAGATGACGCTCAAGTCGAGGTCCGCGGTTTCGCACGCCAGCCGATCGAGCTCGCGTTCGCTGGCCTCGAGAAAGCTTGGTTTTTCCACCAGATCGCGCGGAGGATAGCCGGTGAGCGATAACTCGGGAAACACCACCGCTTCGGCGCCACGGCCCGCCGCATCGCGCGCAGCCCGCAGCATCCGATTCACGTTACCCGAAAGATCCCCAACCGTGGGATTGATCTGCGCCAGAGCGATGCGCATTGGAATCTACTATTGTAGCGATATATGCCGCTCGACCCCGATATTGCCATGCTCGTCACCGAGATCGACGCCAATCTCAGCCACGCCGAATCGATCACTCACGGACTCACTCGCGAACAATTCCAATGGCGTCCCGAGCCCGGCCGCTGGTCGATCGGCGAATGTTTCGCGCACCTCAACACCACCAATAGCTTCACTCTTCCGGCGCTCGAAACGGGCATCGCGAAAGGACGAGCCAGCGGGAAAACCGGACAAAGTCCGTTTCAATACGGCTTCTTCAGCCGCAAGTTCATCGCCAGCCAGGAGCCTCCGGCCAAAAAGAAATTCAAGGCGCCAAAAGCGTTTCTCCCTCCAGCCGAGGTAGATCCGGACGCAACCATGGCCGAGTACCGCCGCATCTCCGGTGAATTAAAACGTCTGGCGAGGGATGCCGACGGCTTGCATCTTGCCCGCGTAAAAGTGACCCTGCCTGCGCTGCCCGCGGTGTTGCGAGCGATTGTAAGAATGCCGCTCGGCGGACAGCTGTTATTGACGACAACCCACGATCGCCGCCACCTTTGGCAAGCCGAGCAGGTTCGCAACGATCCGGCATTCCCGGCTTAGTTCTCTAATTTAGATCTCATTCATAGACTTCACGGCGGTGCGCTACGCCCGTGACGATGATGAAAGGCGCCGCGTCGTCGAGGGGAACAGCGTCTCGCCGAGCGCATCCAGTTCCTTTTGCGCCGACTGCTTCGAGAGAGTACTTAACCACGTGGGCGGGTCCGCTTCATGCGGCTTGCCCGGTATTGCTCGTACGGAATGCTCTTCTCCTTCCGCCGGGACTCAGAGACGAGACCATCCCAGAAGTCCTCCCAGATAGCCCCATGTTTTTTCAGGTCGATGAGAACACCGACCTTGCGGCCCTTGTCGTCGGTGACAAACTGGATTCCACTCATGATTTCATTTTCCCTCACGTGATGGCGTCGGCCGGAGAATTGTCCGCAAATCTTACTTCCCTCACTGATTATGCCTTTTTCTGTAGACTGGGGGCAGCCTAGCGGGGATGATCCGACGTGTTCGGCAAGAAGCATAACCTAATCTTTTTGATGTTGTTCGGTGGGATGGCCCTTAACGCTGAGGTCGCGTTTTCCACGGACGTTTGGCCGATTCTTGAGCGGCGGTGCGTGACTTGTCATCGGCCAGGCGAGATCGCACCGATGCCGCTCACCAGCTATGCCCAAGTACGGCCCTGGGCAAATGCGATTCGAGAGGCGGTTTTGACGCGAAAAATGCCCCCTTGGGATGCGGCGGGCGAAACCGCGCACGACTTTCGGAACGACAGGTCGTTAACCGAGACCGAGATTCGGATAATCAGTACATGGGTGAAGGAAGGCGCTCAAGAGGGTCAGCCCCTGAAAACGGCATTTCAACTCACCAGCGTGGAAAATCACTGGAAACTCGGCAAGCCGGATATCGTGATTCGAGTGCCGGGTTTTCACGTGCCGGCTTCCGGGCTGCTCACCTACCGTTATCTGATCACGCCCGACCTGTTTCCCAAAGATGTCTGGGTTCGCGCGGCGGAGTTTCGGATCGATCAGCGCACCGTGGTTCATCACATCAATGCCTATGCACGAGGACCGGACTCGAGTTACCTCGCGCGCTATCCCAAAGGTGAAATCGTGACCGCTACGATTGCCGATCGGGGGCGCAGGCGCGAAGGCGAGAGAGTCTTCGATCGACGCTTGCAGTTAATTGGATGGGAACCAGGGTATCGGCCCATGCCCTGGCTGCCGAACGGCGCAAAGCAGATCCGGGCCGGCTCTGACATTGTGTTTGAGATGCATTACAGCCCAAACGGGAAGGAGGTCACTGACTATTCGGAATTAGGAATCTACCTGGCCGACACCGCTCCCTCCGAACGCGTGCTGGCGATCGACACTCTCCGCGATCTCGATCTGGCGATTCCCGCAGGCGCGCCGGATTATGTATCGCGCGCTTCAATGACGCTAGCGCAACCGGTAAGACTCGTGTCCGTCCAGCCGCACATGCACCGCCGGGGAAAAGGGATGGAGGTGCGGGCGGTGTATCCGAACGGTCGAACGCGATTGTTGGTGAGCGTCCCGAAGTACGACTTCAATTGGCAGACTACCTATGTGTTGCGTGAGCCGCTGCTTCTTCCAGCAGGAACGAGGTTGGAGTCGGTCGCCCACTTCGACAACTCGGTTAATAACCCTTCCAATCCCGATCCATCAGTTCCTGTCAGTTGGGGAGATATGACCACGGACGAAATGCACATCGCATTCCTAGAACTTGCGATGCCAGTCGAAGCCGATCCCGAGAAGTTGTTTGCCGCGCCGCCGCGGATGATCGGGACGCCGGCCGGAAAAAATTGAGCCCCGGTTCGCTCAGCGGGCTCCGAGGGGCGCGGAGCGACTAAGCTCCTCGCTACTTTTTGGCTTTCGCAGCTGCCTCCTCAGCGTCCTGCCGCCGGGCGCCTCGTAACACATCGCCAAGCGCGTAGTTGCCTTCGTGACAGGCATATTCGTAGATCGGCTGGTTGGTCGCGGGCCACGCCATTTCGCCGGTCCAGGGTCGATCCCATGTATCCGAATCTTCTACCGTGAAGCGATACAACAGCGTTTTGTCGTCAAGACGCTTCAAGCGTTCGACCACGTGGAGGTTCTCGGTCGATCCACGAAACCGGGTTTTCTCCGTGAAATTGGTCGTGTCGATGACCAGAGTGTCGCCTTCCCAACGACCCACCGAATCGCCCATCCAGCGGCGGATGTTCTTGGGAAGATGCTGTGCATTCATCCGCACGATGCGCGCGTCGTGGACCATCTCAGTGAGAATCATGATCGAGTCCGGCGTTTGCACGATCTGATGCAGATCGTTATAGAAATAATCCGGCAGCGCCGGCGGACCAGAGGTGGAGCCGAAACCGAGCAGGCACCGCTCGGCGAGCGGCCGCTGCTCCGGATCGTCGAAACTGCCACGCGGCTCGGCCCTGACGTCCGCGTTTTCGCCCGTGTCCGACGTCGGCAGCGACCGGCCCGTTGCGCGCCGCTTCTGGGCGGCCGCATTGGCGGGAGGCACGTGGCCATCCGGCGGATCGATGACGATGGAGGTCCGGATCTGTCCGTCGATCATCATATATTGCGTGCCCTGGTTCAGCCATAGACGATCGTAGCCGCCGACGGCGCCGCCGCCCGCCTTTTCGAGAATCTCAAAAAATGTTTTGCCGGGCGTCGTGTCGCCGCCTGGTTGCAGGCGAGGGCGATTCGGATCCAGTTTCGTCGCGTTCACGGCCCGGCGGTCGGCCTCCGCTTTTTGCAGGGCTTCGGCTTGTTCTTTGGTCAGCACCGGGGGATCGCCGGGCAAGCGCTCGACCGGTGTCATGGTGGCGAGGTCGTAGGTACCCTGCAAATCCGGATGCCCATCCGGCATGCGGAGTGCGGCGGATTTTGGCGCGGCCTTTGTCGCCTGGGCACTCATCGGGAGAGCCGTGAGCGACAGCGCCAGTAGCATTCCAAACGCGCTGGTCATTGAGATGAATGACATGAATGACATGAATCGATTTCGCATATTCAGACAACTCCTTGGTTGCTGGGTTACTTGGGTATCGGGTGCTTCCGGTACGGGCCATACAGCAATTCTTCTACAAACTCCACGCATTTGAAATCCAGAAGCTGCGCGTTCTTTTCCTGGCGCCGGTAGAGCGGCATGCTGATTTTCCAGGGGCGCGTGAAGACGTCCGGATCTTCGATCGTTGCCTCGTACGAAATCACATCCGGGCTGGTGCGCGTGTAACGCTCGACCACGTGCAGCTTGTCGCTATGAAAATTTCCGGCGCGGTCGAACCATGTCCGATCGTTCATATCGGTGACGTCGATCACCAGGGTCTCACCCTCCCAATGTCCGACGGACTGGCCCATCCAAGAATCGTTTGGAGCGGGCCCCGGGTTCTTAAAATAAATATTCCTCACGGCGCCTGCATACTCGTAGACGAATGTCAGGGCACTGGCGCTTTGGATAATCTGAAACGGGTAGGGCATGTAGGTCGCGCGCGGCACACCTGGCAGATAGCACTTGATCTCCGGATCCCGATTTAACCAATCCTGTTGGTTCTGTTTCTTGATCGCAAGCGCCTCTGGCTTGTAGGGGATTTCACCGCCTTCCACCACACCAAGGCTCGGCGGCACTGCGCCGACAGCGCCTAGCGCCAGCACAGGGGCGGCCGGCACCGGACTGGAGTGACCGGGGACAAGAGCCATAGCCGGACGTGCCATGTGCCCTTCGACATCATAATTGGCTTCATTCAGCGCCTGCCAGATTCCATTGAGGTTGGGCTTGCCGTCAGGCCCGCGCGGTGCGCGATAAGACTGTCCGGCCAGCGACACGACACCGATCGCCATTATTGCCGCCAAGGCGGATTTCGTTACTAGACTGTCAAGGTTGCCCATCGAATCTATCCTATTCCAAAGACTATCTCCCTGGCTGTGGCCGCCGGCATCCGCCGTCATCGTCGCGGTGCTCTCGGAATTTCGCCGAGTCGGGGGTCCTTTCCCAACCCTCATTCCTCTTCCGCGCGCAGAGACGGGCCGGAGTTAGCGACTTTTGTTCGAGAGCTTGATTCGCTTCAGATGCAACGATTCCGGTTTGTCGGCGCCTACGATCGGCATTACCTCGATCTCCATCATGTCGCCCTGCCCCGTAACGGCGAAGCGCCGCCGCGTTACATCCGACCCTTTGGTCACGAGTTGCACAAGTGCCGGACCATCGTAATACATGCTCACACTGGCCTTCTTACCCTCAACCGTTCCTTCGCAATCCGCGCCTTTGGGCGGACACTCGAATTCAGAAACCTTTTGATCCCCAAGAGATTCTTTTATGTGAAGGGCAGCGCCCTTCATCTCAAGTAACCAAACGGTCGCCGCTTTGGTGGAATCGTCTTGTCGCTGCCAATTGCCGATCAGCTTGGCACGATCAGAAACATCGTCCGCCAGCACGGGTACGCAGAGCAGGACCGCAGCGAATGCAGTCAGTTGACTGTAGAGCATAGAGGCTCCTCCACTTTGGCGTCCACAAGCATACTCCTTCAAAATCAGGGCGGCTAGCCAGCGAGTCCCAGACGCCCAGGGGCGGCTGCCGTTCTAGTCACAATGCACTTAAGTAGATTCACAGCCCTAGGGCCGAATGCGATCGAAAACCGATAAATATGCAGGGTCGGATTTTTCGCTAATGTCTTTTTTAAATTACAATGTGTTCTATGAAGCCGGCCCCGGGCGAAGAGTACATGGAAACCCGCACCCACCTGAACCAAGTCCGAGAACGTCGAGGAATCCCCGCCGCGGCGCTCGCCAAGCTCGCCGGCGTCACACGCCAAACCATTTATGCGATCGAGGCTGGTGATTACGTCCCTAACACCACGCTCGCGCTGCAACTCGCCAAAATTCTGGAAGTTCGCGTCGAGGAGCTGTTCAGCCTCGAAGCCGAATCGCCCGCAGCGCCCAAGCCCGTGCCCGTCGATTTCATCACCCCGGCGCGCAGCGGACAGCCCGTGCAGCTTTGCCGCGTCGGCAACCGGATAATCGGAGTCTCCGCAGCGCCCCAGCACCTGATGTTGCCTCCGGCCGACGCTATCGTGGTCGACGCCCAAAAGGCGCAGACGTTTCCAGGAGAAATGGAGGACACCAAGCGCCTGCTCATCGCCGGCTGCGACCCCGGCATCTCTCTTCTCGCCCAGCATCTCGATATGGTGATCGCCCCATCCACCAGCCAGCAGGCGTTGCAATGGTTGAAGCAGGGAAAAGTGCACGTCGCCGGAACCCACCTGCGCGATTCCGCGACCGGAGACTACAATCTCTCCGCGATTAAGCATTTCTTTCCGCAAGGAACCGTGAAGGTGGTGACGTTCGCCATCTGGGAACAGGGCCTCATAACGCGAACGGGCAGTTCCGTCCGCGGTATCGAAGATCTCGTCAGAAAAGACGTCCGGATCGTCAATCGCGAAAAAGGGGCGGGCAGCCGCGAACTTCTCGACCAGCATCTCCACGCCGCCGGCATCCCCGCAAATCAGGTAAACGGATACGACCGCATCGCTACCGGACACCTCCCCGCGGCGCAAGCGGTCAGCCAGGGCGAAGCCGACTGCTGCATCGCCACCCGATCCGCCGCCCGAGCCTTCGGCCTCCATTTCATTCCTCTCGCCACGGAGCGTTACGACCTGGTCATCCGCCGCCAATACGCGAAACTGCCCGCGATGCAGATCTTGTTCGACGTCCTGAACCGCTCGGCTCTCCGTCGCAAGCTGGAGATTCTGGCGGGCTACGACACCGCCCATACCGGAGAAGTTCTCGTAGCTTAACACTCCAGGCTAATCAGATGTCTTTGTGGGGCGGACCCCCTGGTCCGCGCCGGACCCCCCGGTCCGGCTCTGAGAGTTCACGCTGCCGCTACATCCGCAGAATCTTGATGCCGCCGTTCGACGTCCCCAGATCCAGCAGCGGACCGCCGTTGCCGATCGTGCCTTCGAGGCGATGCTTCGAGATCATCCCGCTATGCACGCTGACGTCGAAATCACAGGTAATCGACGAGTTCGATGTGTGCGCATTCACCGTAGCTCCCACCGATGCGGGCATTCGGACAATGATCGAGGAATTCGATGTGCTCGCGCGCACTTCGCGCGCCGCATTCATAGTCAGCTCGATGTGGCCGTTCGAACTCTCCAAGCGCACCGGGCTCGAATCCGGCTCCATCAGGCGGACGGTAATGCTGCCGTTGGAGGTCTTGGCCCCAAACCCGCCTTTGCGAACATCCGCCCGGATCTGTCCGTTGGAAGTGCGCAGTGTCGTGTCGCCGGTGATGTCCGATATCTCCACCGTTCCGTTGGAGGTCTGCACGTCGAGCGAACCCACCAGCTTGGTGGCGTGCACGCTCCCATTGGAAGTCCGCAGATGCGAATTTCCCTCGATTGTATCCACGCGAATGGCGCCGTTGGAGCTGATGATTTGGGCCAGTTCCGTATGCCTTGGCACGTGAATCGTGTATCGTGCGCCCGCATTGCCGCGACGATCGAGCGGAGGTATCGTGCGGATGCTGATGGAACTCGCCGTTGGTTGGATATCGATCTTCATTTCCTTCAAACGATAGTCGGTATTGGCGTACTTGCTGCCGTCGATATCAACCGTATTCTTGTCCCAACCAGAAATCTCCACTGAGCCGTTGAAGTTCTCCAACCGCACGCTTCCGCCCACGCTCAAGGGGTAGCTAAAGTGAAAATCCTCCCGGTAGCGATCGGAGTTACCTATGTTGCCGAGATCGATTTCGTCGCAACCGGTCAGGAAAATCGCCAGCAGAGGCAGACACAACGCGCGCATAATCACTCCTTAGCGCTAGTTTACGCAATTGGCGCGCGATCCGTTCCATCTGAGATAATCGATTCGATATGAAACTTCTCCTCGCCGCCGCCCTATTCGCGACCGTGGCCCTGGCGCAATCGCCGACCACTGTTTTGCACGTGATCAATGTGAAATGGAAAGCCGAAGCCACACCCGAGCAAATCAAAGCCGCCGTCGACGCCGCCCATCAGCTTCCTGCTAAGTTCCCTGGAATCAAGCGCGTCTGGACCAAGAACATCAAATATCAGGGTCAGGAAGGCTACAAACAGGCCATCGTGATGGAGTTCGAGTCCGAAGCGGCGTTGAAAAAATACGCCGACAGCCCCGCTCAGAAGTGGTGGTACGAAATCTACATGCCCATCCGCGAGGAGAGCCACACCCACGACATCACGAATTAGCGATCGTTAAAAGGGCTTAAACGATCAAAAAAGCGACTTGGCGGAGCCTTAATCGACCTTATTAGCGGCCTACATTAGCGGCCAACGACGACGATTTGGAAGCTGTCGGGGATGGCTTGGGGGCGGCCTTTTTTGCCGTCTTTGTCAGCCGGCGCGGGACCGAATTCGGCGGCGGGCAAATAGAGTTTGTGACCCTTCTGATCCGCGGCGATGGTGCGCGCGCCACGCTGCGTGGGGATGGTGGCGACCGGTTCGAACTTGCCGGGCGAGGTTTCGCCGACCATGGTGATATTGGAATCGTTGCCGTTGGCGCTGAAGGCGTAGCCGTCGTCGAAGGCAACGCCGTCGACTCCCGCTCCGATGGCGGCGGTGCCGACCACTTTACCGGTGGCCGGATTGCTGACGATCATCATTTTGTTATTGCAGACCGAATAGAGCAGGAGTTTTTTGGGATCGATGGCGAGTCCGCTGGGTTCATCGCACGGCGCTATGGAGTAGCGCTTCGACACCAAGGCGTCTTTCGCGTCGATCTCGATAATCTCATTTTTGTCCTCGATGTTGACGTAGATGTGGCCCTTGCCGTCCACCTGCGCGAATTCGGGCTTGCCACCGACGGGAATCGAGGCAGTGATCACGTTGCCCGACTTGGCGTCGATCGCGGTCGAATCGTTGCTCTTTCCATTGAAGGTGAAGACGCGGTGGGTGACCGGCTCATAGATGATGGCGTCGGGGTTCTGGCCGGTCTTGATCTTGCTGAGAACTTTGAGAGTCTTGAGATCGAAGACGGTGACGTCGTTATCGGTACCATCGCTCGTATAGCCTTTGCCGAGGTCGTTCGCGACGGCGATCCCATGCACGCCTTTGGTATCGGGAATGGTGCCGACCAGCTTATCGGTGGCGGTATCGATGACTTCGGTTTGAGTCGCGTGCGACACATAGAGACGATGATTGGCGCTGTCGAGATAGGCGTAGTCCCAGCGGGTGGCGCCTCCGACTTTGATCTTATTGATTACTTTGTACGCCGGCGGCGCGGCGAGGGCGACCACTGCCGCCATCGCGAGAAAGAACTTTTTCATGGCACCGATCATAATAGCTCAAACTGAAGATTGACTGAAGGTGCCGCGCGGGCTGCTCAGGACGTCTTTCACCTTTTGAAGCAGTTCAGACGGGGGATAGGGCTTGGGGAAGACCTCAAATCCTTGCGCCGATTCGCGAAATTTAAGACGATCGTCATCCAGAAGCCCCCCGACGATCAGCACCTTCATTTTCAGGCATTTCGTACGCAGATACATGGCTGCATCGTGGCCCGGCAATCCTTCCACATAGGTACGGGTGATCAGCAGATCGGGCTTGACCTCTTTTAAGCGGTCCACCGCATGGCCCAAGTCGCCGGCGGCTATTACCGTATATCCTGCCAGCTCCAAGGTCTCATGAAGAACGGAACGGACAACGGGATCGGATACCAGGAGCAGGATCGTTGTCTTCATCAATGGATGAGCCGGCACAGTAGTTCCTCTGTCCAATTACAGCATCAATCGGAAGAGGCGATTACGGATTACGGATTCCTTCCTGTCCGCATGCTTACGCATGGCGGTTCCGGTTGACGGTAAGAGCTCGTCGATTTGAAAACCGAATGAAGACCGGGTCCGGGGGGACCCGCGCGGACCAGGGGGTCCGCCCCACTGTTTTGAGCTGGGTTTAAAGCTTTGAAGGTTGAGAGCTTTCAGGGCTTACAGCTGCAAGGTGATTTGGGATCACGGAAGATAGACTACGCGGTCGCGGCCTTGGCCTTTTGCCACGTAGAGGGCGTTGTCGGCGATGCGGATTAGCGCTTCCGCGGACGGCTCCGAGCCCGGCGACCAACTGGTGGCGCCGAAGCTACAGGTGACCAGATGCGGGCGGTCGTTGATGGTCATCGGTTCATTGGAAAGCGCGACCCGCATGCGCTCGGCTTGACTCAAGGTGCTAGTTGGATCGCATCCGGGGAGGATGATAAGAAACTCTTCGCCACCGTAGCGGCCGACGTCGTCGTAAGGCCGGATGGCGCTTTGCATACGGCGGGCGAACTCGCGGAGGACGGCGTCGCCGGCGAAATGGCCGTAGGTGTCGTTGACCTCCTTGAAATGATCGAGGTCGGCCAGCACCAGCCCGACGGAGCGATTTTCACGCGCGCCGCGAGCCAGCTCCCGCTGAAAGATATCGAGAATCGAGGAGCGGTTCCAGACGCGGGTGAGAAAGTCCTTGGTCGCCTGTTCGCGCAGCTCCTCGCGAGCGGCGACCAATTCGCGCTGCAGATCGATGATGCGCGTGCCGGCGCGCAGACGGACCTTCAATTCGTGCTGGTCGAACGGCTTGGTGACATAGTCGTCGGCTCCGGCCTCCATGCCCTCGATCAGATCCTCGCGAAGGCTCTTGGAAGTCAACAGCAGAAGATAGGTGTAGGCGTCCTTGTCTGTCGCGTGTTCGCGCACTCGGCGGCAGACTTCAGGACCGGTGAGCCCGGGCATCACCCAATCGAGAATCGCCAGTTTCGGCGCGTCCTCGGCTTGAAGATAATTCCAAGCCTCGACGCCATCGCTGGCGACGACGACCTCGTATCCCCATTTGCGGAGAGTGGCGTCCAGGAGATGCCGCGAGACAATACTGTCGTCAGCGATTAGAACCCGCATATGTCGTTATGGGACACCGTCATGATTATAGCGGCAGAAATATTTGTTATCCCAGTATCCCGTATCGGCTGGCTCCCGCGAGTGTTTAGCCTAATATAGTTAAGATGCGCGCGAACGGGCCGTTACTGATTTTACGCCATGAGCCTTTTGAACATCTGGGGACCTTCGCCTCTATTCTTGACGAGAATCGCGTCGCCTATGAGTACCATGACTTGGGTGAACCGCTGGCGCCGGATAATCCCAGAGGGGTGATTATCATGGGCGGTCCGATGTCCGCCAATGACGATTTGCCCGGCTTGCGCGACGAACTGGCGCTGATTGAGAGAGCGCTGGGCGAGCACGTGCCAGTGCTCGGGATTTGTCTCGGATCGCAGTTGATCGCCAAGGTGCTGGGCGCAAAGGTGTACGCGAACGAGCAACTGGAAATCGGATGGGCGCCGGTGTGGCGGACCGATGCGGCGGCAGACGATGCGTTATTCGGAAGGATGGAAACGCCCGAAACATTTTTCCATTGGCATGGAGAAACGTTCGATTTGCCGAGCGGCGCGGAATTGCTGGCGTATTCGGAAAAATGCCGGCATCAGGCGTATCGCTATGGGCGGCGCGTTTACGGGATTCAATTCCACCCGGAGGTCAACGCGGAGATGATCGCGGACTGGTGCGAGCAACCGGTGAATTGCGGGGATGTGGCTACGATCGAGGGTCCGATCGATCCGCACTTGCATGATCCGCGAGAGAGTTCGCGAAGGATAATTGAGTCATGGCTCGATTTGTTCTAATGCATGCCGGACATCGGCTGAAGCCGATGCTGCAAGCTAAAGCTCGCGCCACCCTGATCGTATTGTGTGGGGGAGCGCTGGCGGGGCAGTCGTTGCAGAAATTCCGGACATTTTATCCGGACGATGGCTTGCGAACCGGCGGGCGAACGGCGGTCGCTTCGGATGGGGTGGAATGGACCGCGGCGGGGCGCGGGTTGTATCGCAATCGCACGGAGTATTTGGCGGGGAAGCGCTATCTGCCGGACGACGATGTCATCGCGCTCTCGCCGGATGCGTCGCGAGGCATGTGGGTGCGAACGCGCACGGGCGTCTCCCATATCGAACTGCGGGAGATGACGCTGGAGCAAAAGGCCGCGGTCTTCGAGGAGCGCGTCACGCTGCGTCACGATCGGTATGGAATGGTCGCCGATTCGCATTTAGTGAAGAGCGGAGATTTGTCGACGAATGTTCTTGAAGCGAATGACAACGACGGTTTGTGGACTGCGATGTACGGCGCGGCGGAGTGTTTTCGTTATGCGGTGACAAAGGAACCGGACGCGCTGGCACGAGCACGCCGGGCGATTGATGCGGTCCTTTTCCTGGAAGATGTGACGGGCGTTCCGGGGCTGCCTGCGCGATCGTACGTGAAGAAAGGCGACGCTCGTCCGAAAGATGGCGTGTGGCACTGGACGGCGGACAAGCAGATCGAGTGGAAGGGCGGCACCAGCTCCGATGAGATTGTCGGACATTTTTTCATCCTGAGCGTCGCCTACGATTTGCTGGATGACGCGGCGCTGAAGGCTCGGATGGCCACGGCGGCGCGCCGCATGATGGATTACATCCTCGCGCATGGCTACAATCTGATCGATGTTACGGGGAAGCCGACGACTTGGGGGAAATGGTCGCCGGAATATTTCTCGGGGCGCGGGAAATCGGACAGCGCGCTAAATGCGCTGGAGTTGCTGAGTTTTCTGAAGACCACTTATCACATGACGGGCGATGCGAAGTATGCGGCGGAGTATCGGAAAGTCGCGGGCTCAGGTCCACAAGGCATGAAATATGCCGAGCAGGCCGCGCGGTATCTGGAGCTTCGCCAGGAAATCAATTATTCGGACGAAGAGCTGGCGATGCTGTCGTTCTATCCTATTTTTCGGTATGAAAAAGATGCTGTGATGCTCGCGCCTCTGCGGCGGGCGCTCGATCAGTGGTGGCAGAACTGCGAGCGCGAGAAGAATCCGTTGTGGACCTATATATACGGGGTCGGGCGGCCGGGTTCGAAAGTCGACCTTGGAGGCGCGCTTGCGACTCTGGAACGGATTCCGATGGATCTGATTTCGTGGAAGGTCGTGAATTCGGATCGGAAGGACGTGGCGATGGAGAAAGAGCTCGACCGGGCGCGTCAGAGGCAGGCGCGCACGCTGCTTCCTCCCGATGAGCGTCCGGTGATGAAATGGAACGGCAATCCGTTTGTGGTCGATGGGGGCAATGGCGGCTATTCCGAAGACGACGGCTCGTTCTTCCTGCTGCCTTATTGGATGGGACGGTTCCTGGGCGTCGTCGACGCCTCACGGTGAGCCATCCCATATCATGGGACAATTTAAGTGCAGCAGCGATTAGGAGAAAACATGCAGAACTCGGTTCTTGTACCCATGGTGGTGGAGCAGACGTCGCGGGGAGAGCGCGCCTTCGACATCTATTCGCGCCTGCTCAAAGAAAACATCATTTTCCTGGGTACGCCGATTGACGATAACGTGGCCAACCTGATCATCGCGCAGATGCTCTTCCTGGCCGCCGAGGATCCGGAAAAAGATATTTCGCTTTATATCAATTCGCCGGGCGGTTCGATTACTGCGGGTTTAGCGATTCTGGACACGATGCGTCTGGTCGAGCCGGAGATCGTGACCTATTGCGTAGGGCAGGCGGCGTCAATGGCGGCCGTTTTGCTGGCCTGCGGCAGCAAGGGCAAGCGTTTCAGCCTGCCGCATTCGCGGATTTTGATTCATCAGCCGTCGATGAGCGGGTTGGCAGGACAGGCGACCGACATCGATATTTATGCCAGGGAGATCCTGCGCATGCGCGAGACGCTGAACGAGATTCTCGCCAATGCGTCGGGCCAGCCGGTCGACAAGATCGCGCGGGACGTGGATCGCGATTACATTCTGGAGCCGCACCAGGCGCTGGAGTACGGACTGATCGACCGCATTATCGATAGCCGAAAGCTGGTGCCGGTCGCGAAGTAAAAATATGAAGAGTCTCGTCTCCCTGTTGATTTTTGCGCTCACCGCGCGAGCGGCGGAGATTCCGAAGAATACGCACGTGCTGCTCAAGATGGTGAATTCGATCAGCACGCGGACCGCGCAGGAGGGTGCGCAGGTCTATATGCAGACTGCGTCGCCTATCTCAGACGGGAGTCAGATCGTGGTTCCGGTCGGGTCTTATGTGCAGGGTACCGTCCTGGTTTCGAGACGCAGCGGAAAAGTCTCGGGACGCGCGCAACTGGTGATCCGCCTGGAAGTCCTGACGCTACCGGGCGGCAAGACGCTGAAGTTTTCACCGCGTCTCAGCTCGATCGACGATGGCGAGAGCGATCAGAAGGTCGTGAACGACGAGGGGTTGGTCAAGCAGGGCGGCA
Organism: Bryobacterales bacterium; assembly: GCA_003170295.1. Classification (GTDB taxonomy): domain Bacteria; phylum Acidobacteriota; class Terriglobia; order Bryobacterales; family Bryobacteraceae; genus Palsa-187. The sequence goes on along the minus strand of PNAJ01000054.1, from coordinate 163 downwards.
CGGTCGGAAAAGATGTGGAACGGATCGCGATTCTGGCAGGCAGCGGCGCCGGATTAGGAGCGGTGGTCGACCGGAGTTGGTCTGGCGCGGGAATCGGAGCCGCGGCTGGCAGTGCGGTGGGTCTCGCGACTACGTTGCTGACGCGCGGCAAGGAAGTCGAGCT
>PNAJ01000019.1 GCA_003170295.1 Bryobacterales bacterium | reverse complement strand
AAGATTGGACAAACACCGGGTGCTGTGCGGCGATTCCACCGACGGCGCCGCGGTCGCGAGACTGCTGGCAGACGAAAAGCCGCTTTTGATGGTCACCGATCCGCCCTATAGTATCGAACTCGACTCCGAGTGGCGTCCGGATGCACCGTAACGCAGGACCTATGTGCTTTCTGATCGGCTGAAACCCTCTTCCGGCGAGCGACGCGCATATCGCACTCTGGCCCGCGAGCTTCGCTGAAAACCACCCACCTGCTCTACCGCACCGGACCTAGCACGAGTTTGGTCACTTGCACCTTGGTGGTTCGCAGCCTCGAAGCCCGGCTCGCGCCAGGCCATGACTTATTACCATCACTCGCGCCGAACCCGATGAGCGTTGCAGTGCTGGGAATCAGGTGGAGCTGGAATTCCTTCCGGACGACGCCGTCATCACGCAGCAACGGTCCCTGCAAACGCACCTTGACCACGAAGCCCGACTCGACGCGGCCCGACGCAATCTGTGCGTCGCCTATCGTGCCACTGACCACGCCTTCCGGGGTAACCAGCAGGTCCACCGCGAGCTCATGCCGAGTCGTCCAATTGTTGACGATCTGACCCTGCCCCCTCCAGTGTCCAGCGACGGCGGAGATGGAATCCGCTGCTTGGGATAGCGTCAGGAAAAGAGCGAACGCGATGACAAGTTTCATTGCGCCTCCAGAGTACATCGCATTTGCCTTGGTTTGATGTGCCATGGTGGGGCAGGCGGTTTCGCCTGCCGTTTTTTTTTGCCGAGACTGCGAAGCTATTTCCCCACCACCAGCACTCCCCACGGCCCGCCCGTGGCCTTGATCTTCTTCGTCACCGTCTGCGTCGCCAGGTCCACCACCGAAATATCGTTCGACGGACCGTTCGCCGTGAACAACGTTTTCCCGTCCGGCGATAACGCCAGACCCCACGGCCTCTGCCCCACTTCAAACGAACCCGTCGGCTTATTCGTCGCCGTATCGACCACGAACACTTTGTGTCCGCGACCCGTCGTCACGTACAGCTTCGATGCGTCCGGAGACAGCGCCAGCCCCATCGGCTTGACCTCGCCCGCTTCGCCCAACTGGATCGGCTGCATGGTCTCGTTCTTCACCGTGTCCAGCAGCATGACCGCCCCGTCGTTCTCCGAGTTCACGTACGCGTGCTTTCCGTCCGGCATAAACACAACGTTGCGCGGCCGGCGGCCCACCTCGAAACTCTTCACCAGTTTCCCCGCCGCCGCATCGATCACGGAGACCGTGCCCTCGACCTCCGCCGTCGAATAAATCAGCTTGCCATCGGGCGTCAGGGTGACGCCCTCCGGCTCTTGCCCCGTTTTAATCGTATTCGTGATCGTCCCCGATGCGATATCGAGGAAGCTGACGCCGCTCGCGTCTTCATTCGACACGTAGAGCGTCTTCCCGTCGTGGGAAATGTCGAAATTCTCCGGGTCCGATCCGCTTTTCACGATCTTCACCAGCTTGTTCTGCGCCAGATCGAAGACACCGATTCCGTCGGCGTTCTTGTCCGGCGGCGGCAGCTTGCTCTCATCCACTCCCGGAGGCGCGAACGGCGATCCGCTCAGTGCCACATAAATCGTCTTCCCATCCGGACTCGCATGAATCCCCCGCGGCCTCTTTCCCAACGCAATGGTCGCGACCACGTCCATCGTGGTCGAATCGATCACCGTCAGATCGCCCGAGGTTTCATTGGTAACGTACACCCTATACCCCGCCGGCTTTTGCGCACAGCCGAACAACATCAGCCCGAACAACGCTAGTCCGGCCGAACCGCCATGCGTAAGCATGCGGACAGATGCCATAATCTCGTGAAATTTCATCTACTCCCCCTTGAATGTAAACGCCACTTCCGTCTTGCCCGAAGGAGCGACGGTCACGCGCTGCTCCTGCACTCCCAGCTCTTCCTGCCACGCCTCAATCGTATATTCTCCCGGCGGAACATTTTTCAGCTCAAATGTTCCATCCGAAATGGCCTGCGTGATACGATTTGCTGCATGGAAGAGAATTTCAAGGCGTTAGGGAACAAGTAACGTAGTTCATGCACTGGTCGGATAGTCGGAGAATAACGAGCGATTTGGAACTTGCGCAGTTTGGGATCAAGTTGACGGAAAACGCCCGAACCGGAGAAGTGCATGATGTCCACCATTGATCGGCATAGGGGCAGCGGTTGCCCGCTGACCCCTGCCACACCACCGTGCGTACGGGTCCGTACACGGCGGTTCGAGAAGTTACGCCGTTACTCGTCGACCAGCGAAGGGAGCCCGAGCGATTTGAAATAGGCATTGGAAAGCCCAACAGAAAGGGCCTTTGCGAGGTACCAGGGGCCGAGTCCGCTGCCGGCAGTATTGCTTGCCAGCCGCGAACGCACCCCCAGTTTGATCAGTGCCTCGCGCCGGCGGCGGGGTGTTTTCCACTGCCGCCACATCGCGGCCCTGAGCCGCAACCGGACCCAGCGAGTGAGCGACAACAACACTTCAGGCGTTTCGCAGAATCCGAAATAGGCGCGCCAACCCCGCATGTACGGAGCCAACTCCCCTATCGTGGTTTTCATGCTAACGCCCTTGGCCCGTCGCGTGATCTCCCGGATTCTTCGCTTACACCGTTCCAAGGTCTTCGGCGCGATTACGCGCTTGACCTCTGGACCGGCACTGAAGCTGAACCCGAGAAACTTCCGTTCCTGCGGTCGCGCCACCGCACTCTTCGTCTCATTTACCCTGAGCTTGAGCTTTTGCGTGATGAATTGCGTAACGCTCTCCATCACCCGTTGCCCCGCACGCTCGCTGCGAACGTAGATGTTACAGTCATCCGCATATCGAACGAAACGATGGCCCCGACGCTCCAACTCCCGGTCGAGTTCGTCGAGCACGAGATTGCTGAGCAGTGGCGAAAGTGGACCTCCCTGCGGAGTCCCTTCCACGCTTGGGCTAACCAACCCGTTCTCCATCACCCCAGCATTCAAGAATGCCCGGATGAGTTTCACCAGCCGCTTGTCCTCGATCCGTTTGGCGATTTGACCCATCAGTTTGTCGTGATT
>PNAJ01000155.1 GCA_003170295.1 Bryobacterales bacterium | reverse complement strand
CTTGAAGTCCTGGTTTCCAGCCATGAGTCGAACGGTGGCGCGGAGTTTTCTTTCATTTGCCACTTCGGTGGTTGTGGGATCACCTATCCGGGCGCGATTTCAATTCCAGGCGCTTATGACCAGACCGACCTTCTCCAACTTCGAAGTGAACGTCTCGTCAGGCTGGTTAGGTCTTCTCGAAATGTCCACCGGGGAAAGCCAACGCAGCTCGGAATAACAACTGCGCGCCGCCATTTGGCAAAGCCCGCGGATCGGAAGATTTCCGATTTACCCGCGTTAGCTTCCACCGAGCCAAACCCTTTTCCCACCGATCACCGATCACATCAGATCTGGGCGCAATTGCCCAAGGAGGTCCGTGAAGTCCTCTCGCGCTTCTCAATGGAAAAGCAGGCCGAGATATTGGAATTGGACAAGGTGTTTCAGCAGAAGTTTGCAGAGACAGCCAGCCTCGATCTGCTTGAGAGATATTCCCTGGAACGATTCGACCTATCGGCAAGTCAACTGTTGAGCGTCGCCATTCCTGGTCCGACGCCCATCAAAGCGCAATACGAGAGCTTTCTAGACACTTTCCTTGAGACGGGGCAAGAGCAGTTGAGGACTGTTCTACAGCAGGCGATGCGCTCCGATGTTAGGGATGGAATTATTTCTCGGATTGCGCTGAAACTTAGCAGCAGGAAGCTGCACTGGCTACGCGAGGAAATAGTCTGGCGTCTGCAAGGATGTCCGCCGCGATCGCCGTCGAGGGCGAATCTTCGCCTCGACGGGGATCCGGGGACCGCAACCGAAACGAGTTCAAGCCTTGATGCTTTTGTGCGACGAGTGGCCGAGCAGGAGCGTAACGGCCGTGCGGGAGGTGCTCCGCTCGATAGCATAGTAAGAGCGGATCCATCGGCGGAGGCCGAAGCCGGCGCGAATGCTCCGAACTCGATGGTTGAGCCTCCTGAGTGGACGCGAAAGCGCCAGAAAACTGCGGCGGACCTGACCGCAGCGTACAGCCGAATTCGCAGAAACCCAGTCGAAGCGGGGAGGCAGGAAGAGTTGTTGCGCGACGCTTGGGAGTATGCGGCGATGACCTTGACGGCAGCTCTAGAGGAATTGCAGTTGTCGTGTAACGCATCCGCGGCAGATATAGAGGCGGCTTGCGAAAAGATCAGAGACCGGATTGTGTTAGAGGTACTGAACAATTATGTTCCCCGACACAAGTACACATCGGATTTTCGTCTCGGCACGCGCGAATTTAAAGCGGCGCTGTGGACCGAAGGATTCCCTTCGCTCGAAGACCGAGCGCGCGCTGGGATCCAAGAGCATGTGGCGCTTATGCCGGTATCTGAGAAATTGGTTGCGACGGTGAGTGACCCAGAACCTGCACTCGACCAAACCGCTGGAAAGAACGGCCATGAGTCGAGCAGTGCGAGGTCAGCCGATCAACCCGCACATTCGCCGATTGACAGCGCCGCCCCTAGTCGGCGCGCCGCGGTTGATTCATACATCGAAGAAGTCTTCAAAGCGACCGGAAGAAGAATAACTCGAACTGAGATTTGGAAAAAGGCTGGCGATAAGTCCCGCACAGAGTTTGAACGGTGGGAGTCGCTCTGGTATGAGAAAAAGCATCGGAAGCCCAATGGTGCGGCTAATCGCCGGTTCACTCAGATTCTGACCAACAAGCCACACATCAAGTAGCGTTTCCACGCAAATCCACGCAAGTCCAGGCATTTACCCGCGTTGCGTCACGCTATGCGTGGTGCTCGATCTTTGAATCACGTTGGCTCTCTTGCCAACGCGAAAGGATTGCATGACAAACATAAACAATTCACTTGAAGACCTCCTTACCGAACACGAGGTTGCCAGACTGTTGAAGGTTTCCGTTGCCACGATCAGGCGCCGGAGACTATTCCGCCAGCCGCCCGACTTTATAAAGATTGGCGCGAGCGTCAGATACCGTCGCGAAGCGATTCAGCGCCTCATAGAGAGCGCCGAACAGCGCATGGGAGGAAGGTAGTTCATGACTTCCAGTACGACACCATCGGAGGCAAATTGTGTTCGTGGCGTACCCCGCGCCAGCCGCTCCGAGATTGAGAGGGCTATTACACTGCTCTTCCAGCCCGGAGATGTTGTCGAGGTTCGGATCCCGAAGACCCGTGCTGGCGTGATATCTGGATACTTCGATAGCTTCTCCGCGATGGCGGCAGCAATCACCGAGGCGGATGCGAAGTATAGGGCGGGTGGCGTCTACTATGTGCTCAACCGAACGGATCGGGCCCTCCTTGGGCGCGCATACAACCGCCTCAAAGAGTACGCGGAACATACGACAAGTGACGGCAACATACGTTGTCGACGCTGGTTGCCTGTCGATTTGGACCCCGTGCGGCCGGCTGGAATCTCATCATCTGATGATGAGCATGAGGCCGCACTTGCGCGAGGACGAACGATAGCTAGGGAGATGGTTAGCGAATGGGGCGAGCCAATTCTGGCAGACTCTGGCAACGGGGCTCATCTCTTGTACACAATTGACCTGCCGAACGACGAAGACGCCCTCCGGCTAGTCACCGGAGCACTCGGGGAGCTTGACAAGCGGTATTCCGACGACTTGGTAAAGGTTGATGTGACCTGCGCCAACGCGGCGCGGATCTGGAAGGCTTACGGCACCGTCGCCAGAAAAGGAGATAGTATTTCGGGCCGTCCTCACCGCATCAGCCGAATCCTTGAGGTGCCGCTTGATAAGCCGTGATTCGCTGGCGAAATTCGGCGGCGATGCTCAAAGGGATGCGAAGCCTGAACGGGGTGGCGGCTTCGACTTCGACCGCTACCTCTCGCAGCATGGAATGCGAGTGTTAAAGGTCAAGCCTTGGCAATCGCATCCGGGCGCCCTAATCTACCAACTCGAGAAATGCCCATTTAACCCGGACCACACCGGGGGTTCGGCAGCGTTCTTAATGGAATCGGGAAAGCCGGGCTTTCGATGCCAGCACGACGGTTGCAAGGGCAAGGCGATCAAAGACGTTTTCGCGGTTTACCCGCCAGTGCCCTCTGCGGACGCAACCGTCTCAGAATGGCCCTTACTCATTACGCTCGCTCGCACTGTTCCCGATCCAATCCCCACTAATTGCCTGCCCGGCTGGCTGGGCGACATGGCGCGGGCGGTTTCGGAGGGTACGGAAACGCCCTTTGACCTGGCGGCGCTGCTGGCGATCGCAGTCGCTTCATCCTGCATTGCGGCCAAGGCGGAGATCTCGCCCGAGCCTGGATACGTCGAACCGCTGAACATCTTCGTCTGTCCCGCCATGGAATCCGGCAATAGAAAGACAGCGGTCTTTAATCGCCTGATGGCGCCGATTGCGGAATGGGAGCGCATGGAAGTAGAGCGTACCGAGCCGGAGCGCCGGCGTCAATTAAGTGAACGACGCACCACAGAAGCTCGGATAGAACGCTTGCGGAAGAAGGCCGCTTCCGCGACTGACCCTAGCGCGATGATCCAGGAGCTGCATCAGCTTGAGCAAGCACTGCCTGAGGTTCCTCCTGCCCCCCGACTTTTCTCTGACGACATAACGCCCGAACGGCTCGCGTCACTGATGCAGGAACAAGGAGGAAGAATGGCGGTGTTTTCCGACGAAGGCGGCGTATTCGATATGTTGGCTGGCCGTTATTCGAAGGGTGTACCGAACCTTGACCTTTGGTTGAAAGGACATTCCGTTTCGCTCGTTCGCGTTGACCGTCAGGACCGCAGCCGTCCCCCAATAATAATCGACCGGCCTCACTTGACCGTAGGCATTTCTCCCCAGCCAGATGTGCTGGAGAGCCTGCATGATAAGCCTGGCTTCCGCGGTCGGGGACTCTTGGCGCGATTTCTCTATGGGTTGCCGCAATCGCGCCTTGGCTATCGGACACTCGCGCCCAGTCCCATACCCTCACACGTCGAAAACCGTTACAGGCTCGGCATTGAGCAGCTAATCAACTATCGTCCTGCAACGATTCTCCGCTTGCGCTTCAGCGATGCAGCGTACCGCGAATGGAAGGGTTTTCAGCTCTCGCTTGAGCCTCAATTTCGCGACGGTGGCGCGCTGCAGTCGCTACGGGACTGGGGAGGAAAGCTTGCTGGCGCCGTGGCGCGACTTGCCGGCATCTTCCATATGGTTCTTCAGTCCGACCGCGACGAGGTGGAAACCGAGATTACGTTCACGACTGTCAGGCCCGCAATCGAGTTCGGGACGAGCCTGATTTCTCACGCTCAGGCCGTCTTCGCACTGATGGATCGCGACCCTGCCGTCAACAATGCTGAAAAACTCTTGGCTTGGATCACCCACCAAGGGAAAACATCTTTCACTGTGCGCGACTGCTTCCGTGCGCACCAGGGGCGCTTTCAGCGGGTGGACGCAATGCAGCCGATATTGGGGCTGCTCGAACAGCATGGTTACATTCGCCGCGTCAAGCAAGGTTCCGCTGGAGGGCGTCCCTCCAGCGATTTATGTGAAGTGAATCCCGCAGCACTGAATCGAGGAACCGATGAGCTGGAGGGATAAGTTGCAAATTGCATATCTGGAAAGTCGTGACAAAAGTGACAGAAGCCCCACTTTTGTCACTTCTGTCACTGGTTTTGGGAACCCCACAGATGAACTTTCAGCGGATGTCGTGCTGCCTCCGGACCAATCGCCGGTCACCACCGAGGCCGATCGCGGAATCCCCTGGGCTGAATGGAAGGCGGAGGCGCTGAACCGACTATTCAGGGAGCAAGGCATCATCGGGCAGCCAGGCCGGATTACGGCGGCGACTATCCGGCATGGCGAATCTGTCCGCGAACGAGTTGACTCTGTTGCCACGCCCGAGCGACCAATGTCACGAGCGGAGGCAACGGAGTAGGCATGGCGCTTTTCAAACGAGGCGATACCTGGTGGTACGAGTTTCTCTTCGCCCGCCGTCGCGTCCGCGAATCTGCAAAAACGACGTCGAAAACGGTGGCGAAGCAGGCGGAGCAGAATCGGCGCCGGGAATTGGAACGGGGATTCAACGGGGTCGAGGACAACCGGGAAGATCGAATCAGAACCATCAGGGAGCTCGGGCGTGAGTACCTCGACGATTATCGGGTGCGGCACAAGGCCGTCGTCTTCGCCGAGTACGCGGTAGGAAACGTCATCAGGCACCTCGGGGCGGTCATGGCAGTTGACGTCACGGAACAGACCGTGATTGCGTACCAGACGACGCGACTAAAAGAGGTAGCCGCTCCGAAAACAATCAACGAGGAAGTCGGCTTCCTCCTCAGATTGCTGGGTGAGGCGGGTGATGTCATCCGAACGCGACTTCGCCGCCGAAAGGCGCTGAAACTCGCCGTTCCGCGCGGCCCAGGGAAGGCGTATACACCGGAGGAGAAGACAGCGATGCTGGCAGCGGCCAAAGCGGCTCGGTCGCGAGCAATATACCCTGCCCTGATGTTGGCGTTGAACACTGGGGAACGGGACGCCGAGATTCGCGGTCTTCAGTGGGGCCGAGTGGACCTCACTAAAGCCGTTCTCACGGTTGGCTTCAGCAAGACTGAAGCCGGGGAAGGCCGAACCATTCCCCTGAACTCCGTCTTGCTGGGGGCGATGGTCGAATACTCAAAATGGTACACCCAACGCTTCGGAACGATTCAACCCAAATGGTTCGTTTTCCCCTTCGGCAAACCGCGGCCAGCGGACCCCACCCGCCCGATGGTCACCCTAAAGACCTCCTGGGGCAACGTCCGCAAAGCGGCGAAGGTGACTGGCCGCTGGCATGACAATCGCCATACGCTCATTACGGACCTCGCGGAAAGCGGCGCCGGAGACGAGACGATCCGCGACATTGCTGGGCACGTCTCCAAGCAGATGCTCAAGCACTATTCCCATATTCGAATGGAAGCAAAGCGTAAAGCACTCGAATCCATCGTCGCGAAACCGAACCCCCAAGGCCCCGGCGGATCTGCGCAACCCGGTCGCGAGCAGGTCGTCGAGTTCACTCGGCCGGCTTCGCTCCGACGCCGCCCGAAGCGCGCGTCCGCGGCATAGGTGTCCCGTTTCCCTAACCGGGAGCAGGCTTAACGCCAGAGGCAGGAGGCTTCGAACGGGCGCGCTTTGCAGGCACCGCGGATGCATTCCCCAAACGATCCAGTTCCGCGGCCTTTTCGGTCAGCATCGCAGCCAGCTTTCGAGCGCCACCGCTGGTCATACGAACCCATTCCACTTGGTTGGAGAACTGCATCACGATTTGTCCAAGCAGAATCCGAAAGCTGATTCCGAGTTTAATTTCGTCGTAGCCAGCACCGAGAAGCTTATCAATCTCGCCCGGCGGGAACATTTTCTTTGCAGCCATCGAATCCTTTCGTGCTAACACTCGGCAGGCACAATGCACTATCAAGCGGCGAACACCATTTTATGGAATCTTCTCCGCTGCTGCTCGGACGCCGCGCTGCTAATTCCCGCCGGCTCAGAAGGAATGAATGACCCTGCCGATAATCCGGAACAACAGGCTACCTCTTTGGGAGCCCCTCGATAGTCAGCCGAGTGCCGGATGCACTGGAAGTGAAGCGCTTCATCAATGTGCGTGAAAATTCCGATTCGGCCCAAATCTTCGGCGTATGATCGATTCATGGAACCGGTCACAATCGCCGCCAGCGCCCTCATCGCCTCCATCGATTGGAAGAAGATACTGAAGAGCCTAGCGACCGACGCAGCCGCCAAAGGTACCAGATGCTTACTCGAACGTTTTAAGCAAGACGAGCGCGAGAAGGCCGCGAAACAGGCCATCCAGCTCTTCGCAGAGGAATTCCTCGCCGAGCTAGAGGACAAGACACCGCTCTCCAGCGCCATCCCCGGCTATCACGACCAACTGCGGCGGCTCATCGAACATGCGGCTCCTGACATCGCAGGTTGGTTACAACCGGACACAAAGGACGCGGATCTTGCGCCAGTAGAGCGCATGTGGAGTGGCCTCGGGCTCGATCCGCTTCCCGAAGATTTTGATTGGACACTACTAGCAAAAAACTACGCACGCGACATCCGAAAACTCGTCAAAAGTGATCCTTTCCTGCGCGAGCAACTCAATACTGCGCTGCTGGAACAGCAAACCGAGCTACAGCAAAAGTCCACGGATCTTCTCGCTCGTATGGCCGGCCCCGATCCAGGATTCGACCTGACCGGCTATCGAGAGTACGTCCGCAAGAAATTCGCGCTCCTTCAGCTCTCCCCGATGCACACCAGCATGTACGATCGTCGCGTCAGTCTATGGAGCGTCTTTGTCTCCCAATCCGCCCGCGAGTCCGCCCCCGCTCGCAACCTCCCGCGCGAAGTTCTCCGCCGCCTTCGCCAGGAAGGGCACATCCCAAAGGAGCTTAATGATGCCGAAACCGAGCAACTCCGAGCGAGCTATCAAAGCAGCCCAGTCAGTCCTATCCTCGACATCCTATCGCGGAACAGCTTGGCCGTCGTCCTGGGTGACCCCGGCTCCGGCAAGTCCTCGCTGCTCAAGTTTCTGGTAATGCGGTGGGTGGCGGACGATCTATCAAGCGCAGACACCCGACCACTGCCGATTTGGATCGATCTCAAGGAGTATGCCCAAGACCGCCGTGGACTATTGGAGTACTCCGAATCAGGATGCACCACATACGGGCTCAACTCCGGTACGTTGCACGAACGCCTATTAGAAGGAGCGGCCGCGCTCTATCTCGACGGCCTCGACGAGATTTTCGACGGGCGCATACGCGGACTTGTAGTCGAGGAAATTACCGCCTTTGCTTCACGCTACACGCAAGCGCCGGTGATCGTCACCTCGCGCATCGTCGGTTATCAATCGGACCAACTGCGCAACGCTGGCTTCATCCACGCCACGCTAGGTCTCTGACCGCGTGAAA
>PNAJ01000078.1 GCA_003170295.1 Bryobacterales bacterium | reverse complement strand
TAGAATCCTTCTCATTAACGGCCTTCCTGCGATGTCTGCATCGCCAAGGTTACCGTTTGATTGCAGGACAAAAACGTCCGTCATCCACGTTGAGGTAGGCTATTGAACAGTGGCTAAGGAAATGAACGCTCTTCATCCCCAGGATGAACTGGCGCCGGAGCAGTCAGTTCAATCAACGCACCGGCAGTGGTGCCTGGAAGATGAAATCAAATTACTTGACCAGCGATTGTGTCGGCTCGAATCAAGCCGAGTCTTCCGCTTGATGCGTCGTGCCGGGGGGATGTGGGAGAAGCACAAGAAAAAAGCCGGCCAGATCTTGCTCCATTCTCCATTTCATCCGCTCTATTTGCGGCTTTGGAAACCTGACAATGCCGCGCGAGGCGGCTGCAGCTATAAGGAGTGGATTGCGGCGCAGGAGTCCGTGCTTGTCTCCCGCCGGCGGTATCACAGAGAAGCGGCAACGTGGCGGTTCAAGCCGACTGTCAGCGTTCTAATCTCCACGTTTCGGCCGAAACAAGAATGGCTGGAGAAGGCTATCGCCTCTGTCAAAGCGCAATCTTACGAAAAGTGGCAGATCTGTTTGTGCGATGACGCGTCCGGCGAACCTTGGGTCCGGGAGTATTTGGAGGCAGAGGCCGCGTCTGACTCCCGGATATGCGTGGCTTTTCGGGAATCGAACAGCGGAATCGCAGCAGCTTTGAATACTGCCGGCCAACTCGCAACCGGGGACTACGTCACATTCCTCGATCACGACGATGAGCTTGACCCCCACGCGCTCCACCACATCGTCGAAGCGTGCCAACAGGGTGGCGTCGACGTGCTCTACTCGGACGAAGATTATCTTGATCCTTCAGGAAGGCGGTCCGGGCCGACGTTTAAGCCAGACTGGTCTCCGGAACTACTCGACGCGTGCATGTATTTTGGACATCTGCTGGTTGCCACCCGGAGATTAATTGACGAGGTCGGCTGGTTTAGAAGTCACTGCGATGGTGCTCAGGATTACGACTTAGCGTTGCGGCTTGTCGAGCGAGCGCAAAAAATCCATCATGTTCGTCGTGTTTTGTATCACTGGAGGCAACATCCGCAGTCCACTTCGATGAACGCCAAAGCGAAGCCATATGCGCATGAGGCAGGCCGTCGAGCCCTGACCGAGGCAGTCGCCAGGCGACGAATACCCGCGACGATCGAGGATGGCCCGTTACTCTTCACCTACTACATTCAAAGATCCAGCCCACGACCGCGTGTGAGTCTCGTCGTCTGCTCACACGATCCACGACGGATGTCTACGTTTCTGGCGGGCCAGAAAAGAACAAAGTACCCCAATATCGAACTAGTCATCGTGGAACATGTTAAACCCGGAAACGATCGGTTAGGCCATTTGCTCGATTCCACGGAATGCGTCCGTGTGCCCTACGATGGAGCGTTCAATTTCTCAATGATGAACAATCTGGGGGCCCAAGCTGCTGGTTCCGATCTGTTGGTGTTTATCAACGACGACGTGACGCCGATTCAACCGGAGTGGCTAGACGTGATCGTGGCGCACTTGGAGCGTCCAGAAGTCGGAGTGGTTGGGGGGCGGCTATTGTTTCCTTCCGGCGCTCTCCAACATGCGGGGCTAGTATTCGGAATTCAGGATGGAGCCGGTCATCCCGGTCGCGGTGCCTTTTACTCGGAGATGATGTATTACCTCCAGCTGCCGCGTGATGTGTCCGCCGTTACCGGGGCGTGTTTAGGGATTCGTCAAGGATTATTTCAAGAACTCAGAGGCTTTGATACATTATTCCCCGTAAATTATGGCGACCTCGATCTCTGCCTGAGGGCGCAAGAGCGCGGGTACCGCGTTCTCGTAGACCCCCGAGTGGAGCTAACTCATCTGGAGTGCGGGACTCGCCGCGGCGGAACAACGTTCGCGGAACGCCAGCGTCTGAGGCAGCGCTGGAGTCACCTTCTTGCCCAAGGCGACCCGTACTACCCGGAAGCATTCGATCGTTCTACCGAAGAAGTACGACTCGCTCTTCCGTAAGCCACGCGGGATATCATCCATCCAGAATGCACTCCGCGAGGGACCGCATGTTGTCGCGGGCGGCGATGCGGAGTTGTACGGCCCGCTCCTCAACGAACTGGCCACTAGTCCCCAACGAACGCAGTCCTTCACTCGCGAGATCACACGCCGCTGTTTGGGGAAAAGCATCGCTCAGTCCCCAGCTCCTTACGTTATTGCCAAGCTTCGGGTCTTCGCTTAGAAGAGGAACGAACGGGACTCCGTAGGTCAAACCAGTAATCACTCCATGCAGACTCGTCCCGCAGAACAGTCGTGCCGAAGCGAGCGTGTGCGCGACGTCATAGATGGTGGCCGAAGCGGGAAGCAAGCGGGCGTGATCTCCCAACTCAGATCTCAACGAGTCTAGAAAAACGTCATCTTCAAACGAGTAAATGCGTCCAATAGGAGTCAGAAAGATGGTCAATCCACTTTGCTTGGCGAGGATCAAGAGCTGCCGCTTCAACTCATCCCGATTGGCATCGCCATAGCGAGGGTGGCACTGAAAACAAAAATAATCTCCCGCCTCGCGCACCAAATCCTTGACGCCCGGCGAAGCCTTCCTCGCAAGCGCTTCTTTGGGTAGCATATCCGAAAGCATAAATACGCAATCCGGAGCTACTCGGACGGGCAGAGTAGAATCCAAACCCCGCAGGATGGAGGCGGACTCTTCCTCGCGGACGGAAATAAACGAGGCTTTCGCCAAGCGGCGAACGATGGAAAACTGGTCACGCGGTGCGTACTGGCGCAAAGGCCACCCACCCATCGAGTTGTACATAGTACGCACGCCAGCACGGAACTGATCTGGCGAAAGGATGTACGGAAATTCTTGACGCCCGCGGAACCGCCAACGCGACAGCCTTTCGGCGAACGCGATGCCGAGCTTATCCGCGCAGCGCACCAGCAGGTTCGACGAACTGGCCCCCAACAAGGTGAGGTGCATCACAAGCCATGTCTGGGCTAGGTTTTCGCCGCCGGCAACCAGTATGACATCCCTATCCTCAGCATCTTTGTAGATGTCGCTCATTCCCAACGAGGGCAGAGCGCCGATGGCGCTCAAATCGCTCCGCCGCATGCCATATTCGGAGCAAGCAAACCCGGGGACCGCCCTCATCCCCCAGCGCGTCACGATCGGAAAAAGGAGATCGCCGTAGTTGTGCCGGTCGCAACTGCATAATAGGCGCACATGCTTGCTCCTGCCCAAAAAAAAGGACTCCCTTCGATCAGCCGACCACCAGTATACGAATTGCTCGGAAGAGTAATCTAGAATTAACGGGTGGGATAAGACGAATAATGCTCCTAATTGACCGCCTCCAAGAAGCGGTGATGGAAACAGATCCATTCGAATGGAAATTCATCGACCGGTTGTTCTCGCCAGAGGATGCGGCGGCGCTCGCCGCGTCGTTTCCTCGTGACAAGTTCAAAGAAGTGAAGGGATACGACGGCGAAAAGAGCTACGTGTACGTGTCGCGCTCGCTGAGCACGATGTGGCCTCCGGGCGATTCCGCCAGGCTCTTCGACTACGACGCGACTGACTCCTCGCACTGTTAACAAGCATTGAACTAAGCCGCTAAAG
>PNAJ01000127.1 GCA_003170295.1 Bryobacterales bacterium | reverse complement strand
GGCAGCGTCAGTTCGCGCAGAACATCGCGGCAATCTCCGGAGACTTTCACACTCACCGGCTTTACCCCGCCTTTTACGATACGTTCGGCAGGATGATCGACGGCTTCATCGGCAACTACGAAATCTGCATCCAGATGGCCACATCCCTGACCGACTGGGAAATCGCCAACGGCGCAGCGATGGCCTACGAAAACCTCGACACGGCATGGATAGAGATCGTCGAAAGATATGTCGACGCGCTTATCCATCTCGCCATCGAGACGGGTGAACTTCCCAATCCGATCTATACCCTGGACAGGGTCATCACGGCCAGCTTATGCCTCCCATGAGCCACAAACGAAACCCGCCCAGACTGACCGCCGCCTGGATTGCCGGCCATGGCCGCGACGCCTCGCTGATGCCCGCGCTCAATCTCCTTTGCTGTTGCGTTTAACTCATCCTTGCAGCCTGGCCGCGCGCGCCTGCCTGTCAACGGCGGCCCGCTCTATTCCTCCCCGGACCGAGTCCGGGATCGTCCCGTGTTGCCGTACCGCTTCGCTTGACAGGCGAGGCTTCTCCGCCCGGCCGGAAGGTCTGCATGACGAACGCAACCCCAGCAAAGGAGCTTAAGACAATGCAGACACCATTCACGACCGCAGATACCGACCGCCTGCTCGGCCTCGCCGACCAATTCATGGAGGACTGGGAAGCCAACGAAGGCAAGCATGATCCGGAATGTGCCGAGCGCCGTGCAGAGTGGAACGCGATCCGGCCGCTGCTGGTCCAAGCCCCGGCAATGCTGACCGCCATCCGAACGATTATCGAACGGGCCGACGACCTCATTTCCGCCATCGATGGCGCAACCGACCAGTTCGAGCCGGAAGTCGCCGGACTGAGCGCCGCGACCAGCGCGGCCGAAAAGGTCATCGACGGGATCGGGGGTCAGCCATGAGGCTGGCCTTCCCCTTGACCGGCGTGTGGCGAGCCGAGCCTTTCGCAGGTGGTCGCTGGCGAGAGTGTCGGAACCACTGTTGTTGAACACCCTTTTTACAAACTCAGCGATTCCCCTTGGCCTCGCGCTCCCAGTACAGGATCGCCCGCTCGATTTCTTTCCCCGGCTGCGCGAGGTCTGCCCGGGCGATCAGCCTTGATGCCGGGAACGCCGGAATCGCCTCATCCTTGCTCCCCATATTCATGCCGTAACTATGCTGCTGGCTGACGGGATTGCGGACGAGGGTGCGATTTCCCATTCCGGACAGAACGCCATTCCAGTAAAACCGCTGATGGCGTTTGTAGGGGTCTTTGTCGTCATACAGCGCCTGGGCGAATCGAAAGCTCGCCGCCAGCAAAGCCTCCACGCTCTCGATCGATGCGGTCATGATGTCGGCCAGGTCCATGGAATTGCTCCGCTTCGTGCGGCCCGTCGCGTTCGTATCGATCAGGACTACGCCGTTCTCACCGATGGCCAGCCGGGCGCCCTGCCGGCCGTCGCTCCAGTTATTTCCGAGCGGCTGTTCTATGACCAACGACGTTTGCTCTAAGCGAGGTGCCTCCTTGGCATATAGGTAGCCGAACAGCCGTACATCGCGACTATGTCCGATTTCCATCATCCGCTCCGCGAATTCCGCCGAGGCCAGAGCAAGCGGATCGAATACCTCCTCCACGCGTTCCGGCGCGATGGCGAATCGCAGACTGGTCTGGTCCGAAAAGCGGTACGGCTTTAGAAGGTGAGCTGCAATCGGGTCATGGTCCATAGCTCGATTATTTCGTGTATCCACTATGGCGCGCAGCGAGCGCTCGATCTGGTCCCGCAGTTCGGCTGCGCCGCTGAACTTCACGCGGAAATTGCCGTCCACGTAGTCGGATAGTATTCTTGCCAGACGCTCCCCGTCCGCGTCGCGCGGAACGTCTTCGAGAAATACCAGCACCGGGAGTTTGCGCGCCCTTGCATGCTCGAATTCTTCCTCCACCACGAGCCGGCCCGACGGCGTTTTCCAGCCTCCTCTCGCGCCGAGCACAATAAGAAAAACGTCGCAACTATCGATGGCGTCGAGGCAGGTGTTCCGCGACGAGCTGGCCTGCGACGGGAAATCCTCATTGACGAGAACCGATTCTCCACCGGCCTGTTCGATCCCGCTGCGGGCGGCCTGCCGGTATTCCACGAATCCTTCGATCACCGAGCTGACGAACACCCTGGTGCGCGGCATCGTCACGACCTGCCGCCAGCGCCGGCAACCAGAGACGCGTATCGAAACCGTTTAGACAGATTGTCGACCAGCTTGTTCTCCGATCTCCACTGCTCATAGTCGGCGGGGTTTAATCCCGCGAGTAACGGTGTTTCGTCCAGTGTTTGCGCCAGCTCGCGTCCCAGAGTGAAATGAAATTGAAAGCGCTTGGTGCCCATGATGGTATTCCACTGCGGCCGGGCGCGCGCCCTGTCATTGAACAGGTGGGTGTCGCATCGCTTCATCAATTCTCTGGCCCAGAGATCGGCAGCCTGGACCCCCGGCTCGGCGCGGCTTGCGAAGCTGACCGGGCCGGTGTTTTCCGGCTTGTGAGTCGTGATCCACTCGTAAAGGAGACCGGCGTTGTACTGCGTCTCCTTGTGCTGGTCGAATGTGAACTCGACTTTATCTCTCGGGATGAAATGCGCGGCGAAGTCGGACAGCTTTATGACCGTTTTCAGAAAGCAGTCATAGTAAGGCATATCCGGAAAGTCGTTCAACACCGAGGGCACAACGGCCCGGCAACCCGCCAGGTCAATGACATGTCCGTATCCGAGCAGGCCGCTCTCGGCCACCATCTTCGTGAGGTCGCGGTGGAGACGATGCCGGTCAGTCTCCGGCATACCGCGAAAATCCCCATATCCCGATTCACAGTCGGCGGCGTGGAAAATCGATCCGTTCAGATGGGCATTCCACGCTTGCCGGAATGATGCCCATTGGTTTCCATCGCCGAGCAATCCGGCCACGGCAAAGACCCGCGCTTTGGTGGGGTCGTGACTTTCGTCGCCGAAAACAGAAAGCATGGCTATTTCTGGATCATCTCACCAATTCAGCTATCACGATCCTCATCGGCGTGGTTGGCGGCGCGTAGATCCGCTTCGTTTTCCCCACCATTCGTGACGCGATTGCGAAAATGATCCTTGACCCGGGGATTCCCCCCAAGGAGACTCCTGACCATGGACGTGACTTTTCCACTTGTGGAATTGACGGGACGCGAACGGTCTTTCGATGAGCTCACGAAGCCCGATGAACGAATGCAGCGATACGCCGGGTTGACCGTTGAGCAACTCCAGGCGCCCTACCTCACGATCGAGGCGCGCCTTCCCGCGTCCACGCCGGCCAAGCTCCGCGAACGCATTGTCGCGACGCGGGATCTGGCGGTTCACGGCTACTTCGTTTATGAATTTCATGCTGTTTCGATGTTCTGGGCAGTCTCCTGCGTGGAGATGGCACTGAAACTGAAGTTCGCCGAGAACCGCCCCGACCCCGTCACGGTGACACGGAAGGGGGCCGATGGCAGCGAGGAATCCTGCCGGATTCCAGTAGCTGAACTTCAGGACTACCGGCGGCAAAAGTGGCGCATCCCTGAAATGAAGGAATTCGACTATAGTTTTCAGGCGCTCCTCGCCTGGGCTTTCCGTGAAAGCTTGCTGCCGGAAGACATTCCGATCCCTGTCCCGGAAATCGTCGCCGCTTTCGAGAACCGGTTCATGCTGAAAACATTTCCCGCGCGCGCCGCCAAGGACGGCTTGCTGAAATCAGAACCGCAAACCTATGGGGACATCATGAACTGCTGGGCAAACTTGAACGAGGTCCAAAAGAATCACTACTTGCCCAAAACTTCAGCGGTACTGGTGGAGGAGCTTCCGCGTTTTCGCAACATGATGGCCCACCCCCGGCATTTCAACCTGATCGTATTCCCTCGCGCACCGGTCGGCACCTATGAACTCTTGGTTGACGTAGTGGCGCGGCTGTGGAGCTAAAGATTGTCGAAGTCAGCGACAGAGTCCTGCTGAACGCTGACCTTCGGCAGAACCGTCGCGTTCACCCGCCGACCCGATGGACTAGGCTGCGCCATCCTCATACCTCGTCAGCAACGCCGTGCCCTCGAAATCGTAACTCGCGATCTCTTTGCCGTCGTCGTAATGTTCGAAGCGAATACCTGATGCTCCCGCCGTCCCTCATCGCCCCTTTATCCGGTTGCCCTCAACAAGCATGGGAATCTGACCGGGCGCGCCGGGTAGTCAACGGCCGGCCCGCTCCAAAACTCCGTGTAAGGCCGTATGACTTCCCGTCTTCTCCGCCCGGTCCTGCCGTTCCCATGTTGAGCGCAACCAGACCGAAAAGGAGCACTACGATGTTACGGACGATCCATCTTCCGGCAATCGACAGAACCGTCTCTCTAGCCGCCTATAACCAGGCCGTCAG
>PNAJ01000048.1:54553-54870 GCA_003170295.1 Bryobacterales bacterium | reverse complement strand
AAGCCGATCTGCTCGGAGCCTTTAAGCGCGGCTGTTAACGGCGGATCGCCTTGCTCGATATAGCGTGCGATGTTCTCAATCATTACGATAGCGTCGTCGACAACGAAGCCGGTCGAAATCGTAAGAGCCATCAGAGTAAGGTTGTTCAGGCTGTAACCTAGCAGGTACATGACTGCGAAGGTACCGACTAGCGACAGCGGCACAGCCGCGCCGGGAATTACGGTGCCCGCCAGTGTGCGCAAGAACAGAAAAATCACCATCACCACCAGTGCGATGGTCAACATCAGCTCGAACTGCACGTCGGCCACCGACGCGCG
>PNAJ01000048.1:0-54510 GCA_003170295.1 Bryobacterales bacterium | reverse complement strand
TGTTCGCGCCCGGCTGGCGCTGAATATTGACGATCACCGCCGGTGTCTCGTTCATCCACGCCGCGAGCTTCACGTTTTCCGCGTCGTCGATCACATCCGCGACGGCCGAGAGCGTCACCGGCGCGCCATCCCGGTACGCGATCACCAGCGGCTTGTAATCGGCGCTCGTCAACATCTGATCGTTCGCCCCGATGGTGTACGCGTTGCGCGCACCGTCGAAGCTTCCCTTCGCCTGATTCACGTTCGCCGAGACCAGGGCCAGCCGCAAATCTTCCAGATTCAATTTATAGGACGACAGCGCCATGGGATTCGCTTGTATCCGTATCGAAGGCTTCTGTCCCCCGGAAATGCTCACCAGTCCGACACCCGGCAACTGCGAAATCTTCTGCGCCAGTCGAGTGTCGGCGAAATCCTCCACCTGCGCGAGCGCCATCGTCTTCGACGTCAGCCCCAGCGTCAGAATCGGCGTATCGGCTGGATTCGTTTTGCTGTAAATCGGAGGATTCGGCAGGTCCCTCGGCAGGAAATTCGACGCCGCGTTGATCGCCGCCTGCACCTGCTGCTCCGCCACGTCGATATTCAATTCCAGCGCGAACTGCAGCGTGATCACCGAACTTCCCGATGAGCTGGTCGACGTCATCTGGTTCAAGCCCGGCACCTGCCCGAATTGCCGTTCGAGCGGCGCCGTCACCGACGATGCCATTACATCCGGGCTTCCTCCCGGATAAAACGTGACCACCTGAATTGTTGGATAGTCCACCTGCGGCAGCGCCGAAACCGGCAATTGCTTATAGGCGACCGCACCCACCAATAGCAGCCCAGCCATCAACAGCGAGGTTGCCACCGGCCGCAGAATAAACGGGCGGGACGGGCTCATCGGGAAAGCCTCATTCGTTAACCGCGCGGTACCTTATTAGCCCCGGTCATGCGCACCGAAACCTTGCTTCCTTGTTGCAGCTTGTCGACGCCGTCGATCACCACGTTCTCGCCGGCTTCAAGTCCGCTATCGACCGCGGCCTCGTCGCCCTCCGCGAGCGTGCTCACGATCTTGCGAACCTCCGCCGTGTTGTCGGGCTTCACCACGTAGACGAATGTCGATTGCGGGCTCCGCTGAATCGCCGCCGTAGGAATGATCACCGTGTTGTGCCGCATGTCGAGCAGCAGCCGCGCATTCACGAACTGATTCGGAAATAGAGAACTGTCCTCATTTTCGAACTGCGCCTTGAACCGCACCGTGCCCGTCGATTGGTCGATCTGATTGTCGATCGTCAGTAGCCGGCCCTGCGCCAATTTCTTCTTCAAATCGCGATCGTAAGCGTCGACGCGCAGCGTGCCGCTTTGCATTTTCTTACGCACCGCGGGCAGACTGTCCTCGGCGATGTTGAACAACACCGCGATCGGCTGCAACTGCGTGATCACCACCAGCCCGTTCGCATCCGTGGCGTGAACAATATTGCCCTGATCCACCAGCCGCAGCCCGATCCGCCCCGTCAGCGGCGACGTGATCTTGCTATACACCAGCAGCAGTTTCGCATTGTCGATCCCCGCCTGATCGCTCTTGATCGTGGCCTCAAACTGCGCCACGGTCGAAAGCTGTGTGTCCAGTTGCTGCTTCGGAATCGCCTGCTGCTCAAACAGAACCTTATAACGTTCCCGATCGGTCAGGGCGTTCCTCAGCATCGCCTCGTCCTTGGCCTTTTGCGCTTCCGCCTGCTCGAGCTGCACTTGAAACGGCCGCGGGTCGATCTCGACGAGAAGATCGCCCTCCTTCACCAACTGCCCCTCTGTGAACGCGATCTTGACGATCTGCCCGTCCACGCGCGATCGAACCGTAACCGTGTTGAACGCCGTCACGCTTCCCAGTCCGTTCAAATACACCGGCAGATCGCCCTGCCGCGACGTCGCCGCCACCACCGGTACCGCGCGTCCCGCGCCCTTGTCGTCCTTCCCCTTTTTCGTCTGCCCTTCCGTGGTTCGCGGATACCAAAAGTAAGCCGCCCCACCTGCTATACAAAGCAGCAGGACCCACACCCACCAATAGCTCCCTTTCTTCGGAGCCGCGGCAGCAGCGATCGTCTTGGGAGAAACCTCTGGCGTTTCAGGATTCATCGAGTATCTTTAGTATCGCCCTTCACAAGGCCCGCGAGCGACTGTCATGAGGCAAGACGTAAGCTATTCCATTCGGCATAGGAAGAAGGAGTCAGGAGTCAGTAGTCAGGAGACAGAATAACGCAAAGATGATCCGACGCGTCCTGACTCCTTCTTAGCTTTAGCTAAGGTGCAGTATCCCCCGCTCCATGGCGATCGTCACCGCATGCGTCCTGTCCGACGCCCCCAGCTTGGCGAGAATATTCTGGATATGCATCTTCACCGTGCCGCTCGCCGTCCCCAGCAGCGTCGCGATTTCTTTATTCGCCATGCCCTTCGCTACGCACCCCAGCACTTCCACTTCGCGCGGCGTCAGCGCAACTTGCGGAAAATACTCGCTCAGCCGCTCCGCCACTTCCTGCGGCATCAGGCGTTTGCCGGAGTGCACCGTCCGAATCGCGCGCACCACTTCGGTGTGGACCATTTCCTTCAGGATGTAGCCGCGCACACCCGCTTCGAGCGCGCGGTAAATATCCTGGTCGCCGTCGTAGCTGGTCAGCGCGATGATCCGCGCATCGGGCGATTCCTGGCGGATCATCCGCGTCGCCGACGTTCCATCCACCTCCGGCATCCGCAGATCCATCAGCGTCACATCGGGCTGGTGTTCCTTGAAAAGGCTCACCGCCTCGCGTCCGTTGCCGGCTTCCGCCACCAGCACCATGTCGGTTTCATTCGCCAGGATCGACGCGATGCCTTTGCGCACCAGCGGGTGATCGTCCACGCACAACACGCGAATAATTCCAGTACTTTCCGAGGGCGTCATGATGAGTGCACTCCTACTGCCTGCCGGGGCGTTTGTGCCGTGGTTGGCATTCGTACGGAGACGGTAGTCCCGCGTCCAGGCTCGCTCGCCAGGTCGAGTTCCGCGCCGATTTGCGCCGCGCGTTCTTTCATACCGATAAGACCATAATGACCCGGCCCGGCGTTACCATTCTCGCGCGAAAATCCCGAGCCGTCGTCCTTCACCGATAGCTGCAGCATTTCGGCCGTGCGACTCAGCGCGATCTCAATGACCCTCGCGCCCGAATGTTTGACCGAGTTATTCACAGCTTCAGACGCGATGCGCAGCAAATTGTACTGCACTTCTGGCGAC
The DNA here is from genome assembly GCA_003170295.1 of Bryobacterales bacterium. Classification (GTDB taxonomy): domain Bacteria; phylum Acidobacteriota; class Terriglobia; order Bryobacterales; family Bryobacteraceae; genus Palsa-187. Next base: position 51,269 of record PNAJ01000048.1, on the reverse strand, counting down.
AAATCGCTGGGGCTCCTGTCGAGCTTCAGCTTCAGCCGGACATCCTTCGCTTCCGTGATCTGCTTCGCCGCCTGCGCGATGGCCGACGCCAATCCCGACTCGGGGCCTTGCGAGCTGCGCAGCCCCGCGACCGAGCGTCGTGTCTCCTTCAAGCACGTGCCCGCGTCGCGAACGATGTCCTCGAGCGTCGCGCGCTCCTCAGGCGATCGCAATCTTCCCGCCAGCGCCTGCATCTCCATCGTGATTCCGCTCAAGCCTTGAATCAGCGTGTCGTGCAACTCCCTCGCGATCCGGCTGCGTTCGGTAAGAATCAGATTGAAATGCTCTCGCAAACGATGAATGCGAAGCTGATAAATCATCCACCCAGCCAGTCCTAGCGCGACCGCGCACAGCGGCAGGAACCAGGCGCGTTGATAAAAGTGCGGCGCGAGCGAAAATGAAGTCGACGCTCCCGCCTCATTGCAAACTCCGTCGGCGTTACACGCAATCACGCGAAAACGATACGGGCCGGGCGGCAGATTCGTGTAGAATGCCTCCCTGCGTGATCCTGCCGAGATCCAACTCTTGTCGAAGCCTTCCAGGATGTAGCGGAACGTCAGCCGGTTCGGTTGTATATAGGTCAACCCGCTGTATGTGAATTCCAGATTCTTCAACCCCGGCGCGATCGCGGCAATCGACGAGGGCTCCACGCGTTCGCCGTTCACCGTCGTTTCTTCGATCACCACCGGCGGCGGAGGAATGTTCAGCGCCAGGTGTTTCGGATCGAAAACATACAGCCCGCGAATCGTCGAAAACCAGACTCGCCCGTCCTGCATCCGGACCGACCCCGGCTGCACTCCCTCCCGGCACTCGATGGTCCGCAGCGCATCGGTCGGGCTATAAGGAGTGCTGACGATTTTCTTGAGCGTTCCGGCGGCGAATTTCAGCAGGTCCCCTCGATTCACGGAAAAGAGGCCCTTGCTGCATGCCATCCACAGCCGGTCCTGATCGTCGCGAATGATGCCGTAAATCTCGTTGTCGAACATCCCGTCGCGAATGAAAAACGCTGTTATTTTTCCCCGATCCAGCACCCGCAGTCCGCTGCCCTCGGTTCCGATCCACATCCGGCCCTCGGGATCGGAATAGAGCGCGTCCACATCGCGGATGGACGCTCCCTCTTGCAGCAACTCATGAGCCGTGCCGTTCTCGTAAACATACAGTCCGTCGTGCTGCGTGGCCAGATACACGCGTCCATCCCGGTCTTCATTGATCGCGGTAATAGGACCGCGCAATTCGCCCGGAATGTTTTTGGGAACCGAGAACCGTCCACCTTCGAACATTGCCGGACCCTTCTCCGTCCCGGCCCACAGCTCTCCGGCACGATCGAGAAACAGAGACCGGATCGCCGCCGAAGGCAGTCCCTGCGCGGTCGAATAGCTTCGATCGATTCTGCCGTCGCGCATGCGATTCAGCCCCGCTGGCGTGCCCACCCACAACGCGCCCTCGCGGTCCTCGGCAAGCGTGTGAATCGTGTTCGACACGAGGCCCTGCTTCGTGGTCATCACTCCGAATCGTTTGCCGTCGAACCGCGCCAGACCTGCTCCCAGCGTGCCGACCCAGATGTCGCCATAACGATCCTGAAAAATCGGACCCGTGTCGTTGCTCGGAAGTCCTTCGTTGACCGTGTAAGGCAGTCCCCGTCCGCTGAAAAATTGATTCAGTCCGTTCTTGGTGCCCACCCACAAACTTCCTTCGATGTCCTCAAACATCGAGTACACCGTGCTTTGCGAAAGCCCTTCCTGCGGCCGGTAGCTTTCAATTTCTCCGTTGCGCAGGCGGCTGAATCCGTTGCGCGTGCCGATCCACAAACTGCCCTCCCGGCCCTCGGTGAGACACAAAACGCGGCTGTCTGCCAATCCATCCTTCGAGGTGAACAATCGCTCGCCGATTTTATTTATTTCGAGAAGCCCAGCCGTAGTGCCAGCCCAGAAACTATTCCCTGAACATTCGAGCGCGCGGATGGACGCATCGGCCGGAAGCTTCGCGATACGGCGGGCGGTGAACTTCGTTCCATCCCAGGCGCTGAGACTCGCGTCATCGCCCGCGGCCCAAATGGTTCCATCGCGCGCCTCGCATACGGCTCGGACATTATGATTGATCGGAAACGCGGCCAGTTTGCCCTCATGAATTCGCGCGATCCCGTTAGAAGTGCAAGCCCAGACGTCGCCGTTCTTCGCGGCGGTCACACATTGCACATTGTCGGAAGAGTAATTGGTGAGCGAGTCGCCTTCCATCCGGTAGAGCCCCGCATCGCCAGTCGCGATCCAGAGGGCGTGCTGTGAATCCTCGGTCAAGCCTCGAATCCACACGTTCGCGGGCGCCGCGTGCGTCTCGAACCGGACTCCGTCGAACCGGATCAGCCCCGTCTGCGTACCCAGCCAAAGGTAGCCTTCGTGGGTTTGGAGAATCGAATAAATGGTCCCCTGCGGCAGCCCTTGTTGCGCCTGCCAAATGCGATGCCCGTATTGAGTCAGCGTCCGGCTCGGGTCCAGCCCCAAGGCCGGAACAGCGGCGAGAACAAGTATGCCAAACCGCAGGCTCATGCTTTCCCGATTATTGCACCATAGCCCTAAAACAGAATTCCGAATCCGACCGTAGCCTCCGTCTGCTGCAGCTTCCCGTTGGATAAGAACAATCCGAACGGCTTTGAAAAATACTGGAACTGCCGAATATCGGCCCGAAATCCCCAGTCCCGGCCGAATTTTGAGAAGGCCTTGGCTTTGATTCCCGCTCCATAGTTAAACTGAAACTCATTCGACCCACCCCCCGACGATGCCGACGCCCCCGGCGGCACGAAATTGCTGAAACCAAGCCCGCCCATCACAAACGGCCGCACCCGCCCATCGCGCTTCACAAAATGATACAGCGCGTCTCCGGATACCGTGTGAATCCCAAATCCCGTCGAGGTCCCAGCATTCATGAGGGACGTGCGGCTGTACATATAACTCATTTCGTAGCCAAGACGATCGCCCGGATTCAGATCGAAACGGAATCCAAACCGGAATCCGTTGCCTAACTTAAAATCGTCCGCCTTCCCAAGCACCGGGTCCGTAGTGCCGATCGCGTTATTCTCGATAATCGATTCTCCAGCGTTAAACCAGAACTCCGCGACCTGAGCAGACGCAGCCCCAGAAAATGCCAATGCAATAACTGCCAACGGTAGTTTCATAACTTGTGTGATGTGTTTTACGGAGAACGGGTTACATCGTCAATGATAATGACGTGAATTTCCCCCGGCCCGTGTACGCCGCGCACCAGCCGCATCTCAATATCGGCGGTTCGGCTGGGCCCGGTAATCACCACCATCGCACTCGATCGCGCACCCGGCAAAGGCCGCAATCGAAACACATCGTCGAGACACGCGACTATTTTCGAACGCTCAATCACCGCAATATGGCAAGGCGGCAGCAGCGATAACAGGCGCGATTCGTTCGATTCGGTGAACATCACCAACGATCCGGTATCGGCGAGCGCATAATCCGCCGAAGTGATTCCAACTTCCACTTGGGCAATGGCATCGCGCGTCCCTGTAGAGCGAATAAATGTCCGCCCATTCAATGCTTTATCAACCGCAACCTGAGCCTCTTCGCACGTCTTCACAACGACGACGTTGCCGGCCAGCGCTTCGAGCGCCGCCGTAAATTGCTCCACAAGATGTTCCGTCGGGCCCTCGCGCAGCAAAACCGCCGGCGGCGGCGGCACAGGATCGCCCGTATTGCGACTTAGCGCCGCGCGAGCTTTCGACAAGATCTCGTCGCGGGACGTCACTTCGACCGTTCCTTCCACAAATCGCGGAAGCTTTTCGCGGGTGGAACCGGTAAATCACGCTGGCTAAGCCACTTCTTCACTGGTCCGACGGGCGGGGCAGCGGATAAAGCCAATGGAGCGAGCCGCGCGTAAAATTTCGGGTGCCGCATGACCCATGCCCATACCTTAAATGACCATAATTCCGCTCTATCGGGGTCGTTTGCAACCTTATCTGACCTTAATTCGAGCAATATTCGCGGTATTTCGATCTTAACGGGGCATACTTCACCGCATGCGCCGCATAAGCTCGAAGCGAACGGAAGCCATGGATCGTGCTCGATGCCCATGAACTGCGGCGTTAAAATCTTGCCGATCGGGCCAGAATACACCCACGGATAGTTGTATCCGCCGATTTTTCGATATACCGGGCAATGATTCAAACACGCGCCGCAGCGGATGCAGTAGAGCGACTGGCGCTTCGATTCATCGGCCAGCAATCTCGTGCGCCCGTTATCGAGCAGCACCAGATAAAATTCCTCGGGCCCGTCCGGTTCGCCTTCGCGTTTTGCGCCGGCGAGAAACGAGGTGTACACGCTCAAAGGCTGCCCTGTCGCACTGCGCGCGAGCAGTTTCAAAAACACGCCGAGGTCCTGCGCTCTCGGAATTACCTTTTCAATGCCCGAGACGGCAACGTGGATTTTTGGTGCTGAGCTTGACAGGCGGGCATTTCCTTCATTTTCGACCAGCACGATCGCGCCCGAATCGGCGACTAGAAAATTCGCTCCGGTAATGCCCATGCCGGCTTCGAGAAATTTCTCGCGCAGGGCCACCCTAGCGATTTTCGTCAATCCTTCGGGTGATGTTTCGCGCTTCGAATGCAGGTGTTTCTCGAAAATATCCGAAACGTCTTCTTTCGTCTTATGCAAAGCGGGCGCAATGATGTGAAACGGTTTTTCGCCGCCCAACTGCAGAATATATTCGCCGAGATCGGTCTCGACTGCTTCGATGCCAACCTCTTCCAAGTGTTCGTTGAGATGAATTTCTTCCGTCGTCATCGATTTCGATTTAACGATGACCTTGACCCCGCGCTTGCGGGCGAGGTTTTGGATGAACGCGCACGCCTCCGCGCCATCTTTGGCCCAGATTACTTTACCGCCGCGCGCTTCGACATTCCGCTCCAGTTGTTCGAGGTAGAAGTCGAGATGATCGAGCGTATGCTTTTTTATATCGTGCGCGTACTGGCGCAGCTCCTCATGATCGGACGTAATCGTTTCACGGCGTCGTTCGCCAAGGCGCGCAGTCGCTGAGTAGATTGCAAGCTGGAGCTTTTTATCGCCGAGCGCTGCAGTGACGTCGGGAGTTTTCATTCGGCTGCTTTCAATGTGTTCGCGAGCACCTCAGCCAGATGCATGGTGCGGATCTTCGATCGTGCGCGATCAAGCGCGCCCTGAATCTGCATGAGACAACTGGAATCGATGGAAACGACGGTACTGGCGCCGGTGCGCTCGATCGCATCGATTTTAGTTCGCACCATGCCGCCGGATATCTCGGGAAATTTCACGGAGAACGTTCCGCCGAAGCCGCAGCACTCCTCGGCGGTATCCATCTCGACGAGCCGCAAGCCGCGGACGTTTTGGAGCAGTTTTCGCGGGCCGTCCTTGATCTTCAATTCGCGCAGCGCGTGGCAACTATCGTGATAGGTGACGAGTCCATCGAAGCTCGCGCCGACATCTTCGACCTTCAATACGTTCGTGAGGAATTGCGAAAACTCAAACACGCGGGGTTCAAGGTCGTGGACGCGGTTGTCACCTGGCAATAGCTCGGCGAAATGATGACTGATCATGGAACAGCAGGAGCCGGAGGGAACCACAATGTATTCCGCTCCCTCGAACGTTGTCAAAAAATGCTCGGCGACGGTGCGGGCCTGGTCGCGGTAGCCGCTGTTAAACGCTGGCTGCGCGCAGCAGGTCTGCGCTTCTCGAAATTCCACTTCGCAACCGGCGGCTTCAAGAACTTTCGCCATCGCCATTCCAACATTGGGAAAGACCTGATCGACCACGCAGGTGACAAAGAGAGAGACGCGAACCATTCAGCTCCTGTCCGCATGCTGACGCATGGCGGTTCCGTTTAGCTTACAACGATGCTGCCTTCGAGATACTTTACCGCTCGCCCGGCGATGGTGACGCGGTCGCCGCGATGCTCGCACCAGAGCTCGCCTCCACGCGAGGAGATCTGGCGGGCGAATAGCTTCTTTTTGCCGAGATGATCGGACCAGTAGGGAATCAGCGTGCAGTGAGCCGAGCCGGTGACAGGATCTTCGGGCACTCCCTTTGCGGGCGCGAAGAAGCGCGAGACGAAATCGCAATCGGTGCCGGGAGCGGTGATAATGGTCGCGAATCGATCGATGGCGGCGAGCTTCTCCATGTTCGGTCTCACAGCGCGCACCTCGGCTTCCGTGTCGAAGATACAGAGATAGTCGCGAGCGCCCAGCACCATCTTCGGCTTTGCACCGAGCGCCTCGAACAGTTTGTCATCGTACTTGGTTTCCGACGGCGGGCGGGCAGGGAAGTCGAGCGCGTACAGATCCGCTTCGCGCGTAACAACAAGCTCGCCGCTTTTAGAATCAAATGCCACGCGCCCTTTTTTCGCTTCCTTGCGAATCTCCATAATCACGTGCGCGGCGCCGAGGGTGGCGTGTCCGCAGAGATCCACCTCGACGCCGGGAGTGAACCAACGGATGTGAAATCCACCGTTTTTCCGAACATAAAACGCGGTTTCAGCAAGGTTATTCTCGGCGGCGATGGATTGCATCGTCGCGTCGGGGAGCCATTGGTCGAGAGGGCAAATGGCGGCGGGGTTGCCTCCAAAAAGCTTGCTGCTGAAAGCATCTACCTGGTAGATGGGAACGTTCATTCCTTAATATCGCGCGAGGGGAGGGGGGAGTGCAAGGGCGGGTCTATTTTAGTGATTCTGTTCATCAATCTTGATGCCTTGCGGCTTCGCAAAAAGGGCGGCGTCGAATGGAAGATCACCGTAGCCGCCGCACCAAAAGATCGGCAACAATATACCCAGCGTACCAGATACATGCCCATGTTTATGGGAACGTTGAACTCCTCTCTCCGATTACAATCCTAAAAAAATTGCTCGGTAAGGAAGCGTCTACGAAGCCCATTCTTGAGTCCAGTCCAACGCTCAAGATTGCATTCTTTAGATCAATCTCTGATGGTTCTGTAGCTCCATGCTGTAATGCGAGCATTCCGGCAGTCATCAGCACGCCTTTCGGGAAATCTATGCCGTGCCATTCGGTGATAAATGGGCTTTGGGTTGCAAACGGCACACTCGGACTTTGCTTCAGCGTATATATTGCTACCCCGGACAAAAAGTTCAAATCCCCTGATTTAAATCTGCCCGGAAGAATTGGTATAACTGCTTTAGGTACGCGCCAACCCGCCTCTATTAAGCTCTGTCTTATGCGAATTGCAAAGATAAGCGCCTCCTCACTCTCATCGCGATACCATACTTCAGCGTCGGAGGGAGAGAGTTTTTTAAGGCTTTCGACCATCTCTGGCTTTACTTCTCGATTGAGTACCCTACTCACAAGAAACCGATTGAGATCCTTTTGCGCATCCGCTGCGGCTTTCTGTGCCTTGGCCGTCTCCTGTAGTTCCCTTTCTAGTGCCGATTTGGCGTTTAAGAGATCAATCCCCAGTTGCTTGTTGGACACTTCAATGGTTTTTGACCGCTCGTTAGCTTCGGATGCTTCCCTGCGGGCGCCTCCCGCCTCTTTATTCAGTACTGCATTGGCCTCTGACGATAGAGTAGCTACTCGCCTGCTATATGGATATGCACACACCTCTCCAAGAACAGCGACTGCGAAACAAATGAGGCCTATTCTTTCCAATAGATGTTCGCGGTCTTTGTCAATGTGCGCCCACACATCGAACACAACTAGCGCAACAAAGAATACAACAGCAACGGCTTCAAGGGCGGCGTGGATCTCAATAACGGAAAATAAGGAGTACCATCCTGGGAGCGCCATTCATTCCAGATTCTTGTCAGTGTCAGCAAATATCGGTAAGTGACAATCGAGGGTTGGGCCGGGGTCCACCGCCTCTTCGCTGGCTAAACTGGGTGCAGTTCGCCGGAGAGCGGCTTTCCGTTCCAGTCGGCTTCCCGCGTGCAGGCGATGTATATAATCAGCCGCCATTTCCAGCCCGCGCGGCGGAAGGGATTTGAGTTCTTCGAAGACCGCTTTGACGTTCACCTTTTCAAGCTACTCTCTGAATAGGCACCACGCAAGTATGAAAGCGTACCCCATCCTGATTGCTCCGACTCGCACCGGCTTCAGTGCATACGTGCCTGACCTCCCAGGCTGTGTTGCGACCGGTCGCACTCTCGACATCGTCAAGCACAGGATGGCCAAGGCGATTGAGATGCACCTTGCCGCGATGCGCGAGGACGGAGACGAGATTCCCGAGCCGTCGCGCCTTGAACTGGTTGAGGTTCGCTGAGAGCCGCTTAAAAAGCGGCTGCTGCCAGTATTGGCCGCCCTACAAGACGCCGGCTGAAGCCGACGCTGCAAGCTGAAGCTCGCGCCACCAAAAGGGCAGGCACAATAGGGGGATATGAAATTTCTGTTGGTCGGGCTCTCGTGCGTTGCACTTTTCGGGCAGCCGAAGCAGTATGACTGTCATCGCGCAAACGGAGCATTGAAAATCGACGGGCATCTTGAGGATCCGGCTTGGCGCGCTGCGGAGTGGACTGATGCATTCATCGATATCGTCGGAGTCGATCATGCGAAGCCGCGGTTTCGGACTCGCGTCAAGATGTTGTGGGACGACGAATACCTCTACATCGGCGCGGAGCTGGAAGAGCCGGATGTCTGGGCGACGCTTACCGCTCATGACTCGGTGATTTTTCGCGATAACGATTTCGAGGTGTTTCTCAATCCTACGGGGGATGGCTTGAGGTACTTCGAGTTCGAGATCAACGCTCTGAATACCGGATGGGATTTGTTTCTGCCGAAGCCGTATAGCAAAGGCGGAACGGCCGATAACGGGTGGGAAATGCCGGGTTACAAGTCGGCCGTCGCGATTGACGGGACGTTGAACGATCCGCGCGACAGGGATAAAGGATGGTCGGTTGAGTTGGCGCTGCCTTGGGCCGCGTTTGTCGAAAGAAGCGGGAAAGGTCGTCCTAACATCGGCGAGTCGTGGCGGATGAATTTTTCACGCGTGGAATGGCAGGTTCGCGTGGTGGACGGGAAATATGAAAAAGTTCCGGGGTTGAAGGAAGACAATTGGGTATGGTCGCCGCAGGGTGTTGTGAATATGCATGTGCCGGAGAAGTGGGGCGTCGTGCGATTTGCGAAGTAGTCTAAGATATCTTTTAATGATATATTAAACATATGCCTTCGTTACTCATTCGCCTCGACGAATCCACGTATCAAAGCCTGAATCGGTTAGCGGCGAAGCGCCAGCGTGCCGAATTTATTCGCGGTGCCATCACGCGGGCGATTCGCGATGCGGAAGAGGATCGCACTCGGCGCGCATATGCCCTCCAGCCAGATTCCGAGTCCGAGGCCGACGACTGGTCGAATTGTGAGGAATATAAGCCTTGAAACAGTATGAGCTCTGGTGGGCGAGCCTGCCCCAGCCGGCCGGTCGCCGGCCGGTCCTACTGCTAAGCCGCGACGCCGCGTACGAGTATTTGAACAAGTTCACTGTGCTAGAAGTAACGACCACGATACGACACATCGCGATGGAAATTCCGCTCGGCAAGGCAGAGGGCCTGTCCAAGCCAAGCGTGGCGAACTGCGACAACTTCCGGACTGTCTCCCGTTCGGTGTTGGTCAAGCGTATCGGCCAACTCGGGCCGGCCCGGCGGGAAGAGGTGAAGCGAGCGGTGGGTCACTCGCTGGGTTGGGACGAACTCATCTCGGTGTGATCGCCGATGACGGGAGGTTTTCATTTCCGTTAGCATAGTGTGCGGTCCGCCAATGCCGAACGTGTGGATATTCGGGGTAGTCTGCGCGCCGTTGCTGCTCGGCGCCCGGCCTGCTGCCAAGGCGCAGCGCGCGGACCCGACGCCAACGATCCGCAGCAGCGCGCAGGAAGTATTGCTCGAAATAGTGGCTCGGGACAAGCGGGGCCGGCCGGTTCGCAATCTCGAACGAAGCCAATTCCGCGTGCTGGAGGATGGCCTTCCCGTCCAGATCACCGGTTTCAGATTGGTGGAGCGGGGAGCCGGAGCGGTCGACCCGGAGAGCGCCGGACCTGTCACCACGCCATTGGATTCCACAAGACAAGTTAGCCTGATATCGCTGGTATTCGACCGCTTGGGGCTCGATGGGCGGCGGCTCTCACGTCAAGCCGCGCTGGATCTCCTCGCGACCGCGTCCGGCGCCAACGTGTACTTCGCCGTTTTCACAGTCGATCAACGGCTGAGTGTCCTGCAGTCGTTCGACAATGACCTGCCGAAGCTCCGGCGCGCCGTGATCCAAGCCACGAGCGGGACGCCTTCGGAGTTTGCGACGCAATCCGATAATCTCAAAGCCGCTCTGCACACCATGGTGATACCGCCGGAGCACGCCTCTCTGGCGAACGCTCACGCGGGGGCCGATGGTCCGCCACCCACGCCCGCGAGCGGTTCCGCAATCGCGGCCGACCGCGAGCGGGCCGCTATGATCCTGAGCATGCTGAACTTTTCCGAGCAGGCGGCGCAGTCGCAACAAGGGTGGTCGTCGATTTTTTCGTTGATGTCCATCGCCGCCGAGCAGGAGCGCTATCCCGGAATTAAAACGGTCTTCTACTTTTCCGAGGGGATCCACGTTCCCATCAGCCGCGTGCAGCAGTTCCACTCTCTGATATCGATCGCGAACCGTGCCAACGTGCAGGTCTACGCCGTCGACGCAAGTGGCCTGATGGCGACTGGGCGGCAGGACGCGGCGAGGTCGGAACTCGAGCAGGCGATGCAATCGGCCGGGGAGGAGATGGAGAGCAACGTCGGCGATCATGAACGGGAACAGAAAAACGCTATCTCACCGGAGCGCGTCAAGTCGATGGAGCGCGGCGAACAGAGCATTCGCGCCAACGTGCAGAATTCCCTGGCGGAGCTGGCCGAGAGCACCGGTGGTGCGCTGATCGCCAATACTAATGACGTGCGCGGAATGCTCCGCCGCACGGTCGCGGAGATTGGCACGCACTACGAGATCACGTACGTACCGCGCACGCAGCGATATGACGGCCGGTTTCGAAAAATCGCTGTGCAAGTTACCAAGCCGGGCGTCCAGATCCGCACGCGCGACGGTTATTTCGCGCTGCCGCCGGATCGGGCAGGGGTGCTGCACGCCTATGAAACCCCGCTGCTGCTGTCGTTGGCAGGAACTCCGGCGCCCAACGCAATTGCGCTTCATTCCGCCGCTTTTCATTTCGGACGCGTGCCGAATGGAGTGGAGTGCGTCGTAAGCGTCGAAGTCCCGCTCTCCGGCGTTACCTTCATTCAACAAAAGGGCAAGTATCAGGTCCATCTCTCGGCTCTCGATCTGATCAAGAACGAGGAGGGCGTGGTGATGGAGAAGATCGCCAAGGATCTGCCGTTAGACGGCTCCATCGAGAAGCTGGAAGGATTTCGCACAGGCAGTTTTATATGGCTGGAGCACAGGATTCTGGCGCCGGGTCACTACACGCTCGAAACCGCGGTTCTGGATCGAGAAGGGGAAAAGATGGGGACACGAAAAATGGCGTTTTTCGTGCCCGCTCCCACCGACGGTCCCGGGCTCAGCAGTGTTTCCTTGATCCGCCGCGTGGAACCAGTCTCGGAGACGCGCGACGCCGGCGATCCGTTCCTCTTCAGCGGTGGGAAAGTGACGCCCATGCTTTCGAGCGTGATTCCGCGCGGGCCGGAGTCGGCGGTCCAGATGTATTTTGTTGTTTATCCCAGCGCCTCGATTCCGCAGGCGCCGCAACTGGAAATAGAACTGATAAAGGACGGGAAACTCGTATCGAAAAGCGCGCCGCCGCCGGGAACGCGCGAAGGGACTGATCGTATTCCTTACGTGATCGCATCCTCCACGGGAGTGCTGGAACCGGGGAGCTATGAAATGCGAGTGACTGTGAGACAAGGCGCGGCCACGGCCCAACAAAGCGCATGGTTCACGCTCGCTCCCTGAGCCTCCTCGTGGTATCCTCAAAAGTTGGGCAGAAGGCCCATAAATCTCGGTAATTATTAGAGGATCTGCCATGTCCGGTCACTCAAAATGGGCGACAATCAAGCACAAGAAGGCCGCAACTGACGCGAAGCGCGGGAAAGCGTACACGCGCGTCACCAAAGAAATCATGATTGCGGCGCGCAATGGCGGCGATCCCGATATGAATGCGCGCCTGCGCACGGCGATCACCGCGGCGAAGGCCGTCAGCATGCCTTCAGAAAATATTAAGCGCGCCATCATGCGCGGCACCGGCGAGATCGAAGGCGGGCAGCTTGACGAGATTATGTTCGAAGGATACGGACCCGGCGGCGCCGCGGTGCTGGTGGCGGTGGCGACCGACAATCGCAATCGCACGGTGAGCGACATCCGCCACGCGTTTTCGAAAAACGGCGGCAATCTGGGCGAGCAGGGTAGCGTGTCCTGGATGTTCGAGCGCAAGAGTCAAATCATCATAGACGGCGACAATGCGAAGGAAGACGACCTGATGAATCTGGTGCTCGAATCGGGCGCCGACGATTTAAAGGACGAGGGCGGGAACTGGGCAATCCTTTCCGCTCCGGAAATGCACGAGCCGGTGGTCGAAGCATTGAAGAAGGCCGGCATAAAGACGGAATCGGCCGAAATCGCCATGGTTCCGAAGAATCTGTTGAAGCTGGAAGGCAAGAACGCCAGCGGTATGCTGCGGCTGATGGAGGCGCTCGAAGATAACGACGATACGCAGAGCGTCTATTCCAACTTCGACATCGACGAAAAGGAACTGGAGGCCTTGGCGTAGACCGCCAGGGACGAACGTGCGCGTTCTGGGCATCGATTGCGGCACGGAGCGCACCGGTTGGGGCGTCATCGATAGCGATGGGCGCAAGCACTCTGTGGTGGCGCATGGCGTGATCCGGCTGAGTGTCCGCGATCCTCTGGAAACACGGTTGGCAATGATTGCCAGTGCCCTTCGCGTGGTGCTGTCGGAGCATTTGCCCGAGGCCGCGGCGGTCGAGGAAGTTTTCTATTCCATGAACGTGAAGACGGCTCTGAAATTGGCGCACGTGCGCGGCGTGGCTCTGCTGGCGATCGCCGAAGCGGGGATCGCGTTTGGCGAGTACTCGCCGCTCGAGGTGAAAGTTAGCGTGGTGGGATATGGACGCGCGGAAAAACGGCAGGTGCAACTGATGGTGCGGTCGATCACGGGGCTGGGCGAAGCGATCGAATCGGAGGACGCGGCGGACGCGCTGGCGGTCGCGATCTGCCATGCGACGGCGTCTATTAAGACAACGCCGCGCGCGATCAGGGTAGCTCGATGAAGCTGATCGCGCTGATTTTGTGCATCGCGGCGCAGGCCGCGTTTTCAGGCGACGGCGACTCCGCCCGCATCATTTATACGAAATCGTTTCCAGGCTCGTCGCCGGATTACGTTTCGATCGCCGTGGAGCGGAACGGCGCGGTTGCTTACAAGGAAGCGGTCGATGACGATCCCGAAAAATTTCAGATGGAACAGACGTCGACCGAGGTGATGTTCGATCTGGCGGCGCGGCTCGATCATTTCAAACATCCGCTGGAATCGGGGCTGAAGGTCGCCAATATGGGGGTGAAAACGTTCCGTTGGGAGGACGATGGCGCGGCGAGCGAGCAGAAATTCAACTATTCTCTCGACGAGAATGCCAAGGCGCTGCACGATTGGTTTGAGGCGATCACCGATACAGAGCGGCTGTTTGCGGAGCTCAAGCGCGCCGCGCGCCACGATAAACTGGGCGTGCACGAAGCGCTGATTAACATTGAAAACTGCTGGGTTCAGAAGCGCCTGACGGGCGCGGATCAGTTTCTGCCGCTGCTCGACCAGATCGCGCAGAACGAGATTTACCTGCACATGGCGCGGCAGCGCGCGGCGATGTTGGGCGAGGCGATTCGAAGGTCGAAGGCAAAACCGTAATGAGAATACTGCTGTCCCTGTTGGCCGCGGCGATCGGCCTCGCGCAAACCCCTCCGCCCAGTGAAGAGCAGCAGGACCTACAGCGTGCCGTGAACGAAGCCGGCGCGAGCACCATCGATTTGACGCGGCTGCTTGAGGCGTTCCTGAAAAAATATCCCAATGCTCAGCAGCTTAAGGAAATCGAGAGGGCGCTGGCGAAGGCGGGGATCGATAATAAAGACGATCGGCGCACGATGCTCTACGGCGAGCGCGTGCTGACTGCGACGCCGGACGACATGCTGGTGCTCGATCGAGTGGCGCGCGCGGAGCTGACGCTCGGTGGGAAGGAGAACGCGGAGAAAGCGTTCACCCATGCGCGGCACTTTCAGGAGGTCGTAGAGAAACTGCCGGCTGCGATAGGACTCGGCGCATCGAAACAGCAGGAGGAGAGAAATCGCGGCATCGCCCGCGCGCTGCTCTATCAATCTCGCGCCAAGTCCGCGGTGGGCGATTTTAACGAGGCGTCGAAGCTCGCGGCACTTTCTTTTTCGACTTATCCATGCGAGGAATCGGCACGCGAATGGGGCGGGGCACTGGCGTCGCTGGGCTTCAACGATCAGGCCGCGCTGCATTTCGCGGACGCGTTCATGATTCCCGATCCACGCGCCGGGGACTCCGATCGGGCGCTCGATCGCAAGCGGCTCGGCGAGATTTACCGGAATGCGCATCATTCTGAAAAAGGGCTCGGCGAAGCGATTCTGGAGGCGTACGATCGCACGGCAGCGTTGATCGAGGAGCGGCAGAAGCGTCTCAACGCGCTCGATCCGAACGCCAACGTCACCGATCCGATGGGATTCACAATCAGCAGTCTCGATGGTCAGAAGCTGCAGCTCGGCAGCTTGCAGGGCAAGGTTGTGATTCTCGATTTTTGGGCGACGTGGTGCGGTCCATGCCGCGTGCAGCACCCGATGTACGACGAAGTGAAGGAACGGTTCAAGGGTCGCGACGACGTGGTGCTGCTTTCGATCGACACCGATGAGGATCACTCGATCGTCGCGCCGTTTCTGGATCAACAGAAGTGGTCGAAGACCCGGGTCTACTTCGAGGACGGCTTGCAAAAATTCCTGCAAGTGAACGATATCCCGACCACCATCGTGTTCGACAAGCAGGGCCGCCTGGCGAGCCGCATGAACGGTTTTTTGCCCGATCGTTTCGTCGAACAGCTTTCAGAAAGGATTCGGAGCGCGCTCATGGAGTCGCAATGAGCTTTCGCACCATAACGTTCCGCCGAGTGATCTGGATTGTCTTGGATAGCGTGGGTATCGGCGAAATGCCGGACGCCGCGAAATATGGCGACGTGGGCAGCGACACGCTGGGCAATATCGCGCGCCGGCGGCAGCTCGACCTCCCGAACTTCCGCAGACTTGGTCTTGCGAATATCAAGCCCCTGACGGGCCTGGCGCCGGCGGCGGAGCCGGCCGGAGCTTACGGAAAATGTTCGCTCGCCTCGCCTGGAAAAGATACGACCACGGGCCATTGGGAGATGGTCGGGATTCACCTTGAAAAACCGTTTCCGCTATTTCCGCATGGTTTTCCGCCCGAGGTGATGGATGAATTCGAGCGCCGCATCGGTCGCCACGCGATCGGAAACAAGGCGGCGTCGGGCACGGAGATCATCAAGGAACTCGGCGAGGAACACGTGCGCACCGGATCGCCGATTGTTTACACGTCGGCCGACAGCGTGTTTCAAGTTGCCGCGCATGAGGAAGTGATTCCTCTGTTCGAGCTGTACAAAATCTGCGAAACGGCGCGCGACATTCTGCGTGGTCCTTATGAAGTGGGCCGAGTAATCGCGCGTCCGTTCATCGGTGAACCAGGAGCTTTCACGCGTACGCCGAATCGACACGATTACGCGGTGCCTCCGCCCAAAGGGATGCTGCTCGATCAACTTGCCGAGCGTAATATTGACGTTTACGGCATCGGCAAAATCTTCGATATCTTTCTTGGGCGCGGCATTCGCGAATACGAGAAGACCAAGAGCAACGCGGACGGCTTGGTGAAGACGTTGGGCGCCATGGATGCGGTCGACCGAGGAATGATTTTCGTGAATCTGGTCGACTTCGACCAGCAGTACGGGCATCGCAACGATGTTCAGGGTTACGCGCGCGCCCTCGAAGAAGTCGACCGGTGGCTGCCGGAATTTGGAGCGAAGTTGCGGACGGACGATCTCGCAATTTTCACCGCGGATCATGGCTGCGACCCAACGACTCCGTCCACCGATCACAGCCGCGAGTACGTGCCGCTGCTCGCCTTCGGGCCTTCGGTGAAGCATGGCGTGAATCTCGGGACGAGGGGCTCGCTATCGGATATCGGACAAACGGTGGCGGAGAACTATGGCGCGAAGATAGTGGTCGGTGAAAGTTTTCTTTCGCAGCTTTAGTTGGCAGGGCATGGCCCTGCCCCACAATCGACTAATGACTTCCAATCCACAATTACGTGCAACACAAGTGGCGCAGGGCCGTGCCCTGCGCATCGCCATTTAACAACCTCGTGAGAGAATCCTCCGAGAAGATGCTGGCACCAGTCTAGAATTGTTGCGCTACGATGCGATTCAAAGCGCCCGCTGGATGTTCCGAGATATCACCGAACTCTGGAAAAGAGAGCCCGAGGGGGTTACGGAAATGAAGGCCTTTCATGGAGATCGCCTTGAAGTAGGACTGCCAGAGGGCGACATCGTCCTGGAGGCTATGGGCCATTCATATGGGCCGGCACTGAATTTCTTTTGGTGGGTCCTCAAGGCGAAGGAAAAGAGTTCAACATAGGGCTACCACTCGGAACGTTCCAGAACGCGCCACGCTGCCGCGCGCAGAAACCCATCCTCGGGCTCCTCCGCTTGGTCGCAAGCTCGATTCATCGCCTCTGTAATCTCGTCGGATGAATCGCCAGGGATGACTTCTCTCTCCATCGAAGACCAGCTAATTCTTCTTACCGCACTCGCCGCGGCAAATGGTCTCGGAGACCTTCCTGGGAGCATCAAGCGTGCCAGGATTCACCGAAGGAACCTGCACGCTTTGCGTTTCGACAATCGCTCCGCCGGGGCCTTTCTGACGTTCGATGATTCTCTTCTCGGTCAATGACGGCGGCGCGCCAGCCTCGCGGGCGTGGCCGTCGGAAGTGCGGCCGTAGGTTTCAATCTCCTGGCTGGACGATCCATCCGGTTTGGCGATGGTCTTCACGACGCTCTGCCGCGTCAGCGCCAGTTCGCCCCTGATGCCAGGTTCATAAACCGCCGTATTGCTGACGACCTGATTCCCCGACTTGGTCTCCGTGGTCGCCGACCGCTGCGCCTCGTATAAACCGCCGTTGGTGGACGGGAGCATCACCGTCTCGCTCTCGCGCTTTCCGTCGCTGGTAGGCTCGCTGGTGGCGGTGCGCTTTTCGGCGATTGAAAAGGACCCGTTGAGATCCTTCTTCTCGACTGCCGTGTCCGTCACCGTCGCCGCGCCCACTTTACGAGTGTCCACGGTCTTACGCTCCGCCTCAGCCATGTTGCCACTGATGTCGCTGCGATACGTCGTGGAACGGACGCTCGACCCGCCGGCGGTCTTGGTTTCCTCCATCACCACGCGATCGGTCGAGACGACCTGTCCGCCGGTCCCATAGTGGCGAGTGATGCGCTCAGTGACCGTGGTATTGCCACTCTTGCTCAATACTTTTTGTTCCACTTGTTCGAGCGGAACTTCGCGGCCATTGATGGACTGGCGAAGGTCGGTCACAACGCCGTCGGCCGTCGTGGTCGTTCCGCCGTCGATACGATTTCCGTTGATGTCGGTGGTGTACGTCGTAGCCGCGTTTTGCGCAACCGCGCTCACAAGACCGACGATGATGAAAAGCAGAGATGTCCGCACACCCTAAGACTAAGCGAAACCCCGCGCCGCTTCAATAGGGTGAATCCCCTAACCCCTCCCTTCTGGACGCCCTTCCCGTACAATAAAGACAGGCAAATCGCGCAGTGAAAAACTTCTACATCGAAACCTTCGGCTGCCAGATGAACGCGCACGACTCGGAAAAAGTCATCGGCACGCTGATTGGCGAAGGTTACAATCAGGTCAAGACGCCGGAAGAGGCGGAACTGGTGTTCTACAACACGTGCAGCATCCGCGATAAGGCGGAGCAAAAGGTTTTTCATCGCCTCGATCAGTTCAAGCGCGAGGGCAAGGGCAAGAAGTTTATCGTGCTGGGCTGCGTGGCGCAACAGGAAGGCGAGCGCGTCTTTGAAAAAGCGCCGCACGTGAGCATGGTGTGCGGATCGGCCAGTTACAACCAGTTGCCGCAAATGCTGGTGCAACTGGAGGCGGGAAATAAGCGCATCACCGGCCTCAGCCTGGATACCGAAGACACCTTCGAGACTCCGCTCACGCGCCGCGAGAATCCGCATCGCGCCTATCTGACGATCATCGAAGGATGCGACAAATCGTGTGCCTATTGCGTGGTTCCTTTCACGCGCGGACCCGAGCGCAGCCGTACCAGCGCGTCGGTGCTCGCCGAATCGCTTGAGCTTTCGCGCGCAGGGTATACCGAGATTCAACTGCTGGGGCAGAACGTCAATAGCTATCGCGATCCATCGCCCTCCGGATGGGATTTCGCGACTCTGCTCGATCGGGTTGGCTGCGTGCCGGGAATTCGCCGCGTGCGGTTCACCACGTCCCATCCGCGCGATTTCGTGAAGCCCATTATCGATGCGATCGATGAGAATCCGAATCTCTGCAATCACGTTCATCTGCCGGTGCAGAGCGGGTCGACGCGCATCCTGAACGCGATGCAGCGTCTCTATACGCGCGACGAATATATGCGGCGCATCGAGTGGATGAAGAACGCACGCCGGCCCATCGCGATTACCAGCGATATCATCGTTGGATTCCCTGGCGAGACCGAGGCAGACTTCGAGGAGACGCTCGGCCTCTTGCGCGAGGTCGCGTTCGATGCAATCTTCGGGTTTAAGTACTCGCGCCGGCCGAACACGCCCGCCCTCGCGCTGGCGGGCCAGATTCCGGAAGAGGAGAAAACTCGACGCCTGACCATCGTGCAGGAGCTGCAGCGCGAAATTCAGACGCGGCGCAACGCGGCGTATCTGGACACCGTGGAAGAGTGCCTGGTGGAAGGCTTCAACATAGCGACCGGGCAGTGGATCGGCCGCACGTCGCAACACAAGACGCTGAATTTTCTGCGGGTTGCATCAGACAATATCGCGGATGACGATATCCTGGGCCGCTACGTCGACGTTCGCGTCACTCGGGCCGGCGCGAATTCACTGGTCGGCGAGTGTGTAAACTGAAAGCAAACGGGAGGAACGCATGGAAGTCGAAATGAAAATCCGGGGGCTGATGATGGACCCGGTGACCAACATGCCCATTGTCGTGCTGAAGGACGTCAACGGCAGCGCGATTCTTCCAATTTGGGTGGGCATCTACGAGGCGAACGCGATCGCGCTTGAAATCGAAAAAATGCCGACGCCGCGCCCGATGACCCACGACTTGATCCGCAACCTGCTGTTCGGCCTGGAAACGGGTGTGAAAAAAGTTGTGGTCAGCGACCTCAAGGACGATACGTTTTACGCCATCATCTGGCTGGAGCGTAACGGGCAGATGATCTCAGTCGATTCGCGGCCGAGCGATGCACTGGCGATCGCGCTGCGGCTCGACTGTCCGATTTTCGTCGATGATTCGGTGCTCAAAACCTCGAAGAGCGTGGCAGCGGTGGCGGAGGTCGGCAACAACGAAGAAGTGCGCAAATGGCTGGAGAACCTCAACGATGAGGATCTTGGCCGTTACAAGATGTAAACACCGGCCGCAGACGGTCGAGCATGGCGACTGCTTTTTCCTCCCACTGAACGGTTCCGAGTAGCAGCTGCAATTCCACGAATCCATGGACTGCGGACCACGCCAGTTCCGCGAGCGCCTCATCCGCGCCGGTGCCCCCTGTGCATCGCGCCACCGCGTTAACCAGTTCGTCATGGGCCGGCTTGGCGCCTTGCTCGAATGCTTCCGATCCCGGAGGCGGGCAGAGGTCGGGACGCAACAGCAATCCGAACAGGCCCGGGGTCCGCATTCCATTTTCGATATAGGCCATGCCGACTGCGGTGAGCGCCGCGAAAGGATCCGAACCAGCGGCGATTCGGCGGACACGCATCCGCTCGGCGACCGCAATCCACTGCTGGGCCACGTAGGCGCTCAGAAGCGCGTGATGATCCCGAAAATGGTGCAGCGGGGCCGCATGGGATACTCCCGCCAGCCGGGCGCATTCGCGCAAAGTGACGGCGTCCGCGCCCTTGGTCCGAACCATCTCGTCCACCGCATTGAGCAGGGCTTGACGAAGCTCCCCATGGTGGTATCTCTTTGCTTTTCCTGCCACATAGAGAATTCTAGCCGATCTATCTTGACGATGTCAAGATCACGCGCTACAATCTTTACATTGTCTAGATGGAGGAAGTCGGATGAAAGTCATAAACGGGCGGATGCGCGCGGAGGTAGAGGGCGAGGCGGTGGTCTTTTTGATCGGGATGCGGATCAACAAGCTGTGGAAAATTCATCGCTGGTTCCCGGTGCTGATGGCGATGCCCAAGATGCTCCGTGAATTGGAGCGGAATCCCGAGCTCGGGTTTCTAGGCTCTCATTTGTGGCTCGGGCGAACCATCATTGTCCTGCAATATTGGCGCTCTTTCGAGCAATTGCAGGCCTACGCAAAAAATCGCGATCGCGCGCATCTTCCGGCGTGGGCGGCATTTAACAAAGCGGTGGGACAGAATGGCGACGTCGGGATCTGGCATGAGACGTATCCGGCTCGGGAGGGAGATTACGAAACCGTCTACGCGAATATGCCGTTGTTTGGACTGGCGAAGGCCACGAAGGCGGTAGCGGCAACAAGACAGCAAACTCTTAGGACACGTTGAACGTCATATATGGCATGAGACGGATTTTGATGATCGTCGCGCTGGTATCGGCGCTGGGAGCCATAAAAATGGCGGCGAATCCACACGTCCGCCGCCCGGTACAGCAATTTATTCATTTTTATCAACAGCAGGACGACGATATGGGATTCCTCCCACGCGCCGTCTACAGTTGGCTGCTCGCAAAAAGGGCGGCTTAGTTCGCTTTCTTCGGAGCCGGTTTCGCAGGAGCGCGCGGGGCAGGAGCGTTCTTCCCCGTCCAGCCGACCAGTTTGTCCTTGTCGACTTCGAGCGTCAGCATGTAGGGGTCTTTCTTAAAGGACTTGGCAACTCCGGTGAACTCAAGCTCGCTGCCCGCATCCATCTTGCCGGGCAACGCAGCTTCGAAGGTGATCGTGCAATCGGCAACGCCGTCCTTCTCGACAGCCAGCACGATGGTCTTCGGTTTGAGCGCCGGTGTCATGGAAATGATCTTGCCCTTGAACGTGGGCAGAGCGTTCTCCTTGACCTCGGCATCGAATTTTTCCTGTCCGTTGTCGGCAGTGAGGATCGCCTTCACGTCGCGCCACTGAGCGAGCATGGGATTGCCCTCGCGATCCTTCTTATCCTTATCGGCCGCCTTGTTGAAGATGTCGACGGTACTCTCAATCACATAACCGTCCGGCAGCGCCTGATTGGCCGCTGTGGCGAGTAGTTTGTCCTCACCTTCGAGCGAGCCGTGATAGGTTTTAAATGCCCGATCCACAAAACCCTTCATGCCCTCCCGAGCCTTCGGATCGAGGCAACCGGGTCCGGTATAGGCAGCGGCTCGCGCGTAATGGAAGATCGCATCGGATTGCAATTCGGGATGTCCTTTCTTGGCTTCCTCTAAAATCTGTTTCCCGAGCCACACGTTGAGTGCGACCCGCGTCGGATCCTGTTTCAGACGGGCGATCACCGCATCCTTCCCCTGCTGCTCCGCAATCCAGTCGAGCTGATTCTGCGCGTAGGCGACCATATCGGGTTTCAGCTTATTCCACTGATCGTCTGTCTGATTGGCAGGCTTGTTCTTCGAAGAGAAAACGTCATCGGCATGGTCGACGACAAACCGAGCCGCGTCGGCGAGAGCCGCGAGATCCTCAGCGCTTGGCGATTTGATCAGCGGCACATCGGTGAAGATCATGCGGAGCAAGTCGAGATTATCCGGATGCTTCTTGCGAAGTTCCTGAGCCGCCATCATCTGGTCGTGATACCGCTTCAGCTGCCCGTAGGCAGTTAAGTACGCTCCGGCGCGCGCATCATCGTAATCGCTCTCCGGAAAATCGTGCTTCCACTTGTCGAGCTTCTCCAGTTGGGCCGCGGGATCCTTTTCGGCGGCAGCGGCGATCCCCAGTGTCTGCTCCTGGTCGTTCTTCCATTTTCTGGCGTCGGCGGGCGCCGCTGGAGCGACCGCTGCCGCCGGTGGGTCCTGCGCCGCCGCGAACGCCATCGTCGCCACGCCGGCGAGTATTATTTTTTTTGTAGTTGAAAAGGTCACGTGAGCCTCACTCGGGTGAAATTGTTTTCTTGGTCCTTGAAATCTTCTTTTGCGTTTCGTTCCGGCCGGTCCAGCCGTTCAGTTTGGCCTTCTCGGCATCGAACGTCACCATGAACGGATCTTTCATAAAGCTCTTGGCGATTCCCTCGAATTCGATCTCACCGCCCGGCTCCATTTTACCTGGAAGCGCTCCGTCAAGCTTCAATGTTACATCGCCCGCAGAATCTTCGATGGCGAGGACCAATTCCTTGGGCTTCGACGCCGGCGACATCGCCACTAGCTTGCCCTTTAAACGTGGGACGAGCGCGTCCTTCATGTTGGTTTCAAAATAGGTGTCGCCCGTGGGCGCCGTGAGCGCGGCCTTCAGATCTTTCCACAGCGCCCGCTCTGGATGCGTCTTATCGAACATCTGCTCGGCTTCCATGCGCTCTTTCTCGATCTCGGCGGCGCTCTTGATCCGAAATCCCGCGGGCGGTGCCGCATTCGATTTGGCGCTCGCGAGGATCTGCGCCAACCCTTCGTCGGAGCCGTGATACTTCGTGTACGCGGCGTTCAAGTATGCCGTCAGGTTTTTGCGATCGCTCGCGGGCAAGCTTCCTGGCCCGTCATAGGATGCCGCGCGGGCAAAATAGTACAGGGCGGCCGGCTGTTTTTCCGGATTCGTTCTGTTTTGCTTCAACATGGAATCCGCTAACCAGTACGAAACCTGCCCCTGCTTCGGATCGAGCTCGATAGCCTTCGCCAGTTCTACCTCGGCGCGCGAGAAATCCTTGCGTGTCCAATCGATCCACCCCGCGGTTTTCTGGGCAAAGACGCGCATTTCCGGCTTGGCCTTGGCGGCATCCGCGTCGCTCATCTCGGGGGGACGGTTCTCCTTGGCGTAGATCCCGTCCAGATTAGCCAGAATCGTGGTCGTCGACCGCTCCGCTTGATCGAGATCGGCCGCAGAAGGCGGATTCAATTGATAGATCGATCCGACAATTGTCGAAAGCGCAAATAAATTTTTCGGATTGTCGCGCAACACTTCCACCGCCGCATGGAACGCCTCGCGAGGCCGGCCGAGCTGCCGGTAGGCCTCCAGATAAAGCTGCCGCCGGATTTCGGCCAGTTCACTTTGAGGATACTGCTTGGTCCATTTGTCCAGGGAATCGAGCCAGATCTTGGGGTCCTGCGTTTGCGAAATCGGCTTATAGAGTTCGTATTCGGCGGGGTCTTTCCAGTCCGGTTTCTTCTTTTCCTGAGCCATCAGACTGGAAACAAGCGCGGCCCCGACCATTACCTTCGCGGCGCTCGTCTTCAACAGCACTGACAACCTCCTCACGCGATTCGGGAATTTGGTACTTTGCGGAGTATAGCCGAACCCGGCAACCAGTCGCAACCGTCCCTAAGCTGATCGGCGTATATTAGACTCCGCCGCCCGTAAAGTTGTTCCCGAAAACCGAAGGCATTAGCTGAACAGTTCTCAATCCCCTTTGTGGGGCGGACCCCCTGGTCCGCAGCCAGGCCCCCCGGGCCGGCTCCTCCGAAGAATACGTAAATCCGGGGGTCCGCCCCACAAAGGTCATTATTTTTCTCGCTGGCGCATGGTGCCTCGCGCCTTGTATCCTGACTTCAACTGAATGCGCTGGGCCGACCTCGGAGTCATCGTTCTCTATCTCGCTGGCATCACCTGGTTCGGAACTCGTTTCCGCAACTCGCAAAAAACGCTGAAGGATTACTTCCTCGGTGGCCGGACCGTTCCCTGGTGGGCAATCGCCCTCTCCATCGTTTCGGCCGAGACCAGCATTCTCACGGTGATCAGCACGCCCGCGTTCTCCTTTCAAGACAACCTGGGATTTCTGCAAGTCGTGTTCGGATATCTGCTGGCACGCATCGTCATTTCCGCGCTTTTTCTGCCAGCATATTTTCGCGGCGAGATGTACACCGCCTACGAGTTGATGCGCGTGCGCTTCGGTAACCGCATCCGCAGGCTCACCGCGGGAACTTTTCTGGTCCTGCGCGCGCTCGCGGAAGGCGTGCGTGTATTCGCGATCTCCATCGTCATCTCGATCATTCTGGGCACCGGTGAAGTAACGTCGATCGTCGTGATCGTTTGCCTGACGCTGATCTACACCTATGAAGGCGGCCTGACCGCCGTCATCTGGACCGACGTCGTCCAGATGATTCTCTACGTAATCGGCGCGGTCCTCAGTTTTCATGTTCTCCTGCATGAGATTCCCGGAGGTTGGGCCCACGTTGTCGATGTGGCCGGTCCGCTGGGAAAATTTCAAGTGTTCGACTTCCGTCTCGCTCCTCCGGCGATCTTTTTCACCAGAACGTATAGCTTTTGGGCCGGCCTCATCGGCGGATGCTTGCTCACCACCGCGAGTCACGGCACCGAGCAGTTGATGGTGCAGCGCCTGCTCGCCGCGCCGACCGAAGGCCAAAGCCGCGCCGCGCTTTTCGCAAGCTGGGTGGTCATTGTGATCCAGTTCACTCTTTTCCTCGTGATCGGTGTGTGCCTGTTTGTCCTCTATTCCGACAATCACGCAACACCTCCCGCCGTCAAAGATCAAATCTATCCGTTATTCATCTGGCAGCATCTTCCAACGGGTGTTGCCGGACTGGTGATCGCCGCGATCCTTGCAGCGGCGATGTCGAACCTCAGCGCGGCGCTGAACTCGCTCGCATCGACCACTGTGATGGATTTCCTGAAACCGTTATCGCGCCCCGCCTCCGATGCGACGTGGCTCGGACGCGCCCGCTACGCGACCGTCTTGTGGGGAGCGATTCTGGTCGGCGTCGGACTCGTCGCACGTCATTGGGGCAGCGTGATGCAAGCCGGATTATCGATCGCCTCCATCATCTATGGTTCGCTACTGGGAGTTTTTCTCCTCGGCCTGCTGACCAAGCGCGTGGGCGAGATCGCCGCGATGTGCGCCATGGCATCGGGCCTCGCGCTGATGCTCTACATCCGATTCTTCACTCCCATCGCCTGGACGTGGTACGTTCTCATAGGCTCCTCAGCCACGTTCGCGATCGGCTTAGCCGCATCATACGTTTTCAGGGAGAAACACTCTGGCACCAACGCCTGCTGAACCCACCCTACGCCGCGCCCTGGGATTGTGGGCCGCCATCGCCATCGTGATCGGAACCGCTATAGGGAGCGGAATCTTTCTCGTCCCCTCCGACATGATTAAGGCGGTCGGCACGCCTCGAATGGTTTTTGTGGTCTGGATATTCGGGGGCATTCTCACCCTGTTCGGCGCCCTCACGTACGCGGAACTTTCAGCCGCCCTTCCCGACGCCGGGGGCGAGTATGTCTATTTAACCGCCACATACGGCCCCTTTTTCGGCTTCATTTACGGCTGGACTCAGACCTGGGTCGCGAAAGCGGCATCGATCGCGACTCTGGCCACTGGATTTTACACGTATCTCGCGGATTTTTTCCCCGCGCTCAAGGTGGTGTCTTACACCATCCCATTGCCGATCGGCCCGGGTGGCGGATCTCTCGAAATTCGATACGGCCAATTGTTGGGGATTGGACTAATCTTATTCCTGGCCGCAGTTAATTACGTCGGCGTCCGCGTTGGTGGAGGCGTTCAGATTGGCGTGACCGCGCTGAAACTGGCCCTAATCGGCGGATTGATCGTCGCCGGACTCGCATCGAGCCAGGGAAGGGTGGCGAATTTCCACATTGGAATGCCTGCGGATCCAGGCGGGATTGCGGGCTTTTTCGCAGCCCTAGTCGCCGCGCTATGGGCTTACGATGGCTGGAATAACGCCGGAATGCTCGGCTCGGAGATCGAGCGCCCGCAGCGAAATCTGCCGCTCGCGCTCATCTCCGGCACGGTATTAATGATTGCCGTTTATCTGCTCACCAATCTGGCGTATTTTTACGTGCTGAGCGGCGCAGAGGTCGGCGCCAGCGAGCGAGTGGCGGCATCGATGATGCGCCGCGTGTTGGGACAACCGGGCGGGGCCCTGGTCAGCGTCGCCGCCATGATTTCGATTTTCGCCGCATTAAACGGATCGATTTTGTCGGGGTCGCGCGTCCCTTATGCGATGGCCCGTGACGGTTATTTCTTCAAGGCTCTGAGCCGCGTGCATCCATCCTTCCGCACGCCAGGCGCGTGTATTCTGCTGCTGGGCCTGTGGTCCTCCCTGATCCTGCTCAGCGGGCAGTACAAGCAACTCTATACGCTGGTGATCTTCCCAAGCTGGATATTGTACGGAATGACGGCGGCATCGGTGATCGTTTTGCGCATCCGCCGCCCCGATTTACCTCGCCCATACCGGGTTTTGGGCTATCCGGTGGTCCCAGCCCTGTTTGTTATGGTCGCAATCGCCCTCCTTTATTCCACCCTCATGAGTTCGCCGCGGGAATCCGGCATCGGGTTGGTCCTGATTATCGCCGGATTGCCGTTCTATTTCTTCTGGAAAAGACGGCGGCTCGTCTAAAATAGGAAAATTTTACATTGCCTTACAGCCGCTAGGACCGCTAGTACCTAAAAGGGGGAGAGTTTCTAAGATTTTGTTCTGATTTCAGAACAAAACTCTTGAAATTGCCCTAAACATAGGTTTATGCTTGAACTGCATCTGTACAGTAATGTTTCCGTTCTGTTCTTTTTTCAGAACGGCGCGAAATTCAGAGAATAGGTAAAGGAGCGGAAGGCCATACAATGGATGTACTCAAAATGTTGGGGGAATTACGCCACGAACGCGAGCAGATTGAAGAGGCCATTCTCACTTTAGAGCGCTTGATTCAAGGACGAACGAAGCGCCGCGGCCGTCCACCGGCCTGGATGGCGACAGTGAAACGGCGGGGCCGTCCGCCCGGAAGCAAGAATAAAGTCAAGGAAATTGCGGCAGCGTAAAGAAGCCCGGCAGAGTTGAGGCCGCCCACTGTACACTAGGAAGAAGTGTCGGCACACTCCTCCCCAAAACTGACCGGACAAGTGAAAGCGGGCGGCTGCGCTTCAAAGCTGAGTCCCAAGATCCTGGATCAAGTCCTTCCCCGCATCCCTCGTGTTGCGGACGGCAACATATTAGTCGGCTTCGATACCGCCGATGATGCTGGTGTCTACCGCGTCAGTCCGGATTTGGCGATCGTGCAAACGGTCGATTTTTTCACTCCCGTTGTCGACGATCCGTATACTTTCGGCGCCATCGCGGCGGCGAATGCCCTCAGCGACGTGTACGCCATGGGTGGCCGCCCTCTCACCGCGCTGTCGATTCTTGCCTGGCCCGCATCGGGCGATCTCGATACTCTCGAACAGATCCTGAAAGGCGGAGCCGAGAAAATCCATGAAGGGGGCTGCGTTATCCTGGGCGGCCACAGCGTGAACGATCCCGAAATTAAGTTTGGATACGCGATTACGGGAACCGTCCATCCGGATCGTGTGAAGACCAACACCGGCGCGCTTCCCGGCGATGTTCTCATGTTCACCAAGAAAATCGGAACCGGCGTGATCTCGACGGCGCTCAAACGCGGCATCGCCAAAGACGAGCACGTCAATGGGGCGATTGCACAAATGCTGACGCTGAATCGTGCCGCCGCCGAAGCCATCGAATCTCTCGAAGTCCACGGGCTTACCGATGTGACGGGTTTCGGATTGTTCGGGCATGCGCGGGAAATGGCGATCGGAAGTAAGATCACGATCGAGATCGATTCGTCCCTGGTTCGTTTTCTCGATGGCGCGATTGAATATGCACAGGCGGGCGCTTTTTCGGGTGGACTCGGCAATAATCGAGAATTCGTGGCATCGTGTCTCGAAGGTTCTTCTCCGTTTGACGATCTGTTTTACGATCCGCAAACCTCGGGAGGGCTGCTGATCGCGATGCCGGAAAAAGACGCGTTGGCACTCGAACGAAAGTTTCCCGCCGCATATCGAATTGGGCGAGTCCTGGAACGTCAAACCAAGCCTCTGCGAGTTTTATGATCATCATCGCGCTCGATGTACCATCGGCCGCCGAGGCACGTGCGCTAGTCGCGTCTCTTGGCGACGCGGCGGATTTTTATAAGGTCGGCCTGGAACTATACGCCGTTGCTGGTATGGATTTCGTACGCGAGTTGAAAGGGCAGGGAAAGCGCGTCTTCCTTGATTTGAAACTCTACGATATCGGCGAGCAGGTGAAGCGCGCGGTCGCGGCGATCTCGGTCAGCGGCGTCGATTTCCTCACGATCCACGCCGTCAAGCAAGTGATGGAAGCCGCCGTAGCGGGACGCGGCTCGTCATTAAAACTGTTGGCCGTCACCGTCCTGACCAGCTTCGATGAAAACGATGTTCTCGATGAGGGATACGCGCTCACGCTCGGCGAGCTGGTTGAAAAACGAGTCGGCCATGCGATCGAGGCTGGGGTGCATGGCATCGTGTGCTCGTCACTCGAAGTTGCAAAAGTACGCGCGATGACCGGTCCGAATATGACGCTGGTGATTCCGGGTGTTCGCTCCGCAGGGAAATCCGCGGGCGATCAGAAACGCGTTGCAACGCCTGCCGAAGCGATCGCGAGCGGTGCCGATTATCTCGTCATCGGCCGGCAAGTTACACGAGCCGAAGATCCGCGGGCGGAGTTGTTCAAAATTCTCGATGAGATTCAGACACCGCTCCCTGCGGTCACGGCTCGCTAAGAGGTAGAGCCGCTTCCGAGCCGTGACCAAAGGGAGCGGTGTCAAAATCCGAAAGAAGACGAAAATGACCACGATCACTCACCTTGAATGCGCCGCCTGCGGCAAACGCCACGAAGCCGGGCAGCTCCACAACCTGTGCGAATGCGGAGGACCTCTGCTGGTCCGCTACGACCTCGACAAACTGCGGGAAGGCTGGAGCCGCGAATGGATTCCGAGCGGTCCCACCAGCATGTGGCGATACGCCCCGGTGCTGCCAGTATCGAAGCCCGCCGCGATGATCTCGCTCGGCGAGGGCATGACGCCGCTGGTTCACACCAAGCGTCTCGGCGCGCGTATAGGCAGCGAAGACCTGTGGGTGAAAGACGAAGGCGTCAACCCCACCGGCAGTTTCAAAGCTCGCGGACTATCCTGCGCTGTGTCGATGTGCGTGGAGCTGGGCGTGAAAAAAGTCGCGATTCCATCGGCGGGCAACGCTGCGGGAGCCATGGCCGCTTACGCCGCCGCGGCCGGAATCGAAGCGCATATTTTCATGCCGCGCGACGTGCCGCAAGCAAATTACATCGAGTGCCGCGCGGCGGGCGCCCATGTCACGCTGGTGGATGGCCTGATCAGCGATTGCGCGAAGATGGTTGCGTCGCGCAAGGATCAAGAAGGCTGGTTCGACGTCAGTACTTTGAAAGAACCGTATCGCATCGAAGGTAAGAAAACAATGGGCTACGAGGTTGCCGAGCAGTTTCGCTGGCAGCTCCCAGACGCGATTTTTTATCCCTGCGGCGGCGGCGTGGGCCTGATTGGCATGTGGAAGGCATTCGCGGAAATGGAAGCGCTCGGATGGATTTCTTCGAAGCGTCCCAAGATGATCGCGGTGCAAGCCGAGGGCTGCGCGCCGATCGTTAAAGCGTTTGAGGAAGGCAAGCCACGCAGCGAGTTTTTTGAGCATGCCGAAACCATCGCGAGCGGGTTGCGAGTTCCCAAAGCGCTGGGCGATTTTCTGGTGCTCGACGCCGTGCGCCAGAGCGCCGGAACCTGCATCGCGGTGAGCGATGAAGAGATGATCGAGGCGGCCGTCGAGTTGGCCACGGACGAAGGAATTTTCGCGGCTCCGGAAGGCGGCGCGTGCGTCGCGGCGCTGAACAAGCTGCTCGCCAGCGGATTTCTTACGCCGCAGGAGCGGATCGTCATCTATAACACCGGAAGCGGTCTCAAATATTTGGAAGCGTATTCGCCGAGATTTCCGCGTTAATTCGAAATCATGGTGTGCGACGCCAGATCCACCGTCACGGCATCTGACGGGGACTTGAACACTTGCCCTACTTGCTCGTCGTGGAACTCGATCCGCATTTGCTTCGAATCCACAATGATTCGCAAGTATCCGTAATCCGTCGCGTCGTAATTTTCAAAGATCACCTCCGCGTTTACATTGACTGGTGTCCGCGGCGTTCCCTTAATCGGGCTCAGCCCATGGCCTCCGTTTCCGCACACGACGTACGGGATATCGAACTTATTCACGGTTCGCGTGAACCTCTGATAATTGTGCGCGTGCCCCGACAGGTGTGCATGCGGCCAATAGCCCGCCTTGGTGCAAGCCGCGTCGATATCGGCCAGCATTTTGGGACTCCCTCCATGCGCCGCGCCGCCGCTATAAGGAGGATGATGCGTCACCACGATCGTCGCGCCGCCCTTCTTCTTGGCCTGCTGGAGCGCGTTTACCAGGAAGGTGAGTTGCTGATCGTCCACGGGCGAGCTCTCGACTCCCTCGCTCGATACCACACCGGGGTCTTCGAGCACGTTGCTGTAGAGGCCGATGATGGTGACAAACGGCGCATCGAGCGTGAAATAGACCGCTGGTTGCGTCATCGCCGTGCGAATCAGACCACCCGATTCGGGAGTCTTCACCGGCTCCGCGCTCACGAAGTTCCGCAGGAATGCCGCGAGCGATGGCACGCCTTCGCCCGAATACACCAATCCATCATGATTGCCCGGCACGGCGAAAATCGGCGCTGGATACGCCCGGTACGGCTCGTAAAACTGGTCGTAATAAAATTGCGCTTCGCCGAAACTGTAGACGATGTCTCCCAGATGAAAGCAAAACGTCGGACGGTCCGCCGCGTTCGGGTCCGCGAAATCCTCGACCATCTTGTCGGTCACCAGCGACTGCGATTGCGGCCCCTTGACCGACCCGGTATCGCCGAGGGAATGAAACACAATCTGGCCGGCCTTCTCGATCGCGGCAACGGTTTTCGGGCCCGCGCTTCCCAGAACCTGATCGAGCGTCATCGTCAAGCTCGCTCCCGCGCGAGGCGGAGGAATCGCCTGCAATAGGCTCTTTTGAACTTTGTTATAAAGAGGGTTGTCGTTGCCATGCGCGACGGTAAACTTCGAAGGATCAGGCGAGGCGGTGGGCTGCGAGAATTGCGGTTCCATCGAACTCGGATTCACAGGGAGCGCATTTTTCGTGGGTTCCTTTTTCCGGGCCATGCAGGGACACTCCTTCTAAGAATGTTAATGCAATTCGGAGCGATCGCGTTTCGCGATTCACGTGAAATTTAACATTCCCCTGGCTCACGCCATGGGTTGGCCGCGCCAACCCAATAGAGCCGCGACCTTCGGGAGCGGTCAGAGTTCTGGGTTATAACCCCGTCCCGTGAGGGCGGGGACTAGTTAATCGTGAATCCCCAAATAAAGGAATCTTCCTTGCCCGGCTGCGCGAGTCCGGTGGAAGGCGACGTCGGGAATTGCTCGAAATTGGCCGGGAAGATGCTTCCGGTCGCCAAGCCGGTGATCCATACGGTGCCTTTCGCGTCGATATCGACACCATAAACAGTTTGCGTTCCCTTACTGGTGACATAGCTCGAATAAACCAGTTGCTGCGTCGCTGCCGGATCGAGGACGGTGACAAAACCATCGAGGCCGCCGCCCGCCGACGCTGTGTTGAGGGCGCTCCCGGTTACCGGGAAATTGCGAGAGAGCGTATAGCCGCACAAATAGTAACGGCCCCGCGCGTCGCGCTTCATATCGTAGATAACCTCGCCGCCGAAGCCACCCAGGTAAGTCCCGTACACCAGTCCCTTGCCGGGAGTCTGCACCGTCATATCGAAGACCGCAAGGAATCCATTGCTCCCTAACAAATTCCCGGATGCGTCCACGTTGGAAGCGGCCGGCATCACCGGTTGATACGCGTTCTGCGTTTTAGGAAGATCCGAGGAGAGCGTGTAGCCGGCGATCGCGACTCGTTTGCCGTTCGGATCGACCAGGATTTTCTCCGCTTCCTCGAATCCGGTGTTGCCTCCGAAAAACGTCGAGTAAACCACGACCGAAGCGTTCGGGTCGATCACGGTCAGGAAGGCGTCTCCTTCCCCGGCGTAATTCTGATAAGCAGTGGACGCGGTGAATGGAAAATCGGAGGAGAACGTAGAGCCCGTGACATAGATCAAGCCGCTGTTGTCCGCGGCAATATCGCGGCCCCAATCCTGTCCGCCGCCGCCCAGGTAGGAACTGAAGATCAGGGACGAGGGGCCGTCTGTCGCCGCTGGATTGAACTTCGCGACGAAAGCGTCGTAGCTGCTCGCGGGCGAGGCTTGGAAAGCACCCACGGTAGGCAAGTCCGTCGATGTGGTGTATCCGGTAATGTAGATGAACCCGTTGGTCTGAAAAATCCCTTCGCCGGCTTCATTGCCCGTGGTTCCGCCAAAATAGCTGGAATAGATCTCCGACTGGATGCCGTCCTGGTTGGAATCGAGCGCCACCACAAACGCATGCGTCAGGTTGGCAAGGGTGGAGGAGTACGCGCTTCCGGAGGTTGGAAAATCGGTGGAATCGGTGGAGCCCGTGAAGTACATGATGCCAACCGCATCCACTTTCATCGAGGCGAGAATGTCGTCGGAGCTGCCGCCGAAATAAGACGAGTAGACGATCACCTGAGTAGGATCCGTCGCATACGGATTGAGCTTCAGGAGGAAACAATCGAGCAGGCCGGAAGGCGTGTTTTTGTAACCCACGCCGCCGAGTGGAAAATCGCTCGAATACGTGTATCCACCCACGTAAATGTAGCCCAGCGAATCGTGCCCGACCGAGACACCCACATCTCCGAAGGACCCGCCGAGGAAGGCGACGTAAAAAATCGCGGGATCGATCACCAGCGCCGCGGAGCGATCGTAGTCTCCCAAGTGGAATCGCACGACGCCATCCTGGCCGATGCGATACGACGCCTCGACGGTGACCATCTCACCGGAGGCGCGTCGTTGATAAACCGAAGGCGCTCGCTCGGTGAGTTCCTTGCCGGCGAGCGATAGAACCAGATCGCCATGATCGTTCAAACGGACCGAATCTGCACCTTCGAAACTCAGAGCGATGCGGGAAGGGTCCGCGTTCGGAGCGATCTCGAAATCGTACTCCAGTTCACCGTTGCGGCTGTAGTACAGCAGATCGATGCCAGGATAAATTCCCGTGCGGCGCAAGCGTCCGAAATTCTCGATGCGCTGGTAGCTTTTTCCGTGAAACGAATTGGTGGGGTGGGCACTGTGGTCGAGACCGGCGAACGGCGCGGAGGCGTTGGATTTCTCGAAAGTCATCCGCAGCGTTCGATCGCCCAGCCGCATCGCCGTGCCGGTTTTTTCGAAGCGGAACGCATAGCCGAGGCCTCGCGCAGTCCATTGAGAGCCGGTCTGCTCGAATTGAATCGGCGCGGTTGGAATCGGTTTTTGAGGGGACGCGGCGAATGCGCCGGCGCACAGAAGTAGTAAAAGAGCGGACCGCATGAGTAGTGAGACGTAACTCCCAAGCCCCCGGGTTGCGGAGAACTTTCATTATCGCACTCTCTATTAAAGCACGTGCCGATTGCTCACGGCTGTGAAAAAAAGGAACTCCGCTCCTCTACTGAGCTGCAACGATGTTGTTACTTGCTGTCGCCGTCGTGATCGGCGTCTCCGCCTTTAAGAGCCGCGGCGCTTAAATGCACGGAATCTTGTTTCGGAGCCGGGGGCTCGGGTGGCGCGGCGGTCTTCGCAGACGGATTGCTCTGCACCGGGTTGATCTGGTAGGCGGCGTTGACACTGCT
The DNA here is from genome assembly GCA_003170295.1 of Bryobacterales bacterium. GTDB lineage: Bacteria > Acidobacteriota > Terriglobia > Bryobacterales > Bryobacteraceae > Palsa-187. The sequence goes on along the minus strand of PNAJ01000048.1, from coordinate 17,246 downwards.
GATACTCATAGAAATTCTCCTTCAAATCCCTTTATCGGCGAGGCGAGGAGTTTCTTGAGGAGAATCAGGCGGCAGCCTTTTGCGAATGCAGAAATCGTAGACAGCGCCGCCGATGAGTCCGCCCACCAATGGGCCCGCAATCGGGATCCAGAATACCTGGGAGCCTCCGGTGAGCCCGTTGTTGCTGAACCCGGCGGCCACGGTGAACAATCGCGGACCGAAATCCCTCGCTGGGTTGATCGCGTATCCGTGCATGCCTCCGAACGCCATGCCGATGACTACGACGACCAAGCCTATCAGCACAGGCGTCATATTCGCACCGGGCGGTGTGTTGCGTTCGTCGGTGATCGCGAAAATCATCAGCAGAAGAAGCGCCGTGCCGATCACCTGATCGAGAAATCCGGCCGATGGCTGCATCGGAAACGCCGGGAAAGTGGTGAATACGCCGGCCGTTTTTTCGAGCAGCGGATCGATAACTAGAAACTGCGGACGGTAATTCCAGAAGACGAGAGCCGCGCCGCAGAACGCTCCGGCGACCTGCACCAACGAGTACGGCAGAACCTTCTTCCACGGGAAACCGCGATACACCGCGAGCGTCAGAGTGACCGCCGGATTCAGGTGGGCGCCAGTGATCTTTCCGGCGATGTAAATGCCCATGGTGACGGCGAGTCCCCAGGCAATCGTGATGTTGGTATAGCCGCCCTTGTTGAACAGCACTTCCATGGCGACGACTCCGTTGCCGAACAGGATCAGGACCATGGTGCCGAGAAATTCGGCCAAAAGCTCAGCAGGGAGCCGATTATTCATCGCTACAGCATACTCGATATCACGCGGCGCCCGTCGATGCGGTAGTTGCCCGAGAGCACCAGCGCGATTGCTTTAGAGTACAGGCGATGTTCCTCTTGTAGAATTCGCGTCGAGAGCGATTCCACGGTGTCCTGGTCCAAAACCGGAACCGGGGTTTGCGCGATAATCGGGCCGGAGTCGAGTCCCTCATCGACAAAATGTACGGTGCATCCCGTAATCTTCGCGCCGTGTTCGAGCGCCTGATGTTGCGCGTCGAGACCTGGAAATGCCGGGAGCAGGGACGGATGGATGTTCAGAATCCTCTGCGGAAACTCACGGATAAAGTAGCCGCTCAGGATGCGCATATACCCGGCGAGACAAATCAGATCGACATGGTGCGCGCGCAGCCCTTCGATGAGCTGGCGGTCGTAAATTTCACGATCTAGTCCTTGAGAGGGAAAAGAGATTGCGTGGAGGCCCCGCTCCAGGGCGGCGGCCAATCCGGGTGCGTCGGGCCGATTCGAAATGACGACAGCAATCTCCGCATCAAGCCGATGCTCCGCGATCGCATCGGCGATCGCCAGAAAATTCGAGCCGCGGCCGGAGAGCAAGATTCCGAGGCGCTTCATTTATATATAGACGACGCGGGGTCCGCGCGCGCGGGTCACTTCGCCGATTCTGTACCAGCGCTCCTTCATCTTGTCGAGGGTTTTACAAGCCTTTTTTGTATCTGCGGCGGACACAACAAAAATCATGCCAATCCCGAGATTGAAGGTGCGCCGCCAGTCGGCTTCCGGGATATCGCCTATCTTCCGCAGCAGTTCGAATACGGGCTGCACCGGCCAGGAGCCGACCTTGATTCGCACTCCGAGGCCTTTGGGCAATATGCGCGGCGTGTTGTCGGTAATGCCTCCGCCGGTGATGTGGACCGCGCCTTTTAGAATTCGGTTGTCATGCAGTGCGCGCAGCGGAGATAGATAACTGCGATGCAACTTCAACAACTCCTTCGCGATGGAGGTGCCTAGTTCGGCGAGTTGCGTATTGACCTGATGGCCAGCGATTTCAAAGAGTAGCTTGCGCGCGAGCGAATATCCGTTGGTGTGCAGACCGTTCGATGGCAGCCCGAGCAGCACGTCGCCCGGCTTGATCGAGGTTCCGGTAATCATGCGCTTTTTCTCCACTACGCCTACAATGAAGCCTGCCAGATCGTATTCGCCGTGATTATAAAGACCGGGCATTTCAGCCGTTTCGCCGCCGATGAGCGCGCATTTATTGTGTTCGCATCCGCGCGCGATCCCCGAAACCACCGATGCGGCCACCCGCGCGTCGAGCCTCCCCGTGGCGAAATAATCGAGGAAAAAAAGCGGAAGAGCCCCTTGCACCGCGATGTCGTTGACGCAGTGATTTACCAGATCTTCGCCGATGGTGGAGTGCTGTCCGGTCAAGAAGGCGACCTTCAGCTTGGTCCCGACGCCATCGGCAGAAGAAACCAGTACAGGCTGGCGGAACCCTTTCAAAAGAAAGCCTCCGCCAAAGCTGCCGATGTCGGTGAGCACGTTTTTCGTGAACGTCCGACGCGCCATTTCGCGAATCGAAGCCACCGCGGCGTCGGCTTCGTCGATGTTTACGCCCGCCTGCTGGTAACCTATCCGTTTCTTCGACGCCATCTATAATTCACTCATTGAGGAAACCTCTATACTAAGCGATTGCATTATGAGAAATCTTGTCACAGCGCTCCTTATATTCTGCGGATGTGCGTTCGGCGCAGATAGTGCGGCCATCGCGATTCGCAATGCGAAAATCGTCACGGTCTCGGGATCGGTCATTCCAAAGGGCACCGTGGTCGTTCGCAACGGATTGATTCAGGATGTCGGCGAGAACGTCTCCATTCCTGGCGACGCGGTGGTGGTCGATGGCGAAGGGATGACGGTTTATCCGGGCCTGGTCGACGCTCTTAGCACCTGGGGAATGCCCGGAACGGCGGCGAGCGGAGCGGCTCGCGGCGGCGGTCGGGGCGCGACCACCACTGCGGCTCCGGCGGCGGCAACGCCGGCTGCGCCTCCCGCGCGTGGTCCCGAGGATCGTCCGTCGACCACCAGTTGGATCAAAGCGGCTGACGAGATTCAAGCAACGGACAAGCGCATCGAATCGGCGCGCAGCGCTGGTTTCACCACAGCAGCCGTATGGCCGACGCGCGGATTTTTCGCCGGTCAAGGATCGCTGGTCGATTTGCTGACAGGTGAGAAGGCGGGCGAAATGGTCCTGGTTCCTTCGCTCGGCCAATATATTTCGCTCACGCGCGCAGGCGGCGGCGGAGGTGGCATGGGCGGAGGTTTCCCCAGCGCGCTGATGGGCATGATCTCCTACATCCGGCAGATCTATCTGGACGCCGGACATTATCAATTGGTGAAGGACGCGTACGCGAAGAATCCTCGCGGGATGCAGCGGCCGGAGTATGATCGCGCGCTCGAAGGAGTGCTGGAATCGAAGCGCATTCTGCTGCCCGCGAATCGCTGGGTCGAGATTGATCGCATGATTCATTTCGCGGCGGAGCTGAAGCAGCCCGCGATTTACTACGGCATTCGCGAAGGCTTCGAAGATCGTTCCGTCAAGTATTTGAAGGATGCCAACGCAACGGTGCTGATCAGTATGAAATGGCCCGAAAAGGCTCGGGATCAGGATCCTGAGGCGGAGGATCCGTACCGGCAAATGCTGATCCGTGAGAAGGCTCCGACGACTCCCGCGGTTTTGAAGAAGGCAGGGATTAAATTCGCGCTGTATTCGGACGGTCTCGATACGCCGCGCGATTTGCAGCGCGCGGTGAAGAAGGCCATCGATAATGGCCTGTCGCGCGAGGATGCTCTGCGCGCGCTGACGCTGTCGCCAGCCGAGATTTATGGCGTGCAGGACCGGCTCGGCAGCATCGAGAAGGGTAAGATCGCGAACCTGGTGGTGACCAAAGGCGAGATCTTCGACGATCGCACCAAGATTGAATTCGTGCTCGTCGATGGCAACAAATTTGTACCGGCGCCGGAAGCGGCTCCGGCTGGCGGACGCGGTGGCGCGACTGCACCAAGCGGTCCGAATGGAGTGAAGAAATAATGAAGCGCTTATTTTTAATGGGTTTGATGGCGCTCGCCGCGGTCGCTCAAGTGACGGTGATCGAGAACGCCACCATCATGAGCGAAGGCGCAAAAGGCACCTTCAAGGGCTCGATTGTGGTCAAAGACGGCAAGATTATCGAGGTTGGCGACAAGGTGATGGTGCCTCCTGGTGCGACTGTGATCGACGCGCAGGGTCAGTTCCTCATCCCCGGAATTATCGATTGCCACTCGCACATTGCCGTCGATGGAGGCGTCAACGAAGGCAGTGTGTCGGTGTCGTCGATGGCCAATATCCGCGATGTCATCAATCCGGAAGACATCGCGATTTACCGGGCGCTCGCGGGCGGCGTGACGGCGGCTAATATTCTGCACGGGTCGGCTAACGCGATCGGCGGGCAGACGCTGGTCCTGAAGATGCGGTGGGGCCAGGATGCCGAAGGAATGATTTTCCAGGGCGCGACGCCTGGAATCAAGTTCGCGCTGGGCGAGAATCCCAAGCGCGCGGGATCGCCGCAAGGTGGACGCGGCGCGCCTGCCACCAATGCCCGTTATCCAGCGACGCGAATGGGCGTTGAAGACGTGATTCGCGAGGCGTTCAACGAAGCGAAGGCATATAAAGCAACCTGGGATGCGTATGACGCGCAGGTGGCGAAGGGGCAGCATCCGATTCCACCTCGCAAGGACTTGAAGCTGGAGCCGTTGAAAGAAGTCCTCGAAGGCAAGCGGTTCGTTCACGCGCACTGCTATCGCGCCGATGAAATCCTGATGCTGATCCGCGTCGCCGACGACTACGGATTCAAGATCAAGACCTTCCAGCATGTGCTCGAAGGCTACAAGGTCGCGAAAGAAATGGCAGCACACGGCGCGGGCGGATCGACGTTCAGCGACTGGTGGGCGTACAAGGCCGAGGCGTTCGACGCGATTCCGTACAACGCCGCGGTCATGACGAAGAAGGGCGTGGTATCGAGCCTCAATTCGGATGACGCGGAACTGATGCGGCGCTTGAATACGGAAGCCGCGAAGGCCATGAAGTACGGCGGATTGACGCGGGAAGAGGCGCTCGCGCTGGTGACGATCAATCCGGCGAAGCAGCTTGGGGTTGATAATCGCGTGGGTTCGATCGAGGTTGGCAAGGACGCGGACATCGTGATTTACGATAAGGATCCGCTGTCGAATTACGCCAAGGTTCAGAAGGTCTGGATCGACGGAACGAAGTACTTCGATCGCGATTCCGATGTCAGCGCTCGTCCTTCGAAGGAACTGGAAAAGAAAAAGCTGGCTGACCAGGAGAAACCAGCGACGCCGGCTACGAGGAGGCCGCAATGAAGACGTTCGGACTTTTGATCGCGTGTGCGATAGCCGCGTGCGCGGCTGCGAACGATACGTTCTTCATTCGCGGCGTGGACGTGTATCCGGTGACGGGCGCTGAGATGAAGGGTGTTTCGGTGCTGGTGCAGGATGGAAAAATCGCCGATATCGGGGCGAAGATCGTCGCGCCGAAAGGCATGAAGATCGTCGATGGCAAGGGCCTGCGCCTGTATCCCGGGATGATCGATTCGAATACCGAACTGGGGCTTTCCGAGGTTTCCGCCGAGCGGGTGACGGTGGATACGGGCGAACTCGGCGAGTTCATGCCGCAATTGAAGGCGCTGAGCGCGGTGAATCCGGAGAGCGAGCATTTTCCGGTGGTGCGCGCCAACGGGATTACGAGCGTCATGACATTTCCGGCCTCGGGCGGACGCGGAGGCCGGGGCGGCGGCGGGTCGCAATATATTTCCGGGCAGGCCGCGCTGATCCACATGGACGGGTGGACCTGGGAGGATATGGAGATCAACCGCTCCGCTGCGATGCACTTGATTTACCCCAGCATCGCCTCGCGCGGCGGACGCGGCGGTTTGGCGAACGTCGATTTCGCCGATGAGATCGCACTTCTGTTCGCCGGCGGCAGCGCGGCTGGCACATTTACTGAGGCGAAGCGCAATTACGAAACGCAAGTCGCCAAGCTGACGGAGTTTTTTGACAACGCCCGCCAGTATCAAAAGGAGCGGACCGCCAATCTCCCCGGATTCAAGCGCGACCTGAAGTTTGAGGCGATGCTTCCGGTGCTCGAAGGCAAGGTCCCGGTGGCGGTGCCCGCTTCGCGCGAACGAGCGATTCACGATGCCATCGCGTTCGCCGATAGGGAACATATCAAGATCGTGATTCTTGCGCCTCAGGAACTGGGCAAGGAAGGGCCGGAGCTGAAGTCAAAGAATATTCCCGTGATTCTTGGCCGCACGGAAGCGCTGCCGGAGAATCAGGATGCGCCGTACGATTACGCCGAGTCGCTGCCGGGGGAATTTTACAAGGCGGGCGTGAAGATCGCGTTCGGAACGTTCAACAACGAATTCTCGCGCAACCTGCCGTACAACGCGGCGCGAGCAGTGGCGTACGGGTTGCCGTATGACGCGGCCTTGAAGGCGGTCACGATCAACGCCGCTGAGATCTGGGGCGCGGGGGACAAAATGGGATCGATCGAAAAGGGAAAATGGGCTGATTTAATGCTCGTTACCGGCGATCCGCTGGAAGTGCCGACGCAGATCAAAGCGCTGTATATCAAGGGCAAGGAAGTGGATTTGTCGAATAAGCAGACGAGGCTGTACCAGAAGTATTTGGCTCGGCCGTAGGCGGCAGGGCATGGCCCTGCCCCACAAATTCTCAGACCGGGTGGCTTATACAAGGCTTTCCCCTCGCAAAAGCCGGTCCCGGCCCTAATATTAGCCGGAGTGCTTCGCCCGCCACGGCTAGGCTTGTTCCGGCTCTCCAATGATGGGCGCCCGATCCGTGTTTTTACCCTCACGGCTGAGTCCACCGATGAGACGGCGGTTCTCCCCAATGCTCATGCGAGTACGCCAAGGGCCTCGAGGACTTTATGCGTGTCGCGACCGGGCGTCCATTGGGAAACCCCGGCTTCTTGACTGTATGTTAGCGGGGGTTGCGGAGAATTTGGGCTGAGTGAAGGCGGGAAGTTTAGGAATCGGCGGGAGATTGAGTTTGAGTTCGGGTTGTGAGCGTTCGGAAAGCCGCCTCGAAAGGCGGCTGCCGCCAAGATTGGCCGCCCCACATATAATTCAGAAATGCGGTTTTTTTTTGGGTTTGTTACGTTGGTGACGTTGGTCGCTTGCACGCACTTCGCGGAGCGGAACCGGCATGACTGGATCGTTGAGGCTGGCGTGAGGGTCGGGCCTATCACCGCTTCGAGTTCCGCGCAAGATTTGCGGAAAGCGTTTGGGGATGCCGCTGTTGTCGATAAGGAAATCGATGTCGGCGAAGAGGTGACCGAACCGGGGCACGGACGTCTATGAAACAATGCCTGGAAAACGTCTTGCTGTATTGTGGAAAGATCCGGCGACGCGGAAGAATCCCTCAAGGGTGATGATCTGCTATCAGCAGTTGCAGGGGGACTGCATGTGGCGGACATCGAGCGGGATCGGGATGAACACCTCTCTGAAGGATCTGGAGCGGCGCAATGGACGGCCGTTTAAGCTCTTTGGCTTTGGTTGGGACTCTTCAGGAACAGTGTTCTCATGGGAGGGAGGAAATCTGGCGGCGTTGATTAAGGGTGGATTGATCCTGCGGCTGACGCCGGACGAAGCGGGCACAAATTCGGAAGAATATAGGGCTGTTCTTGGGGAGAGTGAGTTCCTGTCCAGTCATCCGGCGATGCAAAAACTGAATCCAACGGTCTATGCGATGGACCTGGAGTTCCGTCGATAGACCTGTTGTGCTCCGTGACCGCTCCCGAAGGTCGCGGTTCCAAGATGCTATGCCGGGCGGGCTGAAAAAGTGGACATGGCTTCGCCTTGGCCTTCCAGGACATATGAAATCGCCCCTAGAACGCTTTCGTGGCTAAGAAGACGCCGGGTGCTCCCATGACGGGCCCATCGTTTTCGGATTGGGTGGTCAAAGCCGAGGTCGTTCAGGCGCCGGCTTGAACCACATTTGAGTTCCGTCATCATGAATTCTGGTTTGTCTTGTCCTTCGAGGATGATGTGGACGTGATTGCTTCTAACGTGCGCGGCGAGCAGACTCCAATCGTGGCGATTGCAGCGATCAACGATCCCTTCAAGTACTGCCTGGCGTCGAGGCTCGTCCATTTGATAAGGCGGTTGGTCCATCAGGCGCAGTTCGAACGCCATGAGCCGGGGATTCGATTTAGCAAAAGGTGCTCCGAAACGATTGTGATTTCGGTCCACGGAACCTTCCGGAGTCTCCATGCATGTGGGAGCCGTAGCAGGCGAAGGTTATGAGGTAGGTCATGGTTTGACCGCTCCCGATGGTCGCGGTTCCATTGAGTAAATGTGGTGCGAAAGGAATCTTCTCTGCGCTACAATACGAATTAGCCTTCCGTCCGAGGGCAAATCATGTTTGAGAATCTAAGCGATAAACTCCAGCGGGTTTTTAAGACCCTGCGCGGAGAAGGGAAACTCACGGCGGAAAATATGGACGCCGCGCTGCGCGAGATCCGCGTCGCGTTGCTCGAGGCTGACGTCCATTTTCGGGTCACGAAGCAATTTATTGAGGCGGTTCGGGAAAAGGCGATGGGCGCGGAGGTTTTGACTGCGCTTTCGCCCACCCAGCAGGTGATCAAGATTGTGCGGGACGAGATGGTGAAGATGCTCGGCACGCATCAGGCCAAGCTGCGCATGGCGAACGAGCCGCCTAGCGTCATCATGATTGTCGGGCTGCAAGGTTCCGGGAAAACTACATCAACAGGCAAGCTTTCGCGGTATCTGACCAAGAACGGGCAATCGCCGATCATGGTGTCGGTGGACGTCTATCGGCCGGCGGCGCGGAAGCAGCTCAGTATTTTGGCGCGCGACCTCAAGGTTCCTATTTATGAGGGGGAGGAGACCAAGCCTGTGGACCTGGCGCGGTCGGCTCGTAAAGAAGCGGTGCAGACTGGACGCGACGTGCTGCTGGTCGACACTGCGGGACGTCTCCACATCGATGACGATTTGATGACCGAGCTTTCGCAGTTGAAAGAGCTGCTGAATCCAAGCGAGATCCTGTTCGTCGCGGACGCCATGACTGGGCAGGACGCGGTGAAATCGGCGGACGAGTTTCACAAGCGGCTCGGGATCACCGGCGTCATCTTGACGAAAATGGACGGGGATGCGCGTGGCGGCGCGGCGCTCTCGATTCGATCGGTCACCGGGCAGCCGCTCAAATTCGTCGGCGTCGGCGAAAAATCGGATGCGCTGGAGCCGTTTCATCCGGACCGCGTGGCGGAAAGAATTCTCGGGATGGGCGATGTGCTCAGCCTGATCGAAAAAGTCACCGACAACATCGATCAGAAGCAGGCCGAGGAGATGCAGCGCAAGCTGCTGGACGACGATTTCACGCTCGGCGATTTTCGGGATCAGATGAAGCAGTTGAAGAAACTGGGGCCGCTCGAATCCTTGCTCGGCATGATGCCGCAGATCGGTCCGATGAAGGACCTGAAGAATATGAAGGTCGACGAGAACGAGATTACTCGTCTGGTCGCCATTGTCGATTCAATGACGCCCAAAGAGCGCAATAATCACATGCTGATCAACGGCGCGCGACGCCGGCGGATTGCCAAGGGCAGCGGAACGTCGGTGCAGGAAGTGAATACTTTGCTGAAGCAGTATGCGCAGGCGCGCAAGATGATGAAGAGTTTTTCCGGTGGTGGTGGGTTCCTGGGCAAACGGCTCGGGAAATTGAAGTTACCGTCCGGGATGGGATTTGGTCCACAATAGTAAGGATGGGAATTCTCTAGAGGATTCCCGAGAGGAATAGGAGTTCGTTGATGTTAATGATTCGTTTAGCGCGATTCGGCGCGAAGAAGAAGCCGAGCTATCGCGTGGTGGTGATTGAAAAAGAACGCGCCCGGGATAGCCGCGCCGTGGAAGTTGTGGGATCGTATCATCCGGTGGAGAAGCCGGCGTCGGTGAAGCTGAAACACGACCGCATCGAACACTGGATGAAAAACGGCGCCCAGCCGTCCAGCACTGTCGCGCGGTTGATGCGGAAAAATCCCGCTGTGGCAGCGGTTTAGATTCTCTCGAGCTTTTACCTGCTAGAATCGATTCCAAGTAGGAGGGTGAAAACGGGTGAAAGATCTTGTGACGGAAATCGCGAAAGCGCTGGTGGATATTCCAGAGGAAGTTGCGGTTCGTGAAATTACCGGCGAACAGGTGACGGTTCTGGAGTTGCGCGTTGCGCCCTCCGATTTGGGGAAAGTGATCGGCAAGCAGGGCCGGACGGCACGCTCGATCCGGACATTGCTTGGCGCGGCGGGAATGAAGTTGAATCGCCGGTTTACCCTGGAGATACTGGAATAGCGTGATCGCAGTCGGGCGCTTATTCCGGGCGCGGGGAATTCGGGGCGAACTGACGGGTGAGATTTATTCGTCGCAGCCAGGACGCGCGGAAAAGTTGAAGGATGTCGTGCTGGAATTGGCAGACGGCAAAACGCGTCCCAGCCAAGTGGAAGAGATTTGGTGGCACAGCGGACGTCCGGTATTCAAGTTTGTAGGGATCGATTCGATGACCGATGCGGAAGCCTGGGCGGGAGCCGACGTGCTGGTCGCGGATTCCGAACGGGAGATGCCTGAGGAAGGCGCCTATTCGCATGCCGACCTGATCGATTGCGCGCTTTGGAATCGCGACGTAAAGGTCGGAGTGGTTCGCCGGGTTGAGGATTACGGCGGCGGGCCGTTATTAGAGATAAGGCTCGAAGACGGCCGTGATGTTTTGGTCCCTTTCTCGCGGGCGATCTGCAAAGAGATCGACGTAGCGACCAAGAACATCCGGGCGGAGTTGCCTGAAGGCCTGCTCGAGAAGTGACGGATAAGTGATTTTTCATGTTGTGACGATTTTCCCGGATTTCTTCCGGGCTGCTTTCGAGCAGGGTGTGGTTGGGAAAGCCCGAGCGGCGGGATTAATTGAAATCCGCGTGCACGACTTGCGCGATTGGACGCGCGACCGGCACCGGACCGTCGATGACCGGCCCTTTGGCGGCGGCGAAGGCATGCTGCTCAAGGCGGGTCCGATTTTTGAAGCCGTGGAATCGATCTGGCCCGAGCGTCGTGCTGGTGAGAAAATCCCCGGGCAGAAAGTGATTCTGCTGTCGGCGCAAGGCGCGCGGTTCCATCAGGCGCGGGCGCAGGAGTTTAGCAAACTCAGCGAATTGCTGCTGATTTGCGGGCGCTATGAGGGTGTGGACGAGCGCGTCGCGGAGCATTTGGTGGACGAGGAGTTGTCGATCGGCGACTTCGTGCTGAGCGGTGGAGAACTAGGAGCCGCCGTGATTATTGACGCGACGGCGCGGTTGATCGCGGGTGTGTTAGGGAATGAAAACTCGGCCGTGGCGGAATCGTTCGGCGAGGAAGGTTTGCTAGATTGTCCGCAGTATACGCGTCCGGCGGAGTTTAGAGGCTGGACGGTTCCGGAGGTGCTTGTGGGGGGAAACCACGAGGAGATCCGGAAGTGGCGGCAGCGGGCGGCGGCGGAAAAAACGGGCCGGATAAGGCCGGATTTATTAAGATCTGTTGGAGATAAAGAAAATGCAAAACGCAGCGATGACGAAGATCCTGAACAAGAATAAGCGCGAGACCGCGCATCCCGATTACCGGCCCGGCGATACCATCAAGGTCCACGTGAAGATCAGGGAAGGCGACAAGGAACGGTTGCAGGTGTTTGAAGGCGTGGTGATCGCGCAGCACAACACCGGCATGGGAGAGACCATCACTGTGCGTAAGATCAGCTTCGGACAGGGCGTCGAGCGCATCTTTCCGCTGCACGCTCCGGTGGTCGACCATATCGATCTAGTCCGCACCGGACGGGTGCGGCGCGCTAAGCTGTATTATCTGCGCGAGCTAAAGGGCAAAGCCGCCCGGCTGCGCGAACGCACTCCGTCAAAATAGGCTCGATGCCCAGCAGCCGCTACGAGCGCGCCGCCCGCTCCGCCGGGTACCGCTGCATCGCCGGTGTTGACGAGGCCGGCCGAGGCGCGTTGTTCGGTCCCGTCTTCGCCGCCGCCGTGGTGCTGGACCCATCGCGCCAGATTCGAGGGCTCGACGATAGCAAGCAGTTGCCGCCGGATCGCCGCGAGGTGCTCGCTGGACGAATCCGCGATCGCGCCATAGCGTGGGCCGTCGCCGGCGCCGACGCTTTTGAGATCGATCGAGTCAACATTTTACAGGCGTCGCGTTTAGCGATGAAGCGGGCTATCGAACGGCTTAAAACGGCGTCCGATTATTTATTGATTGACGCCACTACGGTCGACCTGCCGGTTTCGCAAAGAGCCCTGATCCACGGCGATGCCCTCTGTTTTTCCATCGCGGCGGCGTCGATTTTGGCAAAAGTCGCGCGCGATCGAGCTCTGGAACAATGGGATGCTGTGTTCCCACTGTACGGATTCGCCCACAATAGAGGTTACGGCACCCCGGATCACCTGGCGGCGCTGGAAGAATTCGGGCCAACCACGCTGCATCGATTCAGCTTTGAACCGGTACGGAACGCCTGCCAGTCGCGGGACTACGCCTGGTCGGGCTATCCTGAACAAGGCGAACTTTTTGCATGTCGCTAACCCCAGGCAACGCGCCTCAATTACCGGAAAGCCCGGTCCCGGCTGACCCGGTTGCTCCCGGTGCTCCAAAGCGCTGGCAAGGCCGCCTGCTGACCATCTGTTTCGCGATCTTTTCCTTCGAAGTCGGCCTCTTCCTGGTGATCTTCCCATGGCAGGATTCCTGGACGCTGAACTATTTCCAGGGAATCCACCCCGCCCTTGAGAATCTGTGGGACGAGCCCTCCTTCCGAGGACTCCTGACCGGCCTGGGCTTCGTCAACATTTATATTGCTCTCCTCCAAGTCATCCGCCTGCTCCGCCGTAGTAGTCCCGGGGCGAACTAAAAGTTCTCTAAAGGCATAGGCCTTAGCACTAAGGTACTAAGGATAATCCTAGTCTCTAAGGTGTTAGCCATTAGACTACTATAAGGTGTTGCTCTTAGTGCTTGCGACGACGAAGTACTAAAGTGGGATCGACGCCTTTGGAATCAGGTGACTTAATGATAAACCTTCGCGGTTCATCTTTTGTTCAGGTTGCAATTTGCAGCGTATTTGCTCTTGTGCTTTTTGCAGGAGCAGGGACATATGGCTTCTCTAACCAACTGGTCGCTCACGGACCCTACGGGCCACCGTGCGATCCGGGGACGGGCAGTCTGTTACTCGCTCACGGGCCGTATGGACCGCCAGATGATCCGGGGACGGGCGGCCTGCACGGGCCTTATGGGCCCCCGTGTGACCCCTCAGTCGGATAGCATGTAATCATTCTCAGTTTTGTTAAGGTGGACATTACCGGGCGACAGGCCTCCCACGCTGGTGCCCGGTGGTTTCGACTGCCTCAAATTTTGGTATTGTTTCGGTCTGCTCATCGTCCTCGCTGTACTGCTTCTTGCGTGGTCCTTTTCGAAATATCCTCTTATCCTGGAAAACTTCTCGCCGCCGTGTTTGTGCTGGTGTTCTCGCTATCCGCTGGTTCAATCACACCAGCCAGGTGCTGAGCTTTGGCGCGGCAATTTCGTATGGCGTTCGTGGCTCCTTCAGCAAGGAGGGGCGGTATAAGTCTGTCATAAGGATCCGCACTTGCATCGACGGAGCAAGTTTGTTACCTTATAAGTTCGTATTCCTTATGGGAGGCATCGGGTCAAGAAGTGTGACCTGGGCCGCTTGGACCACACATAACATGAGCCGTAAATCAGGTAAGAAGTATTCTGCCGCGTTAAAACAGGTCGAGAGCAAGTCTTACGCCCTCGATGAAGCCGTTCCCCTCGTCAAGAAAATCAAGTNNGCATGCCGACCAGATGGTGCGCGGCACCGTGGTGCTGCCGAACGGACTGGGCAAATCGAAAAAAGTTCTGGTGATCGCCTCCGGCGACAAGATTCGCGAGGCGCTCGAAGCGGGCGCCGATCTGGTGGGTGGCGACGAAATGGTCGCGAAGATCCAGAACGAAAACTGGACCGATTTTGACGCCGTGATCGCCACGCCGGACATGATGCGGGGCGTCGGCAAGCTGGGCAAGGTGCTGGGGCCGCGCGGGCTGATGCCGAATCCGAAGACTGGCACCGTCACTACCGATGTTGCGACCGCGGTGAGGGAAGTGAAGGCCGGCAAGGTGGAATTTCGCGTCGACAAGACGGGCGTGATTCACGTTCCGTTCGGCAAGGTGAGTTTCGATGCGACGAAGCTGGTCGAGAACGCCACCACGCTTCTGAACGCAGTCATTAAGGCGAAGCCATCCGCGGCAAAGGGCAAGTATGTGCAGAGCGTCACGGTCTGTTCGACGATGGGGCCGGGCGTGTCCCTCGACGTTGCACCATTCAATGCGAAGGCAGTATAGGTAAGGTCGTCTAACATGAAAAAGAAATCTGAAAAACAAAAGGACATGGAGGCGTTGCGCGAGCAGCTGGCCAAGGCGCAAAACGTGTTCCTGACCGGATTCGAAAAGCTGACGGTAGCTCAAGATTTCGAGCTGCGCAAGACGATTCGCGGCGCGGGCGCGAACTACAAAGTGATCAAGAATCGCATCGGCGAGAAAGCTGCCGAGGGGATTCCGGTGGGCGATCTGTTGAAGGAACTGAAGGGTATGTGTTCGGTGGCCTACACTTCAGGCGATCCTGTCGCGCTGGCGAAAGCATTGACGGTATACGCCAAAGCCAACCCGAGTTTCACGTTTAAGGCGGGGATGGTGGAGGGCCGGGTGGTGGACCTGGCCGGCATTCAGGCTCTCGCGAGCCTGCCCCCGAAAGAAGAGATATATGGGAAACTCCTCTATCTGATCCAGGCGTCGGCTCAGCGGCTGGTCACGGTGATCAATGGGGTGGGTAGGAACCTGGCCGTGGTGGTCGACCAGGGAGTGAAAGAAAACAAGTTTTCGAGCTAATTAGAACCAAAGGATAAGGGAAAATGGCAGACATCAACGCGATTGCGGAACAGATTCAAGGGCTGACGCTCCTCGAGGCATCCCAGCTCGTCAAGTTGCTGGAGGAGAAGCTGGGCGTTTCAGCGGCGGCAGCGTCGGTAGCGGCACCTGCTGGGGGCGGCGGCGCGGCGGCGGCTCCGGTGGAAGAGAAGACTGAATTCACGGTGGTTCTCACGGCCGCGGGCGCCAATAAGATCAACGTGATTAAGGCTGTTCGCGAAGTCACCAGCCTGGGCTTGAAAGAAGCCAAGGACTTGGTGGATGGCGCGCCCAAGACCGTAAAAGAGGGCGTGACCAAGGACGAAGCGGAGACGATCAAGAAGAAGTTCGTCGACGCTGGCGCCTCCGTCGAAGTGAAGTAAGGGGAGTTGCGCGCAGAGTAAACCAGATTTAGCCAATTGCGCGGTGGGGTCGGGATGTTCTCGATGTCCTGCCTGGCCGCGTCAGGCCGTTGAAGCGACGCCGTTTGACTTACGGAAACGGCGTTTGTTATGATTTGATCAACTGGAGAAGGCCCCGTAACTGGCACAAGTGAATTTGGAACTCCGCGATCTGCACGGCAGTTCGCCTGAACTACCGCTAGGCTTTGCCCTGCGCGCACACACCTCGCCCAAAGTGTATTCACACTGTCGGGCCTTTTTGTTTTGATTTACCGGCGGCACCCTGACCGCCCGCCGGCGTCCGCTCGGAACTGAGGACTTTGGATCATGCAAACCCCGGAACATGTCTCTTACCGCGAACGCGTTGATTTTTCGAAGATCAAGACTACGATCCCGATTCCGAACCTGATTGAGGTTCAGAAGAAATCATACGAGCGGTTTCTGCAAATGGACTTGCTGCCGAGCGAGCGCGACGATACGGGTCTGGAGAGCGTTTTCAAAAGCGTCTTTCCGATCTCCGATTTTCGCGGGCTAAGCCAGCTCGAATTTGTCGATTATGCGATCGGCAACTGGGAGTGCAAGTGCGGAAACCTGAAAGGTCTGCACCATCTGCGCTCCACCTGCCGCAATCCGGCGTGCGGCGCGACCATTAAGACGGATCCGTTTCACCTGGGCGATGTGCTGTGCCATCGCTGTGGGACGTTTAACAGGAACATCGTTACTTTCTGCAACCGCTGCGGCGATCCCGTTGGTTTGCAGCTCAAATACGACGTGACGGAATGCGAGGAGCGCGGCATGACCTACGCGGCTCCGCTCAAAGTCACCATCCGGCTTACGGTGTTCGATAAGGACCCCGAGACGGGCGTCAAGACGATCCGGGACATCAAGGAACAGGAAGTTTTCTTCGGCGAAATTCCGCTGATGACCGAGAACGGCACGTTCATCATTAACGGCACGGAGCGCGTGATCGTTTCGCAGTTGCACCGGTCTCCGGGAGTATTTTTCGAGCGTCAACAGGCGCAGGGTTATTTCCTTGGCAAGATCATTCCCTATCGGGGAAGCTGGGTCGAGTTCGAATACGACGTCAAGAACCTGCTCCACGTTCGTATCGATCGCAAGAGGAAGTTTTATGGGACGGTGTTCCTGCGCGCGCTGGGACTGAAAACCGACGCCGAGATCCTGCGGGCGTTTTACAAGACCAACGACATTGTCATCAAGGACAAGAAACTGTTCTGGCGGCTGGTCGACAAAGATGGCAAGATCAGAGACGGCATTATCGGCCACAAGCTGTCGCATGCGATTAATACCAAGTCGGGCGATACGGTGGTCACGCAGGGCCGCAAGATCACCAACAGCGTCTTCAAGGAAATTCAGAAGGCGAAAATCGAGCAGGTCGAAGTTTCGGCGAACGATCTGGAAGGCGCCTACGTAGCCGCCGACGTGGTCGACATGGATACGGGCGAGGTGTTGATCGAGGCCAATCACGAGGTGACGGCTCCGATCATCTCCAAGCTGATGGATTCGGGGATCACGACCTTTGACATGTTCTTCCCCGAGTTGGACGACGTGGGCAACGTCATTTCGATGACGCTCAAGAAGGACGGAGTCAAGGCGCAAAACGACGCGCTGCTGGAAATCTACCGCAAGCTGCGGCCGGGCGATCCGCCGACCGTCGATACCGCCACATCCCTTTATCAGGGCATGTTCTTCGATCCGCGCAAATACGATTTCTCGCGCGTCGGCCGCATGAAGTTCAATATCAAGCTGCACGAGAAGGCCGACTATGCGCCGCCTGCATGGCTGCAGGATCCGGTGACCGCGAACAAGAATCCGATGGACCGCCGGGTTCTCGATCACGACGATTTTATCGGCACCATTAAGTACCTGTTGAAGCTCCGCAGAGGCATCGGTGCGGTAGACGACATCGATCACCTGGGCAATCGCAGGGTTCGCGCGGTGGGCGAGCTGCTCGAAAACCAGTTCCGCAT
>PNAJ01000092.1 GCA_003170295.1 Bryobacterales bacterium | reverse complement strand
CAGCGGCACGCCAACCGGCTGTTCGGCTTCAGCGCGCAGCAGACTCTGGATGTGGCGCAGGCGCTGTATGAACGACACAAGCTGATCAGCTACCCGCGTACAGACAGCCGGCATCTGTCGCAGGACGTGGCGGTAACGCTGCCGCGAATCGTCAAGGCGATCACGGCGCCCTATCAGGCCCACCTTGCGGCCGGTACCGGGAAGCGCCCATTGGGACGGCGATTCGTTGACGATGCCAAGGTCACGGATCATCACGCCATCATTCCCACAACGACCTCGCCTGAAAATGCCAGTCTGTCCTCTGAGGAACGCAAGATCTACGACCTGGTTTGCCGCCGATTGCTGAGCGCCTGGCACGACGATCACATCTGGTCAGTTACAACGGTGATTACAGCCATCTGGAACGGCGATGTCGTCGATCGCTATCACACATCGGGCACCGCGGTTCGGCAGGTTGGCTGGAAAGTGCTGGATATCCCCACGGCCAGGAAGCCAGGCGGAGGCCAGGGCGAAGGCGAGGAGCGGAGGGCGGAACAGGTCTTGCCATCCGGGCTCAAGAAGGGCGATCCGCAGGAGGTAGTGGAGGTCGAGGCCATTCGGAAGAAGACGCGACCACCGAAACGACTGACGGAGGGAACTCTGCTGACGGCGATGGAAACGGCGGGCAAGACACTCGACGAGAAGGAACTCTCCGACGCCATGAAGGAGACCGGCTTGGGCACGCCGGCGACGCGGGCAGCCATCATCGAGGTGCTGCTCAAGCGCGGCTACATCATCCGGAGCGGTAAGAGTCTCGAAGCGACCGACAAGGGGATCCGGCTCATTGAGATTGTGCACCCCGAGGTCAAGAGCCCGGCGATGACCGGCCAGTGGGAGGCGTACTTGACGCGCATCCAGCGCGGCAAGGCTCACCTCGAACCATTTATGAAGGGCATCGAAGATTACGTGCGTGAGGTGGTGGGCAAGGTTGGGCATGTACAACCGCCCAACAAGATCCCGATCATGGCTCCCGTCGAGCCAGCGCAAACCAGGGATGCGTCGCCTGAACTCCCGAGTCGACCGGCGTTCGAAGCTGGCGACACGCTAGCGACTCTGCTCCATCGTGCATTCGGCTTCTCTTCGTTCCGCCCGAATCAGGAATCAGTTTGCCAAGCGGCTGTCGAGGGGAAGGACGTGTTGCTTGTCATGCCGACCGGATCTGGCAAGTCGCTGTGCTACCAGTTGCCAGGGATCGCGCGAGGTGGAACGACGTTAGTGATCAGTCCGCTGATCGCGTTGATGGAAGACCAGGTCGCAAAGCTCAAGGAGCTGGGTTTCGCTGTTGAACGCATCCATTCCGGCCGCGAGCGCGCCGCATCTCGCCAGGCCTGCCTCGATTACCTCAACGGTAAGCTGCAGTTTCTCTTCATCGCGCCCGAACGGTTCCGCGTGGCTGGCTTCCCGGAAATGCTAGCGAAGCGAAAGCCTTCGCTGATCGCCGTCGATGAGGCACACTGTATTTCGCAGTGGGGACATGATTTCCGGCCGGACTACCGCATGCTCGGCCAATACCTACCCATGTTGCGTCCCGCGCCGGTTATGGCGCTGACTGCCACGGCGACGCCGCTGGTGCAAGACGACATCGCCCAGCAGTTGGGGCTGGTGCGATCGGCGCGGTTCATCCACGGGTTTCGACGTTCCAATATCGCGATTGAAGTGGTCGAAGTGATGCCATCCCAAAGAGCTGCGCTAGCGTGCGATTTACTGCTGGACGGGGAGCGGCGCCCGGGGATCGTGTATACGCCCACCCGGAAGCAAGCCGAGAGCATGGCGGCCGAACTGGCGGCGCTCTTCTCCACCGCGGCGTATCATGCGGGACTGGACGCCGAACGCCGCAAGCGAGTGCAGGAAGAGTTTCTCGCGGGAAAAATCAGCGTGATGGTGGCGACGATTGCGTTCGGGATGGGAATCGACAAACCCGACGTCCGCACGGTGATTCATACCGCCTTGCCGGGCAGCCTCGAGGCATACTACCAGGAGATCGGGCGAGCCGGGCGGGATGGCAAGACGAGCCGGGCGGTTTTGATGCACTCCTACGCGGACCGCTACACGCACGACTTCTTTTTCGATCGCGACTACCCGGCTGTAGCAGTGCTGGACGCTATGTTCGCCCGGCTGCGGCCCGAGCCGATGGAAAAGGCCGCTCTGCAGGAACAGACGCGGATGGATCCCGACGTGTTCGACAAGGCCCTCGAAAAGCTGTGGATCCACGGGGGTGCCGTGCTGGATTCCGCCGAGAACGTAATCGTCGGCGAGCGCCAGTGGCGCGAACTCTACATCGCACATGGGGAGCAAAAGCGCGCGCAAATTGAAAAGATGCTCCGTTTCGCCGACACCGACCAGTGCCGTATGTCGACTCTAGTTCGCCACTTTGGCGATCTTGCCGACGGTCAGACGGCTTGCGGGATTTGCGATTTCTGCGATCCGGCCGGCTGCGCGGGACAGCGTTTCCGAACTGCTACCGAGGAGGAGCATGCGACGCTGTTCCGGGTGTTGGCGGCCCTACGTTCGGGCGATCAGAAATCGACGGGAAAGCTGCACGCCGAGCTGTTTCCGGGTAGCGAGATGAGTCGTGATGTCTTCGAAGACGTGCTGGGCGCGATGGCGCGAGCCGGAGTGGCGCAGTTAGCCGACGCGGTCTTCGAAAAGGACGGCAAACAGATTCCGTACCGTATGGTGAGACTCACTGCGGCCGGTCGAGCGGCGAACAGAACTACGCCGATCAATTTCATCATGAAGGACACCTCCGCGTCGCCGACAAAGCGGAAGCGCAAGAAGAAAGCGCGCTCTTCTCCAAAACGGAGCACCGGTGCCGCGGTGAAGACACCTACGGCCCCGAAGATGAAACGCACACCAGCCGCGACGGAATCACCCGTCGAAGAGGCGCTGCGTAGCTGGCGATTGCAAGAAGCGCGGCGGCGGGGTGTACCTGCGTTCCGCATCTTCAGTGACCAGACGCTGAGAGCCATCGCTCAAAGGCGCCCCGCCAAAGCTGCAGACCTTATCGCCATCCCTGGAATCGGCATGAGCGCCGTCGAAAAATACGGGCGACAAATCTACCAAATTTGTCAGACCCCAGGGGAAGGTCACACCTGAAGATGAAACTGAGCGCGATATCTGCTTCCGACTGAGGCGAAAGGCCGTGACAGGCACCACGGTATGCGGACATCCAAAACCCGCGCGGGGAGTAGGGATGATGTCGCGCACTTATCGGCCACTCCCGATTTTCGGATTCCCGACTTCGCGAAGGATCGGATAAAGTGAGCATAATTGAGGACCAATATGAACTTGCAAAATACTTTCGTTCTTGCGGTAGGGCTGATTCTGGTGCGGACAGCGGCGATCGCCCAGTCCCCGGCGGATTCGCTGGTACCGTCTGACGCCGAGATCCGCAAAATTCTCGCCGATCGAGTTGGTCCCGAAAACCTAGGTATAGGAATCGTCGTCGGCGTGATCGAGTCGAAAGGCCGGCGGATCGTCGCCTATGGCAGTCTCGCGAAGGACGACAAGCGGCCGCTGAATGGGGGCACCATTTTTGAGATCGGCTCGATGACGAAAGTTTTCACGTCACTGGTGTTGATGGATATGGTTCAGAAGGGCGAAGTCGCGGTGACCGATCCTGTCTCGAACTACCTGCCGGCGAGTGTCAAGGTCCCGGACCGAAACGGCAAGAAGATCACATTGCAGGATCTTTCGACGCAGAGTTCCGGACTGCCACGGATGCCGTCGAATTTCCACCCGAAAGATGATTTGAACCCGTACGCCGACTACTCGGCGGAGCAGCTCTACGAATTTCTATCGGGCTATCAGCTCACGCGCGACATCGGCTCTCAGTACGAGTATTCGAATTTGGGAGTCGGATTGCTGGGCCACGTGCTGACTCTGCGCGCCGGCATGGACTACGAGGCCCTGGTGAGATCGCGGATCTGCATGCCTCTGGGTATGAACGACACGCGCGTCACTCTTACACCCGAAATGAAAGCGAGGCTCGCGATTGGGCACGGCCCTAACTTGAATCCGATTCCCAACTGGGATCTTTCGGCGTTGGCAGGCGCCGGCGCGCTGCGGTCGAGTGCGAACGACATCCTGACCTTCCTTGCGGCGAATCTCGGGTATACCAAGACGCCGCTTGCATCAGCCATGGCGGCTGAAACATCGATTAGGCGGCCGACTGGATCTCCGAATATGGAGATCGCCTACGCGTGGCACATTCAAACGAAGAACGGCAATTCCATCATTTGGCACAATGGCGGCACCGGGGGATACCGGACCTACATGGGATTTGATCCGAAAAGTCGCGTGGGTGTCGTAGTGCTGTCGAACATCTCGTCGGCGGCAGGTCCCGACGATATCGGACGACACCTGCTCGACGCGAGCTACCCGTTGGAGAAGGTAGAGCCGGTCAAAGAGCACAAAGAAATCACCGTCGATCCGAAGAGTTTTGACAATTACCTCGGAAGCTACCAGTTGGCTCCGAACGCGATCATCACGATCTCGCGCGATGGCGATCAGATGTTCGTACAGCTAACGGGACAGCCGAAGTTCCAGTTGTTTCCAGAAGGCGAGCGCAGGTTTTTCCTTAAGGTAGTTGATGCTCAGCTAACCTTCAATACCGATGCTCAGGGGAAAGCGATGGAGGCGATCCTTCACCAGAATGGAAGGGACCAGACGGCGAAGCGGATCGACGAGGCTGAGGCTGCGGCGTTATTGGCAACGGTGGCCAAGAGATTCAAGGATCAAAAGGCGGCGCCTGGGTCGGAAGCTGCGCTGCGCCGCGACATCGATGAATTGCAGCGCGGGGAACCGAAGTACGAGCTGATGAGTCCCGGCCTCGCCGACGTCACGCGCCGGCAATTGCCGCAACTCAAAGCCACTCTGATTCAGCTTGGCGCCGTGCAATCGGTCGCATTCAAAGGGGTCGGACCGGGCGGTGCCGACATTTATGAGGTAAAGTTCGAGCACGGTTCGACGGAATGGCGAATCACGCTGGAATCAGATGGGAAGATCGCAGGCGTGGGTTTCGTCGCAAAGTAGGCCGTAGCCCAGCTCCGGTTACCGAACGGCTGTGAGGAGCGCGTTAATGAGAAGGATTCTATCG
>PNAJ01000005.1 GCA_003170295.1 Bryobacterales bacterium | reverse complement strand
CAGCAATATCGTGCTCGACACCTCGGCCGCAGCAACGGACACGATCGACTACGTCGCAACTGACAGCGCAGGCGATGCGGCGACCTCAACCCGAACCGTAGTCATCGAATCCCCCTCGATCGCGCCACTCACTGATGCGACCACGACCACTCCCACCCAATAGCGCCGAATGCGCCGTTGGCTGCCGACACCCAGCCAGCATTAAGATCTTGTTAACCATGTCGTATAAGAATCGATTGTCTCTGAACTCGGCTCATCAGCTCCTTCGCAGCTGATGCATCGAAGATCGGTAGCCACAATGCCAGTACGAGTGATCACAAGAACGCACGAGCGTCGGCCATCGCGGGAGCATATAGACTGTGCTGGATTTTCTATGTGCGAACTCGTTCCGTACCTAGTCGGTCACACGGTCGACGAGGTCGAACGCGAACTCATCCTCCACACACTCGTAAATTACCGTGGGAATCGCACTCTCTCTGCCAGAGTTCTTGGAATTTCGATCCGGTGCATGCGCAACAAGATTCATGAGTACGACGACCTAGGAATCGCCGTGACCGCATCTAAACGATCCCGCGTCTCTGTCGGGCATTAATTTCCGACATATCGACGTGCACTTTGCAAGGTTGATCGTGAGGTCATGATGCCAACGGTCTGAACGAAACTCGGCACGTCCCCTCTTTGTCCGAAGCATTACGGGGCGGCCACTTTTTTGCTAAAGTTGCTTCACGGTCACGCCGCTGCCAACTCTTGTGAATCGCGGCTACCCGAACGAACCACTCTTTTTGAGCTATCATAATCTGCTACGTCCGACATACATTCACCAACCACGACGCGGTTTCTACCATTCGTCTTGGCCTTGTAGAGGGCCACATCGGCGCGTCCAAGCAGGATATCGATGGTGTCATCTACCTGCCATTGACTCACTCCCAAGCTGCAGGTCAGCGATATCGTTTTTTGGTCTATGGCGACGACTAATTCCTGCAACCTGAGTCTTAGACTTTCGGCCATTTCGACGGCTCTCGACAATGGCGCTCCTTCGAGCAGCATCGCAAATTCCTCGCCCCCCAGTCGGCCGACAATCGCACCCTCCTTGGAGAGCTCGCGCGCGATGGCCCGAAGAGCCTCGTCACCCGCGATATGGCCGTAGGAATCGTTGATCCTCTTGAAGTGGTCGATATCCAACATGATCGCGGATAACACCCCGCCCATGTCTGCCCGCGCGCAGAGCTCTTGCGCTTTCTCAAAGAATGCGCGCCGATTTAGGACGCCGGTCAAAAAGTCGGTGCTAGCTAATACGATCAATTCGCGCTGCATAGAGAGGATGCGGTCCGCCGCTCTAAGCCGTGCATGCAACTCCTCGGTAATTGGTGGTTTGCTTATGAAGTCGTCAGCGCCGTTATTGAGCGATTCAATCAACTTGCGATGCTCATCACTCGACGACATCACGAGAATGTAGAGTGGCCTGCGGCAACTTGCGATGCTGCGAACTTCCAAGCAGAGCTTCGGACCTGACATCAACGGTAATTCGGAGCTCGTAATCAGAGCATCAACGAGGTGATCTGACTTGACGTATTGAAGCGCCCCGGCGCCATGAGTAAACGGATGCACAAAATGTTGCTCCGCTTCGAGCAGACGTGTAAGGCATTTTAGAATCGTTCGACTCGGATCAACTAGAACCACATGCATGGAATGCCCCCCGAGGCTACGCCCTCGCGTTTCGTAACAGAGACCCTTCTGGGACACGCTCCACTTCCCCCGACGATGCTTCTGCTGCCCGGGTATCGCTAATGAATAAATCAGAGATGCATCGGAATCGGCTTAAAGACTCTAGTTAATGTATGGGTTTTGGCAACGATCCTGGCTCGTGATGAACGGATCGTTGAGGTGCTCTCGCTGAACTCCCGACCAGCGGCCCCGACTTCACCCGCTGCAATTTATCTGCAGCATTTTGAAAATCGAGTTGAATGTCCGGTGTGAGGCGGAAGGTTAATTCGGGGTAAACCCGCGGAGTTGGTGATTGATGGGGCGAATGCGCCAATTTTCATGACGCGATCGACTACGTCGCGGCTGACAGCGCAGGCGATACGGCGACCTCGACCCGAACCGTGATTATCAATCCGACCGCCCAAGTCGACACGGCGTCCACAACAGGGCAATGACCTACGAGCCTACATCCGCCACCATTTCCCCTTCCCGGGCGTCGCGTCGCCCGCGCTATGAAAGATCGCGGCCGTGGCGAGAGGTCAGGAGGCCTCGGTGGCGAGTTCTTCCGCCATTTCGACAAGCAGCTGGCGCGCCTTGCGGCTCTTGATGCGATGGAAGGCTTTCACGATTCGCACTGAGCCGGAGGTCTGCAGGAAGCCGAACACGCTTTCGTTGCCGCCGGCCGCGCCGGTTTCACGCACCGAGTTGGTACCGCCGGCACCGCCACCGAAGAAGAAGGAGATCGGGACTTCGAGCGCTTCGGAGATGCGTTGCAACCGCCCGGCGCCGATCCGGTTCACGCCCTTCTCGTATTTCTGCACCTGCTGAAAAGTCACTCCGATTCGGTCGGCAAGCTCCGTCTGCGAGAGCCGGCATTCGAGACGCCGCGACCGTACGCGACGTCCGACTTCCGCGTCACGGCCGTCGGCCCGGCTGGCTCGCACGTTTTTGTCGATCATTTTCGCCTGTTTCATGATGCGTTCTTTACGTTGTTGTTACCGAGGATGACGCGGTTGGCGTAAGGTTCTCCCGAAACTCGCCTAGCTACTTCCACGCTTCCGATAACAACCATAGCGCCTCGGGAGGCGGCAACTCGTTTGAATACGGATGGGCAGCAAATCGGGATTCACGCTCTTAAATGAAGGGACTATCCGCATCGCCTGTGCCGGTATGTATTAGTCAACCCGAAGACCGGCAAGACGCTGGGGTCGCTCGAAGACTAGGCCCCCAGCAGGTGCCGCTTTGTTCTGGTGTTCAATTTTGAACAGCACTGGCCCCGTTCGCCGTGCGTTCCGCGGGGGCCTTTTCTGGATCAGCGCCGGCCGCGTGGATTAGTCAGCGGTCGCGTTGCCGAAAGCGCGCCGACACGGCGGCTGCCAGTCCAGACTTCCAGATCGCGATCCTTCAAAAACTGCTTCGCGGTCGTCAATGCCCCGGCGTCCGTGCGCGCCTCTATGACGTTAACGCGCATGACAACGCGATCGTTTCCGAAGGTAAGGATCCGATAGGCGCCCATGACCGCGCTCCGATGTGTCGCCTAACAGTGCGCGATCCTCTCGCGACCCTGGTATCATTCCATCGTAGCAGCTCAACATCCACAACCCCACTGACCAAACACCCATCCTCCGCTCAACCCCGCGCCGCAGCTCCCCTCACACTTTGCAAATCCGAGTCCCGCCTATCCCCTCTCGTCCCTTGCAAATCCGTGTCCTCGGAGCAAAGGCGGCTTCTTGCAAATCCGAGTCCTTGATGCACACTGTCGGTGCAAATCCGCGACGCCACCAGCCGCCCGGATCCCCCGCCACCGCGCGCTCATTTTCATGACACGCCACGACCGTCGCCCATTCCAATCCGTGACATCCAGCCG
>PNAJ01000016.1 GCA_003170295.1 Bryobacterales bacterium | reverse complement strand
TAGAATCCTTTTCATTATCGGCCGGGACGACCGGGCAGAATCCGACGAGTTATGCCCGGATTATCGGAAGCTGGAGCGGAGCCGCCTACCGACCTCATCCACTCGCAAAAGATAGCTTCGTATGCGCCGTGTCCAGCCGTAGTCCCGGATGGATGTTTTCCGAGAACACCATTTCTGGTCAGGCGGGCGGTTCCAAGCTTTAGCGAGGTCTGAAACAATATACTTTGTTGAGCAGAAATCGGGTGACCTTGTACCGACCACCTTTGAGAGTATTATCCCAGTGCCGTAGATCCTCGTTGACCGCGACTCTGCGGGGATTTGCTGTAGGGGTCCTCTTCGTTGTGGGCGCCGGAGAAACGATGGGCCAGCAGTACGTCATCGCGACCTACGCCGGTGGCGCACCACCGACTACTCCATCCAAGGCAACCGACATGATAATCGGAACCCCGTCAGCGGTCGCAGCCGATTCGGTTGGCAACGTCTATTTCAGCGGCCTTCAATGCGTCTTTCGATTGGACCCGAGCGGTGTCGTCATCAGGATTGCCGGAAATTCTCAGCCCGGATATAGCGGCGACGGTGGACCAGCTATTGAGGCGCAATTGAGCGGTCCTTCGGGTCTCGCACTCGATTCCTCCGGCAACCTCTTCATTGCGGATAGCGGCAACCATCGCGTTCGTCGAGTCTCGCAGGATGGAATCATCGTCACAGTTGCAGGGAACGGTTCGCCGGGATTCTCGGGAGAAGGCGGGCCTGCTGTGAGCGCCGCCCTCGAAGCAACAGGTCTGACAATTGACCGTGTAGGCAACCTCTTCATCGCGGGAGGTGATCGCATCCTCAAGGTTTCGACAGCCGGGGTTGTTTCCACGGTGGCTGGAACAGGCGCGGGCGGGTTTTCAGGGGATGGCGGACCAGCAACTCTGGCGACGTTCCAAGGACCCACCAGCGTCGCGGCGGATCCAGCCGGAAACCTCTTTATCGCGGACTATTACAATCGTCGGGTCCGCAGGGTTTCTCAGGACGGAATCATTACCACCGTCGCGGGTGGGGGCACCGACTCCTCTGGCAATTTCGGCCCCGCGACTAATGCGTCGCTGGCCTTCGTCTACGCAGTTATCATTGATCCGGCAAACAATATAGTTTTCTCTGAGTTCACGGATTGTCACACCAACAGTTGCCCTGACACTAATCGCATTCGGGCAATTTCTCCAGGTGGAACCATCACGACCGTGGCGGGGAATGGCCCCTCCTATACGCAAGGAGATGGCGGACTAGCGATAAACGCCGGGTTGTTTGAGCCGCAAGGGCTTGCAAAGGGTAACTCCGGCAGCCTCCTAATCGCAGACACCATGCACGGCCTGATTCGAGAAGTCAGCTCCAGTGGAATCATTTCAACCCTCGCCGGGAACGGCCAGATTTACAATGTGTTTTCCGGTGATGGAGGCCCGGCAACCAGCGCTAATTTAAGCGGTCCTGGGGGGATGACGACCGACGCGGCCGGGAACCTATTCATCGCAGACGCGGGCAATAATCGAGTCCGTAAAGTGTCGCCCTCTGGGATAATCACGACCTTTGCTGGCGGCGGCACAGCCCCGGGGGACGGCGTCCCCGCAACCAGCGCGATGCTTGGTGCACCCAACAGCGTCGCCGTTGACGGTTCGGGAAACGTGTTCTTTGCCGAGTCTCAGATTTTTGGTGATATCCGGAAGGTCTCTCCGAATGGAGTCATCTCGACGGTGGCCTCTGGAATATTTGACCCATTCAACCTCATTACGGATCGTGCAGGCAACCTGTACTTCACGGCAGGTTACTACGTCAAAAGATTATCTCCTGGCGGAACGATAACCACTGTTGCTGGAGGCGGGAACGTGTACCCGCCTCCCGACGGTATACAAGCTACGAGCGCGGCGCTGGCCCCAGATGCAATAGCCGTCGACAATTCCGGGAACCTGTTTATCGCGGATAGCGTTCGGGTCTGCTGCCCTGGACGGATTTTTAAGATTTCGCCAAGTGGAACACTCACGATGGTTGCGGGCGGGGGCTCGGCTTTACCGGTTGACGGAGGCCCCGCGATGAACATTGATTTGTCGCTCAACGGTATCGCTATCGACGACGCGGGCAATCTGTTGGCAACGGATTCAAGTCGGGTGTGGAAGATCTCAACAGACGGGACGATTCATGCAATCGGGGGCACTGGCGAAGTGCCAAGGAGTTATATTTCAGGCGACGGTGCCCTTGCCACAAGTGTTCCGCTGTC
The DNA here is from genome assembly GCA_003170295.1 of Bryobacterales bacterium. Lineage (GTDB taxonomy): Bacteria > Acidobacteriota > Terriglobia > Bryobacterales > Bryobacteraceae > Palsa-187. The sequence continues at coordinate 1,058 of PNAJ01000016.1, read as the reverse complement.
GCTGAAAACCCTGACCGTAGACCGCCTAGGAAATGTTTTTGCGTGCGAATCGGGTCCGCCGTGGTCTTTGAGCGATATACGAATCCTGCGGCCGATACGCAATTCGGTCTTGATCACTGCCGTATTCGACGCCGCCGGCGAACGGGCAAACCCAGTCGCGCCAGGCAAGATCGCGCTCATTTACGGCGGCAATCTCGGCCCCACCCAACTCACGCAGAGCCAACCAACTGGAGGGCGGTTTCCTACTCAATTCAGCGGAACTTCCGTTACATTCAACGGCATCCCTGCGCCGATCCTCTACACTTCGGCTACTCAGGTTGCTGCGATTGTTCCCTACGCGATCAGCGGCGGAATCGCCCAGGTAATCCTGACCTATCAGGGGCAAGCGTCCGCGACGTTCGCCGTTTCTGTGGCACCCTCGGCACCCAGCCTCTTTACATTGAATCAGACGGGCGTGGGCCAGGCTGCAGCGATCAACGCCGGAGATGGGACCGTCAACACTGCTACGAACCCGGTACACATCGGAGGGTACATTTCGCTTTATGCAACTGGCGAGGGGCAAACTACTCCCGGCGAGCAGGACGGCACTGTGGATGGAACTACCCCTCCCAAGCCAGTCCTTCCAGTAAGTGCCACGGTTGGCGGAATTCCAGCGACAGTTCAATACGCGGGTGGTGTACCAGGACAGGTGTCGGGCCTACTGCAGGTGAACGTTCAGGTCCCTAACGGCGTGCAACCGGGAGGATACACGCCGGTGGTCGTGCGCGTGGGTGACGCAGTCAGCGGCCCGGGAGTATGGATTGCGGTGGCAAATTGACATACCGCCACGGTTCATACGGAAGGTAGAACTCTAGGCATCAGCGCAGCCCGTTGAAAATGAACCGCCGCGGGCCAGAAGTCCAGTTCCAGGAAGCTGCGGGGAGCTCCGTCCGGTTGGTCGGCCTTCGGAAGTAAACGGTTTTTTAGATGATGATGATAAAGTATGTGATCGTCTAATATCCAGGCGCTCCGGCCCCCCTCGGCGCCAAATAATACACATTGAACTAAGCCGCAGGCGC
>PNAJ01000121.1 GCA_003170295.1 Bryobacterales bacterium | reverse complement strand
CATTTTAGGGGTGCACGTCATCCGTCTGTCCCGGTTTTCCCCCGGTTTTCCCCGAAATACTGAAATGTGGACTCGCTTTCGAAGGTGTAGTCGCGCCCCAGCGTGCCAGGAATGGACTTGTTTCCGAACTCGGCGCCCGAAATATCGACCCCGCGCCGGTACTGAGCAAATGCGCAAACTGCAAGTGTCAGCCCGAAAAGAATACGCAACATGCTCGCCAAAATCATATCACGCAACTCCTGCCTCGCTCACCCGTCGTCCGGCGTCCACGTCGAACCAGTAAAGCCCTTGACAAGGCAAATCACTCGGTGTCGGAGCAAAGTAGAAAGTTCCTATTCCCGCCAAAGTAGCAAGTTCCTATATTGACAGTCTTGCCGGGGTCGCGCCTGGCGAGGGTACAGTCTGTCCCGGTTTTCCCCTTGACAAGTCAAAATCACTCGGTTGTGTGCGCGAAAAGGTGTGATAACATCCACGGCAGTTTTGACGTTGAAGGAGGATCAAATGCAAGCTAATACCGCCTAAATTTGGACACGCGCTTGGCGTGTTTATCCGGCACGAAGACAAATAAGTTGGGGTCACTATGATCCCGGAACCGCCAAGTAATGTCCTCTTTGAAGTCGTATGGCATACGCCCGTGTCCCAAACGCGTAAAATATGTGGTCGAATGGCATGGCAGATGCTGGCGCGTGAGGACCCGCAACTGCTCTCTTGCCGGCGCATCACCCTCGGCCAAGATCAACTCGATCAAAACAGATGGGCCGGGGCAGTCATGGTCAGGGGGTATGTCGTCCTTTAAGACACGCGCTCGATCCGTAATATCCGTGATTGCGAGAAATTTTGCAAAGTATTTCCATTCGTATCCTGGAAGGCCATCGCCCGGCCCAAGCCCCTGCGGCCAAGGGTCCGCTTTCACCTCCGTGTACGCTTTGAGATCCCGGCGATAGCACCAGATCGTTTGTCCATTTGTGGTCCACTGCCAATCTTCACCACCAGAGTTCACAAGTTCAAACCGCAAGTTCGGGCTCAAACGGCCCAATACGATCCGGTCTATCGCCCCATCGTCCGGCCCGTGCATCCGGGGCATGTCGGAAGACCCCCCGGCGAACCGGCGCTGATCGATTCGGGCGACGATAGATATCTACAGCGTAGCCGTGCTCGTACAGGTCGCGGCATGTCGAAGCGAGCTGTTTCAGCGTCTGATCGACGTAAGACTGTGCACGAGCCAAGCCGCAAGACGTCAAAAGAATCATCGTCACTGCGATTGATCGAATCTCTCTCATTTGGAAGATGGGACTATGACGCTTTCTCTAAGAATCGCAAATCTCCGTCTGTCCCGGTTTCCCCCGGTTTTCCCGGTTTTCCTTCCTCGCCCACGGTTCCCCGTCTCCTCGCAGGTTCGATTCGTAGTCTAGCAATATTCCTTCTTGAGTGGCCCATTTGGATCGGTTTGCGCGCATGTGTTAAACGAGGTGGGTTTGGGTTCTCCGGCGGCAGCGGTGCTGCGGCGCTGGAAGGTTGGGCTGCGAAAAACTGGGTTACGGAGAGATCTTATGAAAAGAATATTCTTGGTTTGCGCCGGATCGATGATGCTGGTATTTTCCGCGGCTTGGGCGCAACCTGTTATCAGGGATAACGGCATATCGAACGCGAGTTCCTACACTTCCGACATCGCGCGAGGATCCTGGTTCGTCGTTTTCGGCACCGGAATGGGGCCGGCGTCGATCTCGGTCTATACGGGAGCTTTGCCATTCCCAACCGACCTTTCGGGTACCAGCGTCAGCCTCACACCGGCCTCCGGCGGCGCGGCGGTGAGCGCCCGCATATGGTACACATTGGCCGGGCAACTAGCAGCTCTGCTTCCATCCAGTACAGCGGCCGGGGCCTACGATCTCCGGGTCACCTATAACGGCCAGGCGAGCGCGCCAAAACGGGTGAATGTTGTAGATACGAACTTCGGGTACGCGACGCAGAGTCAAAACGGATTGGGCCCCGCGCAGGCGACTTACGGCGGCCTTGACTTGAATCGCTTTACGACCTGCACGCTGGCACAATATTCCACTCGTCCGGCAAGACCTGGCGACGCGATCATCCTGTGGGGTACCGGCCTCGGCGCGGATGCGAGTTCGGACGTGAACGGCGGATCGGCCGGCGACCAGACTGCCGCGGGTCAGGTGAAAGTGGTGGTGGGCGGGATTGAGGTAACGCCGCTATACGCGGGCCGTTCGGGCGGTTCGCCGGGGCTGGATCAGATTAACTTCTCGGTTCCGGCAAACGTGACCACCGGTTGTTTCGTCAGTCTTCAGGTGAGGGCCGGTGGGCGGTTGTCGAATGCCGGGACCATCGCTGTCGCCCCACCAGGACAGAGTTTCTGCAACAGTGGGACGCTGACGGAGGCTCAGTTGAGAAAGCTGGATCAGGGCGGCACCCTCGTCGTTGGGGGTGTGGAATTGTCGAAACATACTCTAGACATGGTGATACCAGGGCTGGGCCCGCTCCACCAAAAGAGCGAGTTCGTTCAGGGCGCGTTTTCCCGGTCTGGCGCCGCCGACGTCGGGATAGCGGGTTTCTCGGCGACGCAGATCGGAGCGTGCACTTTTTATCGGATCGCTGGCGGAACCGTCGCTCCGGGTGGCAATTTAGGGCTGCTGGACGCGGGCCTTCAACTGTCGCTCAGCGGGCCGGCTGCCGCAGTCACGATCCCGCGCGACGACACCATGGTTTACAGCGCAACGCTTTATGACAGCGGACTTCTTGGACAGGGCGGCAGCGGAAGCCCGACTCTGACACCAGGCAGCTACACAATTGCGAGCAACGGCGGCGCGGATATCGGGGCGTTCACGGGCAAGATGGATTTTCCCAGCGATCTGGTGTGGACCAACGAGAACTCCATCGCGGACCCGATCTCCCGAAATACGCCTTTGCCCATCCAATGGACAGGCGGCGGCACGGGTCTGGTCCAGATTACCGGAACTGGTCTAACTGTGAGTACGTCGACGGCTACGGGTGCGGTTTTCACTTGTACCGCTCAGGCTTCGGCGGGCGCCTTCACAGTACCGGTCAGCGTGCTCCAGCAGATGCCGGTAATAACTAACCAAGGAGCGAACGGAGACGGCACCGTTGGGACCCTGGCCGTTATGGCCACTACGGACTCCGCGAAAGGGCAGGGATCGTTCTCGGCGCCGTTGAAAGCCGGCGGGACGACCGACCAGGCGTTCTTTACCTATTCCATCGGCACCACGAGAATGACGGGCTTTAACTAAGGCTGGTGATGCAAACCGGCAATCGTGGCACTGGGTGTAACCGCAAGCCGACCCGCACATATCACCCTCCCCCCCAAGGGGACAGTCAGAATCGACGCACACCGAAACATGACTAACCCTGCGGACAGTTCCGTCCGTTTGAGAGAAATCACCGGATTTCCGCACTAACTCGGCATCAGTTATGTCACGCAACGCCCGCTGCATCCTCCCTGGACTCGCTTATCACGTTACTCAGCGCGGGACCAATCGGCAGAAGATCTTCTTTTCCACAGCCCATCGCAAGACTTACCTCGGGCTGCTGGAACGGAACTGCCCGGACGCAGGGGTCCGCGTGCTCGCCTATTGTTTAATGACGAATCACGTCCATCTGGTGGTGGTGCCGGAGCGCGCCGATTCCCTGGCCGTTTTGTTTCGCCGGGTGCATGGAGCCTATGCGCAAGCCGTCAACGCCGCGCTCGGTCGCAGCGGACATCTGTGGCAGAACCGCTTTTATTCGTGTCCTTTATCGGAATGTCACCTGTGGATCGCCTTGCGCTACGTGGAGGCCAACCCGGTGCGCGCCGGTGTCGCCGCTCGCCCCGAACAGTACCGTTGGTCCAGTGCGGCCGTTCATCTGGGAGAGCGGAAGCCGGAGCGAGTTGGCCCGCTCGATATCGCATTTTGGAATCGCTCCGGAGGGGCGCAAACGTGGCGCGAAATGCATGCCTCGACCGATGGCGAGCGGCAGCTGAATCTGCTGCGGCGTTGCACGTATGCCGGACGCCCGTTCGGAGACGAAGAATTTATCGTCCGGCTGGAAAATCACTTTCAGCGGAATTGGCGCCGCTGGAGCTTCGAAAAAGCAGCAGCGGTAGGCTAAAATGACCAAGGGGACGGAGCTGTCCGCATATTTCAACAGATTTCAATTCGCCTCGATTCTGGCTGTCCCGTTCGTTCCGTTCGTTCCCCCGTTCGTTCCCGTTCGTTCCGTTCGTTCGAAATGCTTGATGATAGAGAAGCCAATTCCTTATCGGACCAGCGTGTTCAGGGTCGAGTTCCCGATAGGTCGGCCGGATCGTTTCGAAAGGTGAAAGAAGCTCGACCTCTTCGCCCTTGAAGGCTCCATAACAAACCGAACAAACCGGAACAAACCGGGACAGACGGATTTCTCAGATTTCCTGAGAATCCTGCGCGACACCAGCAACGCGACAGCCGATGGCCCGTCCCTCCCACTGCGATGCCAAAATGCCCCAGAACCCGCCCATCTGGTACTGGCAATCTAAAGTCCCACAGACAAACCGTTCTGTTATCAGCCCATCTGTGGCGAGCATTCTTTATCGAATTTCTGAGGCGTTCACCTGAGGGACTTTTGGGCCGATCCGCCTTACTCTCGATAGCATGACAGCGTTGTTGTCCCTCTTTCTGATGATGGTCGCTGTCAGAGAGGCCGCCACGCCTCTGCGCGACGGGTGCTCCGCCGATTCCTCGGTGCTCGCGACCCTCGACGCCGGTGAGCCCGTCAAAATCCGCTATGCGCTCGCGGGCGAAAGCGTGCCTTGTTATAAAGTTACGATCGATACCGGCGGTAAAACATTAGATGGTTTTCTGCCCGCCAGCGCCATATCCGGCCTCGACGAGTTTGAGAAAGGCTTGCGCGATGCATCGTGGCTCGATGCTTCCCAAGTGCTTGGTGCGATTAAGGCGGCTTCGCAACAGATGTCCTCGCTCGGAGGCGCCACCGTCGCCAGCAGCCAGGCCGCCGCGCTCATCGAATCGAGCCAGCCCGGGAGAGCTCTGGAGCTGCTCGAAAACGAGTTACGCAAGAAGTCCGACCCCACCACGCTCGCTCTCGCGGGAATCGCGGCTTGGCGATCGGACGATCCGCAGCGCGCGCTCATCTATTGGAAGAATTCGCTCGCCGCGCAGCCCAATCCGGATCTCGAAAGACTGTACCGCCGCGTGGAGCGCGAAACAACCGGCGATCAGAGCACCGCCAAACTGTACGGTCTCCGCGTGCTGCTGCGCTACGACGCGACGCTGGTTCCGGTCGAAACGGCCCGGCAAATGGTCAGCGCCCTCGATCAGGAATTTCTGCGCATTTCGGGGCAGCTTGGTTGTACCGCCGAGGAACGCATTGTCGCGATCGTGCAGAGCCGCGACGCCTATCACAAAACTACCGATGCCGCGGAGTGGAATGGCGGCCAATTCGACGGCCGCATTCGCGTGCCTGTGGCTGCCAGTCAGGTCATGGACGCGGCGCTGCTCCGCATCTTTGCGCATGAAAGCACGCACGCCTGTCTTTCGATGCTGGGCCGCTGGCCCGCGTGGCTGCAAGAGGGCCTCGCGCAAAAATTATCGGGCGATGCTTTGTCGCCATCCATCCGCCTCAAGCTCGAAAAAATGGCCAAGGATGGCAGGCTGCCAAGGCTCGAAAATCTCCATCAGGATTGGTCCCGCCTCGATACCGAGCACGCGATCGCCGCGTATGCATTGTCGCTCGCCGCGGTCGAAATGTTTTCTGAAAGCTACTCCGCCTACGGACTTCGCAACCTGGTGAACAATCCGCAGAAACTCGCCGCAATCACCGCGGACCTCGATAAGCGCCTCGGTCTCTAAGCTATTCTTGATTAGATGCCCTTTGCGACGATTCCGGAAGCCCTCGTTGATTTCCGCGCCGGCAAAATGTTAGTGGTCGTCGATGACGAGGATCGCGAAAACGAAGGCGATCTCACCATGGCTGCGGAGCTGGTTACTCCCGAAGCGATCAATTTCATGGCGACACACGGCCGTGGCCTCATATGTTTAGCGCTTTCAGCGGAGCGTTGCGATGCTTTGAAATTGCCGCTCATGTCCACACAAAATACTTCGCGATTCGGCACTGCATTCACCGAATCGATTGACGCGCTTGAGGGAATCACCACGGGAATTTCAGCGGCTGATCGATCTCATTCCATTCGCGTCGCGATCGACAAAAAAAGCACCGCGCGCGACTTGGCTCGTCCGGGCCACATTTTTCCGCTAAGAGCAAGAGAAGGCGGCGTGTTAGTGCGCGCCGGACAAACCGAAGCAGCCGTCGATCTGGCTCGTATGTGCGATTTGGAGCCGGGCGGAGTGATCTGCGAAATCATGAATGAGGACGGGTCGATGGCGCGCGTCCCTCATTTGAAGGATTTCTGCGCCAGGCATGGACTCAAGATGATTTCGGTGGCCGAGTTGATTCGCTATCGGCTTGAAACGGAGCACTTTGTCGAGCGCCGCGGCGAAGGATGTCTCGAAACCGAGTCGGGTGTTTTCAAAACGATTCAGTATGTCAGCACCGTAGACGATCAGGGGCATGTGGCGCTTGTGAAAGGCGATGTCGCTCAAAAGAAAGACGTTCTGGTCCGCATGCACGCGCGTTGTTTGCACGGCGACGTTTTTGGTTCGACTCGATGCGATTGCCGCGAAATGATTCAGGCATCGCTCCATCGTATTGAAGAAGAAGGGTCGGGCGTGTTTGTTTACCTGCATCAGACGGGAATGGGAAACAGGCATCACCAGCAGAATGCGCCGCAATACGAGTCGGGGATTGGCGCGCAGATTTTGGCCGATCTGGGGTTGTCGACGATCCGGTTGCTGACCAATCATCCGCGCAAAGTTCTGGGTCTCGATGCCTTCGGAATCGAAATTGTGGAGCAAATACCGCTCCTTAAAAGACCTTAAATCCGCAAGCAACAGCTTCGCGGAAGCCTTAATCGCCCTTAAAAACGTTCTTTGCGAGAAATAACGCATTTGCTGGTCTTTCGGCCAATCTGCGCATGAAATAGGGATACCATGCGACCCCATACGGCACGTAAACGCGCAAACGGTAGCCTAAATCGATAATGCGTTTTTGCAGATCGTTGCGGATTCCGTAGAGCATTTGAAACTCGAAGTTTTCCGGCGGAATTTTGCGCTCTCTGGCGTAGCGGAACGCCTCGCCGAGAATCGTTTCATCGTGCGAGGCGATCGCGGGATAGGTTCCTTTATCGAGCAGGATCTTCATGAGCGCTAAATAGTTGCGGTCGACATCGCGCTTGCCTGGGAATGCGACGGTGGCGGGTTCGTTGTAGGCGCCCTTGCACAAACGGACGTTAATCTTGAGCGAGTTTAAGCGTTCGATATCGGCGGCGCTGCGATACAAATAAGCTTGAATCACCGCTCTTGCAGAACCGAGTTTTTCGACGACTTCTAAAGTGCGGTCGGTGTACTCGGTCGATTCCATATCGATTTCGATGCAGCTGCCGAGTGCGCTCGCTCGAGTGGACAACGCGAGCACATTCTCAATACACGCTTCAGGCGATAAATCGATGCCGAACTGCGTTAATTTGAGCGAGACGGTGGAGGGGAGTCCGCGTTTCGCGATCTCATCGAGCGCGAGAAGATACGCGTCGCGCGATGCCGCGGCTTCTTCTAGCGACGTGACGTTTTCACCGAGGTGGTCGAGCGTTGAAGTTATTTTTTGGTTTGCCAGGCGGGCGCAAACCGTCAATTCGTCTTCCAATGTTTCGCCCGCGATGAAGCGCCGGGTGAGTTTTTGTGCGACGGGCGACGTTTCCATCCACTTCCTGATTCCTTTCTGCGTGGAAAGAAACAGGAAGAGCTGGCGCATCATGTGGGTCTATCGGCTCCTTGAGGGTCTCTGACAACTGCTTCGAGGTGCGGCGGCTCGAATGCTTCCTCGCCGCCGACTCCTAATTCGCGCATACGTTTTAAAGACGGCGTGAGGCGCGATTCCCAGGATGCAGCGGAACGATTATATGCATCGACGGCTTTGGCGAGATGGCGGCCGGCGTCAGAATAGGATTCGGAGAAGATGCGCACGCGGTCGTAAAGTTCCGCGCCTAAGCGGCGCAGCTCGACTGCATTTTGCGCTAGCTTTTCCTGACGCCAGGTGTAGGCTACGCCTTTTAAGACGCTGACCAGCGTTACAGGGGTCGCGAGAAGAACTCTTCTTGCGAGGGCTTTTTCCAGCAGCTCGGGTTCGCGTTCCAGCGCGGCGGCTAGGAAATGGTCGCCTGCCATGAATAGCACTACCATTTCTGGCGATGGTTGCAGGCGTGCCCAATATTCGCGGGCGCTCAACTGCACGACGTGGCGCATCACTTGTTGCGCGTGGCGATCTAGCGCGGCGCGGCGGGACACATCGTCGAGGGCGGCTTCGGCGTCTAGATACGCTGACAAGGGCACTTTCGCATCGACCGCTAGCGTGCGTCCGCCGGGGAGTTTCACGATCATGTCAGGGCGCTGGCCGTCGGAGGAGTGTTGCTCGAAGAAATCGCATTGGGCGGCCATGCCGGAAAGCTCGGCTACGCGGCGGAGGGTGAGCTCGCCCCAGCGGCCTCGGGCGTTGGGGGCTCGCAGGGCTTGCGAGAGGGCTACGGTTTCGCGGGTAAGAGAGGTGAGGTGATGGTCGAGTCCGCCTTGCATGTGTTGGCGTTGGGATTCTAACTCGCGGAGTTGCGCTTCGAGCCGTTCTAGGGTTGCGGCGATCGGAGGAGTTTTGCGCTGGCGGAACCAGAGGGCGGTCAGGAGGATGCCGAGGGCTAGGGCTAAAACAATTCCGGCCAAGAATGTTGCGAGTGGCATGGTTCCCACTTTAGTTTGGCACAGATTTTTGGGTGCGGCGAAGAGCTACTTAGATAGCGTTCGCCCCCTCCATTACTCGGCAATCTGAGCCAGCGATTGAATCGCGTCAATGAACTCAATTCCGCGAGTCAGTACCGCGTAGGGCAGAGTCCCAGGCCCGTTCTTCATGGAGTTTCGATCCACTTGAATCACAAGGCCGAATCCTTGCAGTTTCGCGCATCTGGCATGAAGCTCACCTTCGGGAATGTCGAGCCGAACTGCAACGCCGCTTAATCGGCCAGGTTTCTGGGAACGCAAGGTGGCGGGCGTTTCGTTCGTTGCCGTTTCGCCGGAGCGCCAATAGTTGTTAACAAGTTCGCCGGGGACGCTGCCGAGGCTGCTCTCATAACCGACGCGTTGGCCCCTCACCAGTTCCGAGAGCACCTGAACATCGGATTCGTCGAGGGTCATGGCAACGCGCGATAGTTCTTCGGTTATATCCGCCGGTTTCGCAGGACCCCTGACTGCGGCGTTCGCGACAATCCGCGCGATACGCTTGATTCGCTCGCGAGTGCGAGTTTGTTCAGCCTTTTCAAGCGCATCGAGGACCAGACCAGGAAACTCATCTCGCATGAAGGCGGCATGTTGGCTGGTGATTTCCAGCAGCTTGCCCTTGAGCCAATGAAGCTCGCTAGAAAGCATATCTATTAAGGCCTTCCGCCGTTCCTCACGTTCTTTTGAAATGAACGATGACGCGATCTTGGCAAACAATTTCGTCAGCGAAGCCGGTCCACCGAAGTGTTGAGGCAGGAGTTCCGTGGGTATTGCTTCGAGCACCCGCGCGAGGCCGGGCACAAATCTTACGATGGGCGATTCTGCCCTTTCCTCAGCTTCGATCTGCGCTTCCAGAGCTTTCTGGGGATCGTCGATGGTCATACAGTGAAATCTGGCTCGAAGGATATCACGGACGTGCTCCGAAAGCGGGCGCGGTTTTTTTGCGTGGATGCTAGCGGCCGCGCGGCAGCAACCACGCCGGCAGATTTAGGGCGCTACCGAGTCTTTCACAATCCTGCCGGTCGACGCTCTCCAAAACATGGGCTTGACCGCTCCCGATGGTCGCGGCTCTATAGCGCGTCCGGGCTCTCGCCCGGATGGACCGATTGCCAATCGGTCCGCAGGTTGCCAACCTGCCCCACAATGCATGCATCGACGAACGCGACTGACGAGTTTGGAAAATTGGAGGTCGCAAATTGTGACCTCCAATCCTGGGGCGAAGATGGGACTCCACCGGCTTGACAACGCTTGAAAGTGAAAACTCCTGGCAGGCGAACGGTCGCGGTTCGGGATCGCGATGGTCCCTGACGTCGACACGAATGTCGACGCGGCACGCCTGGAGGCGTGCGCCACAACACAAGGTCCCGGGTAGTGGGGGACACTACTGGGGTCTGCTAGTGAGCGAAGTGGATGCCGGGGCCGAGGATTAGAATGAAGCTGACGGCGATGATGTTGGCTGTAATGATCAGGGGCCAACTTCTTGGGATCGGCATGGGCTCCGCGCTTGGGCCGGTGGGAATTCCGCTCCCTTTCAGCCAGTAGGGCGCCCAGAGAAGCGCGGAGCTGCCTCCAAATGTGGACGCGGCGGCGGAGAGGGCTACGAGAAGCCATCCTTGAGGATTCAGCGCGCCGGCGAGGCATTCGACTATGCCTCCGGCGAAGTAGGGCGGTCGGCACAGGCGTTTTGCGAGGACGAAACGCTGGCCGCGGTCGCTGCCAATGAGCGGACGCAGTGCGAGAAGGCTCCATCGGACGAAGAGCATGTAAGCCGCGGCACCGACGACGGTGAGGCCCACTCTCCAGGCCCATTGCGGAGTGAATCTTTGAATGAACATCGCCCAATCGCCGAAGCCTCCGATGCCGGAAAATGCCAGGTAACCGGCGGTCGATAACATGTTCACGGTCATGGAGAGCCAGGCGAAGTATTTCAGATGAGGCGATCTTGCGATCCGGGTCAGGAGAAAGAAGAGGGCGGCGGCGACGGCGTTCATCAGCGATCCGCTCGCGGTGACGAACCGATTGTCCGCGCTGCATTCCATGTTGACCGCAGTGATGAGCAGCGGCCGTCCGCCGGTGATGAGGCAAGCGCCGCCGTGGCCTAGGCCTTCATGAATGATGTTGCCGAGGATGTAAGCCAGGATTCCGATGGATGCGATGGTCAGCAGGTCGGTTTCGACTGGCTTTGTTACGGGATGCAGGATGGCTCCGGTGTTTTGGTCAGTATAGTCGACCGGGTTGGCCACTGAAATCTGGTTGCCCGATTGCCAATCGGCCGCAGGCTGCCAGCTTGCCCCACGTCACAGACTAAAGTCTGTGCCACCTTTTTGCAAACTTTTGGTTGGGACCGGTCGTATAGGGGTTATGGACTTTCGCTATGCACTGCGCGCGCTCGGGCGCAATCCGGGTTATGCGGTGATCGTGATTCTGATTCTGGCGGTTGGGATTGGGGCGAACACCGCGATGTTCAGCATTGTTGACGGAGTGCTGCTGCGGTCGCTTCCGTTTCGTGAGCCGGAGCGGCTTTATGCGGTGCAGGAAGTGGTGCCGAAGTTCGCGAGTTTTGGATCGGACTTTCCGGTGAGCGCGCTGCACTTTCGCGAATGGAGGAAGCACTGGACCGCGGCGGAGCAGATCGCACTGTTGGACCCGCTCGCGTTTAACCTGACTTCGGGCGGAGAGCCGGAGCGCGTGATTGCTTCGCGTATTTCCGCGAATCTGTTCCCGATGCTCGGAGTGCAGCCGCAGATCGGGCGCGGGTTTCTTGAAGAGGAGGACACTCTCGGGCGAGATCAGGTGGTGTTGTTGAGCGACTCGTTATGGCGAGGGCGGTTTCACGGCGATCCGGCGGTGCTGGGGCGGAAAGTGGTGCTGAACGATAAGCCGTATGAAGTGATCGGGGTGATGCCGGCGGGATTGAGAGTTCCGCGCTTGAGCCAGCTTCAATCCTTGGTGATTACCGATCAAGATCCGGATCTCTGGAAGCCTCTGGCGATCACCGACGATGAGATGGAGCAGATGGGCGATTTTAATTTCGGGGGTATTGTCCGATTGAAGAAAGGCGTTACGGCGGCGCGGGCGCTGGAGGAACTGAATGCGATTCAAGCGGACATTGTGCGCGATCTCCCGGAGAAGATCGAATTGCGGGCGAGGCTGGTTCCGCTGCAGCAACAACTAACGGGGCGTTCTCGCAAAGGGCTGCTGCTGCTGCTGTCGGCGGTGGGCGCGGTGCTGCTGATCGTGTGCGTGAACATCGCGAATCTGATGCTGGCGCGGGCTACTGGTCGGAAGAGGGAGTTCGCCATTCGCGCGGCGGTGGGCGCGAGCACTCGCCGGTTATTGCGGCAGATGCTGACGGAGAGTCTGGTGGTCGCGGCGATGGGAGGAGTATTGGGAATCGCGGTCGCGTATGGGGTGTTGCGTCTCATTTTGACGAATGCGCCCCTGGATGTCGCCCGGTTGAACGAAGTACACATCGACGCGCGCGTGCTGGCTGTGGCGTGCGCGTTGTCCTTGCTTTCGGCGGTGCTGTTTGGGCTGCTGCCGGCTTGGCGAGCGTCGCGGATCGATCCGCAGGAGGGGTTGCGCGCTGGCGGGCGAAGCGCCACGGATTCCCGGCATAGCGGGCGGATGCGGACCCTTCTCGTCGCGCTCGAAGTCGGGTTATGCACGGTATGTCTGGCGGCGGCTGGGCTGCTGCTCAATAGCTTTGTGCGATTGATGCACGTCGATAAGGGATTCGACACCGAACACGCGATCCAAGTGGAGTTGTATCTGGCGGGGACGCGGTATCGGGATGGAGCGAAGCGCTCGGCGTTCTTAAAAAAGGCGCTGGAGGCGGTGAAACCGTTGCCCGGCGTGACTGCGGTGGGCGTGACGAACAAGCTGCCTTTGACCGGGGAAGGCAACAACAACCTGCTGATTCTGGAGGGAGTGAACGCGCCGCTTTTTGAGCGTCCCCTCGTCGACATGCGGAGCGTGAATGGAGACTATTTTCATGCCATGGGGATTCCACTGCGGTCGGGGCGCGTGTTTCAGGAGAGCGACAAATGGGTCGCGCTGGTGGGGGAGAGTACAGCGCGCAAACTGTGGCCGGGAGCGAATCCGCTGGGCAAGCGGTTTCATTTCGGAGAGGATAACGCGCCGATGCTGGAGGTGATTGGAGTGGTCGGCGATGTGCACGGGAGCGGACTCGAAAAGGCTCCGCAGCAGGTGGTCTATCTGCCTTATTGGTATCGAGGGCGCAGCGCGACAGCGCTGATTGTGCGGACGGCGATGGATCCGAAGTCGATCGCGGGAGCGGTGCGTGCGGAGTTGCACAAGCTTGACCCGGAGTTGCCGGTGCCGCAGTTTCGAACGATGCAGGATATCGTTTCGGCGTCGGTGGCAGAGAGGAAATTCCAATTGTCGCTGGTGCTGGTGTTTGCGGGGGTCGCGCTGATGCTGGCTTGTGTGGGGATTTTCGGGGTGGTTTCCTACACGGTCGCGCAGAGGCGAGGCGAGATGGGGATTCGACTGGCGCTGGGGGCTACGGCGGGGAATTTGCGCACGATGGTGCTGCGGCAGGGGCTCGCGCCGGTGCTGGTGGGGTTGGGGTGCGGGATCGCGGGGGCTTTGGCTCTCGGGAGGGTCATGGAAGGGCTGTTGTTTGGGGTGAAGGCTACCGATCCTTGGACGCTGGCAGGGGTCGCGGCAGTGTTGATCGGGGTCGCGGCGGCGGCTTGCTATATTCCGGCGATGAAGGTGTCGCGGGTGGATCCGTTGAGTGCGCTGCGGTGGGAGTGAGAAGAAGTAGCCAGTAGCCAGTAGCCAGAATGAAGCGGATTACCTGATGCGGAAGACTGTGGCTCCGTTGGGGGCTTTCAAGAGAGGTTCTAGTTGTTGGTTTTGCATTGCCTGCTGGACGGCGGGTTGGTCTTGGCCTTCGCTCCAACGGTCTAGGTCGTCTGGAGTTGCCAAGATGTAGTCGAAACCTCGACTACGGCAGTAGGGGATCACACCTTTATAAAAGGCCGTGACTTTTGCGTTGTCGTCGGCATACCACCAGCGGGGCATCAGAGGCGCGGAGTTGCCGGGGTGGCCGGTGTAGAGATAAAGAGGCGGGTCGTCATTAGAGAGGATGCCGGCGGAGGGTGGGAGATGCTGACCGATCCAGGCGTAAGTTGCGCGGGTCTGGATCAGGCGGAGGCGATCGCCCCGGGCTTGCTCGGGCATGGATTTGAAGGTGAAGAAGAGCTGGAGGCCGACTCCTCCGGCGAGGATCGCTAGGACGAGGGTCGCGAATACTCCGGCGACGACGCGTTGGGCGACCTCCTTGTGGCGGAAGGCTCCGCGAAGCATCTGGAAGAGGTGCTCCATTTCGGCGACGAGTCCAGCGGCGAGCAGAGGATAGAGTGGCATTACGAAACGCTGGTTCGGGGGGAAATGCCACACGATGAGCATCGCGGAGGAAACCAGGGCGAAGAAAGAATAGGGCACGGCGATGCCTCGGCGCGCGAGCCGGACGACGCCTGAGATCATGGCGATCGCGACTACTTGCGTGAGAATCTTGACCGGGAGCAGGGTAATGAATTCGGGCACGAATAGCGATCCCATGCCGAAAAGCAACTGGTCTGTGTTCTTCCACAAAACAACGGCCAGATTATCTAGGCCGACGTTCAGGAACTGGAACTTGACGTAATCGGTGTAATAAATGAGCGTCGGGGTGGTGGCGGGGAAGCGGTGCACGGAGCACCAGATGGTCCAGCCGACGACGAAGGGAATCATTCCCGCGGCGAAGGCTAGCGCTCGGCGGGATTCGCGACGCCACAAATACCACGCGGGCATGGAGACGATCAGCGCGATGCCGGCGGTTCGGGAAAGATAGGCGCATCCAGCGAGAACGCCTGCGAGGAGCGCCATCGCGAGGCCCGCGCGGCGCCCGACAATGAACGTCGCGACGAGCCAACAGAGAAAGAATACTTCGGCGAACAGGCTGCATCCGAACAGGATCATATAAGGACTGATCGCGAGAAGGCCGAGGACGATCCAGATGCGGGGCTCCGGCAGGTTTTCGCCGCGCCAATATATCCAGACGAGGGCTAGACAGAGGACGAGCAGAGGCCAACTGAACCAGGTCGCGACGGTGAGATTCTCGGGGAAATTCGGGTTGATTCGCCAGATCAGGGACAGATAGAGCGGGTATAAGACCGGATATTTGGTTTGGGCGGGCTGCTCCGGCAGGCTGAGGATGCGGAAGCCTTGGCCGGTGGCGAGGCTTTTGGCGGAGACGAACAGGAGTCCGTCGTCGTGCAGCTTGCCGAATTGCGGCATGTCGGGGTTATGCCAGATGTAAAAGGCCGAGGGGATGAGCAGAAGCAGGAACACGAGCAGGGTACGGAGGCGCATCTACTTAGTCCTACGGGAGTTTTGCCGGGACACTTTATGCTAGTCGTTATGTAATTTGGGGGTGAAATTCTGCCGGGGCGGAATGATGAGACGTTTTCTGTTCTGGTCGCCTATTGTGCTGGGAGTGATCTTCCTGCTGCTGCTGGGCTACCATCGGCGCGCGCAGGCGTTCGCGGGGCAGAACGATTTCACCACGTTTTATGCGGGCGGGAAGCTGGCGGGGACAGGGCAGTTATATTCGCGGGCGGCGAACGTGGAGCTGACCAGCGGCTGGTGGGGAAGGATTTGGGGGTGATGTATATCCGGCCTCCTTTCTATGCGGCGATTCTTAAGCCACTGGCCTTGTTGCCGTTTCGGGCAGCCTATGCGGTTTTCGCAGCATTTGTCGCTGGCCAGTTACCGCGTTTCTGGCAGTTTTGTCGGAGGGGCAGGATGCGCGCTCATGCTGGCGATTCTGGGGGCGTCCTTATTGCTGACGCGGAAGCAGCAGGACTTCGCGGCGGGGTTGGTTTTGTCGCTGAGCGCGTTCAAGTTCCACCTGTTCCTGTTCGTGCCGGTGCTGTTGCTGATGACGAGGCGGTGGCGGATGGTGGGCGGAGGCGTGTGCGGTACGGCAGCGCTGACGGTTTTGGGGATGCTCGTCAACGGACCGGTCTATCGCCCAATGGATCAAGGTGTTGCGCGATCCTTGGATCAATCCCGATGCCGCCGGGATGCCGAACCTGCATGGGCTGGTGGCGGTTCTAAATGGCGATATGCGGCTGGAGGCGATCCTTACCGGCGCCACCTGAATGCTGTTCCTCTTATGACGCTGCGGACGGACAATTACGAGCTTCTATTGGCCGCGAGCCTGGTTTGCGGACTGCTGGTGAGCTTCCATTCGACGATTATCGATGACCTGGCGCTGTTTCCGGTGCTAATTTTGGTGCTGGGATCGTCGGAATTGGTGCCGCTTCGAGCTTTGGCCGGATTAATCCTCACGCCTATTCCATATTTCCTGGTTTTGGCTGGCCCGCGTATAGCGCTGTTTTCCCGGTGTCGCTGATCCTGATGTTGGGAGGTATGTTATTGAGCGCACAGGGCGAATCTAAGGTACGGGTGAGGGTTAGGGGAGCAGTCTTACCACCACTGGTGAGGGGAAATTAGGTACGTCCTCGGGAAGGCGATGCTTGGAAATCCGCGAACCTTAGACGTTTTCCAGTCCCCAATAGGATGTAAGCCTGATTCTAACCGCGGACAGCCGGTGTTACTTTTATACAGCGGCGGGGATCCTGTCGCGGCCCCTTAAGGGAGAGGAGAAAAAGGAACAACAATGAAGAATCTTATTTTAAAACTGCAGATTTGGAAAGATACGCGTGGTCAGGACCTCATCGAGTATGCTTTGATGGCGGGTTTCGTGGCCGTCGCGGCCGGCGCCATCATGCCGGGTGTTGCGACAAGCATCAGCATCATCTTCTCGAAAGTCGCGTCGGTGATGACGGCTGCTCAGAACGCTGGTAGCTAACCTTAACCCTTCGTGGGATGGGGAGAGAGTTACCACTCTTTCCCTATCCTGTGAAGATCCATTTTCCTCGTAGTATCCCCTTCGTTCGCAATTCCCTCCTTCGATTATCAAACCCAGAGTGCTAGTTTGGAAATATGTCAATTGACGCGCACGTTCGTATTGGACACGTCCATTTAAAGGTCGCGGACCTGGAGCGCGCGATCGGTTTTTACCATGGCGTGCTCGGTTTTGACGTGGTGCAGAGACTGGGAGACGCGGCGGCGTTCCTATCGGCGGGCGGGTATCATCATCACATTGGACTGAATACGTGGGAAAGCCTGGGCGGCTCTCCACCGGCGGCGGGCACGACGGGTTTGTATCACACGGCGATCCTTTATCCCAATCGAGCGGCGCTGGCCGACGCGTTTAAGCGCGTGGTGGCAGCGGGCATCGAGCTGGACGGAGCGTCCGATCACGGCGTGAGCGAATCGCTCTATCTGCGGGATCCAGACGACAACGGGGTCGAGCTGTATTGCGATCGGCCCAAGGACGTCTGGCCGCGCAAAGCGGACGGAAGTCTGGCGATGTATACCCGTCCTTTGGGTTTGGAGCAATTGCTCGCCGAATGAATTTAACTCTGCGTCCAGCCGTGCCTGCGGATATTCCCGCTTTGACGACGCTGATTGCGGCGTCGGTCAGAGGGTTGCAGGCCGGGGACTATACAGCGTCGCAGCTCGAGAGTGCGCTCGAATCGGTTTATGGGGTCGATACGCAGTTGATCGCAGACGGCACGTATTTCGTGGCTGAAGTGGATGGGACGATGGTCGCGTGCGGGGGCTGGAGCAAGCGAAAGACGCTATACGGAGCAGATCATTGCGCGGGCAGGGAAGACTCGCTGCTCGATCCACGGCGCGATGCGGCGAAGATTCGAGCATTCTTCGTCCATCCGGAGTGGGTGCGGAGAGGGATCGGCACTCGGGTATTGGAAGCCTGCGAATCGGCTGCAATGGCGGAAGGATTTAGAAGATTCGAGATGGGCGCGACGCTGACGGGGGTGGCGTTGTATAGAGCTCGGGGGTATACCGAGGTGGAGAAGATCGGGGTGCCGCTGGGGAATGGGGAATTGTTGGCGATTGTGCGGATGGAGAAGTGTATCTCAAATGAGATACACTGAAGTCATGCCCGCTAAGACGGAAATGATCCACGCTCGGATTGATCCGAAGCTCAAGAAGAGGACGGAAGCGATCTTCTCGAAAATCGGTCTGTCGACAACCGATGCGATCCGTTTGTTTTTGACTCAAGTGGAACTGCACAAGGGCTTACCTTTTCCGGTTTACACGCCGAATCAAGAAACGGTCGACGCGATGAGAGAGGCGAACGAGGGGAAAGGATTGAAGGAGTATCGCTCGTTTCGCGAGTTGCGCGATCGCGCATGACAAACCGGCGGCTGTTCTCCGCGGGAGCGTTCGAACGCGACCTGCGTCGAATGAAGAAGCAGCGTAAGGATTTGGACAAGATTGAGGAGATCGTCAAACTACTCCGGGAGAACGCAGTTCTTCCGCCTCGGTGCCGTGTTCATCCTCTGCGGGGTGAGTGGGAGGGCCACTGGGATTGCCACGTGGAGCCGGACTGGATTCTCATTTATAAGTTAGCACCAGGGGTGCTGATCCTAGTGCGCACTGGCAGCCATTCGGAGTTGTTTTGACGGAGGAATTCCATCCCAGATCGACTAAGGGCACGGTTTAACGAGCATCGGAAGTAACGCTCTCTTGAGAAATGCTCGGTAGTCACTTATCCAGAAATAACCGCGATCGCTACCTCCGAAGGCGGGGAACCAAATGCGATCCAGATTCGCGCCGTCCTCCAGCCTATAGATCACTATCTTGCGGGGAGCGTCTGACATTATATCGAAGGACCCCATCATGATCTGCTCAAAAAAAACCCACCCTCTGAGCGGCCATCACATAACGGGAGTCTGGTGACCAATGTATCGCCCACTCGATCTTCCGGCCGTCCATAAGCGGCTTGGATTTCATCGTCGTGGGATCAATCGCCATGGCTCGGCCACCGGCTGCGCGGAACGCGATCCACTGGCCGTCGGGAGACCAGGTCGGCGTCGAGCCTGATGCGATCAGCCGCGACTTTGCAGCTTGGAGGTCGTAAATTAACACATGATTCTGACAGTCGTAGGTGAAGGAATTGCCCTCTGGAGACCAACTAATCGAGGTCGCTTCGCAAGATTTGGATAACGACGTCACTTCGTTGCTATTTGAGTCAGCCCAGGCGAGTCCCGTAGTCCGCTCTCCGACACTCTCCCCTAGGCTGACGCGAGTTTGATAAGTCCCTTCGAAGGCGACTCGACGTCCGTCCGCCGAAACTCCAAGAGTCGTCGTATTGATGCTTCCAGGTAGCTGCCAGGGGGCTCCCTTCGGCGACTCGACGATGATCGCGCCCGAACAAGATAAAGGCTTAGTAAGACTCCTGTGGTGATTCCACGCAACGATGCCGTTACCAGAACTGAACCATGCCGTCGAAAAGTAGGGCGTGTTGGAGATAGATAGATGCTCGGTATTGAAAGGGACGACTTCGACAGGGAATCCTCCCCACTGAATGAGCGCCAGGCCCTCTGTGGCGCTCCGGCGCTTGAGTTCCTGGAGCAGGTCCTCAGCTCCGACGCAGAACGCGACTGAGAGAAACGCGGCGGCGATTCGCGCGGCTTGCACGGATACTCTAATGCCCGACCATCGCGACATCCATCAGATTGTGCAGATTGCCGGACTCGTCGAAATCGAGAGGCTCGGGTTCGCCTTCGATCTCTAGTAGAGGGTTCGCTTCGATCTCCTTGCGGAGATTTTCGCTTAATCGCAGGTTTGCCAACTCCATAGAATTGGCGATCCAGGCTATGGTTACTTCACTCTGCTCGAACTTGCCGACGGTCGGCCAGAATTTTTCGAGACACAGCCGGTCGGTCGGGAAATGTGCGGGCGTTCGGATGGCGGCGGGTGTGGATGCCGTGAGTGAATTGATGTGCGTCGGCGTCCAATCGATTATTTTGAGAAGACGATCGTTGATTACGTCCGCCATGCCGAGGCCGACTCCGTTGCCGTAGCTTTTATCGCTCAAGCCGCGCAGGAAAATTCGATGGATGCGCGGCGCGGTGTCCCACGGATTGTACTCGCCATTCACGCTGCGGTTGACCACCTTAGTATCCATGCCAGCGCCGGAGTACGTCTTGCCGATCTCGTCGATGATCAGAATGTCGATCTCTTTTACCGGAATGCGGCCCATCCACGATTTGCAAAGGGCGAGTAGTTCCTCTTCCTTCTGCTCCATCTGATCCACGGGCACGGCGGTGAGCTGCGCGGTCGAGTGGTTGGCGTCCTCTAGAATCGCCAGGCCACCGAGAATTTTTCCACTCTTTAGCACCTGACGGCCGACGCTGCGAATCACGTGCTCCAGGCCGAGGCGGTAGGCGAACGTGTGATAGCGCTGCGCACCGGCGAATTTGCCGAGGCCGATTGCCATCATCTTAAAAAGACCGCTTTCGATCTTGCCCGCGAAATCGGTGTGCCATTTTACGCGGCCGATTAGAAAGACTCCATCGGAGGTGAAGGCGTTCTTGTCCATGAACGCCTCAATCCCATCGGGGGTCGAGCCGAGCGGCACAACTTCGAGAGAGCTGATGACGGGGCATCCCATGGCCGCTTCGACAATACCGTAATGCGCGAGCACGTCGGCTTGACCCGCGGCAGTGGCAGCGCCATGGCTGCCCATCGCGGGGAACAGAAATGGCGAGAAGCCGCGCGACTTCCAATAATCGACCACGGCGCGAACGATGGCCGCAACGTTCGCGATCCCACGGCTGCCGACTCCGATGGCGATGCGCGCGCCTGGTTTCAGATTCTCGCCCATGCGGGCGCTGCCAAGTTCCTTCCCGACCGTGGAGGAAATATCGGCTACGCGGCGATCGGGGAATTTCTGGTGGACGTTGAGGAGGCGCGAAAAACTCATAAACCCAGAATACGGCGAAGCGCGACGTATTTGGGAAAGACCAGGGACTGGAGCGCGAGGTCGCCAGCGGAGTCCGGCAGAGGCCAGCGGGCGGCGAGCTTTTTCGCATCGTCTTTATTGCCGCGGGCGGCCAGCGCTTCCGCGTAGAGGGTGCGATAGAGACCGTCGGCGGGAGGCGGCGTCGCTTCGTAAACCTGCTTCAAGCGATCGAGATCCGAAGGCGGCTTCACGTCGCCCTGCCACACTCGCACCTGCACAGGTGCTTGCGGGAATGGCGATTTCTGGAGGCGCGCGATGGCCCGATCCTTGCGTCCGGTCGAGAACTCCCATGCCGCGTGCTGCCACTCGACCGTGGAATCTTTCATTTTGGCGCGGAAATCGAGATAGCGATCGAAGGTTTTGTCGGCGCCCGCAAGATCGCCCGCGAGCCAGTGGGCGTAGGCGGCCTTTCGAAGATCGCCGCCCGCGAGAAATGCCGCGTTCAAATCGTGGGCATGCAGGAACGCCTTTTCCGCTTCCGCGAACCTTCCGTTCATGAAATACACTTCTCCGAGCGAATCGAACGAATTGGGCTGCTGGCCCGGCTGCTTTCCGTAGTGCGCGAAAGTAACCTCCGCTTCCACCACCTTGCCTTGATAGCCGAGTGTGTAGCCGAGCAGATTCAGAGCTTCGGCGTTATCGGGCTCCAGAGCGAGAATCTTTTTGTAATCGCTCTCGGCGAGATCAAACGCGCGAGTGCGGACTTCGAGCGCGCCGAGATTCATGAGCAGCCGCGGATCGGCGACGCGCGCCGTAAGCTTGAGCAATGCTTCGTGTTCGGCGTGGGAATCCTGCTGAAGAGTCGCGCGGGTAAGTTCGATACGGAGCGCGTCGACTTCGGACTTCACTGGATGCTGGAGCGCGCGTCCCGCCACGGCGATCGCGCCTGCGGTATCGCCGGATCGCGCAAGTGTCTCGATCCAGGCCAGCCATGCGGTGCCGAATGCCGGATCGAGCGCGACCGCTTTCTCAAATTCGCCGCGTCCCCAGGCCGCGATGGCTTCCTCGTTCGAGCTCGAAAACGGCTCGGCTTTGGGTTCGAGGCGCTTGGCCAAGGCATTCACGGACGCGAGCATCGGACCATCGATCTGCGCCGTCTCCACCGTTTTGTGGCTGGTCGAATCCTCTACTTGAACGTTGAGGCGGAGCGAGTTCGCGGTGCCGGTGAAGTATCCGTGAACGAATCGCGTGGCTCTTTCCAAATAAGCGTCTCCCACGGAAGCGGCGGGACGTGAGGCGCCGGCCATTTCGGCTGCGGCGATCCTGGGCGCGGCCCGGGCGATCCAATCGAGCGACGCATCGCCGGTGAGATTATCGAAGGGAAGCAGCGCGTAGCGCTCGGGCGTTTGCGGAACGCGCGAGCAAGCGGAGAAGACGACCGCGGCTAGCAGAACCCGGACTCTTGTCAGAGGACTTTTTGCTCCGCGGCGAGGATCTGCTTGAATTCAAGATTGTCACGCAGCGTCGCGAACTCCGGGTCCTGTTTGAATTTGTCGCGTTCCTTGAAGCCTTCTTCGAGCGACTTGCGGATGTAGATCAGCGCGTGTTCGATGTCGCCCGCTTTGGCGTAGGTCTTCGCGAGATAGTAGTGGAACTTGGCGCGCTCAGTGACGCTGCGCTCCTGTAGCAAAATGCCCATGGAGCTGCGGTGCTCAAACACGTCCGGATCGATCGCGAGAGCTTGCTGGTAGGTGGCAAACGCGAGGTCGTAATTTTTCCGCGCGAAGTAGGCAGTGCCCAGGTTGCTGAGGATCGACGCGGAATCGGGCGAGAACCGCAGCGCGCGCTTGTACTGCGCGATGGACCGCCGGTACGATTTGTGGGCGTAATAAATCGTGCCCAGGTTGTTGACGGCCTCGGCGTAATCGGGGCGCAGTTTCACCGCGCGTTCATACCCTTTTTTAGCGTTCCCCAGATCGAGCAACTGGTGATACGCGATGCCGATCTTGTTCGCGAGCACCGGCGAATCGGCCGGGCCCGTTTTGTACATCTCCATAGCTTCGCGGTACATTTTGCGCGCCATGAAGATATCGCCGCGCGTTTCCACCGAGACGCTCTTCGGAGCCTCCGGCGGTTTGGTATCCGGCACGTTGGGCAGGAACCCGTTGTTAGTCTGAAAGCAGAGAGTCGCTACGAGCAGAAGACTGGAAACCATACTGGCCTCCTAAAACCTTGTTATACACTTTACCACCGTCCGCTTCCTTTGGTCGCGGCTCGGTAACCAGGCGATAGGAGGTAGTGCCTCGACACCGAGCCGCGACCGGAGGAACGGGCCGTTGCTCGAATACATCGGCTTTATTTGAAAATTCCTTTAAGGCGGCCGATGAACCCTTTTCCCTTCTTCGTGGGATCGTCGGAGTTCTTCTTGTCCGAGTTCCAGTCCGTGATCTGCGTGCCGCCGCCATGAAGGCTGCATGTTTCAATGGGCTGGGTACCGGCGATGAAGACCTCGCTGCGCGTTTTGGGGCAATTCGCTGTGGCGAGCTGGCCTGAGTCGGGGTCGATGTCGGCGGTTACGATGCCATCCGGCGCCGAGAATCCATGGACATTGTGATATTCGCGAAGCGTGTGGGCTTGCTTCATGAACTCGGCCCAGATGGGGAGCGCGCTGCGTGCCCCTTCGAGCTTGAAATCGCGATTATCGTCGAAGCCGACCCATACGACACAGATCAGTTTCGAGGTGAATCCGGCGAACCAGCCGTCGCGCGATGTTCCCGTTTTTCCAGCGCCGGGGAGGGTGAAACCACGCCTGTAAACATCGGCTCCCGTGCCCGACCGGAGGACCTCTTCCATCATATTCTCGACTAAATAAGCCACTCGTGGATCGATCGCGAACTTGCGCTCCGGCGTCTCGTCGAAAATAGCAGCGCCGTGCTCATCGCGGATGGTCTTAATGAAGGACGGCTTCACGCGGTAGCCGTGGTTGGTAAACACGGTATAAGCTCCGGCAATTTCAAGCGGCGTCACTTCATAGGAGCCCAGGGCGATGGAGGGCGTCGGCTTTTGATCGACCAACCCAGCGGCGCGGGCGGTTTGCGCAACCTTATCGTATCCGACGATTTCGGCCACCTTGACGGCGGGAATATTCAGCGATTTCGCGAGGGCCGTACGCAGCGTCACCGGTCCCAGATAGTGGCCGTTGTGATTGTGGGGCTCATAGGGCGGCTGATCGTTATACCAGAAGGTCGTCTCTTCGTCCACGACAGTCGATGCGGGCGTAAGAACATGTGCTCCGCCAGCCAGCGACTGCGTAAAGGCTGCGGCGTAGACAAACGGCTTAAAACTCGAACCGGGCTGGCGTTTCGAAAGCGCGTGGTCCAGCTGGCTGACTCCGTAGTTCCGCCCGCCGACCAGCGCCTTCAGCTCGCCGGTCTCCGCATCGAGGCAGATGAGAGCCACCTGCGCCAGCGGATTATCTTCGTTCGTGCCGTACTTCTTATTGCGGCGTTTCCATTGTTCGTCGGTTTCTTTGATGCCTTCCTTTACCGCCGCCACAGCGTCGCGCTGCAGATTCATATCGAGCGTTGTATAAACGCGATACGAATTAGTCTGGAAGTCGCGATCCTGAAAACGATTTTGCAGCGTCTGGTGCACCAGGTCGACGAAAAACGGAGCATCCGTCGATTCGGCCGCTTCGCGGGTCACTCTCAAAGGAGCGGCGAGCGCGTCCTCCAGCTCGCGCTGCGTAATCTTTCCATTTTCGCGCATCGCCTTCAGGACGACGTTGCGGCGTTCTTTGGCTTTATCGGGGAAATAGAACGGGTTGCGGTGGGTCGGCGAATTGATCAGTCCGGCGAGCGTCGCGGCCTCCGGCAACGTAATATGTTTTAGGTCCTTTCCAAAATAGGCCTGCGCGCCCTCCCCAAATCCATTGATGCTGAAGCTGCCGACGTTGCCGAGATAAACCGCGTTGGCGTAGTATTCGAAAATCTGCTGCTTCGTCAGCTTCTGCTCCAGGTACATCGTAATCAGCGTCTCGGGAATCTTGCGCTGAATGCCTCGCTCCGGCCCGAGCCATAACGTTCTTGCCAATTGCTGGGAGATGGTCGACGCGCCTTGCGTGTTGCGCCTCTGCTTCACATCGACATACACGGCGCGCACAATGCCCAGCGGATCGAATCCCTTGTGCTGAAAGAAATGCTTATCCTCGGCCGACAACAGCGCGTTGACCATCACCTGCGGGATTTCATCGTACTGCACCACGCGGCGCTTTACGCGTCCGCGGTCGAACAGGTTGGTCATCAGCTCCGGTTCCAGCATGAACCGGGTGCGCTCGGTGTGATCGCGTAGAGAAATGATCTGCGAGACCTTGCCCTTATCGAATTTGATGGTCGCGCCCTCGGAATCGTAGGCGTCCGGACCGGGATTAATCTCGATGGCGTCGGGGCGGATGTGAAACCAGCCGATGCGGCTCGAAATCGATTCGGTATAGCCGGCGCGGCGCAGGTACGCCGAAATCTCGTGGATCTGCCCATCGTCGCCGACCATCACCGGGCGAGGCGCGGCGTAGAGCAGGGAAGTGCTGGCGAAGGGTCCTTGGGCGAGCTTCTCCTCAATCAATCGCCCGTACTTTACGTAGTAGTAGGTGAAAACACCGACGCCCAGCGCGAGCGCCACCATGCTGACGATCACGAACGTCCGCCCCCATCGGCTGAAGAGGAATCGGGTAAGTAGGGAATTACGGAGCTGCAGCTTAACGGCCACGTCGCGTGTCTTCTGTCGAAAACAGTTCCTTCCACATGTCTTCGTTCGGCTCCCAGTCCGGCTGCTGAAGCCCGGTGATCTGGAGCTCGGCTACCTTTAGGGTACCGTGTCCGTAGGTACAAATGTATTCGGTGTGAGGAGCGCCCAGAAGAACGTGCGTCCAGGATCCGGTCTGAATCGGCATGCGGAGGCGGCGCAGGCAGGTGCGGCAGCGGTAGCGCTGGTCCCAAACAATGAACCAGAACAGGCCGATCGCAAACAAAGCCAGGATGATCGGCCCGGCCACCATCCTGTAAGATGTCATGGGACCTCCATCTTTAAAAGGCTTATCCGGGGGAAACAGGCGATTGATGAGCACACCGAATCCCCAGACAACACCGACGGCGGCAACCAGCTTGGCGATCAGGTAAGCCCAATACCTCATAGTCTGTTGGACACCTGCGGGCGGCTTTAGTTCCGAAAGCTGCCTTCATGCGAACGGTGAAGAAGCGGTCGACGAGGCGGGAGAATGGACGCACACCATACAACCACGCGATTGCGAGCACCAGGGCGGCGATCGCGCATCTTAATAGGATGGTTTTCACTATTTGCGCCGGACCCCCGCGATCACGATTCCCGCCGCAAGCAAACTCACCGCCGCGCCTAAATACACGCTGACGGGACGGTAACGCATCTCGATGATGTGGCTCCCAGGCTCGACCACCACCCCTCGGACCACGCCATAGGCCCGCTCGATTTTCGCGCGCTTCCCGTCCACTGTCGCGATCCAGCCGGGGAACCATGTGTCAGTCAGGATCACCATTCCGCGGCACTGCATTTGCGCGTCGATGCGCACGTAGTTCGGTTCATGGTGCGGCATCGAAATGTCATCGCCTTGGCACGATCCGAGCCTGGGCGGATTCTCGCCAATCAGGAAAACATTGTTGCGCGCATCGAAACCCGGGTCGGCGAGCCTCTCTCGCGCCTGCGTCTCTCCCGCGACTCTGCGCGATCCATGCACCGCCCAGACCCTCGGAAACGCTTTCGGATTCTCGAAAATATGGACGCCGGACTGCCCCTGAAACACGTCGCGCTGATCCGGACGTTCCGCCTTCTTCCCCAGGTAATAGCGGACCCCCAGAATATCCTCCACCCGAGACGAAAAAGCTTCGTGCGCCCACAGGCTGGCCGGAACGCTGGCCACATAGGCGTTATATGCCTCGATGCCGTACCAGTCGCCGATGTTGTACCCGATCTCCTCCTCGTTATATGCGAAGCGGGCGAATTCGTCCTGAGCCTTGATATATCGTGCGAGATCGTAATGCGAGGCCAGTTTATAGAGATACGGGTTCTGCGCCCGATCGGTCGAGGACGGCAGCCAGTAATCGGTGACATTCCCCAGCTCCAACAGCACCAGAGCGAGCGCGCCGACCGTCCCGGCACGCACGGAAATGCCTCCCGATCTCCAGGCCGCGAGCAATGCCGCCAGCAACAAAGCGGCGAAAGCCGTGATCACCATGCGATTGTCGGAGATCGCCGGCGTCACCCGCGCGGCGTAAAAGAACAAGCTCGCGAACACCAGCACCGCCGCTACGCCTGAGAGAATCCAGCCCGCCTTTCGCGATAGCGCTCCGCTTTCCGGAAGATGCAGCAGGTCGATCCCAAACGCAGCCAGCGGCGCGAGCCCCAACGTGAACATCAACGATCCCGCCGCTGGTACCCGAGCCTTATCCACCAATGGCACCACCGCGTACAAAACTCCGTGAAACACGCTGTTCGGTCCCAGCGCAAACAGGATGCCGCCCAGCGAAATCGCCGCCAGCCAGCGTACCCGCGCGTCTTGCCATGCAAGAATCAACCCCAGCAGCCCCAGCGTAAAAGCCACGCCGCCGATATACCAATCGTAGGCGTTATGTTCGATCCCCGGAATCACGATTCCCAGCAGCGAAACCGGCTTTAAGGAATAGGGCTTATGTAATTCATAAGCAACGGTTTCCCCCAACCTCTGCGGCTGATCCGCACCGACCCATCGCACCGCCAGCCGACCATACTCCGCCGTAGGCAAGGTTTGAAAGGTGCTAGTCAATCCAGTAATCGCAAAAGCGATCAACCCCAGGCGCGCCATTCTGGCTACTGGCTTCTGGCTACTGGCTACTACGACCACCCAGGTCCCCGCCGCCGCGATGCTCATAAAGAGAGGCAGTTGATGATGTCCCACCAGCCATGCGACCCCGAGAAAGAATCCCGAGAGCAGGGAACTGGCGAGTACCCTTTCCCCGCGCGCGACGCGGAACAAGTAAAGGAAGATCAGTGGAGCCCACACCGCACCATTCAGCATCTGCGGCCAGTCGGTATACGCGACGTAGCCGCCTAGCGAAAAAATGCACCCTGCAATAATCGAGGCACCCCGAGACCGCCCCAACTCACGCGCCAGCGCATAGCACGTCAGCGCGGCCAAAAAATGTATCAGCACGTAATACCAATGCAAAACATCCTGACGCAACCAGCCTCGATTATTGAGAGGCATCCAGAACAGCAGCCAATTGAGAGGATACGCCGCACCCGGTTGCGCCTGGCCGATCAGAGGCTGCCCCGTCCAACTATTCGGGTCCCACAGAGGAAACCTGCCATGATGCCACTCGCTCGCCTCGAACTGAAACCAGGGCAGAACCAGGCGGCTCATATCCGGCGATTCGAGCCACGTGTATTGATTGGTCAGCACTAATTTCCAGTGGAAAAGAACGCCGATGACGAGCAGAGCGGCGGGAGCGGCAATGCGGCGGAGCCATGCTCGTTTCCAATCAGACTGGTGGTTCTCAACCACTGGCATAACGCATCATGATAGCGGGATTTGTCGCAAAATCAAAGAGTTATCGTTTGGCGGCTGAAGTGCTTCAATGCGGCCCGTGAAGGTATACCGCATGAAAAGAGCACTGTTAGCATCGGCGGCAATGTTGACGATGAGCCTGGGTTTCGGACAGGACCCGGCGGTGAGCGCGGACAATAACGAAAATAACGCCGATACACCTAATAGGTCTGTGGCGCGCATCAGCGTCATCAATGGCGTGGTTTCGGTGCGGCGTGGAGATTCCGGAGAAGCGGTAGCGGCAGCGGTGAACGCGCCTTTGACCGCCACCGACCGCCTGCTGACCGGAGACGGATCGCGCGCCGAGATTCAGTTCGATGCCTCGAATATGATTCGCCTCGCGCCCATGACCGAAGTTCGTTTAGGCGAGCTTGCCTATCACAAGTATCAGGTGCAAATTTCGACCGGAACGACGACGTTTCGCGTCCTCCGCGACAATGAGGCCGAACTCGAGATCAGCACCCCGAGCGTTTCGGTAAGACCGTTGAAGCGCGGTATTTATAGGGTCACGGTGCGAGCCGACGGCACCAGTGAGATCACCGTGCGGTCCGGCGAAGCGGAAATTTCGACGCCTAAAGGCACAGAGAAACTCGGCTCGGGCAAAACGATGGAAGCGCGCGTGACCTCCGGAGATCCTGAGTTTCAGGTGGTCGGAGCCATCGCGTCCGATCAATGGGACAAATGGAACGCCGATCGTGATCGCGATCTGGAACAGTCCCCCAGCGGACGCTACGTGAATCCCGACATCAACGGCACGGAGGAACTGGACGCCAACGGCCGCTGGATGGACGATCCCTCCTATGGACAAGTTTGGGTGCCGACGGTCGACCCGGGCTGGGCTCCGTATCGCGTGGGCCGCTGGGTGTGGGTCGATTACTACGGCTGGACCTGGGTGAGCGCCGATCCCTGGGGCTGGGCTCCGTATCATTATGGACGGTGGTATCAGGGCGCGTACGGCTGGGCATGGTGGCCGGGTGCGGTGATGGGCCCGTGCTACTGGCGTCCGGCTCTAGTCGGATTCTTCGGATGGGGCGGCGGCATCGGTTTCGGCGTCGGATTTGGATTCGGGAATGTCGGCTGGGTTGCGCTCGCTCCGTTTGAGCGGTTTCATCCCTGGTACGGCGCCGGTTATTACGGGCGCGGCTTCGGCAACGTGAACATCGTGCGCAACACCAACGTCACTAACATCTATCGCAACGCGCGAGTGGCGAACGGTGTCACCAGCATGGCTTCGAACCAGTTCGGCCGCGGCAGCGTGAATACGTCGAATTATGTTCGAGCCGGAGCAGGCGATTTAGCGCGAGCAGGCGCGGTGCGCGGAGCGATGCCGATCACGCCTTCAAGAGAGAGCACGCATTTCTCGAACAATGCGGCGAGCACGTCGGCAATGCCTAGGTCGAGCGAAACGTCGCACTTCTATTCACGGACCGGATCTTCGTCCGGCACATCGCATGTCTCGTTCGAGCAGCAGCGGCAGGCGATGACGCGCTCAGCTCCGGTAACGCGCATGCCGGCGCAAATGGGAAGCGCGCCCACTATGGGAGCCCGTGGCCCCGGCTCCATGGGCACGACATCGACATCGACAGCCGCGCAGTCCAACGCAGGCGGCTGGCAGCGATTCAACGGCAACAATAGCGGCGCGGCTCCGTCCACGAATCAGACGGCGGGCCGGTCGTCGGGCCCCGTATCGAGCGGCTCTCCCAGTGGATATTTAAGCGGCAGATCGCAATCGCAACCGGTGCGCATCAATCCATCGGTGGTGCAGAGCCGCGGATCGTCTCCGAGCAGCGCTCCCAAGGCCAGTTCCGCGCCGAGCCGAGGCAGCTCCGGCGGCGGTGGCGGTGGCGGATCGCACAGCAGTGGCGGAGGACGCCGTTAACGAGTTTCTGTAAAAAGCTGTAACAGTCGGGTGTATTTCTTCTTTCCTCGTGGGCCCGGCGAAGTTCAAAAGACTTTCGCCGGGCTCTTTTTTTGTTTTACTACTGATAACAAGTCAGACTTCCAGGCCCATTGTGGCGCACGCCCGAGGCGTGCCGCGTCGAGACTCGTCTCGACGCCCGTCAGACGCCAACCTGTTCTAAAGTAAAAATGAAATGGACCAGCATAAAAGGGAACTGGCCGAGACCGGGTACACGGTGCTCGAAGATTATATGGGCGAAGCCCTTCTCAGCGATATGCGCGCCCGCGTCGACGAATTGTTCGTCGAGGAAGGCGCTGCGGCAGGATCGGAATTCAAGACCGAAGAAAATGCCCGCCGCCTGGCGAACCTGGTCGATAAAGGCGAAGTCTTTCGCGAAGCCATCGCGCTGCCGGAGATGTTGTCGCTGGTAGAAAGCGTTCTAGGCGAAGATTTCAAGCTGAGCAGCCTCAACGTGCGCTCGGCCAATCCCCATTCATCGAGCGTCCAGCCCCTGCACGTCGATATGGGCCGGCTTCCCGATGCTATAGGCTACTCGGTCTGCAACTGCGTCTGGATGCTAGACGATTTCACGCTAGAAAACGGCGCATTGCGAGTCATCCCAGGCTCCCATAACTGGGGCAAAAAGCCGCAAGACGAATTGTCCGACCCCTACGCATCGCATCCCAAAGAATTGCTAGTCACCGGCCGCGCGGGCACCGTAGTAGTAATGAACGCCCACGCCTGGCACGGCGGCACCGCAAATCGCACGGATAAAGAGCGCCGAGCCTTGCACAGCTTCTTCTGCCGTCGCGATCTCCCGCAGCAGCAATATCAGAAAAGGTTGCTAAGAGCCGAAACGCAGTCGGCGTTGACAGAGAAGCTACGCAAGATCCTGGCGATGGATGATCCGCTGAACGATGAATTGAGCTCGGCAGGGAGCGGCCAGAGCGGATTTATGAAGTAGCGTGATATCATCTCGTTTCCTCAGGAATGGCCTTTGTCAACTCACGCCAATTGAACAGGCACTTCGCTGAGCACGGAGCGGACTTTGGCGCTTCGACACCAGAAGAATACGAGCAGATCGCCGATAGATTCCTGCTGGGGCCTCGACCCTCATCGGTAAGGCAATGCAGGCGGCGGAGGGGTGATTTGATACGGTTTGACGCCGCCACTGGAGCATATGGCGTATTGGACCAGAAGAATATCGTGAGAACATTCTTCAAGCCGATTCCTTGCAACACCGTGCCGCCCGCGCAAAGGGCGATTTCCAAACAACGCGGCCTGTGCCATGACCAGGCCACCAATCTGTTATATTTTCAGTGGAACTGCCGAAGATGGTAAACATGTGTCCAGTATGTGGTTACGAAATGGAGGATCCTCCAGCGGACTACAACATCTGTCCTTCGTGCGGAACAGAATTTGGCCTTCACGATGTCAATAGCTCAATCCCAGAGCTGCAGGCCGCTTGGTTGCGATCTGGCCCACATTGGTGGAGTCAGGTTGATGCCCAGCCAGAGCATTGGAACCCGATGGAGCAATTCAGGCGTATCGTCCAGCCCGTTTCGAGGCGATAAAGAAAAGTCGCGCTTGTTCAGACCAGAAACGCGGCCTGCGTTGACAGAGAAGCTACGCAAGATCCTGGCGATGGATGATTCGCAGTCGGGAGCGGCCAGAGCGGATTCATGAAATGAACCGTGCCCGGAGTTCCGGCGTCGGCACCATGCAAGCGTCCCGCTTGCCAAACCCACCGATAGCGATGGCGCGCGATCAGATCGTAAACCAAGTCGCGCAGCGGCCTTGGCACGACGATCAATGCAAAGATCACTGGCCACGGAAAGGTTAACCGCCGGGCGATGCGCAGTGCCGCGGTCGACCTACGGGAAACGTCTGCTGATTGATCAATTCATTGCCTTGGCTTATGTGATTTTTTGCCCCGAGAAGAATGGAAACGAGTGGCAATATACATCTGGAGGTTTTACCCAAGATGCTCACAAGCGAACAGGAAAGAATGCTATCGAAGATGCTCGACCATCTGCTAGCTGCTCACGAGATTGAAATCGAGTTGGTATCACACGGCAAGATGCCGGTGGTTTCTAGCCTTGATTCGGCTCAGAGTGGACTCTCCGCCGCGATTGCAGGGATCAGGGCAGCGCTTAACAAGTAGCGCTGTGCGCAATCTGGGCACCAAAGATGGTGCCCAGATTTGCAAACTGCCCTACCACCACGTTAGTTTACATAATATCCGTTATCGGAAGCTAGAGGCTAAGGTCGGTTGCCCAGTTTACCGTCGCCGATAGGTCCGGGACATGGGCGAACGCATTGTCATTGGTCACTAGGATCGCGCCAAGCGCGATCGCGTGGGCTGCGATCAGCATGTCGAGATTCCCGAGGGTCTTGCCGCTGGCCTCTTGCTTCGCTCGGAGTTGGCCGTAGGCCATCGCTTCGTCCCGCCCCCACGGGAGGATCTGAATTTTTGTGAAAAACGCCTCCAACGATGCGAGGAGAGTGTGACTATTCGGCCTCCTGGCAACTCCGTAACGAAGCTCCGCCTCGGTGATCGCTGAGATGCACGCGATTTCGTTGGCTTTGAGAGCCGCGAGCTTCGCCCGCGTCGCGGGAGATTTGCCTTTGAGAATACGGCTAACAGTGTTGGTATCGAGCATGTAGCGCCGGCTCACAAGCCTTCGCGCTCTTGCGGCATCCCTTGCGCGCGGTCCGCCAGGAAATCATCCGGAAATCCAGCGTCATCTAAGGCGCGGTAGATCTCGCCCCACTCGCCCGGAGATTGAGAAAGAATCAAATCACCCGTTTGCAGGTCGCGGCGGATGTACACCTCATCCGTCGTAAAGCGGTACGCAGCTGGAATCCGAACGGCTTGACTCCGGCCGTTCTTAAAAACTCGCGCTTTTTCCATCTTGATATGTATCATGATACATATCACAAGGAATGTCAATAGCCTAGCACGCGTTGTAACTCCGATGGGACTGATTCGGCGGAGGTTACGCGCAGCACCTCAAACCCCGCCGCTCGACCCGAGGCCTCTCCGGCAGCGGAATCTTCAACCACTAATGGCCTTTTTGCGCCCAGTAATTCCGCGGCGCGCAGGTAGGGGTCGGGTGACGGTTTCAACTCGCCAGCTTCTTTGCCGCAGACCATGGCTTGAAAATGTTCTCTGAGGCCGGCTCGGACTATGGGAGGCTCCACTTCGGTTCGGCCACTCGAGGAAACTACCGCTAATTTATAGCGGAGCGCAACATCGGCGATCATGGTGGTCGTTTCGGTCAAAAAAGGTGATTTTAAGGTCAATTTATGGCGAAATAACGCTTGTTTCAGTGCATATTTTGGCCAAATAAGGTCAATTAAGGATGCACCAGCGAGCTTTTCGACCATTAAGCGGTCGGAGACGCCGATGCACTCGCGCTGATAGTAGTCCCAGGTGAGCGAGATGCCGAATGGCTCGAGCACTTCCACCCAGCACTCGTAATGGACGGGCTCGGTATCGGCGAGCACGCCGTCGAAGTCGAAGAGAATGGAATCGAAGTTCAGGATATAATTCTCTCATGAGCATCAAACCCACCGACAAGATCTGGCACAACGGGCGGATGATCGCCTGGAACGATGCGAAGATCCACGTGCTGGCGCATGTGACCAGCTATGGCAGCTCGTGGTTCGAAGGCATTCGTTGTTACGCGACGAAATCGGGTCCGGCAATTTTCCGGCTCCGCGAACACGTGCGCAGGCTTCACGACTCGGCGAAAATCTACCGCGTCGAAATTCCCTTCTCCCAAGACGAGCTTTGCGCGGCGATGCTCGACGTTGTGAGCGTGAATAAGCTCGAGAGCTGCTATTTGCGTCCGCTGGTGATTCGCGGCTACGGAAATATGGGCGTGATGCCCACCAAAGACAATCCCATCGAAACCTACATCGCGGCGTGGGAGTGGGGCAAGTATCTGGGCGACGAAGCGATCGAAAACGGCGTGGATGTGTGCGTATCGAGCTGGGCGCGGATGGCTCCGAATACTCTGCCCGCGCTGGCGAAGGCCGGCGGACATTATATGAACTCGCAGTTGATCCGAATGGAGGCGGAGGCGAACGGATATAGCGAAGGCATCGCGCTCGATTCGGCGGGTTATGTGAGCGAAGGTTCAGGCGAGAATATTTTCCTGATTCGCGACGGCAAAATGCTGACGCCGCCTCTAGGCGCGAGCGTGCTGCCGGGCATCACGCGCGATACGGTGGTGACACTGGCTCGGTCTCTGGGGATCGAAATTGTCGAGGGTCTGATTCCGCGCGAGATGCTGTA
Source organism: Bryobacterales bacterium (assembly GCA_003170295.1). Classification (GTDB taxonomy): domain Bacteria; phylum Acidobacteriota; class Terriglobia; order Bryobacterales; family Bryobacteraceae; genus Palsa-187. The sequence goes on along the minus strand of PNAJ01000121.1, from coordinate 1,683 downwards.
CTTAGCGGACGAGCTGTTTTTCTCGGGCACCGCGGTTGAGATTACGCCGATTCGTTCGGTGGACCGGATCAAGGTCGGCAAGGGCAAGCGGGGACCGATCACGGAGAAAATTCAGAAAGAATTTTTCGGGATCGTGGAAGGAAAGACGCCGGATCGGTTCCAGTGGCTGACTCCTGTCGCTCAGCCAGTGGCCGCGCGGTAGAAGTTCGAGCGGAGGGCGCCAACGTTCCTGCCGGAACGGGCGCCCCGCGCGCTTCGGTCGGAGGGCGACGGTCATCTTACTTAACAGCGGACTCCGCGCAGGGACCTGACCCACGGCCACCTCCCCCGAGACTGACACACAGGCCCGATCCCGCGCAGAAATCTAGAACGGTTGTACCAGGAATGCGGGGCTGGGGGAAGCACGAACTTGTGGATTTCCTCAGTTGTTTCCCACTTGCTTTCGAGTACTTACGGGCACCTTATTGTGGGTATGCTGTGCATAAATCATGACACCTCTGAAATGTAGCGGGCGCGACGCGGTTTCGGGCGACCGGATCACCATTGAGTTCGACGAAGTGATTCAGCACTTGAACCCGGCCTTCTCGGACGAGTGCGCTGATGACGTTTACATCGCACCAGGGTTCATCGATATTCAGGTCAACGGTTTCGCGGGCGTGGATTACAATTCGCCCGAAGCGCGGCCTGAAGAAATCGCGCGGAGCTTGCGAGTGATGTTCTCGACCGGGGTTACACGGTGCTTTCCGACGGTGATTACAGGCGATCCTGAGAAGATGCTCGGGGCGCTGCGGAACTTGGCCGCCGCCCGCGAGTCGCTTGATGAAGGCCCGTCGATGGAAGCGTTTCATGTCGAGGGTCCGCACATATCGCCCGAAGATGGGCCTCGCGGCGCGCATCCGCAACGCTGGGTAAGGCCGCCCGATGTGAACGAATACAAACGTTGGCAGGAGGCTGCCAACGGAAACGTGCGCCTGGTGACGTTATCGCCTGAATGGCCGGAGGCGCCACATTATATAGATACGCTGGCGCGGGACGGCGTGGTCGCGAGCATTGGACATACCAAGGCGACCGCGCAACAGATCCAGGATGCGGCGAGCGCGGGCGCGACGCTTTCGACGCACATCGGGAATGGCGCGCATTCGACGATGGCGCGGCATCCGAACTATATTTGGGAACAATTGGCCGAGGACCGGCTGAACGCGAGCATGATCGTCGACGGGATTCATCTCGGGAAGGCGTTTTTAAAATGCGCGCTGCGGGCGAAGGGTGTGGAGCGAAGCGTGCTGATCACGGATGCGGTGATGCCGGCGATGTGCGCGCCGGGGCGATACATGCTCGGCGAAGTCGAAGTGGAGTTGCATGAGGATCAGAGCGTCCGCATGGCGGGCGGTATGCGGCTCGCGGGGTCGAGCTTGCGGATGGATCGCGCGGTTGGGAATGTCATGAAGATCGCGGGGTTGACTCTGGCAGAGGCGATCACGATGGCGACTACCAATGCGGCGCGGGCGGGTCGCGTGGGTGGGAGGATTCGAGGGTTGCAGCCGGGGTCGCGGGCGGATGTGGTGAAGTTTCGGTTGGTGGATGGGGTCGTGGAGGTGCTGGAGACATACGTCGGTGGGCGAAGAGTGTATTAGCTTCAAACATCGACACAAATGTCGATGCGGCACGCGTGGGCGCGTGCGC
>PNAJ01000020.1 GCA_003170295.1 Bryobacterales bacterium | reverse complement strand
TGGTGGCGCGAAAATACCGGGGACAAAGCGTCCTTATCTGCATTTGGTTCGATGTGAGGTAAACTGATCGGCGATGAACCTTGTAGGCAAATGCATGCTGCTGACCGTCCCCGCCATCGCTCAACCTGCATCCCCTGTAACCTTTCACCGGGATATCGCCCCGATTGTTTACAGGGACTGCGCACCTTGCCACCGGCCGGGCGAATCCGCGCCGTTCTCACTCCTCACCTACGAGGATGTCAAGCGGCACGCTTCGCAGATCGCCAAGGTTACACAGGATCGTTATATGCCGCCCTGGCTACCCGAGTCCGGTTACGGCGATTTCGTGGACGCGCGCCGGTTGACCGATGCTCAGATCCAACTGTTTCAGACATGGGTGAAACAAGGAACTCCCGCCGGAGTTGCCGCCTCCGGACCCGCTCCTCCAAAGTTCACCACCGATTGGCAAATGGGTCCGCCCGATTTGGTGCTCCGCGCCACGCGTCCTTATCAACTGCCCGCCGAGGGAACAGAGATCTTCTGGAACTTCATCATGCCGGTACCCATCACGACCACACGGTGGGTGAAGGCGATCGAAATTCGTCCGGGTAATCCACGCGCGTTTCATCATGCCAACGTGGTTCTCGATCGATCGCGGGCGGCGCGCAAGCACGAGACGGTTCCAGGCGCCGGGTTCCCCGGAATGGACTTGTCGTTTGAAGAAGAGACGTTCGATCCGGACGGCCATTTTCTTTCCTGGAAGCCTGGCAGCGAACCGGTCGTGGAGCCGGATGGGATGGCGTGGCGCGCCGATCCCGGCATGGATCTGATTCTGAACGTACATCTCCGGCCCACCGGAAAAGTCGAGACGGTGAGTCCCGTGATTGGCCTGTATTTCACCGACAAACCGCAATCGAAATTTCCAATGCTGGTGCAATTGGAGCACGATGGGGCCATCGACATTCCGCCGGGCGAGAAGGATTTCGTGATCTCCGACGATTTCCGTTCCTCGATGGACCTCAACGTCCTTGAGATCTATCCGCACGCGCATTATCTTGGCAAAGTGATGGAGGGATACGCGACGCTGCCTGACGGAACGAAGAAGTGGTTGATACGCATTCCCGCGTGGGACCTGAACTGGCAAGGGGTTTTCCGTCTTAAGAAGCCAATCTTCCTGCCTCGCGGTACCGTCATCTCCATGCGTTATCACTACGACAACTCCTCGGACAACGTTAGAAACCCGAATAATCCACCGCAGCGTGTCGTTGGCGGAAACGAAGCCACTGCTGAAATGGGGCACCTCTGGCTGCAGGTTCTCCCCATTGCGGAAGGCGACCATCGCGCCGCGTTGCAAGAGGAACTGGTGAAGCAAAGGCTCCAGAAGTACCCTGACGACTTTACAGCGAACTTCAATATGGGCGATCTGTTGCTGGGCAAGGGCGATGCCGAAGCAGCCGTTTCCTTTTTCGAGAAAGCGTGTAAAGCGGAACCGGGCAGCGCGCTCGCCGCAACCGAACTGGGCGTCGCGTTGTTCACTTCCAAGAAACTGGCCGAGGCTGAAGAGCAGCTCAAGCACGCACTCGCCATCGACCCGGCGTACACCGACGCTCGATTCAACTTGGCGAGCGTCGAAGCTTCGAGCGCGAAGTGGGAAGCGGCGTCTGCCGATTTCAAGCAGGTGCTGACCGATCGGCCTGACAACACCAAAGCCCGCGAGCATCTGGGCGAAGTACTGATTCTGTGGGGGGACCAATTAGCGAAGTCCGGCAATGACGAGCAGGCCATCGCGCATTATCGGGACGCGCTCGCCTACCGGCCGGAGGATGTTCAGGTGCACGGGCGGCTGGGCATGTCCTTTGCGCGAGCCGAGCGGCTCGACGAATCTCAGGCGGAGTTTGAGGCTATTCTTCGCATCGATCCGAAATCTGAGACGGCGAAGCAGGCCATCGAGGCGATCAAAGTGCGGAAAAAGGCGACCGGGAAATAGTTTCCATAACGTCCAACACAGTCGACGGTCTCCGCGTAATGCCCGGAACCAGTTCATTTGGGCTCAGTGACCATCAGTACTTGATCGGCCTTAATGTCCTTGAGCACCTGAGTGACGCCGCTGGGCCAACGAATCTCAATCTTTGAAATCGTCGCTGTGTTCCCCAAACCAAAATGTACGCCCCAATCCGCGGACGATGCGTAGCCCACGGCAGTCGTCATTTCGTTGTACTGATCTCCGATCCGGATTCGCGCTCCGATCCCGTCGCGATTGCTCTTGGTGCCGATCAGGCGAACGATGAGCCAGTGCAGCGGTTCGGGGCTGACGTTCTCCCACAACTCGGCCGGTTCGCCGAGTGAAGAGACGACAGCGTCAATGCGTCCATCGCCATTAAAATCGGCAAATGCCGCCCCGCGATGCGCCTTCGCGAGCGAGAGTCCGGCGGCTTCAGAAACATCCTGAAACACGCCACCCACATTGGCGAACACCGAATTCTTCTCCTTGTAGACGGCCGCCTCGAAAAGCTCGACACGGTCGTTCACATGGGAATTCGCAGTGAACAGGTCCTTCCAGCCATCGTTGTTGAAATCGAACAGGCCGAGCCCCCATCCACTGTGCTTCAAGGTCAGTGGGCCGATTCGAGATCGATAGGTCGCATCGGTGAAGTTGCCCTTGCCGAGGTTTCGGAACAATGGGAACGTTTCACCGGCCAACGCGGTGACAGCGATGTCGGGTAAACCATCATTATCGTAGTCCTTGAATTCGGCTCCCATGCTGGCTACGGCCTTGCCGTCGTCCCGCAGCGCCGTTCCGGATAGCAGCCCCACCTCCTCGAAGGTTCCATTGCCTTTATTGTGAAACAAGAAGTTCGGCATGTTGTCGTTGGTGACAAACACGTCGGGAAAGCCATCCTGATCGTAATCGGCAAACGCTACGCTCATGCCCCGGCCGGAGTACCGCGCAAGACCGGCGCGAGCTGTTACGTCTTCGAAAGTCCCGTCTCCGCGATTGCGGTACAGCGTACTGGCGAGACCTTCAAAGTACTTCGGATGGCAATAAATGCGGAGACCGCGCGCGGAATCGCCGCAATACCGGTCGCTCGACGGCGGCCATTTTGCATAGTGCACCACCCAGAGATCGACCTTGCCGTCGCGATCGTAGTCAAACCAGCCGGCAGCGACCGCCCAATCGCCACTCTTGATTCCGGCCTTGGCGGTAACGTCTTCAAAGCGGCCGTGTCCGAGATTGTGGTACAGGATGTTCCGGTTCACACCCGCGACGAACAAGTCCGGCAAGCCATCGTTGTCGTAATCAGCCGCGGCAGCGCCCATGGAATAACCGGCTCCCGCGACGCCCGCCTCTTCCGTGACGTCGCGGAATTTCCAATCGCCCTCGTTTCGGTATAGCCGGTTCCAGTACTTGCGCGACGTCTTCTCGAGGGAAGGGATTTCGGCTCCATTGGTAAAAAAGATGTCAGGCCGTCCGTCGCCGTCGTAATCCAAGACGGCGATGCCGCCGGGCATGGTTTCAATCATGTACTTCCGATCAGTGGGATGATTCTCGAGGACGAAAGAGATACCGGACTGAGAGGCTATTTCGCGAAACCGGATCGGCGGCGCGGGCTCAGATGCTTGTATCGCACAGACCATCAGAATCACCCACGCTCGCAGCGGATCCCATCGCATCCGCATCATTGCGGTGGACCGATCCGCTCTTTTCGCGATTCCTCAACCTTCTTGAGGATTTCCTGGTATTGCGCCATGATCGTGCGAGCCTTCTCGCTGCTTCCCGCCGCTTGGTAGGCGCGTGCCAATTGATAGTGGAGGCTCCCGTCGTCGTCGATCTTCAACGATTTCTCGAGATGCGGTACCGCCTCCGCATTCTTCCCTAAGCGTAAAAGCGCCAGTCCGAGGGACGCCTCCGCCGCGACCAGTTTCGGATCGGCCGCGAGTGCTGCTTCGAGATAAGCAACCGCTTTCTCCGGTTCCTCCAGCCGCAGGCAACTGTCGCCGGCGACGAAATTCAATTCGGGGGATTGCGGCTTCGCTTTCAGCAGACCGGTGGATTCGTCGAGCGCGGCGCGATAATCCTGAGCCATGAATAGCGACACGGCCAACTCCTGTTTGAGCCGGAGATTGCCGGGCGAGAGTTCCAGCGCCGCTCGCCATTCTTTGGTGGCCTCCAAATGCTGGTTCTGATTGCGCGCGGTCTCCGCCCGGAATTGATGGAGTTCCACCGACGGCGGAAGTTGAGTGAGTCGGAAAAACGCTTGCAGCGCCAGTTCATTGGCTGCCTTGATTTGCCAGAACAACGCCTCAGGCAACGGGGCCGAGCCGCGCGGCAACGTCGCGGCTTGCAAATCGTGCCCTCCTGTGAATTCGCACTCGGAGCGGTGCGCTTTGCAATCCGGCGCCGGCAGGTCCCGTTCTTTCGCGTCTTCCGCCGCCGCCCAGTCCGCGCGGCCGGTCTGGCGGTAGATGCCCGCCAATGCCGCATGAATTCCGTGTAGGTTCGGCAGCTGTTTCAATGCATCGTTGTACAAGGCGAAAGCGCTGGCATACTGTCGGCGTTGCACGCGATTGTCGGCGATCAAGGCAGCAACATACGGCGATTGCGGGCTGGTTTTCTGCAAACGTTCATAAGCGCTGGCCGCGATGGATTCATAGCACGTCCCCAAGCCATACCACGCCCGCGGATCATTTGGCGAGATCCCGGACAATTCGCGGTAATGCTCCGCCGCCTCATCGTAGCGCTTGAGCGCGGCCAGCGCATCCGCCAGCATGCCGCGGGCCTCTTGATCCTTGGGGTCGGCCGCAACCGCTTTCTGGAGCGGCGCAACGGCCAGTTGCGTCTGATTCGCCGCCAATCGTGCGGCACCGAGCGTAACAAGCGCCGGCGCAAGCCCCGGCTGGATCTTGAGCACGGCTTCGAGATTGGGAATTGCGTCCCGGTCGCGCCCCGCCATGTGCTGGGCGAGCGCCAGGTTCAGCCGTAGCCCCGGGTTTCCCGGTACCGCTTGGACCAGCTGCTGGTAGATCGGAATCGCCTCTTCGAATCGCCCCGCCGCCATCATTTCCTTGGCCCGCTGCGATTTAAATGCGAGCTCATCGGATTGTCCTGCTGCGACCGCGAGCGCAAATAGAAACAGGGCGAGCGGCAAAAGCGATGGCTCTGCCGCCCGCCCTCCGGAATGAAACAACCCTGCTACCACGTCATGCGTAAACCAAAGCGGACTTGGCGCTCACCAGAGGCGCTGGTAATTTGCATAAACGAGCCCGAGACCACACTGGAGCTGCTCACTCCGCCGAAGTGAGACGTGTTCGCAAAGTTGAAGAACTCGCCGCGGAACTGCAGCATGAGACGTTCCTTAATCGGGAATTGGCGCGTGATGTCAAGGTCGGTATTAAGTAAACCTGGATTGCGCAGGATGTTGCGGCCGGATGTACCAAAGACGGGAACGGTCCCGGTCACCGCCGCAAATGCGGTTGGATCGAAGTAGAACTGACCCGGCCCAACGTTACCGGGCTGATTGACAGTGGCCTTCACCTGGTTCGCGGTCTGAGTATTGTCAGGTGCATTCAACGGACCGCTAGGCGAAGTGACCGTGAATGGCTGGCCGGTATACGCGGAGATAATGCCGTTCACTTGCCAGTTACCCAGGACCGCTGCGGCGAGACCCTCGTGCGCGAGCATCTTGCCCTTACCGAAGGGGAGCTCGTAAATCCAACCGATCTGGAGGACGTGGGTACGGTCAAACCCGGCCGCGGCGCGGTTACGTTGGAACACCGGCGCCCAGTTCCAACCGACACTGGCCCATCCATCATCGTCCGTATAGTCGATTGCCTTGGAGTAGGTGTAGGCGGCTTTCACCATCAACCCTTTCGACATCGAGCGGTTCGCGGCTACTTGGAGCGAGTTGTAGCTCGAGCTCAAATAGCCATCCCACATCTGCGTCGAGATCGTGCGGCCAAAGGCGGCGGCTTGCGGGAGACCCGCCGTGCCCGAACCGGGATACCCGGCGTTGATGTCATAATCCGCCAACAGATGGACGGAATGCATGCCCACGTAGGCAACCGAGGTCACCACATTCATTGGCAGCTTATGTTCCAGCGTGAAGTTCCAGGTCTGCACATAGCCGCGATGGATTTCACCACCGTACGGGCTGCGTTCGGAGATGTTGCCTGGCAACGGAACAATGCCGGTGGATAGATCTGGCCCGACCACGTTCGGAACGCCCTTTTCGAATGTGCTGGCAGCGGCAAAGCTATTGGGCGCAGTGTTTTCGCCGTTCACGACCAGCGGATACCAGCCGCGCAACGGTCGAGAGAACGGAAGTGGGTCGATGTTGATGCCATAGCCGGCACGGAGCACTGTCTTCTCGCCAATCCGGTACGCCAAGCCGATACGCGGAGCGAACAGCTTGTGACTTACGGAGAGTCCCGCATCCTGGGGCACGCTGCCGCGCCCTCCCATGTACACGTTGTTGTTGCTGGGATCGTAACGTTCGATTCCCGTCGAGGCGCGAGTCATCAGCGGGTAAAGTTCATAGCGGAGACCGATGTCCACAGTGAATTTGCGGCTGACCTGCCAGCGGTCGCGCACGTACCAGCCGAACTGCCACTCGCGGCCGGTACTGAGGATGTATTGGAGACTCTTCTGGACGTCGTCTGATTGCCCCAGCAGGAACTGCGAGTAGGCATTATATTGGTTCTGAGCCGCGCCGCCCTTTAGTGCTGTCACCTGACCGTTGAAGTCAAGATATCCGCGAGGACCTTGGCCGATCTCGGGTTGCCAATGGTTCAGGTGATGCCTGACCAAGTCGAAGCCGAATCTGACCTCATGCGCGCCCTTGGTCCAGGTGAAATTGTCGCTGTGAGTGTAGCTCTCGTCGTGACGAGTCACCGGCATCCAATTCGGCACGCCGAAGCCAGTGTAACCGGAGATGGCGATATTCGGGAAGCCGCTCTGCCGGGGATCCGGGCCATTCGTGTTCGGAATGCCGAACTGCTGGCCATAGTTGGTGCCGTAATCGTTCGGTATGACGCTCTGGCCCATGCGCTCGTAGGCGATCACTCCGTCCACGATCAAGTGTGTCGAAATCACCCGCGAATGGCCGAGACTGAATACCTGAATCAGAGTGTCGCCCAATCCGGGGTCCGAGCCGCCCAAACCGGGTCCACCCGCGAGTCCGAACACCGCCTTGCCGCCTGATGTAGCCCACATCCGGCCGTACTTGCCCCAAATTTGCTCTTTGTCACTCTGGGCGAAATTCACCTTCGTGTCGAGGTAGTTGCGATCCAGGATCGGACCGCCCGAGGCGAAATAGTTGTTCACGTTCAGATTGGGCCCCGCGTAATTAGGCGCAGGATAGTAGCTCTGCAGCTTGAGTGCGATCGGATCCAGTTGACCAGTCGGGATCTTATTTCCGGCGAAAGGCAGCCGCCCCGTGCCATCCGGATTGCCCGTCGAAGGGTCATAGAGAATCTGGGAAATCCCGCTGAAGTCGCCCGCTCTGGCCGCCGCCGTAGGGACCGTGTAGTAACCAGGAAGAGCCTGACGCTGCTTGGTGCTGTCAAAGCTCAAAAAGTAGAACAGCTTGTTCTTTTTGATGGGACCGCCCAAGGTTCCACCGAAGTTGTTATAGATGCTCAGCGGCTTGTCCGTTCCGGCAGCCTGGAAGAAGTTCCGGGCTTTCAGGTGCTGATCGTCATGGAACTCAAATGCGCTGCCGTGGAGCGCATTCGTACCGGACTTGGTCACCACTGTGATCGCCGCTGAACCGGCCATGCCCTGCTCCGCATCCGCTGAGCCAGTGGTGACGTCAACCACTGAGACGTTTTCTTCAGGAACAACGTAGCCGACATGGTGCGGAAGCCAGACGTTCACGCTAGCAGCGCCGTCGATTCGAGTGATGTTCGTCTGCGCGCTCCCACCGTTGACGTGCGTGGCAAGCGCTCGGCCAGGAGTATCGGTAATGGAATTCTGGAGCGCTGCCGGCGTGGTGCCCGGGACCAGATTAATCAGCATCTGGTAATTGCGGTAACCGCCCAGAGGCAGGCTCGTGATCTGCTTGCTCTCGATCACGCCACCGGTGTCAGCCTTCTCGGTCTGCAGCACCGCTGCGGTGGCATCCACTGTCACTTGTTCGCTGATCTGGCCGACCTCCAGCTTAGGGTCGATACGTTGAACAACGTTGGGGACAACCTCAAAATCGTTCTCCGATAGAGTGCGGAACCCCTTCGCTACGACTTTCAAATTGTATTGGCCGGGCATCACGTTGACGAACGAATACCGCCCGCTTGAATCGCTCGTAGTTTCCTTGGAGATCGAGGTTTCCCGACTCGTCAAAGTCACGGTGGCATCGGGAATGATTGATCCCGACGGGTCCGTCACGGTGCCGACTACGGAGCCGTAGACGACCTGGCCCACCGCGGGCCGCGACGTCATGCCCGACAGGATCAAAATGAAGATGGCTACTCCGAAGAGCCGCCTAAAAGGTACACCGAGAAGCGTGGTTCTGTCCATGGATCCCTCTCCGTAAACGCTTGTTTCCAGCTGCAAACCTAGTGTGTTTCTACTATACTGTTTTGTCCGTTGAAGTCAAGCACTTTGGCGGCGAGTGGAACCTGGAGACGACATTTAGGACGAGGCAAACGAAAGGCGCAGAGAGGGCTAGGGCTGAGAATGAGTTGATCGCGCAGTCGCGATGCCTCGATTGTCGTTTGTGGCCGACAACCTGCGCAAAACGTTCCATAAGATGCCAGATTACAAACGGCATTGTGCAAAAAGGCGATACCCGATGTCCGCATTAGCGTCGGTAGTGCGGTCAATGTAATCGCACCGTCTGCCAAGAATGACCGGGCACCGCCAACGATAGCGAACGCGGTCATTTTTGCTTTATTCCGGGGATCGCACAACCGATCGCTCTGGTGACGGGATGTGGCGCGGCTATACCCTCCAGAATCGCATCCAACGCCTCCTGCAAATCATTTTCTGTGGGCTTGTGGCGAGCTTTGCCCAACTCGACGACGCGGTTGTCGACACGACCCCGATAAAGTTGCTGACCTCCGGGACCGAGAATCACGACCTCCGGTGTGGATCTAGCGCCCGTTGCCCG
>PNAJ01000017.1 GCA_003170295.1 Bryobacterales bacterium | reverse complement strand
CGCAAGTGAATCCTCTCGACGTAGCAACAAGGATGAACTTCGTATCACGTTTTCGATTCAATACCCAATAAGCAATTGCCCCGCCAAAGGACTGCTCAGTTCAATGCATTCTATCGGCAGTGCTCACGCCGAGGTGCGGAGCCGTCGCCGGGAAACCTCGCTCGCGAGCACTACCGATAGAATCCTTCTCATTATCGGCATTTACAACAACGGCATTTCCTGGTACAAAAGTTTTCGACTCGGCCGTTCTTCATCAACCTGCCAGGATGAAGGTGAATTAGGACGCCGCGCTGACGTCGTTTTATTTCCCAATAGCGACGCATACCTCGTGGAATTCGGTGGATTTTCTAGCTACAGATTTCACTACAGCCCGAATTACAGTGTCCTAAAACGCAATGATTTCGAAGCCGTCAAAATGCCCCGACCCTCTGCTTGCACGGCAGGAGGGCGCTTGGTCGGATCCGACGCAATTTGGAACCTCGGGGAACACCCCAAAAACCCGGCCACAGGTGGACACCTGAAAACTACGCTTTTAGATCTTTGGGCAAGTGCGGCGACGCCGCTCTATCCCTGCCCGTTAAATGAGGGACTGAGGTGAATTAGTCTCTGTAAGGCGCCTACGGCAACTCCTCGGGTGGAAGACCAAGCCGCCGTCCCGAAAAATCCAGATCGAATTGCCACCTGGTGGAAATTGGTGTCGCAATAGGAGCCACCACGAATTATAATCGCTGTCTCCCGAAGAAGAGCCAGATGATTAGCACAATGAGCAGCAAGCCTCCGATCCCTCCTCCCATTGCGGGGCCGCCATAGTAATAGCCTCCCCCGCCGCCAAATAGAATCAAAATGATTAGGATAATCAAAACCAGATTCATGCAAAGATCTCCTTCGGGCTTGGCGTAGTTAAGCCGAGCACCGAAACCGCGATAAGCAACACTGTCTTCACATATCCTCCTATTGCCCCGGAAAATTGAACAGGATTTACAAAGGCGCCCTTTCGAGCCTGGAAAGACCCGAGAGGGCGCATAAAGCCAGCTACCTACTTTTCGATTACCTTTTCTATCTGGCCCACTTTTTTCTGGACTTTGCCCGCGATCTTCTCATCCTGGCCGTCATCCGCCATTTGGGGATTGCGAATTACCTGCCCGACTTTCTCCTTCACGGCGCCCTTGACTTCGTGAGCTGTGCCCTGCGCCTGGTCTTTCGTGCTCTGTTTCATTTGTTTCTCCTTTTTATTGCATCTGACTGCGTGACCTATCGGCGGGTTGCGGCCACGGCCGGATAATCGGCAGTGGCTTCGCCCGACGAAGAGATGTCCTCTGCCCCGGTGCGCTTCAACAGGTCCTTGGCCCTGGCGATTTCTTCGGAGGTGTCACAATGAACGGAGAGCAGGACGCCGCCTTCCTTGATGATTCCTTCGTAGCGCTTCGCTTCGTACTCCGGAATATGCGGCTGTGGCGTTTGAAGCTTCAAAGTCTATGTTCCAGATTCCTGCGCTCGCCGAGCGCCATCCACATCGCCTCGGTTCGCGTGCGAATTCAAAGCTGACACTTAGCAATGATGTGTAAACAGCGCGAGCAACAGGATCAGCGGAATTGGCACGCCGATAAAGTAGAGCAGGACAGAACGCATGATTGATCTCCTTAATTCTGGCGACTAGATAACTTTTACGTGATCGCGTTGTTTTCCGCCTATAGTCGCGGCATAGCTCGCGCTGAATGCTCCGATCATAAGAGCTAGAAATATCCATAGCAATAGTCGGGAAGTGGCCTGCCGCACGTTATCCTCCGCTTGGCGGGCGTCGGACACGACTTGGGATACCCTCGCCTCCGCGTCCGGTAGGCTGAGTCCGGTTTTGGCTGCCACGAGTTTCGATAGATAGGCGAGATCTGCCGGGCGGGGGTCCTTCTGGAGGAGCGTAAGCGCGAGGATGCGGCCAGCCTCAGCCTGTACAGCTCCGTCGACCTGTGAATGCACATCCGAACGAAAGAGGACGTCGACGAAGTAGGCATTGACAGCCGCTGCGCCCTTCGTTGCCGCCATCTCCTCGTTGGAGTCGTTTCGTTGTCCAGAACCGCCCGCCATGGTAGAGGCAGCCGACACAAGGAAGGTCACTGTGATGACGAGTCCCACAGCCCAAACAAGAAATCCGTTCGCAGTGTCGCGAAAAAACACTTCATCCGTGTGCACAGCCATCCATTTCGTACGAAGCCGGCCCGCGAGATATCCTCCCAGAGCACAGGAAATCATCTGAATCGCGATAAGCCAACATATGGCGGCATTTCCCACAGCAGACGAGGATGCACCGGTATTCGACCATGGGGAGACAACCCCTAATCCGAACCCGGCGCCCAGTGCGAGCATGATCAGCGAAACGGATGCCGCGACGAAAGCGCCGCCGACGACAGCCCCCCACGATACGCCGGACGAATGTTCATCGCCTCCGGTCTCCATCCGTCTCTCCAACACCAAGGTATTTTCCATTTGAACTCCCTCCATAGATCACTCAGGCCCAAGCGGGGGCGGCGCAGAGTTTGTCCGCCCCCGCAATTCCATAAATCCACTCAGCGACCAACTGCCTGCGCGTCGGGAGCGGCTTTCTTCATGAGAGCCGAAGCGATCGTTCGCAGTTTCAGTTCGGCGCCTTGTTCTTCGGCGAGGGACTCTCCGAGAAGCGTAACCACCTGAGTCGCCTTTAGCCGTTGCGCGAGGCTGATTGCGGTCATGTAGCCCGCCATCTCGTAGTGCTCCACGCAGCTTCCCGCGCCAATGATGCCGAGATCCAGAATCGTCTCGTCTCCCTTCTTTTCCAGCGCCTCAGCGCCTTCGTGTATGCAGCCTTCCATGCCGACGCATTTTTTCCCGGTCGGAGTCATATCGAGAAGTTTCGCAATCTCCTCCAGCCGCTCCACTTGTGCCTCGGTCTCCTTCAAATGCCCTTCGAACGCCGCTTTTAAGGTCGGGTCGTTGGAGCCTTTTGCCATCTTCGGGATCGCCTTCGTCAGCTGTTTTTCAGCCGAATACAAATCCTTGATTTCGTCTTCAAGTAGATCTTTCACGGTTCTTTTATCAGTCATATGACACCTTTCCGTCGTTTTTTGTTTCTATTGTCGAGAGTGCAGAGGGAGGGGCGTCCCTTCGACGCCTCTCCTCTGCGGAGATGCTATACGCGTGCGCCGACTTTGCTCGTCGCCGGATAATCCGCACTGGATTCGCCGGTCGAGGAAATATCCTCAGCACCCGTCTTTTCCAAAAGATCCTTGGCACGCTTGATTTCATCGGAAGTATCGCAGTGAACGGAAAGCAGGACTCCGCCGTCCTTGATCCGTCCTTCATAGCGTTTCGCCTCGTACTCCGGGATACCCATTCCTACGAGCGCGCCGATCAAGCCGCCAACCGCTCCGCCGATCCCAAGTCCAGCGAGTGCGCCCATGATCGGTCCTGCCGCGATGAACGGGCCCACTCCAGGAATTGCCAGCGCGCCGATTCCGGCCAATAGCCCCAGCGTCCCGCCGATGGCCCCTCCAGTGGTCGCGCCGGTGGTGGTTCCTTCGGGAGCCTTGGTGTTTTTCTCGTGNNATGCGTGAACCCCCCTGCTACTGTCCGGAATTCAACGATCTGATCGACGGCGCGTTCCGCCTGAGCGCTGGTTTTGTAAATACCGAATACTGCTGTTTTCTTTCCTGTCATTTTGTTTTTCCTTTTTTGCTGAGAATCTATTTTGAGTCTGGTTGAACCGACAATTGGTTGATGACTTTGTCGCCCCTGCCTGTGACTTCGGTGGCCTTGAAAACAATCGATTTCACCTCATCGTCCGAACGTACGGGCCCTTTCAAAGTGACCGTGCCGTCTTGACTGATGATCTTGACGTTGTGCGCATATGTGGATAGCGATTTATCGGCCATCACGGACTTTCGGATTTTGGCCGTGATGCCCCGATCAGCGGCGTTCATTTTCTGCTGATCCGCGGTCGCCTCACCAGGGTTCTGGTCGCGTTTGTTCACAGCAGAGTTGTCTGGTTTCGTTTTCGCATCCTGAGCATGCAGCGCTCCCGTTGCAAGCGACGTGCCCAAAATGAGAGCGAATCCGACGATCGTTTTTCGAGTGATGTTCGTGAAATGCATACACCTGCCAAGGCAATCGAGTGCCCAATCTACGAGTTGCTAAATGAGTACTCCGGGAGCACATCATGGGGATGCTGAACTGCGCTGGTGGACCATCGCGACAACCGATGCCACTTGGACGTCCGGGAAGCTTGCGAAGTAGGCCGACCGCGCCACGTCACCTGACCGCCGACAGTCGCTCTATCGAATGCCCCAAGTCTCTTGCTCTTGCCCCTCTCCTGAATCGATGTAACACCCCCGCTTTGGAACTCACCGTGCACTTAGGTCGTCGTCGCCTACGAAATAGGAACTTGAGGAGATAAGTCATGGTAAGCACCGCTGACAGGATCAAAGACATTGGGCCCCAGCCGCAATCGTTCGACATTGAACGCGCGACAAAGAAAAACACAAATTACCGTTCGGTCGCCTGGAGTGGGCGCTATCTGCAAGTGACGCTGATGTCGATTCCCGCTGGTGGCGAAATTGGCCTTGAAGCGCATCCGGAGACTGATCAGTTCCTGCGGCTCGACGCTGGCAGCGGTCGAGTGCAGATGGGACCCGCGAAGGATAAGCTGACTTTTGAAAAGGAAGTGTCAAACGGCTGGTGTGTCCTCGTTCCGGCGGGGACCTGGCACAACATCACCAATATCGGCGCGACGACAATGCAGGTCTATGCGATATACGCGCCCGCCCATCATACACCCAACAAGGTGCAGGCGACGGCGGCGGCGGCCGAAGCCGATAAAGGCGACGAGCCAGCGGCCTGGTCAGTGCAGCCAAAACATGCCCCGATAAACACGGGTGACCACAAGAAACTCGGAAGACTTTTGTAATCCCTTGCGGCGGGCGATCGGGTGTTGGTCGAGCTCTTGCGATGCAAAGACGGCACATCCGCCCTCCATGTGCATCAACACCCTCCTCATGAGAGTGGGAACGCCCCGTGACGTTGGAGAGGATCTGCGCCAGCCATTCCATTTTCGCCGGAAAACCCAGGCCGCGATTCGGCATACTCGGGAATGATCCGTTTTCACACTTGCTGCTGAGGAAGAGGAGAACTTGAATCAGGCCATTTCAAAACGGGAGGCCATACAGCGTGTGCGATTGGTCCCCGAATTGCATATCAATTGGCGGAGAACAAGGCACATGAGCATAAAAGAATTGACTTATTTGGGATTTGGGGCTGCGGCGGGCGTTGCGGCTGTCGTGTTGTTTGCTCCCAGATCGGGATCCGACACGCGGGATTATTTACACTCGAAGGCCGAGGACGCTACTGACTTTGTAAGAGCTCGTGCGTCAGACGTGCTCGATGCCGTATCGCAGATGGCCGAACGCGGAAAGAAAGCGGTGCGGTATCAAACCGAAAACCTAACAGCCGCCGTGGATGCCGGTGTTGAAACTTACCGGGAAGGGGTGCAAACCACTCCGTAGACTTCGAAGCCGCTTGGCCGCAATCCCGATCTTCTTAATGTCGATCGTCGGCGAAGCCCGAAATCGCACATCTGACACGGTTACTTGCATCGAGTGGAAAAAGACGGAGCTTACGACGAACGGAGTTTTTGCGGACCACAGCGTTCAGCTTCACCGGAATCCCCAACTTTCAAACTCCTTACTTTAAGAGCTGACAGATTGAGGGGTGTGTCCGCGAAAAGAGCAGTCATCCAGCAGTGGAATCATCCGGACAGAAGGTTTTTTAGCAACGTCGTGAACACGTTTTTCTTGGAGCGTAGATGATTTTGAGGATGGCCTCATTTGCTCGTTTTCTTAAGTTTCCCGGCAATGCAGCGATGGATCGTCAAGGACTTTCTTCAGGCTGGGTCCCTCCAACGCGCCGGACTCGATATCGATATGCCAATCTTCTGTCAGGACCCGCGATTGATTCAAATCGTAATATGCGATGTGCAGCGCCGG
>PNAJ01000030.1 GCA_003170295.1 Bryobacterales bacterium | reverse complement strand
ATAGAGCCGCACACCGGAGCGCAAGTGGAGTTGGCCGCTGGTGTATTCGCCCGGACCAACGTATACGGTTCCTCCACCGGCCTTGCCGCAGGCGTCAATGGCCCGCTGTAGGGCAGGCCGGGCGTTATCTGATTTGATTCCAGTAGCGCCGTAGTCTTTCACATTGAGGACGGGAAGAGCGCACAGGAGAGGGGTGAAGGTTACAAAGAGGAGTGCGAAGCGTCGTGGCATTCCTAGAGAGCGTATCACTCGCAGATTGAACCCGCCACCGAAACGCGCAGCAAACGAGATGGTGGAGGCGGCCACCATAGTGAAGTGCAACCAAGGCCGCGACTCGCAACGAGATCGTCAAGCCACGGGCTGGCAGAAGCACACGTCCGGGTTTCGTCAGGATCCTGGGAGCAAGGACGGGCAAAAGATCGAATCCTCGAAGAACGCTGCCGGGGAGCGCAGCTACCGAATCGCGAAGTAGCTGCTCGCTGAATCGTTCCTTCCAACGCCGCTTCCGGTTCCGGCCGGAGCGGCGTTGCTGCGTTTCCGGCCGAAACGCGCCCGGAGTTAAAATGACATGAACTAACCGGTGATGGCCAACTGAAAAAGAGCCCAAGGGTACCGAAAAGGTACCAGTTTGGTACAGGTTGGTCCAAGCAACCCATTGATTCCGAGACGATTATGCTTCCACACAACTTCGAGGCTCTCTGCCAAAACCCCAGCCGTTGGCGCCCCGAGCGGCGCTCAGCTGGCGTTGCTCGCGAAGGGAAGGAACATGTTGGCGGTGGGCAGCTGACAACGGGGCCGTTGCGGGGATAGGAAGCTGACCCCGCTCAGAAAGCGACCTTCTTGACGACTCTGGCCACCGACTTAAACGCCAAGGGCGTTCGGCGCGAAGTGGGCGCCGCGTAGAACTGAAAAAGGCGCACCCCGGGTCCGCAGGCTGGGCATGATGGGACCAAGTGCATTTCCGACCGGTTGCAAAACCTCCCAGCCCGATCCATCTCTCGCGCGATCACCTGAGGCGCAGCGGTATACTGGTAGCGGATTTCCGGGCCTGAAGGCTCTAGGCCGTCCGACGAGATGACCCACCGCGACCAAATCCACGGCGACGTCAGGTTCGATCCTTTGGCCGTAGCGCTTCTTGATACGGAGGCCCTCCAGCGACTCGGAAGGGTATACCAGCTCGGCTACGCGCACCTAATCTACCGCGGCGGGACTCACACGCGCTTAAGTCACGTAATGGGTGCCATGCACGTGGCGGGTAGGCTAGTTGACCTGCTCCGGGAGAATTACATCGAGACCACGGAGCTTCCTGGTGGGGCTATTAGACCCGACGACTTTTTGCCAAGCGGAACCGGTAAAGGAACACCCGATGTCCGTTGGGATGTACTGCGGCATCTTGTGCGCTGGGCCGCGCTCCTTCACGATGTCGGACACGTGCCTCTTGGCCACACGCTAGAGGATGAGTTCGACGGCATTTACACGAAGCACGACGATTTCGCGTCACCGCGTATACCCCATCTCTGGCACGAAGTCTCGCCTGGACTGGATTCGGAGATCCGCCACGTCTTCAGGATGCGGAATGATCTCCTACCTAGTTCATTCCGATCTCTCGGCATAAACGGAGAGCAGGCGTGGCAGGCAGTGATGCTCATATGTCTGCACAAGGAGGACGTGCAGGACGGAGGGCGGACTTCATTCCGAGACCTGCTCGATGCGTACGACGAGTCGAAGGTGCCTTTCGTTCGGATTCTCAAGGCAGCCATGAAAAACACGGAGGGGAAGGTATTCTTTCCTTACATGGCCGATATTGTAGGAAACACAATTTGCGCCGACTACCTGGATTACCTCCGCCGTGACCCAATGAACGTTGGCTTGGACGTCCTTCGGGACGACCGAGTAGCGTCGCGTTTCTTTGTCGGACGCGATGCCAATGGGTTGCCTCGCATGGCATTATCGCTGGTGGACAAGAATGGAAAACCTCGCCTGGATACCTGTACGGGTGTGGTCGAGTTGGTACGGCAGCGCTACCGGTTCGCCGAGATCATTTACTACCACAAGACGAAGGTGGCAGCTTCAGTCATGCTCGCGAAAGTCTTTACCTTGATTGGAAAACCTGAGGAAGTTGGTCCAGCCTCAATTCCAATACAGATTGATCGTGTGACCGACCTAGCGCAAGATGTCCTCTCGAACGGAGCTGGACAAGTTGATCTCTTGCGGAAGCAGTGCTATCCCGTTGCTCTTCTTAGTCCCGACATTGGGGACGAGACTCTCCTTCTTTGGCTCCAGGATCGTGGATGGGCCGCTGTTGAGGAAGCCAGACAGGGCAAAGATCTACAAAAGGTGACTCGGTGCCTGCGAGGGCTCTCCTTGCTGCAAGCTCTCGTGCGGCGCAGCCTTTATAAGGTTTGCCTTACGATTGACCGCAAGATTTATGAAGAGATCAGCCCGGGCAGCAAAGTAGGTACTGAGGTGGAGCGTCGAATCCAGGAAACGCTGCGGTCGTTGCGAAAGGACGACTCGACCCGAACCGATCTGGAGACCAAAATGGCAGCTGCTGCGGGTTGGCCCGAAGACAGTCTTTTGTTATACGTGCCGCCACGAAAGAGCCAAGCGAAAGGAATCGAGACCGGGGCGTTGGACAGGGGCGAAGTTGTGACGCTGGGGAACCATCCGGCAGTCAGCAAAGAGGTTTCCAGTCTGAGCGAGGCATACAAGGCGCTGTGGCGCATTATCCTCTTGGTACACCCCAAGTACTTCGGTGATGCGATCGGAATGTCGAATGCAGTGGACGCTCTTGTGAAAGGTCTCTGGCCCTCGATCAACGTGGGTTCAGCGAGCCAAGCTCTAGTGGACGCTGCATGGTTTAGTTATATTCCCGAGAAACAACGGACGGCAGCTATGATGTACAAGGATCTAGTCCGCTCGGATGTTCCTGATTGGACATGTTTCCAACAGGCGTGCCGGGACACGACAGATGGCACCGTCAGTTCCGAGGAGCATGCGCTTAGAGCTATTCTTCTATCCAAGATAGCTAATGCAGGCGGGTCAGCGGAAACAGTCAAGCAGAGCTTTGGTAATCCCAACTCCCTCTTAGGCCGCGTAGGGGAGCTTGAGGCCCAGCTCAGCATCGAAGGTCGGGAGGGTATTTCAGATCCTCGAGAACGAAGACTGGCCGCGATCGAGAGAATCGCTGCTGAGTTGCTGCCGGGGGCGCAACCACGGCTCTTTCAGTAACGAATAAGGGGGAATGTGCCTCGAATGGGCGTGCTTCAACACTTGGGCGACGCCAAGGTAGCTCGCGCAGAAGCACTGAAGATACAAAGAGAGCATCCCGTGTTCTTCGAAGGCTTGGGTGTTCGCGACGACAGGGAACTTGCGCGTGCTCTCGGCTTCAAGGTGGAGGAGCGCGGCGGTCTTCGACAACGCGCGCAGCTTGAAATCTTGGCAGGCGATGCGCAGCCCGAAGAGACAATCGCGGTTAAGGCGGACCTTGAGCGAAGCGTGCGTCGTTTTGCGATCGCCCATGAAATCGGACACGCTGTTCTCCTGCGGACTCAGCCCCAAGCGAGCAAGCAGTGGCCGACCGAACGGCGAGAGTTTTTCGCCAATGTGTTCGCGTCAGAGCTCCTTACCACATCGGCTGGACGCAGTCATATCAGGGCGACCTTCCCCTTGCTAGCTGGTCCGCCCGATCTATTGCGGCTCGCTTCGGACGTGGGTCTCTCACCACACGCTCTTTTTAGGGTAGCCGCGGAAAACAAATCCCGGATGCTCGACAGGATTTGGCTTCGGGTCAAGCACCTGGAGAACGCCTTTACTCACTCCGAACCAAGGCTCAGAATCGTGAGCGCCCATTACGATTCGAGTCGGTTTTTCGTCGCTACCAACCAGAGTCTCGCCCGTTTTGCGGGCGATGACGGTTGGTTGGCCTCTTTGCCCCTTGGTGCGTGTGTACGTCACCGTGCAGAGATTGCCCTCCAGTTTAAGCAACCTGCGCCGGCAACACCTCAGTTCGTATCGAAGAGTGTGCCCGCCAAGCTATCGGCGATGAGACTTCACTCCAGCATTTGGGACAACGCTGCCTACTTTCTTGTTCTCGCGGAACTATCCGATTGTTAACCCCCAAGGGCGAGACCTAAATGAGGAATGTGCCTTTTCGAGATTAAGCACATCCTATCGTTGCCCGAAATCACCGGCACTCTAAAAGCCATCAGAATACGGTTGACGTCCGAATCGTCCCTAGTGAAGGAGCGATCCGCCGCATACGACTCTGGACATCGACCTGCCCGAGGTGTATAAATACAACAGGGCCGGTTCGACTGGCGAGCGCAAAGCGCACCCACCGAAAGATCCAGTAAGCGATTTTTTGGAGGTTATGCGTGCTCATCGAACTGTGGCCGATTGATCGCCCGAAGCCCTATCCCAAGAACGCACAGATGGGGCGCGGCGGCCGTCGCCAAGCTCGCGGCCCGCCAACACCTGCGCGAAGCCCTGCATCTCGGTCGCGGTGTAGGACGAATAGACGAAGCGAGCGTGATCGAACTCGATACCGTGTCCCAACTGTTGCTTCATCGCGTCAATGCTCGAACATCACGCCCGTGTTGCGGCGCCCATTGAAATCTGGCAGTCGGAGTGCCGCATCCCGTTTTCGGAAAGAAAAGCGTCAGAACCGTTAGGTCGGCCATTTAGCGCGGTGTCGATGCATTTTTTGAAAGCGTTAGGAAACGGTCATTCTAACGGTTCCAAAGGTGCATGAACTCCTTTAATCACCGGCGTCCTAACGCACCTAACGCTTTTTCTGCCGCTGTGTTGCACACATGACAGAATGGCAATCCCGTACACTGTCCCCCGACTGAGTCGCGGCGCGAATCGCGGCAGTTGTCCGAGAGACGGACAGACCGAATGCTGCTCTTGCAATGTTTTCTGTTGACGACTGAACCCGCCGAATGATATGCATCAATTGAACGCTGACGAAGCGGTCCTTTGTCCTCCGGAGCGCCGGGACGCTCGTGAATCTATTCCCGCAGCGGTTCCTATTGCTGCGCGTGTGCCTAAAACCATGAAATCCTCGATTCCCGTTTACAACGCCGACGGAAGTCTATATGCCACCGCATCGGAGCAACGATTAGCATACCTTCAATCTGCGGGATTGGTCGATCGCGTAGTCCGGAGTCGCAAGCGGCAGATCATGCGGGCGATTCTCTTCACCCGGCCTGGTGAATCGACGCCAATGCCAACCGGTTCCGCTGGCACCCGCTACAGCCGCAAAGAGCGTTTAGAGCACGGGCGTGCCTGGGACCTGACGAGGCTTGGTGGCGACCGTGGGGGGAAAAACTATGCGCCGGCGGAAACGTGCGCTGACTTCCTCCAGGTTGTGGCGGACTGTACGGTCACAACGTCGCCGGGGGAACATCGCCCGGCTCGGTGGACACGATGTTTGAAAATCCTGCCATAGCAGGAGGACCGCACACGGTGAATGACGTAATGAGCAATCCTGAGA
The DNA here is from genome assembly GCA_003170295.1 of Bryobacterales bacterium. Lineage (GTDB taxonomy): Bacteria > Acidobacteriota > Terriglobia > Bryobacterales > Bryobacteraceae > Palsa-187. The sequence continues at coordinate 9,606 of PNAJ01000030.1, read as the reverse complement.
TCAGTTCCATGACGGCTGTAGACTCTTTGCCCGGGATGCCCCGCTTGGAAATTGTCTACAAGCCGATCAGTTGGTTTAAGGAGTACGAGCGCAACCCGCGGAAGAACGATGCCGCGGTTGATCGCATGTGCGCCTCAATCCTCGAATTCGGATTTGCGGTCGCGATGCTCTGCCGCTCCACTGGTGAGATCGTGGACGGCCATTTGAGATTCAAGGGCGCCCGGAAGATCGGGCTCTCAGAGTTGCCAGTCGTTCTTTGCGATCACTGGTCCGAGGCGCAGGTGCGGGCATTCCGACTGATGGTCAACCGCTCCGTGGCCTGGGCCGAATGGGACGAGGGACTGCTCGCGCTCGAACTTCAGGAGATTCAGGAATCGGATTTCGATCTCAGTCTGACGGGGTTCAACGCCGGCGAGATCGATAAACTTCTGTTGCTTGACGACAACGATAAAGCGGACGAGGCGCCGCCACTGCCGGAGTCTCCAGCATCCCGACTGGGCGACCTCTGGCTCCTCGGGCCGCACCGCGTGCTCTGCGGAGACTCCACAAATTCGGACCAAGTGGCGCGCTTGCTGGGCGGACGAAAGCCCATCCTGCTGGTGTCTGATCCGCCATACGGGACTTCATACGACCCGGAATGGAGAAAGCGTGCTGGTTTAAATAACTCGGATCGCATGGGCAAGGTCAGCAATGATGATCGAGCGGACTGGCGTGAAGCGTGGGCTTTGTTTCCCGGCGATGTCGCGTACGTCTGGCATGGAGCCTTGCACGCGGGTACGGTGGCAGCCAGTTTGGAAGCGTGCCATTTCCAGATCAGGAGTCAGGTCATCTGGGCCAAGCCGTCGCTCGTGATTGGCCGCGGCCACTACCACTGGCAACACGAGCCATGTTGGTATGCCGTTCGGACGACCGGGCACTGGAATGGCGATCGCAAACAAAGTACGCTATGGCAAATCGAGAACCGCAATCAAGACGCGAAAACGGTTCACAGCACCCAGAAGCCAGTAGAATGCATGCGACGTCCGATTGTGAATCACACCAAGAACGGCGAACTGGTCTATGACCCCTTCCTCGGCTCCGGGACCACGTTGGCCGCAGCGGAAGTAACGCAGCGCATCTGCTGCGGCATGGAGCTCGATCCGAGGTACGTGGACGTCATTCTGCAGCGCTGGCAATCGCTGACTGGAAAGCACGCCACGCTCGATGGCGACGGACGAACGTTCGATGAGATCACTGAGGAACGCCGGCAGGAGCCTGCGTGAATCGAACGTTGCCGCCGCGAGATCGCGGAAATCGAGTTGCTGATTCTTTCCGGCCATCCCGATCTCCAAGGGTTGTGCCTTGCGTTATCAGACTGGTCGGCGGAGTTGCGCGTCCACGAAGACGAGAAATAGTGCCGGTTTGGCGAATCGAAGGTGTGCAGCTGATCGCACGTGATCGCAGATGATAGGACACGGCGCAAAGTTCACTCGAAAAATGGGGGAGGCCGTCATCGCAGTCCTCACCCAGCGGAACCTCCAGGAGGCCGCACACGAAGCCGGTATTGGAATCGCCACGCTGATGCGCTGGCAGAAGGTGCCGGAATTTCAGGAGGCGCTGCGTATTGCTCGTCGCGAGGCCCTCTCGCAGACGATTGGTCGATTGCAACAAGGCGCTTCCGCGGCAGCCACAACCCTGCTGAAAGTGATGCTGGACCAAAACACGCCCGCGTCGATAAGAATCAGAGCTGCCGATAGCGTTATGAACCACGCGCTGAGAGCCATGGAGTTGGAAGACGTCTTGGAACGATTGACGGAACTGGAACGCGCCGCGGACCCGTCGAAATCGAGCGGTAAGTGCTGATGTCGAAGGTGCGGCATTAAATTGATCGCACGCGCTTTGCGGAATGATAGAAAGGCGTTGCCGATTCGATGTGGCGGCACGACAAAGCCACGTCATAGGAGCGTAAATGAGCTTGGGCAGGCAACTACATCGGCGGCTAGAATCACTTGAGAAGCGGCATTTAAGAGATCCGATCGTTTTGCAAATGCCGGACGGACGCATCGTGACGCTTCCAAATCGCAGCGGCTACCTACTCGATCTGGTTTTGCGCGTCCTCAACGGAGAACGGACACCGGAGATGGAGCTTATCGCTCAGAGCACAAGCTCGATCGAACCGGGCGGTGGACATATGCTCGACATCGTGCGCGCTTTTTGGCCTGAGCCAGAGGCGGACACGACTAATGCGGATTTAGATAAATGCGGGCGTTGATTCCGACGGGAACGAGAATGGATTCAAACGCGCGCGGCAGAGTGCCGTTGATACTGGCCGTCGCCCGGCGAACCGTAGCCAAACATTGGAAAGCAATATGACAAGTATTCAAAAACGGCTGATGCATTTGGAGCGTAGGTTTCAGTGCGATCCGATAGTTCTGGGGATGCCAGACGGTTCAGAAAGAACAATCACCGTTGGCTCTGCCGACGGAGTAGTTGCTTTGTTCAGGCGGTCAATGCAGGAACTGGAGGCCGGGGTCGGATTTTCGCGCGAAGTGGATGCGATACGGCGATCAATTGGTGGAACTGAAAAAGGCGGGTGCATGATCGAGCTTTGTCGCGCGTTGATGAACTCGCCGGCAAGTATGGAGGAGGAGGTTTCACAAAACGCCTAACAACTTCGACGAAGGAGAGATCGTTTTAACGGCCGCGTATGCCCGGTTACACAGCCACTTCTAACAGCCAATTGAAACTTGCGATTGGCGTGCGAACGTTGCTGACGCAGTCCGCACTAGATTACCGCGCTACTGAGACAATCCAACTGACGTACACCCTGAATCCAAATGTATTCATGTCCGGTACCATCACGGCCTATAGTCCGACGACCGGATCGATGACGGTCAACATCACCAGGATAGCTACAGGCGGATTGCAGCTACAGCCGGTGTGGAACACTCAGCAATGGGGTTCAACCGGTGAATTCAGTAGCTGGAATCTGACGCTTATCGGAGGCGTTCCGGTATCGACGGTGACGGTGACTCCAACCATCATGGTCCGGAATCTTGGATCGAATTGGGATCCGCAGCGCGGGAATGGGCTTGCCGACTTCTTACTAGTGGATCAATATGCAGTGGCGCAGATTATCGTGCAGCGGTTGAGATTATTACGCGGCGAATGGTTTGAAAATACGAATCTAGGGTTGCCGCTTTTTCAGAGGATCCTTGGAGTCCCAAACACGAGCGCCGCCATTGCTCTGATTTATCGCGAGCAAATATTGGCGGTACCATACGTCAACGAAATCACTTCCTTTCAAGTGACGTTCGCGCCAACTGGAAGAACCTTCACCTTCACTGCCTCCGTCGAGACGGCTTTTGGGCCAATTACCGTGTCGAAATCTAACTAACATGGGATCCTGCGTTCCGCCAAATACAGGCTCAACTGCATGATGACGCCCCCCAATTTCTGAAGGCTCGCGGTCCTGATGCCATCAAACTTGGGACGTTGAGCGCAGCAGAGACGGGAAAAGCCGCCGGAGGCTTGAATCCGGCGGCTGAAGGAAAGTTCTGCGTCGAGATCAGGCTTTGATGGAATAACTGCGCTCGCCGTCCTCACCCTTGGTCGACGCGACGGTCAGACCCATCTTCTTGCCAACGGTTCCCGACAGGAACCCGCGCAGGGAATGCGGCTGCCAGCCGGTCGCCTTCAGCAGTTCCTTGGCGGTGGCTCCGCCCGACCGCTTCAACATTTCGAGAATCGTCGCGGATTTGCTGCCTTCCCGGGCGTCGTTTCGTGCGCTCCTGGGCACTTTTTTCTTTGGGGTAGCCTTCTTCCCCGCCTTACCCTTGGCGGGCGCAACGTTCGCGCGACGTGCACCACGCGTGGCCTTTTTGGTGGCCTTCGTCTCGGTCGCTGTTTCCGTTTGTTCGGTGGTCGATGTCATATTTTTCTCCTTGGGCGGTGATTACCGCGATCACATGAATGGCTCTGAAGGGCGAGGAAAGCAAGATAAATCGAAGTCGGCGAATGTTTGGCGATGGAGTTCGGCGCGCTGTGAGCTGTCAAGGTCCCGAATCCCACGCACGCCTTTCGAGCCCGCTGGGTCCGCCGCTGGCCACTTAGTCACTTGGATTACGATGGGGGAATGGCTGGGTGGGCAACAGCGAGAGCACTTGTCTGGATCAGTGCGCTGTTATCTGCAATCAGCGCGCAGGCGGCCGATTTTGAGTTGATTGGCCATATCCAACCCGAGCAGCCGCTCTCGGTGTACTTACAAGGTGCCAATGCTCCGTTTCGTGCGACTACCGAAGCTGACCTGAACGGGAGGTTTCATTTTCGGAAGCTACTTGCCGGCGCGTATGTGCTGGCGGTGGGCGGCCTCCAGCGAACAGTGGAAGTCGGGCCGAGCCTCGCGGATGTCAAAGGACGCGTGAATGTGACCATCGACCTGCGAGACGCCGATGGCGAGGCCGGCCCTGAACGGCGCCTCGCTTCGGTCCGTGAGCTTTCCATCCCTAAGGAGGCGCGGCGTGAGTACGAGGACGCCCTTAAGGCGCTCGCGCGGCCGGATGTGCCTGCTGCCGTCGCGCACTTGAGGCGTGCCGTCGAGTTGGCCCCACAGTTCTCGGCTGCCTGGAATCATCTTGGGACTATCGCCTATCAGACTGGGCAGTTCGTGGAAGCGGAGGGCGATTTCCGCAGAGGACTGGAGGCCGACCCCGAAGCGTACGCGCCGTTAGTGAATCTGGGCGGTGTGCTGATCAATCTCGCCAGGTGGGACGAGGCTCTCGTTTGTAACCGGAGGGCGGTGCTCAAAAATCCCAACGACGCGCTGGCCAACTCGCAACTCGGCATGGCCTACTTGTATTCAGGCCAGCTCGACTCGGCCGAGAAACACCTTACGGAAGCAAAACGAATCGATCCGGCGCACTTTTCGCATCCGCAGTTGCTGCTGGCCGAGATCCATCTGCGCCGGAACGAGCCAGAGGCCGCGGCTGGGGAGTTGCAGGACTTACTCAAACAGCATCCTGATTTGCCGAATGCCTCCAAGATCAAGGAGCAAATTGCGCGTCTCCGGGCAAGAAACTAGCAGAGACTTTTCGCGGCGATTGCAAAAAACCGGAGAAGCTGATTGTGCCCGAATGCTCGCGCCTTGTGCTCTGAGTTGTCTTTATGAATTAAGATGACACCGAGCCGTCTGGCGGGCGGTACGACTTCAGTTCTAAGAGAGAGAGAGAATTTATATGTATAACCGAAGAGAGTTTCTAAGCCTTGCCGCCAGCACAATTGCGGCATCGTTGCTGAATGCCGCCCCGGCAAAAAAACCAAACTTCCTGATCATCCTCGCCGATGACATGGGCTTTTCGGATGCCCGTTGCTACGGCGGCGATATCGACACCCCTAATTTCGACCGGATGGCCGCAGCCGGCTTGCGCTTTACTCAAGCCTATTCCACTGCCCGCTGTGGTCCCTCGCGCAATTGCCTGCTCACCGGCCAGTACGCCCAACAGAACGCCAGCGACATTATGACCCCGGGCAAGATTCCGGACTACACTCGCTATCTTCCCGAATATCTGAAGCCACTCGGCTACCGCAGTTATCACACCGGCAAATGGCATATGAAGCACGTCACCGGTGAAGGAGGCGTGGGCTTCGACCATTCCTACACCATGATGGACGAACTGCGCTTTTTCACTCAGAATAGGCACTTGCTCGATGGCGTGACTCTACCCAAACCTGAGCCCGGCTATTACAGCACAACCGCGATTGCCGACTACGGCGTCCGCTTCCTGAAGGAACACGCGCGCGAATACCGAGCCGACCCGTTCTTCCTCTATTGTGCTTTCCACGCCCCGCATTTTCCGCTACAGGCGCCGCAAGAAGACATCGACAAATACAACGACCGTTTCAGCGAGGGTTGGGACACCGCCCGCGAACGCAAGTGGCAGCGCATGACGCAGATGGGTCTCATCAACTGTTCGCTCGCTCCGCTCGAACCGAACATGTGGACCAACTGGAATACCCCTGATGCGGAGCTGATCGCCAAAATCGGTCCGGGAGAAATCACCCGCGCCGTTCCCTGGTCGACGCTGACGCCGGAACAGAAGAAACTCCAACGCACCAAAATGGCGATTCACGCCGCCATGATCAGCCGCATGGACGCCGAGACCGGCAAGATCCTCAAGCAGGTGGAAGCCATGGGCGAACTCGACAATACCTTGGTCATCTTCCTCTCGGATAACGGCGCCAGTTCCGAGCAGCTCATCCGCGGCGATGGTCACGATTCCACGGCGCCGCTGGGCTCCGCGCGGACGCATCTCGGCATCGGACCCGGTTGGGCCAGTTGTTCCAACGCTCCCTTCCGTCTTCACAAGTCCTGGGTCAATGAAGGTGGCATCGCCTCTCCCTTAATTGTGCAGTGGCCAAAGGGCATCCAGGCGCGCAATCAGTTACGTCACGACCCATGTCACTTCATCGACTTTCTGCCCACCCTGGTCGATCTAGCCGGCGGTAAGCCCGTCGCGCCATCCGGCCCTGGGTTCGCTGGGCGCAGTATCGCTCCCGCGTTTAAGAAGGACGGCTCGCTGACCCGTGAGTTTCTTTATTTCAATCACAATCACAATCGCGCCATCCGCGAAGGGGATATGAAGCTGATCGCCACCGGCGATGACGGTCCCTGGGAGTTGTACGATCTCTCCAAGGACAGGTCGGAACAAAAGAATCTGGCCAGTGCGCAAACCAAACGTGCCAGTCAGCTCGCGGCGAGATGGAAGGCGATCGATGACGGCTTCACAAATGTGCGAGAAAATGGCCAGGCTAGCACGAAGAACCTTATGGGGTCTGGCGGCGCCTGAGTTTGAAATCCACCGCAGTTGGCGCGGGCTCAACTTGTTTTTGTCCCGCATATGAAAAGATGCTCCGCCCGACGATTTGCCCTTTACCGCCCTGGCGTTCGGGAAACACTACCGATGCGAATTATCTGGCGGATGCTTGCCCAAATTCAACTTCCCACATCGGAACTTCCGGCCCGCGTCGCCCAAATCCGAGCTTTGTCCGAGTGGCGCGTCATCCGGACAGAGCTGCTCTTGGCCACCTCCTATCAGGGGCGGGAAGTCGACTTATCAATACCAATTTCCCGAGCGGCGTTTCGCGGGATCAATTCTGAAGCTGACCGAAGTCACAGACCCAGCACATAACGATTCGACATCCACCTGCTAAGGCGCTTGGTGGCCAGGGCTTTGGGTTCCGTACATTGCGCCCCTCGCGGTTCGCACGTCGCAGATGTGGTTCATCTTGGTCCAGAGGTTCGTTCGCAAATCCGCGCTCTCCGGCTTACAGAGCTCCGTGAGGTAATCTTCCAAGCTGTCTTTTACAGCTGCGTGGAAACGCTCCACGTCAATGATGTATCCATCAGTGCCGACCTTCTTCAGCAACTCGGCCTGCTTGCGCCGGATGAGCCACTTGTTCTTTGCCTCTGCTTGGTGGAGGAGGCCACATCGGATATCAGAATAGAAGCTTCCTCGGGTCTCATCCGTGCCGAAGTCGGGTTGAAATCGTGGTCCTTTCAAGAACTTCTTGCTGAGCGGTCCCGATTTTCTATGTCCGTCTATGACGCCGTCAATGAATTGCTGGATGGTCTCCACCAGGAGGCAATCAATGGACAAAACTACAAATCCTGAGAACTTGTCCCTCAGGCATTTGTCGGCGAAGTGGAGGAAGCGTCCGTGGAGTCGGTCTCTCACGATCTCCACGGCCTTCGACCAATGTGCCGCATCCGTCTTATTCAGTGCTTGCCAATCGCTCGATTTGTACTTGGGGGATATGCGCAAGGTATCCATGAAAGAATTCTATTCTCCCTGAATCTGTATTGTGTCGGGAAAGCTGGAGCGCGTGCGCTACCATCGGGCTATAGCGTTATGCAGGGGCTTGTTGATAATTACCTTTCCCCGAATAGCCCGGATATTGGGGAGTGTATCTACTGCGGCGAACGTGATGCGCCACTGAGTACGGAGCACGCCGTGCCTTACGCATTGAATGGTCCGTGGACGCTCCTCCGCGCGAGTTGCAAGCGTTGCGCTGATATCACGACAGGTTTTGAGCGTGACGTGACGCGATGCTTACTGCCGCACGTCCGGAACGTCCTCGCGATGCAGACGCGTCGGAAGAACAAACGCTCCACGACGCTCCCGCTCGAGGTTCACCGTGATGGGATCGTCGAGACCGTCCAGGTCCCCCGGACGAAGTACCCCACGTATTTCCCCGCGCTCCTGTTTCCAAAACCGGGGGTGTTCTGGACCGACGTCCCCGTGCCTGGTGTGTTCTCGGACCTCCGCTTGCTGCACCTTGCGGGTCCCACGTTTGCGGAGGCAAGCAAGGAGTATCCCGGGGCGCACTTCGTTGGTGCCCGGATGAATTTCTCTGCTGATGATTTTGCGCGCCTGATAGCAAAGATCGGTTATTGCGCTGCCGTCGCGAGCGTTGGTCTCGGGGCGTTCACGAGCACCCCCATCCGTAACGTGATTCTTGGGAAGGACGATTGCATTAATCACTGGGTCGGGTCGTGGTGGGGCGAGCCCGTGAACAACACGGGTGGTGGACTGCATCAGATACGGATCACGCATGAAATGCCGGGACACAAGCTCCACGCCATTATCAGGCTCTTCGCGCAGTTCGGCGTTCCCGAGTACCACGTCGTCCTCGGACCAGCAGACCCAACATACGTCGCATCAGACCAGTGGCCAAAACAATGGGCCGACCCCAAGAACCCTGAGGACTACCTACGGGTCTGAAGAAAGGAATCATGTCGCACACCCCTGAGGATTTGATGCTTGATTATCTGGTTGAACGTCAGGACGTAGAACGCGACTGGGCGGACCATCTTCAGGAAGTAGTTGACGGATTCACCAACGACAGACTGAAATCGCACTACCTCGCAAATCCGGAACTAGCTGAACCGTCGCTAGAAGCATGGCGATATGCGAGGGAACTGATCGGTCAGGATCACCCGAGGGCGGCATTGGTATTCGCGGCGACTGCAATAGAGGTGGGCTACAAAACTGTCCTCTTTCGCCCCATAGTCTCGGGGCTGGTCCACACCGAAGCTCTCGCTGAAGTGGTAATGGGATTGGCGACAGAACACGTCGGCCTGGATCGCTTCTCAAAGTTGATGTCGGCGGTGTTAGCAGAGTTCGCCGATGTGGACCTCAAGACCTTAAAGAGGAGAGGCGCTCAGAAATTATTGTGGGAGGAGATGAAGCAGGTGGCCAGCCTTCGAAACGACGTGATTCACAAAGCGGCGGACGTCGATAGAGACGCTGCGCTGCTTGCTATCGCGGTAGCGAGAGAATTGCTGGCTGTCGTGATTCCGAAGGTCCTGAGGGGCCTGAAACTGAAGCTCCAAGGCGGAACGATAACAGCGCTTTAGCCGAGCACTTTTTGAGGGCTCGTCCAAAAACGTGGGGGAACGGGTCATGGCGGGTCAGACCCGTTGAGGCGCCGCTGGGGGAAGTGTCTTTTGGGCTCCGAGCGGATTGTCGGCCACTCGGACATTGGTCCCAAACGGCGTTCGCGGAAACATCAGCTTCCGCGATCCAGCCACGGGCGGCCTGTGGCATAGGGGATGTCGACGAACTCAGG
>PNAJ01000012.1 GCA_003170295.1 Bryobacterales bacterium | reverse complement strand
ATCGTGTGGGACGAGGTCGTCGCCGGCCCACGCAAGAAGATGCACGGTCCGTTCTTCGCGTGGCTGCACAGCGCCGAGCTTCTGAGCCGCGGACAGCAGCTCGGTCTCTATGCGCGTTTCCAGTCGAGCCTGCCGCAGCGGCTCTCCGAGCTCTGCATCCTGATGATGTCCGCACACTGGAAGGCGTCGGGCGAATGGATCGACCATTCGCCAATCGCGACGGAACTTGGCGTCGATGCCGGCGCGCTCGAAGCCTTGCGCAAAGGAGAGCCGGCGCGGTTCGCACGCGAGGACGAGAATGTTGCCTACACGTTCGCGCAGGAGCTACTGCAGACGCATGAGGTCTCGAATGCAACATACAAGCGCGCGAAGGACGTTCTGGGCGAGCGAGGCGTTCTCGATGTCGTCGCGGAGCTGGGCTATTACAGCTTCATCGCAATGACATTGAAGGCGTTCGCGATGGTACCGGAAGGCGCGTCGGATCCGTTCGCGTCTTGACGACGCGACAGCAGAAAACCCCCGCTCACCGGAAAGACCCGTGAAGGCGAGACGTTCAATGGTTGATCAGGTTCAGAGGAGATAAGTGATGTCGGACTCATACTGATCATCATTCTCGTGATTTTCTTGTTTGGCGGCTTCAGTAGCCGCTTCAGCGGCTACGGCTAGCCTCCTGAATGGGGCGATGAATGAGCAGTTCCAAAAATCCTTCAAGCGCCACTACCCCGAGGCCTCGGGAATCAACAGCAAAAGAGTGGCTTGCGACGGTCTGATTCCGAGAATGCCGCGTTATGGAATTCAGACCCCGTGCGCATGTCATCGTCCTGCAAAAATGTACCCGAGAAAATTCAGCAACACTTGGGCGGCAAGAAAGCTTGTGATCCCAGAGGGGTCATAGGCTGGCGCCACCTCCACAAGGTCAACTCCGACCACTTTCCCGCGACGGGCCAATCCCTGCAGGATCTCCATCACCTCATAATAGAGAAATCCTCCGTGACTTGGCGTTCCGGTGCCGGGCGCGATCGAAGGATCGAACCCATCAATGTCGATCGTGACGTAATACCGAGCGCCAGCCGGGATGACGTCGAGCACACCTTGGGCACCTAGTTTCCTCACTTGGCGCACGGACAGGATGGTTGAGCCGCGCGCGCGCGCGTCTGCGTAGCCCTCCCGAGCAGTCGAGGAGACGTTGCGAATGCCGATCTGCGTTAAGCCCGAGACGTGCGCCTGCTCAACGGCGCGCCGCATTGGATTTCCATGGCCCTCCCGCACGCCATGTCGGACGTCGACGAAATCGAGATGCGCGTCGATTTGGACAATGTGGATCGGTCCGAAATCCCGGAAAGCGCGAATGCACGGGATGTTGACGGCGTGATCGCCCCCGAGCACGATGGATCCATGGTTGCGCTGGACGATGCGCTTGTCGCGTTCGCGCAAGTCGCCCCTCGCCAGGCCAAAGTCGTGGAACTACGTTTTTTCGGCGGACTGACCGAAGAGGAGATCGTAGACGTACTCAAAGTCTCGCCACGCACGGTACAGCGCGACTGGGAGTTCGCCCGTGTCTGGCTTGCACGCGAACTGCGAGCTTGACGAAGGCCGCTAATCTTTTAATATTCGGGATATCATTGGGTTTCACGACCCATGACCCCGGATCGTCTCCAGCAGATCGAGGAGTTGTTTCATTCGGTGCGAGAAGCTCCTTCCGCCGAACGCGCCGCGCTGCTCGCGCAGGCAGATCCGGAGGTGCGCCGTGAGGTCGAATCTCTCCTGTTGCGACAAAACGATAGGCTGATTCTCGATCGCAGTGCGGAAGGGTTCGAGGATCCGACAATCACCGAGTTGAACTCCGGTGCCCGCCTCGGACCATATCAAGTGGAAGGCAAACTCGGCGAAGGCGGCATGGGCGAGGTTTTTCGCGCGATCGACACCCGACTGGGCCGGGCGGTCGCCATCAAGGTTACTCGCGAGCAGTTCAGTGACCGGTTCGAGCGCGAGGCGCACGCCATTTCCTCGCTGAATCACCCCAACATTTGCACGCTCTTTGATGTGGGTCCGAACTACCTGGTGATGGAATTAGTGGACGGCGAAACCATCGCTCAACGGCTGAAACAGGGCCCCATACCCTTGGAAATGGCGTGCCGCTACGGTCTTCAGATTGCCGCCGCACTCGTTGAAGCGCATGGCAAAGGCATCGTTCACCGCGATCTGAAGCCGGGCAACGTCATGATTGCGAAATCGGGTGTCAAAGTCCTCGATTTCGGACTCGCAAAATCGGGGCGGGATGAAACGGTCACGGGCAGCCACATGGTCATCGGCACGCCTGCCTACATGGCTCCCGAGCAACGGGAAGGCAAGCCGGCCGATGCTCGCTCGGATATCTATTCCTTCGGCTGCATGCTGTACGAAATGTCGACCGGCGCACGATTCACATCGCAGCGAAAGCGCATTCCATCGGCAAAATTGGAGAGAATTGTAAACCGGTGCCTCGAAGAAGACCCTGCGCGCCGATGGCAATCCGTTGCCGAACTTGAGCGGGAACTCACACGTGTCATCGATACCGGAAGCCGCGGGAAGCGCATGCTCGCCGCCGCCGCGGGCGCAGCGGCGCTGGCGATAGCGGGTATTACAGTCTGGTACTTTGGCACTCCCAAGCGTCCGGTAACATCGCCCTCCGAATACGTCCAGGTCACCGATTTCAGCGACTCCGCTTCCGCACCCGCACTTTCCCCGGATGGACGCATGGTGACTTTCTTACGGGGCGGAAATCCTTTTCTCACTAAAGAACAGGTGTATGTCAAGGTCCTTCCGGATGGTCAATCCACGCAGCTCACCAACGATCCGGGTCCAAAGTACAATCCGGTGTTTACGCCCGACGGCTCGCGAGTCGCCTATACCGTGCGAGGTACACAATTCTGGGAGACCTGGACCGTGCCGGTAACCGGGGGAGCGCCTACGAGATTGATGCGAAACGCCGCGGGATTGAGTTGGATCGGAAATGACCGGATTCTCTTTTCCGAAATAGAGGACGGCACGGTGGCGCACATGGGGATCGTGACATCGCTCTCAAGCCGGGCGGAGGAGCGGAAGATTTACTTCCCGGAGAACCAGCGCGCCATGGCGCACTATTCGTACCTCTCACCGGATCAAAAGTCGATCTTGGCCGTGGAAATGGATCCCACCTGGCGGCCTTGTAGGCTCCTGCCAATGGAGAACGCTTCCAACGGGCGTCAGGTCGGCCCTTCGGGTCCGTGTACCGCAGCCGCGTGGTCTCCCGACGGGAAGTGGATGTACTTCAATGCGCAGGTGAACGGAGCGTATCACATATGGCGGCAAAGGTTTCCCGAGGGGATTCCGGAGCAAATCACCATGGGGCCAGGCGAGGAGCAAGGGCTGGCGATAGCGCCTGATGGGAAATCGCTGATTTCATCGGCGGGTGTCAGCAAGAGTTCCATATGGATTCATGATGCTCAAGGGGAACGTCCCATTTCCCCCGAAGGTTCGGCCTCTTCCGCCCAGTTTTCCGGCGACGGCAAGCGTGTGTACTATCTGCTGCGAAAGAACACTTCGGGCAGTGCCGAACTGTGGTCAACGGAAAGCGATTCGGGGATGTCCCATTCCGCGCTGCCCGGCGTTTCCCTGATCGATTTTGACCTCTCGCACGACGGCAAGGAGGTGGCGTTTACTTCGCGCAGCGGTTCGAATTTGCAGATTTTCGTTGCACCGCTGGATGGGAGTGCTCCGCCTCGTCGGGTGGCGGGTGGTGGAGACAGGGTCAATTTCGGCCGTGCGGGAGAACTGATCTTTCGGCAATATGGAGGGCACATCAACTCCCTTGCTCGAGTCAAGACGGACGGAACAGGCTTGGAAAATATTGTCCCGATTCTGGAGATCGGCTTCGTGTCACCTGACGGCAACTGGGCAACTGCGGGAGGCGTCGATGGGATTGACGGCACAGTAGCCGTATCTCTAAAAGACCGAACCCGAAAATGGATTTGCGCCAAAGCGTGTCAGCCGCGTTGGTCCGCGGACGGCGCGTACTTGTATGTGACGATGAACCCCATTCCCACGGAAGCGAAGCCCACTCTGGTCTTTCCCATTCCTCCGGGAGCTGGCCTGCCAGTCTTTCCCGCGCAGGGATTGGGGCCCTACGCCGATCAGGAATTCCGCGGGATCCCAAGGATCCCCCAAAGCTGGCCGGGACCCGGGCCAGACCCGCAGACGTATGCGTTCGAGAAGGCTGAATTCGTGGCCAACTTGTTCCGAATTCCTCTACATTAGACTGTCTCTTCGCGACGCAGCAATCGCAGATTAGTCCCGTACACGCCGTTCTGAGGAGTCGCCCGTTGTGCAGCATTATCGTTGGCGATCTACTTTCCGAGAACGCCGTCAGGAGTTCCCTAGCCGGATTGTGGTGGGAGGGGCTGTTACCGTCAGCTATTGGTAAACGCTGCGCGACTTCCCGCGAGTTTGAATGGATGACCACCACAAAGCGATGCGGCAGCCTACAATTGTTTCGTGATACGACGTGGCGACTACGGCTATGACGCGCCTTACTTCCCGCTGATCTTTGGGTTTTTGTCCGTGGGCGCCGGGCTCGCCGCGGCGATCTGTTGGTGGCAGGGAGCGATCCGCACCGCTGTGCAAATGACACTCTATTTCTTCTTCTTTTTCGCCAACACCAGCAGCTTTCTCTACGCCACCAGGCGCGGCAAGTTTTTCGAGTGGGACCGCATTCTGGATCACCTGCATCTGCGCGGCGACGAAGGCGTGCTCGACATGGGGTGCGGCCGAGGCGCAGTACTGACCGCGGTGGCCCTCAGGTTGACGACGGGCCGAGTGACAGGCGTCGATATATGGAGCACAAAGGATCAGTCGGGCAACGCTAGGGACGTCACGCTGCGCAACGCGTCCCTCGAAGGTGTGGGCGATCGCGTGCAAATCGACACTGGGGACATGCGCGCGCTTCCGTATCCGGATGCGACCTTCGATCTCGTGGTCTCGAGCCTCGCGATCCACAACATCCGATCGAATGCCGATCGCAAACGAGCCATCGTCGAAGGCTTTCGCGTCTTGAAACCCGGCGGCCGGATCGTCATCGCCGACATCCGCGCCACGGCTGTCTATGAAAAGACCTTGCGGGCGCTCGGCGCGTCGAATGTGGAACGACGCCGGCTGGGCTGGAGATTCTGGTGGGGTAACCCGATCGCCGCCACGACGCTCCTCACCGCTTCAAAAACGCCGGCCTAAAAACTGCCAGGAAGGATCACTCTGGGCCGAATCGGCTGCCGCCAGACTAACGGCGCAGTGTTTAGAAATCCGATTCCTGTTGCGAAATC
>PNAJ01000029.1 GCA_003170295.1 Bryobacterales bacterium | reverse complement strand
CAGCAGCCCAAGGAAATGGGCCTGGTGGAGGTGATGAAGCGGTTCATCGAGCATCGTGCCGATGTGGTCCGCCGCCGTACCGATTATTTGCTGCGTAAAGCGCGCGAGCGCGAGCACATTTTGCTCGGATTCCAACGAGCCCTAAACAATCTGGACGCGATCATCAAGCTCATACGCGAATCCAAGAATCCGAAGGAAGCGCGCGAGAATCTGATGAGCTTCGAGTCGCAGGCGGAGAAGGCAGCCCCCGCCGTCAACGCTCGATTTACAGAGCGCCAGGCGCAAGCCATTATCGAATTGCAACTCCAGCGCCTGACCGGCATGGAGCAACAGAAAATCATCGAAGAATTAGCCGATATTCAAGTAAGAATCGGTGAATATGTGGAGATTTTAGGATCCGAAAAGGTGCTGAAAGGCGTCCTGATCAAGGAATTAAGAGAAGTCCAGAAGGACTTCGGCGACGAGCGGCGCACGCAGATTGTCGAAGATACAGGCGAGATCAAACTCGAAGATCTCGTTCAAATGGAAGATGTTGCAGTGACGGTCACGCGCGGCGGCTACTTGAAACGCACGGCGGTCGATACCTATCGACGCCAGACGAGGGGCGGGAAGGGCCGGATCGGAATGTCGACGCGCGCGGAGGACGTGGTCGAGCACTTAATTGTCGCGTCCACGCACGCTTATTTGCTCATATTCACTAATAAAGGACGGGTATATTGGCTTAAAATCTACAATATTCCCGATGCTGTGACCACCGGAAAAGGGAAGCACGCGTCTGGATTAATCGCTCTGCAGCCGGACGAATCGGCCACGGCCTTCTTGCCCGTGAAGGAATTCGTTCCAGGTAAGTTCATCGTGATGGTGACCAAACAAGGAGTCATCAAGAAGTGCGAGCTGACTGAATTCGACAATCCGATGTCGCGCGGAATCATCGCGCTTGGCTTGGATGAAGGCGACGAGTTGCTCGCGGCGCGGTTGACGACGGGCGAAGAGTACATGTTCCTCGGCACGCACGAGGGGATGGCCTGCCGGTTCAAGGAAAGCGATGTTCGTCCGATGGGCCGTCCGGCGCGCGGCGTTCGCGGCATGGAGCTTGAAGAGGGCGATTATCTTGTGGGCGCGGAAGTGGTGCCGAAAGAGGGGCTGATGCTGTCGATTTCCGAAAACGGTTTCGGCAAGCGGACGCCGCTAGTCGATTACCGGCTCACCGCGCGCGGCCGCAAGGGCGTCATTAATATGAAGACGACCCCGCGTGTGGGCAAAGTGGTGGGCATTCTTTCGGTGAAGGAAGATTCCGAGCTGATGATCATCACCAAGCAGGGGCAGATCATCCGCATCGATTCGGGCGGGATCCGGCAAGCCGGCCGCTCGACGCAGGGCGTAAAGCTCGTCAACGTCGAAGCAGGCGATCAGGTAGCTGCCGCAAGTCTCATCCCGGATACGGTGGTGGTGGAAGCGCCGACTGACGGACAGGAAGACCTGCCGCTACAATAAAGATATGGATTCGCTGGAAGTTAAGGAGCAGGCGCTCCTGGCTTCGCTTGAGGAGATGTCGAGCGTCATCGTCGCCTATTCGGGCGGCGCGGATTCGGCGTATCTCGCCTGGGCCGCGCATCGCGCGCTGGGCGATAAAGCGGTCGCGATCACGGCGGATTCCGCTTCGCTCCCCGATTCGCACAAGAGCGACGCAGAAGAGTTCGCTCGCGAGCACGGGTTTCGACACGAGTACATCGCGACGTACGAGTTCGACAATCCCGATTATGTGAAGAACGATAGCAACCGGTGTTTTCACTGCAAGGATGAATTGTTCACGCGGCTCGACGAAGTGGCTCGGGAGCGGGGGATCGCGCATGTGATCTATGGCGTGAATGTCGACGATCTGGGCGATTATCGTCCGGGTCAACGCGCTGCGAAGCTGCACCAGGTGAAGGCTCCGCTGGTGGAAGCAGGACTTACCAAGGCCGAGATTCGGGAACTGTCGAAACGTGCCGGATTGAAGACCTGGGACCGTCCCGCGTCAGCGTGCTTGAGCTCGCGCATTCCCTATGGGACGCCGGTGACGATCGAAAACGTCAAGACCGTCGATCGGGGCGAGGATGCGATTCGCGCGCTCGGATTCCGGCAGTTCCGCGTGCGATTCCATGGCGACGTGGTCCGCATCGAGATCGCGCCGGAGGAGTTGGAGCGGGCGATGACGCTCGAAATGTCGCGGGCGTTTACGGGGATTTTCAAGAAGCTCGGGTTTCACTATGTGACGCTGGATCTTGAGGGGTATCGGCAGGGGTCCCTCAACGCGGTGTTGGGTTAATTTGCCCAAAGCGAGCGGCGAACTTTCAGATTTGTGAATTGAGCGATATTGTCGAAGTCGCGATCACGATGCCAGACGATCGCGCCGTTATCGAGAGCGATCGCGGCGATGAGGCAGTCGGCCGCAGAGCGGATGGTTAACCCCCTGCGCCGGCCCTGGCTGTAGATGCCGGCTGCGATCCGAAAAAGTTCAGAGGGCAGAGGGTCGCTCAAACATGGAATATTTGAGATTGCAAAGAGGAGCGCACCTTCCTCGATACCTTGGAAGACCTCCTGTAGGATCGGGCCGCAGGTGTAAAAGTCCTCATACTCGTCGCTATTGACCTCGATCTCGCCACGGATGACCGCGATCCAGATGGAAGTATCCACCAGAATCATGCGCGTTTTTTCCGTCGCGCAGCAGGTCGCTTGCGAGGGTTGTCTTCGCGCATTTCGGCGAGGTCGCCGATCCATTTGACCTTGCCGACAAAGTCGGCGATCTTCCGCACCCGCATCCTGCGCACCGCTTCTTTCAGCACCGCATTGACGGTAGCCGAGTAGGTCTTTAATCCCATCTCGCGCGTGGCCTCTTTTAGCAGCTCCTCATCAAGCACAAGATTCGTACGTTTCATGTGTATAGTGTATCACGTGTGCCGGTGTTCCAATTTGGAGAGCAGCAGTCCTACCGCGATCACGACTAAGGATCCGATGACGTTGTACCAAAGAAACTTGATCGACGTGAATCTCGCTGTTGCGAAAATGGCTAGCTCTCCTGCAATTACTCCATAAAACGCCGCAGTGCCGCCGACCTTCTTCGCGAAGAACGCGAGGACAAAGACGCCGAGCAAGCCTCCGTAGAATAGAGATCCAACCTGGTTCACCGCTTCGATCAGCGCCCCGAAGTTGTACGCGAACGTGGCGAAGATCGTGGCGAAGGCACCCCAGAATACTGTCGCGGCGCGCGATGCGACCAGGTAGTGGTGGTCTGATGCGCCTGGGTGGAGGTGTCGTTTGTAAATGTCGATTACGGTGACGGTGGCGAGCGAGTTGATTTCACCCGAGCTCGATGACATCGACGCCGTGAAAATTACGGCGAGGACCAGCCCGACAATTCCGGCGGGCAGATACCGCATGACAAACGTGAGGAAAATATAGTTGGTATCGTTCTCGGTGGAAAGATTGAGCGCTTCTCCGCGCGCGCCGTCAAAGGCCTTCTGCGCGGCTCGAAATTTCTCTAGCGCTGCCTGACGGGAGAGGTCATCGGGCGCGTCTTTATTGGCAAGGGCCGCGACATATGTAAGCGCTGCCACCCTGCGCTGGTCGAAGGCCGAATCGTACCGCGACGCGATCCCTGGAAATTGCGCCGTTGTTTGTATGCGCGCCATCTCCACCGGATGAAACAGCAGGGGCGGCTTATCGAACAGGAAGAAGACGAATACCATGGAGCCGATATACAGAATCAGGAACTGCATGGGCACTTTCGCCATGGCGTTGAACAAGAGGCTGAGGCGGCTCTGGCCAATAGATTTCCCGGTCAGATAGCGCTGCACCTGGCTCTGGTCGGCGCCGAAATAGGCGAGCGCGAGGAACGCCCCGCCGATCACGCCGCTCCACAGGTTGTAACGATCCTTCCAGTCGAAGTGCGTCACCACGGCGTTGAGCTTGCCTGCCGCGCCTGCGAGGCGTGCCGCATCGAGGAACGAGACACCCGGCGGTAGCAGGCGAATGGCGACGCTTAGCGCGAGAATAAGGGACGCCAGAATCACGATCATCTGCGGAACGTCGGCCCAGGTGATGGCTTTGATGCCTCCCATCGTGGTGAACAAAATCACGATGCAGCCCATGATGAGGGTGGTCCACACGAACGGCAGGTGCAGAATGGCGCTGAGTACGATGCCGGGGGCAGCGAGAGCTATCCCTGCGCTTAACCCGCGCTCGATCAAAAAAATCATTGACACCAGTGCACGCGTTTTCGCATCGAAGCGCTGCTCCAAGTATTCGTAGGCGGTGTAGACTTTCGCCCGATGAAAGATGGGGACGACGGTGGCTGAAAGAATCACCATCGCGATCGGGAGGCCAAAGTAAAACTGCACGAAGCGCATGCCGTCGACGTAGGCTTGGCCGGGGGTCGAAATAAATGTGATCGCGCCCGCTTGCGTCGCCATGATGGAAAGTCCCATCGCGTACCAGGGCATCGTCTTCCCGGCGAGCAAAAACTGATTTACGGTGTTGGAGCCGCGGCCTCGCCAGAGACCGTAGGAGATGAGCAGGACCAGCCACGAAACCAAAACGACCCAATCGAGTGGTCTCATGGCGCGAAGTGAATGGTGAACAGATAGAACGCGAGAATGACGAGCGCCAGCTCGCACAGGATGAGTATGTAGACACGCGACCAGCGGCCAAGCACGGGAGGCGGTTCGTCTTTTATTTCGTCAGGAGTCACTGTGCTTTTGCCGCGCTCAGCATGTTAGCAAAAATCCGGAACGCGCCCGGAACGCCTGCGGGCAATTCGCGAAACCAGGAATAGGCTGAGAAAATGTAGACGCCTTTTCCATACTTGGTGTAGAGCATGCCGCCGGGCATGGGCTGATCCCCCGGGTCGTGCGATTCGAGGACGCTCTGATACTTCGGGTCCCACTCATTCGCGAAGTAGAGGCCGCGCTCCTGCACCCATCCGTCGAAATCGTGCTGTGTGATTTCGTTCGGCGAATGCAACACGGGATTCTGCGGATTAGGAAACGTCACGGGAGCCTCTTCCACGGTCACGCGGTCGCGGCTGACTTTAATAGGATATGGGCCGACGTGATCGAGCAGGGCTGGGTTTCCCCCGAAGGGTCCGCCTTCGAGCACGTTGTACTGGACGACGACGGTTCCTCCGTTGTGCGCGTAATCGAACAGGCGCTGATAATTCGCGCGCAAGTTGGGGCGCGTGTTGAACGCGCGTACGCCGGTGACGATGGCGTCGTATTTCGAGAGGTCGGCGCGGACCAGGTCGTCGGAAGAAAGCAGCGTCACTTCGCATCCGATCTGACGAAGGGCGGCGGGAACTTCATCGCCCGCGCCCACGATATAGCCGATGTTTTTCGCCAGTGTGCGAATGTCGGCGCGCACCAGTTTGGCGTCGGATCTTGGGAACAGCGTCTGAACCGGGATGTGCGGATACTGGATCACTTCGGTGCTCGACGAAACTTTGCGATCGCCAACCGTAGCGATAGCGCGCACTTCGCCGCGAGCCTCAGCGTCTGGTGGCGTGATGGTAAAACTGGCCGTCGTTTGCTGGTCCGCTGACGCGAGGTCGAAGTGGCGTGTCGCCGGTTCGATGAGCCAACTTGCGGGCGCCTCCAGACTCACGTCGCCTGACGCATTTGAGGCGTTCGCCTTGATGAGAACTTCGATTCTCCGTGGCGCAGCGGACCCGAAGACCAGCGCCTGCTCCGGCAGCTCGACTCCAACCGGGGGAACAATGGCCAGCGGCCGCAGCTTCTCGCCGTAGACGCGATCGATGTAACGATGCTCCACTCGACGCGTAATATCGATCTCTGTGCCGGCAATTTTCACGCGGAAATGCGCTTCCAGCACGGGCGCGTTCTCGGGATTGCCGATCATGCGAGGATCGGGCACTCGGTACATCGCGCCGTCCCTCGGTTCCACCAACCAGTAAGGCTGTGAATACGGCTCGGATTGCGGAACAGGCACGGTGAGCGAATACAAGCTCGGCTGATTGTAGACCAGAGTAGACGGGGCGAGGTCCAGCGGAGGCACTCCTTCCATTCCAGTCACCTTCACGCCGAGCAGCGTGGCCTGCACCGGAACACGCGCCAGCGCGGTGATGGAGACCTTCAAGTTCTCGCCCGGTGTCGCCGCGTACTTATCCACCGCGGCGTCGAGCCACAGGCCGGAGATCAACCCGATCGTCTCGTCGATCTCGCGCAGCTTGCGAGCCGCGAGCGGATCCTTCAGCGCAAGCGCCTTCGCGCGAGCTGCGATGAGAATAGGCAAAAATGTTTCGGCCTGGCGCCCCGTGAAGCTGTCGCGCGCTTTTTCAATGACGGCCGCGACTTCCGCGCCGCCCGGCACGCGTGACCACGAGGTATCGATCCCCTCGAAGACATCCTTGACAGCGCGATCCCCCGCAATCGTGACCAGGTAATTTTTCGTCGACCCTTTCCGCTCCGCCGCGCCCATCCCTTGCGAGCGGTGCTGGCTGCGGCTCATGCCCGCGATTTCGCCGTACGAATAGCCCAGCTCGGGTGAATATTCGCCGAGGTCCACCGCAAGCTTCTCCTTGATCGCCGCCTCTTCGTTTTCCTGCTCGGCCGTGAAGGCAAACGTATTCCACATCAGGCGCTTGGCCTGCCAGGGCGCGACCCACTGCAACTGTTCGGGGAATTTCGATGGGTCGGCGGCGGCGGAAAACGCCTCCTTTCCGAGGATCGCCGACACTTGATGCTGCCCGTGCCCGTCTCTCGGCGTGCCTGAAAAACGCAGCACGATCACGTCGGGCCGGAAGCGGCGGATATTCCACACCACGTCGCCCAGCACCTTTTCGCGAGGCCATTTCGTAAACGTCTCGGCGGCTGTTTTTGAAAATCCGAAGTCGATGGCGCGTGTGAAAAACTGCTCCCCGCCATCAATGTGCCGGGCGGCAAGAAGCTCCTCGGTCCGGATGATGCCGAGCTCGTCTCCCTGCTCGCTGCCGATTAGATTCTGCCCGCCCTCCCCGCGCGTGAGCGACAAATAAGCCGTCCGCATGTGCAGTCCGCGCGAAAAATAGGCCAAAAGGGCCGTATTTTCGTCGTCCGGATGCGCCCCGATCATCATCACGCTGCCGAGCGTATCGAGCCGTTCCAGCGCCTGCCGGATCTCCACCTCACCCGCTATATTCTTCTGGGCCTGAAGGGGACTAAGTATGAGTGCATAGAGAAACACAGGTAAAAACAGCAGTGGCCCAGGGACTTTCGGTGTCGATAGAGAGTAAGAGGACCGGACGCTGAATCGAAGTTTCATGAGTGGAACCCTTAATATAGCAGCCGGAAACGCGATGCCGACAATCTTTCCAAATGTGATGAATGGCGGGGGCCGATGGATTCGGAATAGGCAGAATTCCGGCGGCGAAACGCGCTTGTCCGAAACAAGGATTGGGCTCGCGCTGGGCGGCGGATTCGCGCGCGGCATCGCCCATGCCGGTGTGCTGCGCGTGTTTGAGCGCGAGGGTATCCCGATTCACGCCATTTCCGGCGTCAGCTCCGGCGCCATCGCGGCGGCCGCGTTTGCCTCAGGCTGTTCCAGCTTAGACATCGAGACGGCGACGCGCGCGATGCGATTATCGAGCATCGAGAGCCTGATGTCGTTTGCGATGGGCGATTTTCTGCGCAGCCTTCTCAAGAAAATCACCTTCGAGGCTATGCGAATTCCGCTCGCCATCGTCGCCAGCGATCTGACCGCCGGCGCTCCGGTCATATTTAAAGAAAAAGGCGACGTGCTGATGCCGATCCACGCGAGCTGTGCCTATCCCGGAATTTTTCCGCCGGTCAGTTATATGGACCACGTTCTTGTGGATGGCATGGTTGCGATGGACGTTCCCGCTGCGCCCCTTCGCAGGATGGGCGCGACCCACGTCATCAGTGTGATGCTGCCTTCCCCGACAGAAAAGATTGATCCCAACAACGCGCAGAGCGTCGTGCGGCGCAGCTTTCAGATTATGACCGCGCGCACCGGATCGCACTGGCGCCGTTCGACCGACCTCGTGATTGCGCCCGAGGTGAAGGACTTCGCCTGGAACTCGTTCGAGATCGCCGAGCAACTGATCGAAGCAGGCGTGCGGGCGGCCGAAGCCGTCCTGCCGCAGATCCTCAAGTGGCTGCCCGCCGTAGTGGCTGCATAAAGCCGCCGCGTAACACCATCGCGCGGATTATCATGTAATCTGCATGAAGCCCGTCTTCACTGAGCGCGATATTCCCCAAGGCGGCGAACTCCGCGTACCTCCCGGCTCGATCCTCACGCCCTCGGCGCGCGACTTGGCTCGAGACCGTGGCGTCACAATCGTCGAGATGAAAAAAGGCGAATCGCTCGCCCCCGCCTCGCCCGCCGAGACGGTCGCCATCGGCAGCGATCATGGCGGATTCGAGATGAAACAAAAACTCCTGCCGATGTTTCAGGAGCTAGGCCTTGCGATTTTGGACGTCGGAGTTCACGACGGGAAGCCCGCCGATTATCCCGACATCGCCCGTCAGGTGGCGGAGCTGGTTTCGAGCGGTACCACGGCGCGCGGCGTCATCATCGATGGCGCTGGAATCGGCTCCGCGATGGTCGCTAATAAATTTCCCCAGGTCCGCGCAGCCCTGTGTTATGATAGAGCTACCGCCAGAAACAGCAGGGAACATAACGATGCCAACGTCCTGACGCTTGGCGGTCGTCTGCTGAGCATCACCCAGGCCGAAGAAGTGCTCCGCACGTGGCTCTCGACGCCGTTCGGAGGCGGGCGTCACGCCGCGCGCGTCGAGAAAATCAAGGAAATCGATAAAGCGAACCTGAAGTGGACTCCTCCCAACAAGACGCGTTAGACAGACTTGTCGCCGAAATCGGCGAGGAGATTATCGCGCGGTATAACGCCGGCACACCTGCCGCTCCGCAAGCGAATCACGATCAGATTTTCGCCGCGGGAGCCTGCCGCGTCTCCGCGTGCGAGCCTCTTACTGGCATTGATTCTTCGCTCGCCTCGCAGATCGATCACACGTTGCTGCGCGCTGACGCCACCGCGGCCGATATTCGTAAAATCTGCTGCGAGGCCCGTAAATACGGCTTCGCGAGCGTCTGTGTAAATCCGTATTGGGTATCGCTGGCTGCCGCGGAGCTCGCTGGATCGCCGGTGAAAGTCTGCACTGTGATCGGTTTCCCACTCGGTGCGAACGCCACCTCGACCAAGGTTGCGGAAACCGCGAATGCAGTGAAGCAGGGCGCGACGGAAATCGACATGGTGATCAACGTTGGCGAACTTAAGGGCGGAAATTGCGACGCTGTTCGGCAAGACATCGAAGCGGTTGCGGCGGCGGCGCACAAGGGCGGCGCGATTCTCAAAGTGATCCTCGAAACCGCGCTGCTCGACGACAATCAAAAGGTCGTCGCCAGCTCTCTCGCAAAGGTCGCAGGCGCGGAATTTGTGAAAACATCGACAGGTTTCTCGACCGGCGGCGCAACGGTTCACGACGTCGCACTCATGCGCCAGGTGGTCGGTGAAGAGATGGGCGTGAAGGCGTCCGGGGGCATCCGCACGCTGGAGGATTTGAAAAATATGGCGGCCGCAGGTGCAACGCGCATCGGCGCAAGCGCCAGCGTCAAGATCATGGAAGCGGCGCAGGGAAAAGCGCCCGACGTCCCCGCCGCGCAAGGTGGCTACTAGTGTACGGCGCAGGGTGGGGCGGACCGGCCTTCAACCGAGCCGTCACCGGTGCCCCCACCGAACCGCCATGCGTAAGCATGCGGACAGGCGCGAAATTTGTCGCCGTCGGAATGTCCGGCTAGTCCCCCAATGGCGACCCCAAGAAAAGCCTCCGTCCGATTCCGCGAACGCGTCGAGCTGCTCGACTTTCTGCTCGAAGTGTCGCGTGTCACCTCCGAAACACTCGACCTCGACAAGCTGCTCGCCAACGTCGCATCGATCGTGAAGGACGTGCTCTCCTACGATCTGTTCGCGATTCTTCTTTATAACGAACGCGAGCAGGGCTTGCGTATACGCTACTCCATCGGCCATCGCGAAGAAGTAGTGCGCAGCCTGGTCGTCAAATTGGACGAAGGCGTCACCGGCGCAGCAGCGGCCAGCCGTCTTCCGGTCATGGTCGACGACGTGCGGCAGGACCCGCGTTATTTGAACGCGCTCGATGCCGTTCGCAGCGAATTAGCTGTTCCGATGCTGGCCAGGGGAAAGCTGGTCGGCGTGATCGATGTGCAATCGACGCGCCTCAAAGCGTACTCTGAGCAGGATCGCGCGATGCTGCGTCTCATCGGCGCGCGCATCGCCTTTTCGATTGACAATGCTCGTCTGTACCGCCGGGTAGACCGGCAAAACAAAACGCTAAAAACGCTCGCGCACCTGTCGCAGGAGTTCAGCTCAATCCTCGATCTCGATGAACTGCTCAGCAAGATCGCCGCCACGATTCGCACGCTGATCAACTACGACGCCTTCAGTATTTATCTGGTCGACTCGGAAAAGAGACTGTTGCGCAGCCGCTTCAGCGTCCGTTTTGACGAGCGTGTGACGGTCGATAATATTCCGATCGGAAAAGGCATCACCGGAACCGCGGCGGAGACGCGGGAAGCGGTGCGTGTGCAGAATACCTCGCAGGATCCTCGTTACATCGAGGCGCATGCCGACGTTCGTTCGGAGCTTGCCACGCCCCTCATCGTGCAGGATCGAGTGGTCGGCGTCCTCGATGTCGAAAGCCAGCACCTGGGTTTCTTCACCGAGGATCATCAGCGAACGCTCTCGTTGCTCGCGCCGCAGATTGCCAGTTCGGTTGAGAACGCCCGCCTCTATGAGGAGATCGCCACGCGCGAACAGCGCATGGACCAGGATTTGAAAGCCGCGCGCAAATTGCAACACGTGTTGCAGCCCCGTCAGGCGCCGGAAATCCACGGACTCGAAATCGCCATCCGTTCGCGCCCGGCGCGTGAAATTTCGGGCGATGTCTACGACTTTTTCGAATATGGCGATGAGTACGCGGTCATCGCGTTCGGCGATGTGAGCGGCAAAGGCGCTGCCGCCGCGCTCTACGGAGCGCTGGTTAGCGGCCTGTTGCGGATTCTCGCTCCGCGCAAGCGCAGTCCCGCCATGCTGATGAAGTCGCTCAACGAAACGCTGCTCGAACGCAAAGTCGACGCGCAATACGCAACGCTCACGCTCGCTCTGTGGGAGCCGCGGTTGCACCAATTCAAGATCTGCAACGCGGGGGCGGAGCCGCCTCTCATTTATCGCAAGGGCGAAATCATCAAACCGCATGCCGAAGGTGTCCCGATCGGCTTGCTGGAGGATCGCGAATATGAGGAAGTGGTTCACCAAGCCGCACCAGGCGACCTGATGTTGTTTTTCTCCGACGGCGTGGAAGACCAGCTCAATGCCAAGCAAGAGGATTTCACCCGCGGCCGCGTCACGCGCCTGTTGAAGAAGCATGGCGCCGCGACTCCCAAAGCCCTGGCCGACGCGATTTTCGCCGATCTCGACACCTTCCGCGACGGCACCCCGATCACCGACGATCAATCGGTCGTCGTAATAAAGGTCCACTAATGTTGGTCCGCCGGCACTCGCGATTGCCCTTTAGTAGTTCTCGATTACACCGGGTTGATGTGGCGCGCGCCCTCGTGCGTGCCGCGTCGACACTCGTGTCCCCGCCCGAGCGTTTCCCAAATGTTCTACGGCCCCCGACCGCAGGGAGGGCTGGAAATAACCCATGAACCCGATCGCCTATCGCGACCGAGCCCTCTTCTGCGACAACGTCGCGCTAGCCGACATCGCCGCAGACGCCGGCACGCCCACTTACGTTTACTCCGCCCAAGCGATTCTCGAAAACTACCGCTCCTACGAAGCCGCCTTCGGCGCGCAGCCGCACACCGTATGCTATGCCGTGAAAGCGAATGGCACTCTGGCGATCCTCAAGCTGCTCGCCCAAGCCGGTGCGGGTTTCGACATCGTTTCTGGAGGCGAGCTCTACCGCGTCCTCCAAGCCGGCGGCGATCCTAAAAAGATCGTCTTCTCCGGCGTCGGAAAAACCGCGCCCGAGATTGACGCTGCGCTCACCGCCGGCATTTTCGTTTTCAATTGTGAATCGGAGCCGGAGCTGGCGTTGATTGACGCGCTGGCGCATCGCCACGGCATTCAGGCGCGTGTCGCGATGCGCGTGAATCCCGACGTGGATGCCGCCACGCACGCCTACATCTCCACCGGTCGCCTCGCTCACAAGTTCGGTGTCGACATCGCGGATGCGGAAGCCATTTATGACCGCGCGTGCCAGCACGAGAACCTGCGGTTCGAAGGCGTAAGCTGCCACATCGGATCGCAATTGATGAATCCGGAGCCGGTTATGGAAGCCGTCGATCGAGTGCTGAATCTGATTGACCGCCTGCGTTCGAAAGGCTTCGATATTCGCCACGCGGATTTAGGCGGCGGCCTCGGCGTGGCGTACAAACCGGAAGAGTCGACGCCGGACATTTCCAGCTTCATCGCACAAATGTGCGCGCGATTGAAAGATCGCGGCCTGCACGCGATGATCGAGCCTGGCCGTTCCATCGTCGGCCCCGCGGGCGTGCTGCTCACGCGCGTCCTCTATCGCAAAACAACCGGCGACAAAAACTTCGTCATTGTTGACGCGGCGATGAACGACCTGATCCGCCCCGCGCTCTATAGCGCCTATCACGAGATTCTCCCAGTCCGCGAAACCAACGGGCAGCGATCGATCGTCGACGTCGTTGGACCGGTCTGCGAGACCGGAGATTTTCTGGCGAAAGATCGAGAACTCGCGGAAGTGATGCCCGGCGATATGCTCGCGATCTGCACGGCCGGAGCGTACGGCTTCGTGCAATCGTCCAACTACAACGCGCGTCCTCGGGCAGCGGAAGTTCTAGTGGAAGAAAACTCCTGGCGCGTCATCCGCAAACGCGAAACCAATGAAGACCTCGTGCGCGGAGAGGTAGAATAGTCCGAGTTTGGTGGCGCGAGCTTCAGCTTGCAGCGACGGCTTTAGCCGCCGTCTCCTACCGAACCGCGACCATCAGGGAGCGGACAGACGACGAATTATTCGCACCGCCGGGAGGTTTAAGCTGCCCTGTGAGTGGGCCATCCATGGAGAGGTAGAATAGTGCATATGAAGGCTACGATGCTCGTTCCGGTCGAAGAGTATCTGCGCACCGCGTATCGTCCGGACCGCGATTACGTAGACGGAGAGGTGCTGGAACGAAACGTGGGCGAACGGGATCATAGTAAGTTGCAACGCGAGTTTATCTTGTACCTCGGCACCCGGGCAAAAAAATGGGGCATTCACGTTTTTCCCGAGCAGCGGGTTCAAGTCTCGCCGCAGCGTTTCCGAATTCCCGACATCTGTGTGGTTGTCGGACCAGAACCCGAAGAGCAGATCTTCCGCCGGCCCCCGTTCATCTGCATCGAGGTTCTGTCGAAAGACGACAGCCTGATGAGCATGCAGAACCGCATCGACGATTATCTGAAGTTCGGTGTCCCTTACGTGTGGGTCGTCAATCCAGTCGACCGCCGCGCGTGGTCCTACAGCTCTGAAGGCAGCAAAGAAGTAAAGGACGGTGTCCTGCGAACAGAAAATCCGTCTATCGAAGTTTCACTTGCAGAAGTCTTCGCCGGTTTAGACGAGAGGTAGAATAACGGATATGAAGGCTACGACGCTCGTTCCGGTCGAAGAGTATCTGCGCACCTCGTATCGCCCGGACTGCGATTACGTGGACGGAGAGGTGCTCGAACGCAACTTGGGCGAACACGATCATAGCGATTTGCAAAGCGAGCTACTGTACTACTTCCGCTCCCGCCGGAAGCAGTGGCGCCTGCACGCCGTCGTCGAACAAAGAGTACAAGTTGCCCCAAGCCGTTTTCGGATTCCCGATGTCTGCGTGGTGAAGGGCGGTGGCCCATACCCGGCAATCTACCGCGACCCACCGTTTATCTGCATCGAGGTTCTTTCCAAAGACGACACCCGCAGGAGCATGCAGAAGCGGATTGACGATTATCTGAAATTCGGTGTTCCCAACGTTTGGGTCATTGATCCTGCGGACCGCCGCGTCTGGACCTACAGCTCTGAAGGCAGCAGAGAAGTGAAAGACGGCGTGCTGCGGACCGAGAATCCGTCGATCGAGGTTTCACTTGCTGAAGTCTTCGCCGGTCTCGACGACGCTCGGTCCTGAGACCGAAAATGTCCCGACGTACGCGCTGCGCTTGCCCGGATAGCTCCACGTCGTATTGAGACCTTTCCCCTGATACGACTGCTCCACGGTGTATGCCGCCATGGCGTGCTGTAACTCAGTCAGCGGTTTGTACCAGACCGCTTCGTTGTGGCAGATCTTGTCGGTCTCTTCGAGCGCTCGCGTCTCAACCTTCGCCAATTCGCCCGCCACCATCTTCGCTTGCCGCGAATGCATATCGCCGGTCGAGAATGAAATCGGCCGAGCGTCGGTACGAACCACGTTCTTCAACAAATCGCCGCCCATCTGCTTCGCGAACTGGCTGAGCGCGATGCGCTGCTCCGCGGTCGCGCGCTCATCGACGATGATCACCGCGCGCGCACCCACAACGTCCGGGTGCATGAAATCGCCGAGCGTGGTCTCCGCACGGACGACGCCGACTACCGATAATCCATCGAGCGCGACACCGTGCCACGCCCCCTTTTCGATCTTCCAGCCCAGTACCGCGAGGTTCCCCGTCAACTCCACCTCGGAGTTGGCGAAGCAAGGGCCCGTGTAAATGTCGGCCGTCCGGGCTTCGACGTATTCGCCGCGAATATCCGCCGCCATACCCAATCCGGCAATCGAGAGAGCAAGAATAAGAGTTTTCATGATCCTATACCCAACAGTTCAATCTCAAATATCAGGGTAGCACCACCGGGAATTTGCGGGGGACTTCCGCTCTCCCCATAACCGATGCTTCAGGACGCCTTCGGTCCAGCACAATTTAAGGTCATTTAAGGCCGCGCGAAGGGCAGTTTTTTAGTCATTTATGGTCATTTAAGCCTCGGCTTCCCGCGGTCGTGAGAGGTCGTCGGCTGGTATACTTTAAAATCCAGGACGCTAACACAGAAGCCGTAATGTTAACAAAGAGTTACAGGGAGTTTTATAAGTAACACTAGTTACTGCTATTATATTAACGATGGTTACAATACAATCACAAAAAGGGACTCCGACGAGAGGGTTGCTCGCATTGCTGTTGCTGAGTTATTCGATCGGTGCCAGCGCGCAAACGCCTGCTCCACCCGATCCGGAGCGTTGGAATATTTTCTATCAGGCGACCTCCATCGGACAGTATCACGGCACGTTCCGCTCGCCCTATTCGGGTCCGTTCAGCCTTCAGAACTATCCGGAGCGCGACGTTTCTCTCACGACGACCCTGTTTTTCGCGTTCCGTCTGGAGAACTCGACGATGCTCATCTTCGATCCGGAGATCGCCGGCGGGAAAGGTTTGAGCGGTGTGAACGGTCTCGCGAATTCTCCGAATGGCGAACTGCCGCGCGTCGCGACCGCCACGCCGAAGCCTTCCATTGCGAGGCTCTACATCTCACATGACTTTGGATTCGGGAGCGAAAAGGAATCTGTCGATAGCGACGAAAATCAGTTAGCCGGGCAACGTCCGATGAACCGGTATACCATCGACGTCGGGCGCTTCGCAATAACGGATTTCTTCGACGACAACAAGTACTCGCACGATCCACGGACCCAGTTTATGGGCTGGGCAGTCATGTACAACGGAGCGTGGGATTATCCTGCCGACACTCGCGGCTATACCTGGGGCTGGGTGCACGAGCTTCACTTGCGAAACTGGTCATTGCGATATGCGAGCACAGCGATGCCTCGCGTCGCGAATGGGCTCCGGTTCGACCGCAGACTTTTTGTCAACCGAGGCGATGTATTTGAAGGCGAATACCGCTATTCACTAAAAAAACACGCCGGCATTATCCGCGCGATGCCTTACATCAATCACGCCAATGCCGGGACCTATGCGGACGCGGTCCGCTTGGCGGAACAGAATGGCGGGACTCCCAGCGTCATCGCAACTCGCAAGAACGGCACGCTCAAGTATGGAATCGGCCTCAACATGGAGCAGGAGATAACCAAGGATATCGGGGTCTTCGCCCGGCTTGGTTGGAATGACGGCAAGACGGAAAGCTTCGCGTTCACGGCCATCGATCGTCTGGCGACCGGTGGTGTTTCGCTCACCGGCACGCGTTGGCACCGGCCCTTCGATACCGTCGCGACGGAGCTCACGGCGAGTGGAATTTCAGGCGTCCATGCGCTCTATCTGGCGCGCGGCGGCTACGATTTTCTCATTAGCGACGGACGTCTGCAATATGGTCCGGAATATATCTGGGAGAGTTACTATAACGCCCGGCTCTTTCCGGGATTCTTCGCCAGCTTTGACCTCCAGCACGTTTCGAATCCGGCTTATAACCAGCAGCGCGGCCCGGTGTGGATTCCTTCCCTCCGGCTCCATTTCGAAGTCGGGAAGAATACCTTCCGCGACAAGCACTGACGTTATTTCGCAGGCGCAGGAAGGGTCAGATTCGCGGACGATCCATCGTGCGTGTACTGCAGCTCAAACGCGCCTTTGGTTTTCTTCAGCGGCAACGGGAAGTACAAGTATCCTGCAACGGGAGACGCGGTTTTGCCTTCCGGCAACGCCCACTTGCCGAGCATCGCCTCAAACCGATCGGCGTCGACACTTGAAGAACGGTTGGACGGCGGCGCCTGGCGGGGATCGTTGCTCACTCCGACGCTTTCATAGGTTCCCACCCTGTTCGCGGGGCGGCCGGTGACAGGGTCCTGGCCATGAGCGACAATGATGCCCGTCTCTGTGTTCACGTGAACTTTGCTGGCGACGTCCGGATGGGCGGTGTGCGGACGCCACATCCATGCGACTTCCTCCGCCGTTTCCGGGTGACTCTCGCCATCCGCGCCGAGCCTGAGCGAAAAGTCCATGGTCGCGATCTCGACCACGGCGTCGCCTTTAGGATAAATCGCAACTTCGATCACGACGTACTTCTTCGCGAGATCGGACGGGAAAGTTTTATTCAACTGCTCGGGGGACACGCGTACAGCCGCGATGGTCGCGGTCTTCATGTCCTGGCGAACCGGATAGTCCGCGCTGTTGGTCCGGGGCGGTCGGCCATCGCCCGACCAGGCAACCGCCGAAAGCAGTGCGAACGCAAACAGGATCCGACGCATAACGCCTCCCTTATAAATACAGATTACCGCGGCGCGACCGGCGGAGGCATCGCCTCCTTCGTGAACCGGGGAATCATCTGGTCGCGATTTGCAACTTGCCACACGGCGGCGGCGATGATGGCCGCGGCCTTCTGAACATCGTCCGGAATAATGCGCTCGTAGGTGTCGAGATTGGTGTGATGCGTCATGCTGCCGTACTCAATCGGATCCTGCTGCATGCCGATGCCGGGCAATCCTGCATTATTAAATGACGTGCTGTCCGTCCCTCCGGTTGCACGGCTGTTGGTGTTACTCGCTCCGCCCACGCCCCAATCGGTGAACAGCCCCAATACGCCACGCAATGCAGCGGCCGCTTCAGGCGGACCGAACACTCCAGCCCCGCGCGGCCGGCCCGTCCCCGAGTCGATATTGAAGTAGGCATCGAGCTTGAACCACTCCGGCTTGGGATCTTCCGCCGTGCCGAAATGTTGCTTCACATAGGCGAGCGATCCGAGCAGTCCTTCTTCCTCGCCCGACCAGAGCGCCACGCGAATTGTGCGCCGGGGCTTCAGTCCCAGCGACTCAATCAGGCGCGCGGCCTCCATCATGATGGAGCAGCCGATGGCATTGTCCGTCGCGCCGGTCCCTCCGTGCCAGGAATCCAGATGGCCGCCGAGCATCACGATCTCATCCGCCTTGTCGGTCCCGGGAATTTCCGCGATCGCGTTGTAACTCGTCTTCCCCTCGGGATAAATATGGTTGACGATGTTGAACTGGAGCTTCACATCGTCGCCGTCCTCGAGCAGGCGCTCCACGCGCCCGTAATCGTCGTTACGCAGGATCACGGTCGGCACGGTCTTCGAGATGTCGTAGGCTCGATGCGCTTGTGCGACGATAATCCCTTCGCCTCGCGCCGCGTCGTTCACACGGAGAACCGCGCCACCGGCAAGCAGCATGGCATCGATCTGTTCCCCCACCTGAATCGCCGTCAGACGGTTCGGATCGGGCGTTCCTGCACCACCGCGTCCACCCCTTCCGCCGCGACCACCGCCGCCGCTCCCATCGTATTGCGCTTTCACCTGCTCGTCGGAGCGGCGCTTCGCGGGTGGATCGAAATTCACGGGAATCACCGCAGCCTTGCCCACCAGCACGATTTTGCCGCGCACTTTATCCTTGGTCGCCGCTATCCACTGTGCAAACTCGTCCTTGGTGGGACCCAGTCGCGCTGGAGCACCGCCGCGTCCGCCGCCTCGACCACCTGCGCCCTCTTCGGCTGGAGGAGCCGGCGGACCCTGCGGAGGAACAACCTCCATCGCCGATGCGTTGACGGTTCCCGCCGTCGACGGCGTCCACGCCAGCACTTCGAACTTCACGTTCTCCCGCACCGGCGCAACAATCGAGCCCGTCGCGCTCTCATTCAGCCATCCTGCGCGGGCGAAATCCCAGGGTTCCAGGTGGCCGTTCTTCATGCCCCATTGCGTCATTTCGGCGACTGCCCACTTCGCTGCCGCTTCGTGATTCGGCGTGCCTGTGACGCGCGGACCGTAGCGATCCGTCAGCATGTGGAGCGTGTGCATGATGCGCGAATGCTCCAGTTCCTCGCTGCGAACTCTGGCGGACGTCGCCTCGTCCACTTTTTCTTGCGCTAGGACGATGGAAGCGGCCAGCACGAAAATCAACTTTTTCATAATGGATAAGGATAACTTAAAAACGCAAGCGGAGACCGTTATGTCCCCTCCTTTACAGTCGGGGTTCGGTGTCCGAATGATCGCGCACATCCGCACCGGGATCGCCCTCAGCGTTGACACCGAACCCCGACCGTGAGGGAGGGGATAGTAACGATTTCGCTATAAGCGAACTGTTCATGTTGCTGTAACGTCGCCGTCATTTACAGCCGTTACCCTAGAGTTCATTTTCCAAGCACAAGAGGGATCTCAGGAATGCAAATCAGGTTAAATCGAAGTGTACTCGCCATCGCCATTTTGGCGCTTCTTCCGGTAACTTCGCTGGAAGCGCAACAGATCGGAACGCTCACTGGAACGGTAACGGATCAGGTTGGAAAAGCGATCCCACATGCCACCGTGGAGGTCCGGAACGAATCCACCGCGGCCTCTCGCACAGCGTTGACAGACACGGACGGAAAGTTCTCGGTTCCGGATCTCGCGGCCGGGACCTATTCGATTGCGGTTTCCTCGCCAGGTTTCGCCCTGACCACTCGCTCTGGCGGAAAAGTCACCGCCGGTGTGACTCTGGACATTCCCATCGTATTGTCCGTTCAGACGCTGACAACCTCCATTACAGTTAACGAAACCATATCGCTGGCTGCGGCGACGGCACCCTCGGGCAACACGCTCGAGGCTGTCTCCGCCAAGACCGAAGTCAGCGGCGATTTCATCAGGAACTTCATGTCGCCGTTGGCCGACTACGCGGAATACGTAAACCTGGCGCCAGGCACGTTCAGCCTCAATCCTAACGGGATTGGACTCGGCCAGGGCAAGACATTTTTCCGTGGTTTCTCGGACGGGCAATACACCATGACGTTCGATGGAATTCCGTTCGAAGACACCAACTCGCCGACCCACCATTCGTAGGCGAACTTTCCCAGCGGCTGGACCGACGCCGTCGATTTCGATCGCAGCCCCGGCCTGGCCTCAAATTTCGGCCCTACCAACTTCGGCGGATCGATTAATCTGCAGTCGCCGCAATTGTTTCCGGACCCGGATATTCGCGCGTCGGTCATCTACGGCTCCTGGAATACACGCGTGCTGCAACTGGACGGCGACAGCGGTTTCTTTGGCCCCGGCAGTAAAAACAGCTTCCTGATGAATATTCAGCAGCTGCTGTCGGACGGATATCAAACCTATAATCGCCAAAAACGCGTGGCAGGTTACGGCAAGTATCAGTATCGGCTTAATAGCCACAGTTCGCTTACACTATACGGCGGCCTGGTCGACATCTGGACGAACACTCCGAACACGACCAATCCGACGCGCGCCCAGGTGGCCCAGTACGGAGATACCTCTTGGACGGCACTCCACTGCTGGCGAACGGAACTCCCGACCCGTACTATTACGGGTACAGCACCTACCACGTGCAAACCGATTTTGAATACGCCAACTTCCACAATGATATGAGCGACGGTTGGAAGTTCGATACGAAAGCGTACACCACGCGCTACTGGAATAAGCAGTTCTATCAGAATGGACCCGCGGTCAACCTCAGCTCCGCCAAGCCCAGCGGCGTCGACAAGCTCAACGGCTACCGGCACGCGGGCGACACTCTGATTTTGAGTAAGGAATCCAAGTGGGGCACCTTCCGCACCGGCCTCTGGTACGACTGGGCTTATACGGACCGCTATCAGGTACCGTCCAATATCATCAGTCAGCAGAATACGCTGCTGGGGAACTTCCACGAACAGTTCATCACTCAGTCCTTTCAGCCGTTCGCCGAATTCGAATGGCACCCGAGACCGAAGCTGGTGATCGTCGCGGGTATCAAGGACGCGAACTACGCGATGGGGCTCAATCAATATCAGGACAATGGGAAGACAGTGGGTTGCCTGGGGGGTGTAGCGTCCACCGACCCCCGCACTGGCGCGCCTATCTGCGTCGGCGGCGCTACGTTTGTCAACCACCAAATCGACTACAACAACTGGTTGCCGAATCTTGCGGCCCGTTATTACATCAAGAGCAGTTGGTCCGCCTACGCCCAGTCTGCGGAAGGCAGCATCATTCCACCAAGCAACGTTTTCGACGTTCCTAACGCGCAGGTTCTGGTTCCGCCCAAGCCGACCCTGGCCAAGACCTACCAGATCGGCAACGTGCTGAAGTTCCGCCGCTGGACTCTGGATGCCGACGCCTATTACATCCATTTCCAGAACGGCTACGATTCCTACACTGACCCAGCCACCAACGAACCCGTCTTTGTCGCCACCGGGCCCAGCAATACGAAGGGTATCGAAGCAGAGAGCAACATCGTGCTCGGATGGGGACTCTCTCTGTACCTGAACGGCACCATGGGCTCGGCGAAATATCAGACCGGCCAAAACTTCCCCAATGGCGGCCTGTGGGTGGCCAACACCCCCAAGAACGTCGAGTCTGTCGCCTTCCTGTGGCGTCACAAAAACTGGGATGTCGGCTTGATCGAAAAGCGTGTGGGCACGCTGTATAATGACAACGGCTCTTTGACCTACCTGATCAACGGAATCAAGATTCCTTATCCGGTGGACCAGGCCATTACCATCGATCCGTTCAATGTCGTGAACGTGTACGTGAATTATGCGATCAAGAATCAGTCCTGGCTACGCGGGAGTAAGATCGGCCTGGCGGTCAACAATCTGACCGATAGCCACAGCATCGTCGGAATCACGCCGGCCACCGCCGCGACATCGACCGCAGCCTTCGCGCCGAATCCCGGCGACCAGTTGAACATGCTACCCGGCCGCAGCGTGATGGTGACCTTCACCGTCGGCTACGCCCCAAAGCGCTAGATTGCTGAAAAACTCATTCCCCCTCCGGGTGGGGCGGACCCCCTGGTCCGCGGCCGATCCCCGGATCGGCCCGTCCGGTGTCCGCAGGCCTGATTTTATTGAATAAGAGTTTTTCGGCAGCCTGTGGCAGCCTGCGGCCGATTGGCAATCGGCCTTTCTGTGATAACCTCGCATCCGTGCGACTAGTGGACTGTAACAGCCAGTTATAGACTACAATGGGTGCATGGCAAGCACCCTCGCATTGACGAACGCGGAGCGGATGGAACTGATGCGGCGAGCATCGAGCCGAACCGGCCGGGCGGAAGATGCCCGGAGAGCTCGGCTGATTTTGCTGCTGACCGAAGGCCATACCTGGGACGAAGCCTCCG
>PNAJ01000116.1 GCA_003170295.1 Bryobacterales bacterium | reverse complement strand
GGCGCTGGCGTTCAAGGGTGCCTTCTCGGGAGTAAAGAACATCTACCTGAACGCGGTGGATAGCGGCGCCCTGTGGAGCAACTGGCAGCTGCGCGGCAACTGGACCGTGCCCGCTGCTGGCAATCAACCTCCCACTGCGGTCTCCGTCATACCATCGTCGGGCAGCGGATCAAGCCAGACATTTGGCTTCGTTTTTTCCGACCCGAACGGGTTTGCCGATCTGCCGACGACCTACATGCTGGTCAATTCGGTTTTGAACTGGCCGGGGAGCTGTTACACCTATTACGATCGGGGCGCGAACGCGTTATTTCTCCTCAACGATGGCGCAAGTTCCTGGATGGGTCCGGTGACGCCGGGGAGCGGCATGAACGTGCAGAATAGCCAATGTACGCTCAACGGCGCGGGATCGTCGGTTTCGAGCTCCGTGAATAATCTGACGGTCAATGAGGCGCTGACGTTCAAGCCTGCTTTTGCAGGAGCAAAGAACGTCTACCTGAACGCGGTGGATAGCGGCGCCCTGTGGAGCAACTGGCAGCTGCGCGGCAACTGGACCGCACAGTAGCAACCCCGCGAGCGATAGGTCGTTCGCGTTGTGGTTGACCCCGGTATACCCTCAGCTTTCTTGCCGGCGGCCCGGCCTCATCGGTCAAGAGGCCCGCTGCCGTTACCAGATAGCCCGCGCACGAAAGTCCACGCCCAAAGCCCACCTCCAAAACTTGTCCTTATAATGTTTTGACGAATATAGAAGCGCTGCACTTCACGATCCACGAATCGTCAGGCGGAAAAGACGCGCCGGGCAGCCATGCCTATGGGATGGGAACCAGCTTATGCGCTTTGCGAGCATTTGAGCGCCTAATGGCTGGCAACGCGTACAAGATTGAGGATGTACTTAAGAACCTCGACCGGAAGTGGCCTTCGTAGGGTCCAACGGACAATGCGGCGGGGCAATGATTGGTTCAATTCGAGCCTCGCGCACGAAAGTCCACACCTAAAGACACCTCCAAACTTTTGCTTCTCATTGTTTTAATGAACCTACAGGACGTGCAACAACCTGCGCCACTGCGACATTCGATGCCCGGGGCTGCTGCTCCCCCGACGATTCGTGGATCGTGAAGTGCAGGGCTCCTACATTCATCAACATAATGAGAAGGAAAAGTTTGGGAGGTGTCGTTAGGTGTGGACTTTCGTGCGCGGGAACGATTCCAAGATGAGCGCCTCGACGGAAGCCCAGCCTTTATCAGTTCGGGAAGATCCTCCATCCGAACACCGCGCCGTACAAAGGCTTCTGGCTCGCGCGGCTCACTCGTTTCCTGATCCGAGCAGATGTCTCCTACGTTAGCATCCTTCAATCAAGTACGCGTGCAGGAGGCCTTCAACCGGCGGAACGCACCGACAGACAGGGTCACGCAATTTGCTGAGATCGCTATAAGACCCGCAGGAAGGCAACCAAGTCCACCTTTTCTTGCGCGGTCAGCTGTGTTTCGAGGATCAGGTTGAAAAATTCTACCGTGTCCTCCAGCGTCAGCAGTCGGCCATCGTGCAGGTACGGCGGAGTGTCCTTCACGCCGCGAAGGGGGAACGTTTTGATGGGGCCGTCGGAGGAGGCCATCATGCTGTTCACCATGCGGGGTTTGTAGAAGCGCTCGGCTTGAAGGTTGTGCATCAAGTTGTCGGTGTAATAAGGCCCAGGATGGCAACCAGCACAGCGGCCTTTTCCGAAGAAAATCTCCTGGCCGCTCAGCTCGTTGGCGCTCGTTTTCTTGGGGTCCAGCTTGCCCTCGATGTTCAACTTGGGAGCAGGAGGGAAATCGAGCAACTCCTCAAACTCGGCCATGGCGTGGACCTGGCTTCCACGATCGAGAATGTTCACGCCTTTCTTCATCGCGATGACCGGGTCCCCGTCGAAATAGGCGGCGCGTTGCTCGAACTCGGTGAAGTCCTCGACCGTTTTCAGAGCGCGCTGGGAGCCAAACAGGCGCTGAATGTTTACGCCGCGCAGAGACGGCGTATTGATGCGGTGCCGGAACTCCTGTGGCCGGATGTCGCCCACCAGGTGAGTGGCGCGATTGGTATGGCCGTTGGCGTGGCAGTCGAAACAGGCTACACCGCGGCTGGCGTGTTCCGTGCGGCGATCCTCGGTCTGGTTGTACTGCTGTTGCGGAAAGGTCGTCAGCAACAGGCGGAGGCCGTCGATCTGCTTCGGGTTAAGGACGCCGTTGAACAGTTCGTAGTAGTTGTCGATGGTGACCAGCTTGCCCTTGGTGACGTCGCCTAAGTCGGGGCGGGTGGTCAGATACATCGGCGGCGGGAACTCGGGGAGGAAGTGATCCGGGACGTCGTAGTCGAGGTCGAAGCGCGTGAGGTCGCGTTCCTCCTGCTTCTTGATCTCCTCGATTTCGAATTTCGGAAAGAGCATTCCGCCTTCCGGGTGGTTGGGGTGAGGAAGGGGCAGGAAGCCGGCGGGGAAGATGTCGCGGTCCTTCACCTGTTCTGGTGTCAGCTTTGCGAGCTGGTCCCACGTAACGCCTTGGGCAAGTTTGACGCGCACGCCTTGCTGGACGGACTTGTTGCGCGACATGGTGAGGCCGGGAGCGGGACGGTTGCTGAGGTCGTAGCGCTCCGAGAGGAGGTCCGCTTGACGTTTTTCAATTGCGGGTTTGGCGGCCAACATACGGGCCATAACGGTCCGAAAGGCCTCGTGAAGATCGACGGGGGCATAGCTTGAAGGTCCGGCCTTTTCTTGGGCCAAGAGAAGTCCTACTCCAGCGGCAAGGCCTGCAGCCAGGATCGTGGGCTTGGCCCAACGCTCGTTAATTCGCATAATCTCCTTCGGCGCCCGGGCGATGCCCCGCCAACGAGCCAGGCTCGGGCGTTTAGTCCTCCACGGCGCGCTATTCAGTCCACACGTTGGCCGCGGTTTTATTCCAGCTTGTGTAAAGAAAATCCGTGGAATATTTTCCCTTCCGCGGTGTGATCATAGAGAAGGGAGCCTGTCTGTCGTCGTTCGCCGATTATGTATTGGGATGTCACCCATCCCTCTATCGCTATGCCCGATCGCTCTGCGGGGAGCCGCAGGATGCTGAGGAATTGTTGCAGGAGACCTACAAGCGGGCGTTGGCGGCGAGGCGAAAGCCGGTGGTGGCGAACGCCGACGAGATCCGGCCGTGGATCTTCACGATCATGCGGCACGTCTGGCAGAATGAGCGGCGACGGGTTTGGCGGTCACGGGAGGTCCTGTTTGAAGAGGCTCCTGTCATGTCCGGCGAATACACCGAGTTTGGGATGACCCGGAAGCTGCTGGTTTCCGAAGTTCGGGCGGCGGTGGATTCCCTGCCGGTGACTTGGCGCGAGATCATCGTGATGCGCGATATGGAGGACCTATCCTATGCCGAGATTGCCGCGATTCTCGGCTGCCCTATCGGCACGGTGATGAGCCGCCTCGCGCGGGCACGCGATGCCCTGCGGCAGTTGCTGAGGCCCCGCGTGGCAATCAGCAATGAGGTACGGCAATGATAAACTGCTCCGAAGTCAGGCCACGCATCGCATTGTACGTGGATCGGGAAGTAGCCGGCGCGGAGGCCCTGGAGTTCGAGGCGCACCTCACAGAATGCGCTGAGTGTCGGCGCGAGTATGACGAACTGCGCGAGACCGTGGATGCCGTGCGCGGAGCGAGTCCCATATACGAGCTGCCAGAACAGTCCTATGCGGCAGTCGAGGGGATCGTTGCGGACTGGCAGCGGCGGCAGGGGCAGCCGCGGTGGAGGAAGTGGATGCCGGCGGTGGCGGCGGTCGTGTTGGTCGCGGTGGGAGCTGAGTGGTGGTATTCGGCTGAGCGGTCCGGCTACGAGCAATTCGCAGTGCACGCACATCGCAATTATGCTCGGGGAACGTTTCCGCTCGACGTCGTTTCGACCCAGCCTCAGGTTGTGTCGGACTGGCTGGTTCCGCGGGTGCCGTTTCACTTAGAGCTGCCGAACCATCCGGAGGGCGGGCGGAAGCCGTATGCGCTGGCAGGCGCCCGGCTGATGCAGTATCGCGGAGAGGATGTCGCTTACCTGGCGTACGAAATGGACCGGAAGCCGATCTCGCTGTTAATTTCGTCATCGTCGCGGATCATGCCGTCGGGGGGAGAGAGCTATAAATCCGGGGGCCTGACCTTTTACTTTTCGTCGGAGCAAGGGCTGCGAGTCATCACCTGGAAAGATAAGGGCCTCACGTATGCGCAGGTATCGGATCTGGCCGTGAAAGGTGCTGAGTCGTGCGTGATCTGCCACGGAGCGGATGGGGAGCGGCGGAAATTCGAGGGCCTGGGGAAGCGGCTCTAGTCATGGCCGACGCGCGACCAAACTGCCGGACAGTGGGCTACGAACTCGTGGTTCTCGAAGCGTGACGCGACCGGTCCTGGCGTCACTGAAAATCGATCAACCTGAGCTGGTAAGGCGAGCCTGACCCTTGCGAAATCCACCTGACCCGCGCGGATTGTGCAAAAAGACGATCACATTCTCGCAACAGACATAACAACCGCGATCTGGAGAATTGCCATTCCAGATTCCGCAGCGGTCAAGTCTGGTCGGCCGTCTTTGTGCGGAATCTACGCTCTTGCCGCTCGGCTTCAAGTCGAGGAGAGTCTTCCTGTTCAGGCTGGGGCGCGCTGCTGCGCAGGCGGGCGTTTCTTTTTGGCCGATCTCGAATTGGTCACAGGCGTGCAAGGTGTTATCAGCAGGAGACCATCATGGCTAAACTCTTTATTACTGCTGGATGCAAGCCAAAGGTGGCTACCCCGTCAAGCACAGGGAGGTGCATATTCATGCAAAGAGCTCTAACTGGCGTGGGGCTTCTGTTCTTGATAGGTGGCACTGCGACTGCGCAAACTCGCGATCCCAGGGTGGATGAACTAACAAAGGAAACCGCGCAGCTTAAGAGCAGGATCGCCGATCAGGAGGGGAGGATTGCAGAACTAGAGAAGGCCGTCAAGGCGTTGCAGACGGCTGCTGCGCCCTTGCCGACGCGCATCCCTTCGGAGACGCCTCTTTGGCATCGGGCTTCCAATTGGACTCTTATAAAGAGCGGAATGTCGGAGCCCTAAGTTGTGGGAATCCTTGGGCCGCCGACGAGCGTGGATTCCTCAATCGACCGGCGGACGCTGCTTTACACCCCGGATGCGAGCTCCACATCGACGCTTAAAGGGAGCGTGACCTTGATAGGCGATCGCGTCACCGCGATGATCCCGCCGGCATTTTAGTGTAGATTGCTACTGCGTCTCCGGGCCGTCAGGCTCGCCTTACCATCTCAGGTTGCTAGATTTTGAGTGACGCCACGACCGGTCGCGTCACGCTGCACGTTTCGCAATCATGTTGTCGATTGAAGAACGTCCCTATGTCAGCACTGCTGTGAAGCGAGAACGTTTTGTACTGTGGCGAGAACCACGAGTTCGTAGGCTCCGGCAGTTTGGTCACCGCGTTGGCCATGACTAGAGATGCTTCCCCAGGCCTCGAATTCCCGCCGCTCGCCTTCCGCTCCAGATCCGACACGCGACGAGTCGTAAGCCAAGAAACACTTTCCGCCACCGGCACCTCTACCAACCATGCCGTCTCCTGCAAAGCCGCCCGTACCGCAAGAAGAGCCCCCTCAAACAATGCCGCGCGTTACCGACGCGCCTCAAGACCCTAACACCAACCCGAGGGCCATTGATACTGACGACGCGCAGATTGAGTCGCCGAAGGACGACGTCTTTAAGAAGAAATAGAGCCCGTATCTTGACGGCGGGCTAGCCAGCACCCTCGAAATGGCCAATACTCGAAGAAAGCGCCTCTCTTCCGACATAGGCACCGGTCATCTGGCTTGTGGGAACAAAGAAAAAGTAATTCTCCGAACCTTCGTGTGTT
The DNA here is from genome assembly GCA_003170295.1 of Bryobacterales bacterium. GTDB lineage: Bacteria > Acidobacteriota > Terriglobia > Bryobacterales > Bryobacteraceae > Palsa-187. The sequence goes on along the minus strand of PNAJ01000116.1, from coordinate 1,095 downwards.
TGTAGGCAAGACAAATAGTGGCAGACGCTGCGCTGCGTCCGTCGGGCCACCGAACCTGCACCTCTACGCTTCGCTCAGGGAGGCAGGCGGAAATCCACGCCTTTAATCTGTTGACCCCCTCAAACACCCGATCCTCTCTGGCACGTGGAGTGGATGGATAGTATTGCATGTCGAAGCAACGAATGTAATATCTGCAGTTGTGATCGTTGCCTGCTTGTTGGCTACGGCACTTCGCCAACAGGGGCCATTCCTCGAACGGGCCGCTAGGATTGTTCAGTAGCGTATACCGGCCAGGCGGACGATCGCGGTCGAATTTGGATCTCCACGAACGGTGGGGTTGCCTACTTCGAGAACGGCCGGTCCATTCCCATAACCGCCGTGCCCGGCAGGTTTGTGTTGTCCATCGCCGGCGACAGTGCGGGGAATCTTTGGATCAGCCATGGTCGCAGCTTGGGCCGCATTTTGTTCCACCTTCGAGTGCAAAATCCGCATCTCGGATTTCCGCCCCTCGACCCACACGGAGCTTAGAAAATCGACGTGCCATACTTGTTGAAAGTGACATCGCTCTGGGCATGAGTAGTGTCGGAGGAGACGACTTCATACTCCACGAAGGCCGAGTGTGAGCCGTTGGCGTCTTCGATCAACAAGAGATCGGCGTCTATGTCCGGCTGACTAAGGAAACAGCAGACGAGCGCCGGTTGCTGCGCGATTCTGATTCATTGCTTTCCTGAACTCGGCAACCTCCTCGTCGGCTTGACGAAGATCTTTCCGGGTCCGTCGTAGGGTCCTCGGCTTTCCACGCGGCAAAAAGTTCAAGCGTGGCGGTGTCGATCCAGCCGTGGGCCGAAACCTGGGGCGCGGGGGGCGGTGTCGTCGGATCGCTCATGGCAACGCGTCATGCAAAAATGCCCGCCCCACAAGAAGTGACTGCGCTAAAATCGTTCCACACGATGAATCCAAATAAAGCTCTGTGGGAAAAAGGCGACTTCACGGAAATCGCCGCCACCATGCGCGAATCCGGAGAAGCGCTGGTCAAATCGATCGGCATTCAGACGCCTCTGCGCGCTCTCGACCTCGGCTGCGGAGACGGCACCA
>PNAJ01000044.1 GCA_003170295.1 Bryobacterales bacterium | reverse complement strand
GCGGTTCACAATCGGGCGTTTCAGGCGCGGCGGGCGGATGCGGTATATCTTCCGTTCCTGGTGAAGCCGGCGCAGCTCAAGGATTTTTTCGTTCTCGCCGAGAAGCTGCCGCTCGCGGGGTTCAGCGTGACGATTCCGCACAAACAAAAGGTCCTGCGCTATCTGGATCTGGTGGATCCGCTGGCGCGGCGTGTCGGGGCGGTGAACACGGTGTGGCGCAAAGCCGGGAAATGGCGCGGCACGAATACGGATGCCGACGGCGTGATCCGTCCGTTGGAGCGTCATGTGCGGTTGAGCAAATCCACGGTGCTGCTGGCTGGCAATGGCGGAGCGGGGCGCGGAGCGGCGTTTGCGCTGAAGGCCGCGGGCGCGAAGCTCGCAATTACGGGACGCAATATCGATCGGGTGCGCGCGCTCGCCAAGGCCTGCGACGCCGAGCCTTTATCGCGAGAACAAGCCGGTCTTCGCATGTTCGACGTGCTGGTGCATTCGACGCCGCTCGGGATGTTTCCGAAGGTCGAGCAAAGTTTTTTCGAGGTGAAGATTCCGGCGAAGCTCGTTTTCGACATGGTCTACAATCCGCTCGATACGATGCTGGTGCGGATGGCGAAGGATCAGGGAGCGACAGTGATCCGCGGCCTCGAGATGTTTCTCGAGCAAGCGTCGCGGCAGTTCGAAATATGGACGGGCGAGAACGCTCCGCTCGCGGTGATGGAAAAGGCGGCGATGGAAGCGCTCGAAGCGCACCACGCGGCGGGTGAATGATAATACCGTCATGGACGTAACTCGCAGATCCCTTGCCCGAATCCTCGCCGCTGCGGCCGCGGGTCAGCAGCCGGGAGTTTCTCAGACAACGCCCACCAACACGGACCTCGATTCGGCGCGCGCTCAGATGCGGACTAACGCCGAACAAATCGCCAAAGTGAAATTGCCCATGGCCACGGAGCCCGCGTTCCATTTCAAGGCGTGATTCATGGCGAAGTTCAATTTCACCGACGATATTTTTTTCGGCACCATCTCAGAGATCTCCGCGGCTCTGCGCAAGAAGGAATTTTCGACGGTTGAACTGACGCGCGCCTTCTGCGATCGTCTGGAAAAACTCGGGCCGCGTTATAACGCACTGGCGCTTTCGCTCCGCGAGACGGCGCTGCGCAAGGCCAAAGAGGTCGATCGCGATTTCAAAGTAGATCGCGTTCGCAGCCCGCTGCAAGGCATACCCTACGGCGCGAAAGATCTGCTCGCTGTGAAAGGCAAAGTGACCGCCTGGGGCGCGAAGCCGTACGCCGGGCAGGTCTTCGACGAGGACGCGCAGGTGATCGAATTGCTCGATAAAGCGGGCGCGATTCTCATCGGGAAATTGTCCATGGTGGAGCTTGCGGGCGGGGGAGGCTATCGTTTCCCAGCGGCCTCGCTCACGGGACCGGGCTTGAATCCGTGGGATCGCACGCGCTGGAGCGGCGGATCGTCCAGCGGCCCCGGCTCTGCGACCGCAGCGGGACTGGTGACGTTCTCGATTGGATCGGAAACCTCGGGGTCCATCCTTTCGCCCAGCGCTTACTGCGGCATCACCGGATTGCGGCCCACCTACGGACTCGTCAGCCGCCGCGGCGCGATGGCTCTTTCCTGGACGCTCGATAAGATCGGCCCCATGTGCCGTTCCGCTGAAGATTGCGCGCTGGTGTTGAGCGTGATTGCGGGCGTCGATTATGAGGATCCTGGCTCGGCCGGAAAATCGTTTCACTATGCACCGCAGTACGCGCGCAAGCCGGACGAAATCACGATCGGCTACGCGCCCATCGATTTCGACGAGTCCACCGACCCCTCTACGCGCGCCGGTTTTCAGGAAGCGTTGAAGCTGGTGAAGTCGCTCGGCATGAACACCAAGGAAGTCGAGATCCCGGACTTCCCATATACGGCGCTGGTCGGCACGATCATCGCCGCGGAGGCGGCATCGATTTTCGAGGATCTGATCCGCAGCGGGAAAGTGGACGAGCTCGCCGACCATCGCCAGGCGCAAGGGCTGAAGGCCGGGCTCGATATTCCCGCGACGGAGTATCTCCGAGCGATGCGCGTGCGCGCCCTGGTGCAGCAGGCATTTCGAGATTTGTTCCTCAACGTCGATTTTCTGCTCGCGCCTACGCGACTGACGACCGCATCGAAAGTCACCGACCGGTTGGATGGCGGAGTTATACCCGCCACACCGCCGAAGTCGCGCGGATTGAGCGGACTGATCCCGGCGGGCAATCTCGCGGGTGTGCCTGCGATCTCCCTGCCGTGCGGATTTGCCGCTGGATTGCCCATCGCGATTTCGTTGGTCGGCCGGCCGTTCTACGAAAACCAGTTGATCGCGATCGGTAAGGCTTTTCAGAGCCACACCGATTGGCACCGCCGCCGGCCTCCCGTCACAGAGTAAATAGTCTGTAAAACGTCGTGCGAAAACCGGCGCAGCGAAGCCTTCTCCGCGTATACTAGAAAGTCGCATGGAGAGTACGACTACACGTAGATCGTTTTACTCGGCCGCGATCGCCGGGCTCGGTGGATTGATCACGGCGGCCCTTGCAGTACCGGCCGCCGCCTACCTTCTTGTCAGGCCGAAATCCCAGAAACAATCCGACTTTGTTCCAGCCGCCGACCTGACGCAGTTGACGGTCGGCAAGCCTGAAGAAGTCGTGTTCCGGCGCACACGCGTCGACGGATGGCGCGTGCTGAACGAGAAATCGACGGCGTGGGTGCTCCGCAAAGACGATCAGAACGTGGTCGCGTTCGCGCCGCAGTGCACCCACCTAGGCTGCGCGTATCACTGGGACGAAAAGGAGAATAATTTTCTCTGTCCCTGCCACACGTCGACGTTTTCAATCGACGGGAAAGTGCTCAGCGGTCCCGCGCCGCGGCCGCTCGATCGGTACGTCACGCGAATCGATCAGGGAAAAATTCTGATCGGCTCTGAGATTCAGAAGGCATGAAAATGCTGCGAAGCGTGATCGATTGGCTCGAAGACCGCACCGGCGTTGAGTCCGCCATCAAGCATTTCCTTTATGAGGACGTGCCCGCTTCCGCCGGATGGCATCAGGTGCTGGGCAGCGTGGCTCTGTTCGCGTTTCTAACGCAGGTCTTCACTGGAATGTTATTGGCGGGAAACTACGCGCCCACCCCGGGCGAGGCCTACAACAGCCTCCGTTACATCGTGACGGAGCTGACCGCGGGCCAGCTGATGCGCGGCCTGCATCACTGGGGCGCGAGCCTCATGATCATCGTCGTGGTGCTGCACATGATGCAGGTGTTTGTCTGGGGCGCATACAAAAAACCCCGCGAAGCCACGTGGATGGTGGGCGCGGTGCTGTTGCTGGTGACGCTGGCCTACGGACTCACCGGATACCTGCTGCCCTGGGACAATCGAGCGTATTGGGGCACCGTAGTGACCACGCAAATCGCGGCGCTCGCGCCCGGCGCGGGACCTTACGTGCTGCGATTGCTCGGTAGCGACGGAGGATCGATCGGCGCCGTGACCTTCGCCCGCTTCTATGCGGCGCACGTGCTGCTGCTGCCGCCGCTCACCTTCCTTCTGATCGCGATCCACGTGTACCTGGTCCGCCGTCACGGTGTCACGCCCATTCCCGCCGACGAAGCGCTCCCGAAGAAGAAATTTTATCCGGAGCAAGTCTTCAAGGATACCGTCGCGACTTTCGCGTGGTTCGCCGTCCTGGTCGCGATGGCGATCGCGGTTCGCGTTCCGCTCGGCCACGTGGCCGACCCCACCGATACTAGCTACATTCCTCGCCCCGAATGGTATTTCCTGTTCCTCTTCCAGACGCTGAAAGCCTTCGAGGGGCCGCTCGAAATCGTCGGCGCAGTAGTGCTGCCGACGCTGGCCATCCTGGCGCTTTTTCTCGTCCCCTTTATCGATCGTGGTAAGGTCGTGCGCGTCCGCGAGCGCATCGGCGCCATCGCTCTGATCGTTCTCTGCGTTCTCGGATGGAGTGCATTAACCGCGCGCGCCATCGCGACCACGCCGCCGAGCACCGAATCCCCCGATGCCGGTCTCGCGCTCATCGAGCCCTGGCAGGAACTGCCCGCCGACCAACTCGCCGCCATCGGAGCGTTTCGAAAAGACAACTGCGGAAACTGTCACGTCCTGGGAAAATCCAGCGCGGGTCCGGATCTCACGCGCGCCGCGTCGCAACGGCCCACCGATTGGCTGATGCAGCATTTCAAGCAGCCCGCGCCCAATGTCGCGACGCAGTTGAAAAATCCCGAGCTGAGAGGCCTCGCTGCCTTCGTCACCAAGCGTCAGGACGACGCCGTGAAAGCGTGGTCAGGTGCGCCGCAGGCAGCTGTCGAAGGCGCGATGGTCTATCAGGCGAATCAATGCAGCGCGTGTCACAAACTGAACGGAGTCGGGATGCAGACCGGGCCGCCACTCAACGGCGTTGCGGATCATCGAAACCGCGAATGGCTCGAAGGCCATTTTGCGGACCCTTCGAAATTTTCGCCCGGCTCCACCATGCCGGCCTACAAGCTCAGTTCGCGCGACCTGGACCGGTTGACCAGCTATATCATGGATATTCCGAAGTAAGGAGGTCCCATGAACCGTCGCGCATTTTTGCAATCGACAGGAGCCGTTGCGCTCGCACAGGCCATCGACGCACAGACCGCCAACACCGCAATCACCAGCTCCGTGATGATCTGGACGCTCAAAGGTCCCTTTGAACAGCGTCTCGAAGTCGCATCGCAGGCGGGCGTCGAATCGGTCGAGCTCGTCTCGGAGCACATCAACTGGACCGACGCACAGATCCGCGACATGAAGAAACTCGCGCAGTCTCTTCATCTGAAGATGGACACCATCCTCGCTCAATCCGATTGGAAGCATCGTCCAGTGTCGATGGTGAAGCCGGAGGATCGCGAAGGTTTTTTGGCCGACGTGCGCCAAGCCATCGTGTTCGCGCAGAAACTCGAAATCCCGCAAATCATCCTGATGAGTGGCGACGATGTTCCAGGACGCACGCATGAGGAGCAGTACGCGTCGATGCTCGAATCGGTGAAACGCGCCGGAGATCTGGCGGCGAAGGCGAACCTGACGCTGATTATCGAGCCCCTCAACAACAAGGTCGATCACAAAGGGGTTTTTCTTTCGACGTGCGGCGAGGGTTTGAAACTGGTGAAAGAATCGCAGAACCCGCACGTGAAACTGCTATTCGACATCTATCACGAGCAGGTGCAAGTGGGCAACGTAATCCGCACCATGCGAGAAGCGGCACCGCACGTGGCCGTGTTCCACATCGCCGACAATCCAGGCCGAAACGACCCCGGTACAGGCGAAATGAACTACGAAAATATCTACAAAGCCATCGCGTCGTTCGGATACAAAGGCTACGTCACGATGGAATATCTTCCCATCGGCGACCAGACCGCGAGCCTCACGCGCGCGACCCGAAGCATGCGCGCTACTCTGCCACCCCAATCAGTGTGATCGACACCGCGGTATCGCCGAGCTTCGTCGTCAGCACCCAGTCTTTCTCACCTTGTTTTTCGAAACCTGGTTTCTGATCCGCATCCGCTTTTGAGAAACTGAGCACCGCTGGATGCGGCGTGCCCGACGCCTTTCGCGATAACTCCATCAACGCATCGAAGTCGGAGACAGCATCCGTGGATTTATCGAGCGCGGCCGGCACCAGGACGAGAAAATCCCTCTGCGGCGCGACCCCCTGATGGTTTCCGTTCACCGGATAATTTCCGTAACGCAGCGTGTACACCCCGGGCGCGATCGTCTGCCCGCGCCGATCGCTCCCCTTCGCGAGAAATCGCAACACGCCGAGCAGCGCGCCGGGAGGAATCGTCGGCAGCGTCACACTCGACTCGCCCGTATTAGGACCGGACGGCATGGTGGAGCGCAGCCAAATCTCGACATACCCTTTGTCCGCAGCGATCCTGGTGCCGGCCTTATTGAGCGCGGCAAGAATCGGAGCAGCGATTTCCGATGGAGGATCGCCCGCAGGCTGAGCCTTGTACTGCGCAAAAACAGCAGTGGCCGCCAATAGAAGAGCACAAATACGCATCATCACTTATATTCTAAGCCGTCCCAGACTCCTGTTCGATAAATTGTGGGGCCGCCAATATTGGCGGCAGCCGCCCTTTCAGGCGGCTTACCGACGCTTCATTCCAACCCCAACACGCGATCCAACTCCTCATCGGTCCACTTTGCGATAGCAATATTCTGATGCAGCGACCACCGCTCGACATGCTCCACCGTACCGCCCGGCGCGACCTCTTCCAGTGGCCCCAGCGTTTCCAGCTCCAGAAAATCGCCGTTCGTGAACGTCTCGTAAGATGCGCCAAAATCCGCGTACGTCTTCGACGGGTCCGCGTCATTGCGTTTGACGAACAGATCCGACCCCAGCAGATACGCGCCCATAGTCTTTTCATTGAAGTGCCCGAGCTTCTGGGGCGCCGCGTTGTTGGGGTCCTGGCGCAATATCAAATACTTTTTCGTAAACGTCCATCTCGGATCGCTGAGATCGGTGAACGCCCACATGATCAGAGGATTGGTCGGCGGCAGTTGTTCCGGATGTGTGCCGCGCGGCGGAAACCTTGTGATGCCGACCCCGCCCGGCGCCATCATCGTCAACGCCCAAGGAGCCAACGTTCGCGGCTTCGACGCCACGTTCCTGATCCGATGCGTCACCGTGACGCCCTTCGACGACAACCGCGCGACGATCGTCTTCTCGAGACCGGTTTCAGGCTCAACCGATTGCGTCAGCTCGATCCCGTCTTCGAGAATGGTCGCACGCACCGGCCCGTTATCGGACGCATAAGTATCCGGAACCATCTCCGGTGCGATCCAGATTCGATGTCCTCCGCGCGGCTGCCACGTGGCCTCGCCGCTGCGGCCCAGTTGGTCCGCGAATTCTTTAAAGAGGTTTTGTCCACCGATGAATCCGTAGCGAATCGCCCGCGGGCCGACGTCGGTGGTCACGATCAGCTCGACGCTTTCGTTGGCGATGCGAAAACAATTCGGCCATCCGCCGTAGGCAATTTTCTCGATCATGAGTCGTTTACTTTAGCGCGAGCACCACGTCGAGCGGCGCTCCCGTGATGCGCCCGTTGATCTCGCGGAACCCCGCACCGAGTAATAGCGCGGAGTATTCGCTCAGTGTGCGTTCGCGGCCTTCGGTACAGATCAGCATATTGAGCGATTGCATGTGCGTCGTCACCGAGCCGCTGCGATCTTCGTTCAATAATCTCTCGGCGATGAGCAATCCGCCGCCCTGCGGCAGCGCCGCGTAGATTCGCGCCAGTAGCGCCACGATCTTCGCTTCCGTCCAATCGTGCAAAATGCGGCCGACCGCATAAAGATCGGCGGCAGGCAGCGGATCGGCGAAAAAATCTCCCTCGACCAATGAAACCCGGTCGCCCGTGTATTCTTTCGCGAGTTCGATCACCGCCGGAAGATCGAACAGCGTCGCCCTCATGTCGGGATAGCGGTCGAGCGCGGCGAGCGCCAGATGACCGGTGGCTCCGCCCAGATCCACGAAGGAAGTGAACCGTGATAGATCGAAGGCCGCGATCACCGCGGGCGAGCTGATCATCCCGAAACCATGCATGCCTATCAGAAAATCGCGTTGCGCCTCAGGCGTGCGGTAGAGATTCGTGAACACGCCCCCATCGGTCCCGAACGTCTGCTTCCATCGATTCGTGCCTTCGATCACGGCATCGTCAAGATGCTCCCAGAGCTGGTAGAGCGCGTCGTTCGAATAGCGAATGTAACCGGACAGCGTGCGTGGACTCGATCGCGCCAGATACTCGTCCGCCAGGGGTGTGTTGATGTACTCGTCGCCTCTCTTAGTCAGCAACCCGAGCCCGACACACGCATCGAGCAGTCGATCCATCGCCCCGCCCTGGGGACGTTGGCCATCGAAAATGCCAAGCTGCACCGCCGTGAACATCGTCTTTGAGCAGCGAAATGCGTGGATTAATTCGAGAATGGGTGTTGGATCGGTCATGAATGCTCCGAGAAATGATCGTAGCCGCGCGGCTCAAGCCGACGCCCTTGAAACTCTATCGCACCCGGCATGCCTCGCACCACACGGCCAATATGCGTGACGCCTCGCGGAGCTTTCTTTCCGGCAGGCAATGTGAACAACAGCTCGTAGTCTTCTCCACCGTGAAGGGCGCGTTCCACTGTCGATGCGCGCATCACCGGCACCCGATCGATCTCCGCAGCGACGCCCGAAGCCACGCACAGTCGATGTAAATCAAGGGAAAGCCCGTCGCTCAAGTCGATGCAAGCCGTCGCCGATCCACGCAAACTTTGCCCAAGCGCGAGCCTCGGCTCAATCCGGCGATCCCACGGTTTCCCCAATCTTCCCGAGACGAAAATCGAATCGCCCTCGCGAGCCCCATCACGCCGCAGCACTTTTCCGCGAGGCGCCGACCCGCAGACCATCACGTCGCAGTGATGTTTCTCATCACGCGCCAGATCACCACCCGCAAGCGCCGTTCCGGTCCGCTTCGCCAGTCGCAGCAGGCCGCGATAGAACTCTTCGATCCACTTCGTATCGCGCGCGGCCAGCGCCACGAGACAAAACCTCGGCTCGCCACCCATTGCCGCGATATCGCTCAAACTACGCGCCAGCGCCCTCTCGCCAATCGACGCCGCGCTTTGCGAACGTGTGAAATGCACATCCTCGATCATCTGATCGGTAGTGAAAAGAAGCTCCTCGCCCGCCCGAGGCCGGTAAATCGCGCAATCGTCGCCGATCCCCAGCACCACGTCTTTCGACGGCAAACTAAGCCGCCGGAGGCGGTCGACGATTTCCAACTCATTCATGAAATACCAGACCCGACGGCAGCTCTTCTCCGAAAATCTTATTCATGGCCGCAAGACTGTCACTCGGCTCCGCCTCGAGGTCGAGCCCCGGGAACGTGCGCCTTACAACGTCCAGCGTCGCCGCGGGCAAATCGCGCGTCGAATCTCCCGTGCATCGCGCAAGCGCAGCCACCGCGTCCTCCGCCTTTTGAATTTTCAGTAGTGGCTCCAGCCACCGCGATACCGTCGATGCCGGCAGCACCTGATTGATCGGCCCATAAAACAACTTGCGCGCGCCCAACCGAGCCAGGCACCACAAAGCAGTATCGACAATATCGCCCTTCGCGATCCGCGCGACCAGTTCGTCGCCCAACTGCGTCTTGGTCTGGATCGGCAGAAATTCAAGACTCGCCGCCGCCCGCCACATTTCGCGCAACAGGCTCGGATTCACCCGCGGACGCTTCGCCGACCGTGGCAGCAATGTCGGCGAGAGCCTCTGAAACACGTCGGTCTGCTGATTCTTATTCAGCCCGCCCGCCACCCGGCCCCAGAAAATCCACCACTCGATTTCGTTCTGCACCTGATTCGCGAATTGCAACCCACCCGCATACACCCGCCGTGCCTGCTCAATCCGATAATCGTCGCCCGGGAACCCGAACCCTGGACGCAAACAAAATCCGCACAAATTCAACCACCGAGCCTCGTGCGCCGCACTCCTCTTCCGCCCCTCCCCCAATTCGATCATTGCATCCGCCAGCTTCCGAATCGCCGCCAACGGCCACGAATTTCGCCCCAACCCGAGAGCCAGTTCAAGCTTCGCCGGCAACTCCTCTGGTGCCAAATCACCGGCAAACGTCGCCGGAATCATTGCCACCGAAGCCGCCAGCGCCTCCTCTCCGATCACGGCCGCCGGACGAGACACCGCCTTCGCTGCCGCGCCCTTCCTCAACTCGAACTGCAAACGCCACCGATGATCGGTCTCCTTCGAATCCGCCCAAATCTCCAGCGTCCCGACCTCGGTCAACTTCGCGCCCAGCCTAATCGGCACCAACCGTTCCCCCGCCTTGCCGAATCGCAACACCGCGTGCAGTGGAGCGTGCAGATGCAACTCCTCCCTCTCCTCCGGCGAAAACTCCACCACCTCGCCCGACTTATCTTCCGTCCGCGTGCGCGAACTGTACAACTGAAACGAAACCGGCTTATTTGCGACCAGATGCAAACTCCCCGGATCGATCTCAATCGTCGACCCCTCCTCAGTCCCGCGCGGCACCAAACACATTGCGCTCCCGCCGCCGAGCCCAATAAAATAAGCCCGCGGCAATCCTCCGCGAACCAGCAGCCCCGCGCCCGTTTTGCGAACGTACGAATAATACGCCGCGCCCACCGCCACCGCCAGATCCAGATCGCGATTCTCGAAAATCACCGGACGCTTCCCGTACCAGTGCTCCATCACGTCTGCGACGCGCTGCCGCAAAATCTCGGGAATAAAGAATCCGCCGTTGAACAGAATCGCATCCGGCCGAGCATCGCCCGCGCTCGCCAGGAACGCCGCCAGATGACGCGTCACCGCCGGATCCGATACCAACGGCAGCCCCAGCTCGCGATACAAGCTCTTGTCTTCGTCCTTCGGCCTGTCCGACAACTCGCAGCCAGGTAAAAATCCGTCCAGAGCGAGCTCCAGCACTTCGTCGCGCGTGATCTCCGTCTTCAAAGTCCCGCCCACCAGTGACGATCCCCCACCCAACACCGTAATCTCGACGCTCTTCAAATTGGCGTCCGAAAGCAGCCGCTCCTTCGCCGACGCGCATTGCCTCCGCAGCCCGCTCCTCTGCCGGATCGACAGCGTCTTCGCGAGCTTCGCCTCCACCAGCCACGCGAGCGTGAGATCCAGATTGTCGCCGCCCAGCAGCAGATGTTTTCCCACCGCCGTTCGCGTGAAATCCACCCGGTCGTTCTCGCGCGAAACGCGAATCAGCGTGAAGTCGCTCGTCCCTCCGCCCACGTCGCACACCAGCACGATCTGTCCGTCGAACAAGCTTTTCTGCGATCGCGTCAGGTCGTTCGCGATCCACGAATAGAACGCCGCCGCCGGTTCTTCCAGCAGCGTCAGTTGCTCGATCCCCGCCTCCCGCGCCGCGGCGACCGTCAATTCCCGAGCCTCTTCGTCGAAACTCGCCGGCACCGTGAGCACCACGTTCTGCTCCCCCAGCTTGGACCCCTGCTCCTTCTCCCACGCATCCGCCAGATGTTTCAGAATTCTCGCCGAGACATCGACAGGCGATAAAACTCGTCCACCCTCCTGCGCGTCCCACGGCAGAATCTTCGCCGTCCGATCCACCTCGGGATTCGACAGCCAGCTCTTCGCCGAGTGTATGGATTTTGTCGGCACCAGCGCGCCCTGCTCCCGAGCATACACGCCAACATATTCCTGATCGCCTAAATAGAGGAAAGACGGCAGCGTGCGCCGAGCCTCCAAGCGCCCCTGCGCCACCGTTTGCGGCACATCCAGCACGCGGATCACTGGAAAATCAGTCTCCGCCGCCTCTTTTGTATCGATGAACGCCAGCGCTGAATTTGTCGTGCCGAGATCGATTCCGACGTTCATGCTACTCGACTTCGATCTCAGCGGGTGCAAGAACATTGCCCGGAGCGAGCGCCGGCAGATCGACCTTCTCCGCCTTCCAGCCCTTGTGCCGCAGCAGTCCGCCCGGAGCCTTACCGCTCGGCGGAACATTGCCGACCAACTTCACCGACGATGCCGCGAGGCCGCCCGTCTTCGTGAAATCGCCCTCCACTCCGTCGATCACCGGTTGCAATTTCAAGTACCGCTCCAGCGCCTGCCGCGATTGCTGCTGCACATCTCGCACTGCCGCGCCCACCTGTTCGTCTGAATACCCCGAGATATCTTCCATCAAAAAATCCACCAGCCGCGCGTCGCGTTGCAGGACCGAAAGAATCTGCACCGCTCCGTCCTCCGGTCCCGACTGCGGCTTCGGCGCAATCTTGATCGGAATCACTTTGGAATACCCGAATGCTTGCGCAATGTCCGCCGGAAGCACGCCACGAAAGAGGATGGAGAAAAAACTACGAAATGCCTGTGAAATTCGATTCAATGAATGTACCTCTTGCTATTTTAGAGTGCTTTCAGCAATGCCGAAAACACCAAGGTCCGCGAAAGCCCCGTCCACTAATTCCCGCGTTCGTTCTCCAGCTGATCATTAAGACCCAAGGCTCTATCCCCTCGACCCCGGCACCACCGCCGCCTCGCGCAACTTCGCCAGCTCCCGCCGCGCGATGTTCGCCCAGTGGCTCGCCGGATCCAGCTTCAGATAAGTCGTCCAGTGCCGCACTGCCCGCATCGTTTGATTCGAGCCTTGATACAGCAGCGCAAGATTGTAGTGCGCGTCGGCGTAGTTCGGCGCGATGCGCAGCGCCGCTTGATAATGCTCCACCGCTTTATTCCGGTCTCCGCGCTCGTCGTATAAATTCGCCAGATCGAAATGCGCCAGCGCATACTCCGGATCCACTTCCAGCGCCTTCTCGTAAAACTGTTTCGCCACCGCGAAATCGCGCCCATTGAAATGAATCGTCCCCAGGTTCACCAGCGCGCCTGCCGATCTCGGGTCCAACTCAATCGCCTTCTCATACGCCTCGACGACGTTTTCCATCGGCGACCCGGTCTGCTCCAGTTCCAGTCCGCGCTGAAACCATCGCTCCGCGTTCGCACGCCGCTCCCGCTCCTCGGCCGCCGGATCCTTTAGCGGAAACTCCAGCATGCGCCGCAACTCCACTTGATCGAAGTTGAGCAGCAACTGCCCCGACTCGGCATCCATCGCTTTGCCGTCGATCTCCACACGGACCTTCTTGCCATCGGCGTAAAGCTTTAGTTCGGTAAGAGGATTTTCAACGTGCCGCAGTTTCTTCGACAGAGCCGTCAGCGCGCGCTTGATCTGCGCCGCCGGCACTCGATCTCCCCGCAGCTTTACCAGCGTGCGCAGCGCCAGCAATTCGAGGAAGGTGAAGACGGTATGATGCGCAACCAGTTTTTGATTTTCCCAGCTCTTCAACTGGCGCTCGGAAATGCCGACGAGTCGTCGCGCTTCTTCGCGCGTATACGCTTGCTTGGCTGCAGGACCGGACACTGATAATAAATGTTAGCAAGTCCAGAGCAATTTTCCCTCAAGCAGAACCTGTGCGAAAATGGGGACTGACCTCTCTGTCCCAAGGCGCCACCAGCTCCCGCACAAACACGTCATACCTCGACGCCGGTGGACAGAGCGGTCTGTCCCCATTTTTTGGCCATCCGCGATCAGCCGGCATCGCGCTGAAACATCGTAATCCCCGCAACCCCCGCCGCGCCCGCCTCCACGCACGACCGAGCATTCTCCTCCGTGATCCCTCCCAGCGCCAGCACCGGAATCTTCACCGCCCCCGCAGCCCTCCCCAATTCCTCCAACCCCCGCGGCGCAAGATCCGACGTCTTCGATAAAGGAGCAAACACCGGCCCAAACACCACATAATCCGCGCCCTCCCGCTCAGCATCTACAACCTCCTCCCGCGAGTGACAAGAAACCCCAATCAAGAATCCCGAAGGCGTAATCGCACGCCACTCCGCCGGCGCAATCGACCCCGCCGGAAGATGTACCCCCGCCGCCCCCGCTGCAATCGCAACGTCCACGCGAGTATTCACCAGAATCTTCCCGCCCCATGCCATCGCCCGTCGCACTACGTCAATCAATTCCCGAGCAGGCAACTCCTTGTCGCGAACCTGTACCCAATCCACGCCGCCGGACCGCAACAAACTCTCGACCGATCCCAACCCTCGTTCCGTGATGTAGCACCGAATCATTCTGGCTACTGGCTCCTGGCTGCTGGCTGCTTCTTCTTCGTGTTATAACGAGGGAACGATGACGAAAGAAGAAATCATTCTCGCGAACCAACAATATTTGTTCCCCAGCGTCTTCCACTACTATAAAGACCCCCTGGTAGTCACGCATGCCAAGGACCAATTCGTCTGGGACGCCGATGGCAATCAGTACCTCGATTTCTTCGGCGGCATCGTCACCGTCAGCGTCGGCCACTGCAATGAAACCGTGAACAAAAAGGTTCATGAGCAGATGGATAAGCTCCAGCACGTCTCCACCGTGTTCGCCAATGAGCCTCAGGCCGCGCTAGCGAAACGTATCGCCGGAATCACCCCCGGCGGCAAGCTGACGAAAAGTTTCTTCACCAATAGCGGAACCGAAGCCAATGAAACCGCCATCCTGGCCGCGCGCTGCTACACCGGCTCGCATGAAATCGTAGCGCTGCGCCACAGCTATCATGGCCGTTCCGCCGTCGCCATGGCCCTGACTGGGAACGCAAGCTGGCGCCTCGGCGGAGCCGCTCCCTCGGGTTTCGTGCACGCGCTCAACGCCTACTGCTACCGTTGCCCTCTGCACCTGACGTACCCGTCCTGCAACGTGCAATGCGCGCGCGACATGGACGAAATGATTCGCACTTCCACCTCCGGCCGCATCGCCGCATTCCTTGCCGAGCCGATCCAAGGCGTCGGCGGAGTCATCACGCCTCCGAAAGAGTATTTCGAGATCATCTCGGGCATCGTGAAAAAATTCGGCGGCCTCTTCATCAGCGACGAAGTGCAAACCGGCTGGGGACGCTCCGGCGGAAAATGGTTCGGCATCGAACAATGGGGCGTCATCCCGGATATCATCACCAGCGCGAAGGGCCTGGGCAATGGCTCCCCCATCGGCCTTACGGTAGCGCGTCCCGAAGTCGCCGACGCGTTGAAGGGCACGACGATTTCAACGTTCGGCGGCAATCCCGTGACAGCCACCGCGGCGAAAGCCGTCATCGACTATATTGACGACCACAAGTTAATGATCAACGCCGCCGAAACCGGCGCGTATCTGCGCGGTAAGCTCGAGGAGATGAAGGCAAAGTATCCGATCATCGGTGAGGTGCGCGGCATGGGCCTCATGCAGGCCATGGAACTAGTAGAAGATCGCGAATCGAAAAAGCCCGCCGTCGAAGCCACTCTCGCCGTCCTGGAAATGGCCCGCGAAAATCGCCTCTTGATAGGTAAAGGCGGAACCTGGGGCAACGTAATCCGCGTCACGCCGCCGCTCAATATTTCGAAAAGCGACGTCGACGATTTCGCGTTGCGCCTCGACGCGAGTTTGAAACAAGTAACCCAAAAACAAATGGCCACAGCCTGATGGAAGAAAAATCTTTTTACCGCGAATCCCCGACCACCAAACCGGCCCTCCTGAACTGCCCCTACTGCCGCACCCAGGAAACCTACGACCTCCGCTGGATGGTCCGCAAGAAACTGGACCAGGTCCCCCGAGGCGCCGACGAGCGCGACCGCGCAAGGTTCGCCAAATTCCTAAGCTACATGGTGCTAATGGACGACAAAGCCATGTGCAAAAACATGCGCTGCCGAAAAAACTTCGACATCTCCGGCGTCAAAACCATGGCGTTCATCTAGTGTAGTGCGTCAGTACAGGGTGGGGCGGACCCCCTGGTCCGCGGCCGACGCCCTCGTCGGCCTCTGGTTGCAGCCGAACAGCCGGACCGGGGGGCCCGCCCCACATACTGCTCAATCTGTGAGACGCGAGCCGCGACCACATGGAGCGGAGCCTTGAGCAACCAGGTTCATCTAACGTCGTAAGGCACCACAAACGCAAAGCGAGCCGGTGGAAAGTCCTTAGTATTGCGCACTGCCAACTTCAACCCCTGCTGCCGCGCAACCGCCGCCTGAAACGCATCGGGCAGCGTCTCTTGCGCCCTTTGCTCCAGCCACCGCCTGTCACTTTCTTCCAGGCTAATCAGCATCCGCGTCATCTAGAACCATCTTGTCATAATGACTTTCTGCTCCGTGTAAAACGCCACCGCGTCTTTTCCGTGCGCATGCAAATCCCCGAAAAACGAGTTTTTCCAGCCTGAAAACGGGAAAAACGCCATCGGCGCGGCCACTCCGATATTGACTCCCACCATCCCGCACTCGATTCGCGACGCGTATTCTCTTGCCGACTTTCCATCGCTCGTGAAAATCGATGTGGTATTGCCGAACTTCGAGCTGTTAACAAGTTCAATTGCATCATCGAGCGTCTTCACTCGAATCACCGATAGCACCGGTCCAAAAATTTCTTCCTTCGCAATGGTCATGTCGGGCTTAACGTGATCGAAGATGGTTGGACCGACGTAATAACCCTCTTTGTTTACGCCTCTTCCATCGCACAGTGGCGTCGCGCCTTCAGCAACGCCCTTTTCGATGTATCCGACAATCTTCTTGCGATGATCGTCCGTCACTACCGGGCCCATGTCGATGCCGAGCTTTATTTTGTTCGTTGTGGCGAGCAGCAGATCGAGCAACGGCTGCGCGACATCGCCGACGGGAACCAACACGCTTCCTGCTAAGCATCGTTCGCCGGCTGCGCCGAATGCGGAGCTAATGATTGCTTCCACCGTCTTCTCCAGATTCGCGCCCGGCGTCACGACAAGATGATTCTTTGCTCCACCTAACGCTTGCACTCGCTTGCCGTGTTTTGCAGCAGTCTCGTAGATATACTTCGCGACAGGGCTCGATCCGACGAAGGAAATTGCGCGCACCAGCGGATGTTCGAGCAATGCATCCACGGCTACTTTATCGCCATGAATCAAATTAAAAACGCCCTCCGGCACGCCCGCGTCATGCAGCAATTCGCAGGTGCGCGTGGGCGTAAGCGGAACCTTTTCAGATGGTTTCAGGATGAAGCTGTTGCCGCACGCGATCGCAAACGGGAACATCCACATGGGCACCATCGCGGGAAAATTGAACGGCGTGATACCCGCGCAAACTCCAAGCGGTTGACGAATGGACTGGCTATCGATTCCGCGCGAAACGTTTTCAAGCGAATCGCCCATCATCAAGCTGGGCATTCCGCAAGCGACTTCCACCATCTGAACGGCGCGGCGCACGGAAAGCTTTGCGTCGTCGAGAGTCTTGCCGTTCTCCATGGAAAGAATGCGCGCAATGTCATCTACGTTTTTGTCGAGCAGAGTTTTATAGCGATACAACACCTGCACACGCTCGACCACCGGCACTTCGCGCCATTTCAGAAACGCCTTGTGCGCCAGCGTCGCGACGCGATCGACCTCGGCCGCGGTGGCATATGGCACATTCGCAATCACTTGCCCGATGGCGGGATTCATCACAGGGTGCGAAGCGCCCGAGGAATCCTCCCATTTGCCGTTCACGTAAAACTGCAGTGTTTCTGTAGCAATCATGGCTATTTCTCCTTCTTCATCAATAATAAGTACAAACTGCCCGCAACGAAGAATCCGACGAACCAGGCGTAATCGTAGAGCCAGCGCAGCGCGGGCACAATCAACCCGATCAGCGCCACCGCGATGCCAGACGCTAACGCGATGATGGCATTCCAGTTTACTCCGCGGGTATAAGAATACTTGCCGTCAGCGCGATACAGCGCGTCGACGTCGAGTTCGCATTTGCGCAGAATGAAATAATCGGCGATCATGATTCCGGCGATCGGCCCGAGCAGGCCCGAATAGCCGACCAGCCAGCCGAAAATATAGTCGCTAAAACTGCCGAGCAACTTCCAAGGCATCATGAGGATGCCGATCACACCCGTGATAATTCCTCCGGTGCGAAATGAAATGCGGCGCGGATTTAGATTTGAAAAATCATTCGAAGGCGAAACGACATTCGCCGCAACGTTGGTATTGAGCGTCGCGATCAGCAGCGCAATCAATGCGATGAAGGCTACAACCGGGCGATGAAAACGGCCCAGCAACACCACCGGGTCCCAGATGGCTTCGCCAAAAATCACCACCGATGCCGACGTCACCGCGACGCCGATAAACGAGTATAAAGTCATCGCGGCAGGAAGCCCGATGGCTTGTCCAAGTGCCTGATCTCTTTGGGACTTAGCGTAGCGCGTGAAGTCCGGAATGTTCAAGGCGACCGTTGCCCAGAAGCCGACCATGCCGGTCAAAGAGGGGATGAAGAACTTCAAAAACGCCGCAGTCGAATGGAATTTACTGGGCGTGCTCAGAACCGGACCGAGGCCGCCCGCTTGACTCGTCACCCACCACAAAAGGAGCAGCCCGACACCGAGCATGAACGGCGCGGCGATTCCTTCGAGGAATTTGATGGCGTCGATTCCTCGCCAGATGACGAAAATATTCAGGGCCCAAAATGCCAAAAAACACGCAAAAGCGGCTCCTTCGGAGGCCTTAAATGACCATAAATTCGCAAACACAAAGGTCTGGGAACCCTTAAACGACCATAAAATCGACAACATTGCCAAGATCGCTTGGCCGCCAATCCAGGTCTGAATTCCAAACCAGCCGCATGCGACCAGGGCTCGCAACACTGCGGGCACGTTCGCGCCGCGCACTCCGAACGATGCGCGCACGAACACGGGAAACGGGATGCCGTATTTCGTCCCCGCATGCGCGTTGAGCAACATCGGGATCAGCACGATTAAATTGCCGAGAAGAATCGTGCCGATGGCTTGCCACCATGCCATGCCACCGGCAATCAATCCCGATGCGAGCATGTAGGTCGGAATGCACACGCTCATGGCGACCCACAGGGATGCGTAGTTGTACATACCCCAGGTGCGCTTCTCGATGGGGATTGGCGCGAGGTCTTCGTTATAGAGGGAGGTGTCTATTGCCATGGTAAAAGACGCCGGCTGAAGCCGGCGCTGCAAGCTGAAGCTCGCGCCACCAAATTATTTCCATGCGCCACCTCTGGCTTCGCGGCGCAGGAATGATCCTCGTCCGGTGCGGCCTTGGAATTTTCCTTGCTCCACAATTACTTCGCCGCGAGAGAGAACCACGTGGGCGTTGCCTTTTACCTGAAAACCTTCGAACATCGAGTAATCGCAGCGCATATGATGGGTTTTCGAACTGATCAGGTGCTCGGCGTTTGGATCCCAGATTACGATGTCGGCATCGCTGCCTGCCGCTAATTCGCCTTTGCGCGGATAGAGGCCGAAGAGGCGCGCGGGGGTTGTCGATACTAGTTCGACGAAACGGTTGAGGGAGATTTTCCCCGCGCTCACGCCGTGATGATAGAGGAGTTGTAGACGATTTTCGACGCCGGGGCCTCCGTTGGGGATTTTCGTGAAGTCGTCTTTACCGAGAATCTTTTGGTCTTCGAAACAGAAGGGGCAGTGATCTGTGGAGACGACCTGGAGATGATCGTCCTTCAGGCCATCCCACAATTTCGGTTGATTATGTTTTTCGCGCAAGGGCGGCGTGAAGACGTATTTCGCGCCTTCAAATCCGGGGCGGGCTAAATCGTCGATCGAGAGCAGCAGATACTGCGGGCATGTCTCGGCGAAGATTGGGACGCCTCGGTCGCGGGCGGCCCGCACTTCATTTAAAGCTTCTTCAGAAGACAGGTGCACGATGTAGACTGGGGCGCCGGAAATTTCGGACATCGCAATGGCTCGATGCACGGCTTCGGCTTCGGCGGCGACTGGCCTGGTTAGACCGTGATAGATGGGCGCAGTCTTGCCTTCTGAGATCGCTCGCTTCACGATGACGTCGATGATGCCTCCGTTTTCGGCGTGGAGGCAGATGAGTGCGCCGTTTTTCGCGGTGCGGCTCAGCGCTTGGAAAATGGTCGCGTCATCGACCATCAGGACGCCGGGATAGGCCATGAAGAGCTTGAAGCTGGCTACGCCTTCTTTGACCATGTCGTCCATGTCTTCGAGGCCGCATTCGCCCAGGTCGGTAACAATCATGTGCAGCCCGTAGTCGATCGAGGCCTTGTTTTCGGCCTTTTTCCACCAGGTGTCGAGGGCGTCGCGCATCTTGGTGCCTTTGGGTTGGATGGCGAAGTCGATCAACGTCGTCGTGCCGCCGAATGCCGCGGCTTTGGTGCCGGTTTCGAAATCGTCGGATGACGTGGTGCCGCCGAACGGCATATCGAGATGCGTGTGGACGTCGATGCCTCCGGGGAGGAGGAGCATGCCTGTGGCTTCGATTACTCGGTGGGCTTTTTCTACGGGGATGGCGGGCGCGATGTCTTTAATTTGTTCGCCTTCGATCAGGATGTCGGCGTGGAAGGTTTTGGTGGAGGTTACTACTGTGCCATTGCGGATTAGTGTGCTCATTTAGCTCCTGAAGTTACGCACCGCTCTCTGTGGTCGCGGCTCGGTAGAGCATGGCGGACGGCAGCGCATGGCGCCGCCCCACACTGGTGGGTGGTGATTGGGTCAGGCACTGCGCTGCTCCCAGGATTCGGAGGGGATGCCGTGGTCTACGCGCTCCATAGTGATGCAGTTTTCTACCGGGCAGACTAGCGCACAGAGGTTACAGCCTACGCATTCTTCTTCATCTACGCGAGGGATTTTTATGGGGGTGGCGGGAATTGGGCCGTCTAGCTTGGGGATGGGGGTTACGGTTAATCTTGGCGGGAGCGGGTCGACATGAATGCATTGGTGCGCACCGTCCTCGCATGCGATGTAGCAGAGGTCGCAGCCGATGCATTTCTCGGGATGGATTTTCGCGATGATTTTGTAGTTGAGGTTGAGATTCTTCCACTCCTTCACGTTGGGAAGGCTGAGGCCGCGAAAATCGTCGATGGTGCGAAAACCTTTTTCGTCCATCCAGTTTTTCAGGCCGTCGATCATATCCTCGACGATGCGGAAACCCCAATGCATCGGGGCGGTGCAGAGTTGAATGCTTTGGCAGCCTAGCAGGATGAACTCGGCCGCATCGCGCCAGTTCGAGACGCCGCCGATGCCGGACACGGGAAGGCCGACCTCGGCTATCTGCTGGATCATGTGCAGGGCGATGGGTTTTACAGCGGGTCCGCAATAGCCTCCGTGAGCGGATTTTCCGTCGACGTTGGGGCGCGGAACGAAGGTATCGAGATCGATCCCAGTGATGGAGTTGATGGTGTTGATGGCGGAGAGTCCGTCGGCTCCGCCTTGCTTCGCGGCGTGCGCTACCGGGCGAATATCGGTGATGTTCGGCGTTAGCTTAACAAGCACCGGAGTTTTTGCGACCTCCTTCACCCATTCGGTGATCATGGAGCAGTATTGTGGCACCTGGCCGACGGCGCTGCCCATGCCTCGTTCACTCATGCCGTGGGGACACCCGAAGTTGAGTTCAAGTCCGTCGGCGCCCGCGCCTTCGGAACGCTCCACGATTTCGTGCCAGGCTTCGCGAGTGGAATCGACCATCAGTGACGCGATCACGGCGTTGTCGGGATAGCGCTTCTTTACTTCCTCGATTTCGCGGAGATTGACTTCTAGCGTGCGGTCTGTGATTAGCTCGATGTTATTCAGTCCCATCATGCGCTGGCCGTTGAGATCGACCGAGGAGTAGCGGGAGGAGACGTTGGTGATGGGGACGCCTAGGGTTTTCCAGACGGCTCCGCCCCAGCCGGCGTCGAAGGCTCGGATGACTTGGTCGGCGCAGTTGGCGGGGGGGCCGGAGGCTAGCCAGAAGGGATTAGGGCAGCGGATTTTGTTGGCGAAGAGAGTGGTTAGATCAGCCATGGGGTCCTTGTCAATTCGAAGACGCCGGCTGAAGCCGACGCTCGAAGCTGAAGCTCGCGCCACCCGGTCATGATTGGGTGGTCAGCCATTTTTTGATTCCTAATGCTGCGCGTTTGCCGTCGGCTACGGCGTCTACTACTTCGCGGCCGCCGTTGAGGAAGTCGCCGCCCGCGAAATATTTTGGGTGCTTGGTTTGGCCGGTTTCGCGATTTACTTCGCCGCAGACGGCTAAGAGTTTCGTGAGAGGCGATTGGCCGATGGCGGGGACTACCATGTCGCACGGGATTTTGAACGTCCCACAGATGACTGCGTCGGGCGTGATGCGGGTGACGCTTGTCTGCCAATGAAATTCAACACCTTCGAGTTTGGCGTGTTCGTACTCGCTTGCGAAGGCGGACATGTCCGATTCGCCTCGGCGGTAGACGATGTGGACTTGTTCGGCTCCGAGCTTGCGGGCAGCGATGGCGGAGTCTATTGCGGTATTGCCAGCGCCGATGACGACTACGCGGCGGCCTACTTTCGGAGTGCCGGTTTTATAATCCGCGATGAATGTCAGCGCGTCGACTACGCCTGGCAGATCGTCGCCAGGGACGTTTAAGCGGTGCATGGGTCCCAGGCCGACGCCGAGAAAAAATGCATCGAACTCGCCTTCGGTCTGGTCCGTCACCTCGACACCGAAGCGGAACTCGACGCCCATGTTGCGGAGTAGCTCGACTTCTTTGAGGCTATCGGGCGGGCGCAGTTTATATTGCGCAATGCCGTAAGTGTTGAGGCCTCCGGCGAGCGGGTTGCGATCGAAAACCGTGACCGCGAAACCGTGGCGGCGGAGCTCGGCGGCGCAGGCTAGCGACGCTGGTCCGCCGCCGATGCAGGCTACATGCTTGCCGTTGTCGGGAGCGGTCGCGATGGCGGGCTCGTGAGAATAAAACCAGTCCATGGCGTGGCGTTGCAGGAGTCCGATCTCGATGGGCTGCTTGTTGTAGCGATGCATCACGCAGCTGCCTTCACAGAGGACATCGACGGGGCAGACGCGGGAACAACTCAGGCCCAAAATGTTTGCATCGAGAATGGTGTTGGCGGAGCCGCGCAGATTGCCGCTCGCGATTTTCTTGATGAATTTCGGGACGTCGATATGCGTAGGGCAGGCTTGGGTACAGGGAGCGTCGTAGCAAAAGAGGCAGCGCGAGGCCTCGACTACGGCGGCCTGCGGAGCGAGGGCGGGATGCAGGTCGGGGAATAGCTCGTCTGTATTTATAGTGACGTTCACGGCTTCACCAAATCGGCGTACGTATCGGGACGGCGGTCGCGGAAGAATTGCCAGGTTTGGCGGACCTCCTTAATTTGGTCGAGGTCGAGGTCAGCGGTCAGCACTTCGTCGGTTTCGCGCGAGGCTTCGGCGACGATCTGGCCTCGGGGATTGCAGAAATAGCTGGTGCCGTAGAACTGTCCGATGTTCCACGGAGCTTCGATGCCGACGCGGTTAATCGCGGCGATGAAGTATCCGTTGGCGACGGCGTGCGCGGGCTGTTCGATCTTCCAGAGATGCTCGCTCAGGCCGGCGACGGTGGCCGACGGATTGAAGACGATCTCCGCGCCGTTCAGGCCCAGGGCGCGCGCGCCTTCGGGAAAATGGCGATCGTAACAGATATAGACGCCGATGCGGACGAAGCCCAGGTCGAAGGTGGGATAGCCGAGATTGCCGGGACGGAAATAGAATTTTTCCCAGAATCCGGGAGCGACGTGAGGGATGTGCGTCTTGCGATATTTGCCGAGATACTTGCCGGTTTTATCGATGACGGCGGCAGTATTATAAAAAACACCTTCGCTTTCGATTTCGTAAATCGGCACGATGATCGCCATGTGATGCTGACGGGCGAGCTCCTGCATGCGTTTCACTGTTGGACCGTCGGGGATAGGCTCGGTGAAATCGTACCAGCGGGTTTGTTGCTCGGCGCAGAAATAGGGGCCGTAGAAGATTTCCTGGAGGCAGGTGATTTGCGATCCAGCGGCGGCGGCCTGGGCGATATAGGCCTCGTGCTTTTCCATCATGGCTCGCTTTACTTCGGCGAGGGGTTGGTCGATCGAGGCGACGTTACACGCCTGAATTAAGGAACAGCGGACGATGCGGGGCAATCGAGAAATCCTCCTGGTGGAACGCGAGAGTTTTATTATGATACAACTGACCGATGGTGAAGATCCTACTGTTGCTCTCCCTCGCGGCGATTGCCATGGCGCAAATGCCGCCTCCTGCTCGGCCCACGATGGGGCGGGTCCTGCGGGAGAATCCATTGCTCGATCAACTGCTCGCGGCCGATGCGCAGGTCCAGGTGCTCGCGTCGGGGATGGCTTGGTCTGAGGGGCCGGTGTGGGTGAAGGACGGCAAATACCTGCTGTTTTCCGATATTCCGAATAACTCCGTGATGAAGTGGAGTGAAGCGGAGGGCTTAAGTTTGTTTCTGAAGCCGTCGGGATATACGGGAACCGGGCCCTATAGCCGTGAGCCGGGGAGCAACGCTCTTATTCTCGATTCCGAGGGGCGGCTGATCTCGTGCGAGCATGGCGACCGGCGCATTTCGGTGCTGACGAAGGGCGGAGGGAAGCGCACGCTAGTCGATAATTATCAGGGCAAGCGGCTGAATAGTCCGAACGATCTGGTGTACAAATCGAATGGCGATTTGTATTTTACCGATCCGCCGTATGGGCTGCCGAGTCAGGATTCTCCGCTGCGCGAGATGGATTTTTGCGGGGTGTTCCGGCTGGCGAAGAATGGTGTCATGACGCTGCTGACGAAAGAGATGACGCGGCCGAATGGGCTCGCGTTTTCCCCCGATGAGAGGACGTTGTATGTGGCGAACTCGGATCCGGCCCACGCGGTGTGGATGGCGTTTCCGGTGAATGCGGACGGTACTCTCGGGAATGGTCGGGTGTTCGCGGACGTGACCGCGATGGTAAAGGATCATCCGGGTCTGCCCGATGGGATGAAGGTGGATCGCGGCGGGAATCTTTTCGCGGCGGGGCCGGGCGGCATTCATGTATACGCGGCGGACGGCAAGCGGCTGGGGCGCATCGATACGGGGCAGAGGACGGCGAATTGCAATTGGGGTGAAGACGGGTCGACGCTCTATATCGCCGCCGACAGCTATCTCTGCCGGATTCGAACGAAGACAAAGGGGAACGGATGGTAAGAGCGTTTCTAGCATTGCTGATTGCGGCTGCGAGCCTGAGTGCGGAGCATGTCTATATCGGCACGTCCGGAAAAGGGATTTATCTCGCGGACTTCGATGCGAAGTCGGGCAAGCTTTCCGCGCCGGCGCTGGTGAGCGATACCGCAGCGCCAAGCTATCTGACGATTCACGAAGGTCATCTATACGCGGTGAACGAGATCAACGAGGGGAGCGTGAGCGCGTTTACCATCGACCATGGGAGCGGCAAGCTGACGCCGTTGAATACGGTGAGTGTGAAGTCGGCGGGTCCTTGTTATATCGCGATCGATAAATCGGGGCATTCGGCGGTGACGGCGAACTACTCGGGCGGCAGCATTACTGTTCTTCCGATCGGTGGGGACGGGAGGCTGGGCGAGGCGACCGCGTTCATTCAGAACAAGGGGTCGGGTCCAAATCGCGACCGGCAAACCATGGCGCATCCGCACTGGGTGGGGTTTATTCCGGCGAGCAAACTGGCGCTGGTTGCAGATCTGGGCATCGACGAAGTTGCGATTTACAATTTCGCGAAGGGCAAGCTGACGGTGGGGAATCCGGCGTTCATGACGATTCCTCCAGGGTCGGGTCCGCGGCATGGGGCGATGCATCCTGGGGGGAAATTCTTTTACGTGATTAATGAGCTGAGCTCGAACCTGATGGAGTTTTTTTACGAGGCGGAGCTAAAGAGATTCACGATGGTCCAGACGCTGAGCACGCTTCCCGACGATTTCAAGGGCGAGAATACGGGCGCGGAGATCGAGATTCATCCGTCGGGAAAATTTGTCTATGCCTCGAATCGAGGGCACGATAGCATCGCGGTGTTTTCAGTGAACGATCCGAAGAGGGGCACGCTGACGCTCGCGCAGCATATCCCGTCGGGCGGAAAAACGCCTCGGCAGTTTGAGATCGATCCCAGCGGGCACTGGCTGCTGGCGGGGAATCAGGAGTCGGATAATATTGGGATTTTTAGTATCGATGCGTCGACGGGGAAGTTGACGGCGGCGGGGGTGGTCACGGGGGTCGTGAGGCCGACTTGTATCAAGTTTGCGAAGTAGGCTGGCGGAACCGCCTGCCCCACCTAACTGAAGTTCGTGATATAGGCTTTGGTGGGGCGGGCGCCCTCGCCCGCGCCGGACCCCCGGTCCGGTTCAGCCATACACTCCAAGAGGCCGACGAGGGCGTCGGCCGCGGTCCAGGGGGACCGCTCCACTTCAATGAACTTCAGTTTACCGTACCTCAATATAGGACTTAAACAGCCTCAAGCGCCTGCTCAAAATCGGCGAGCAAATCCCGCCAGTCTTCGATTCCGATTGACACTCGGACCAAGCCGTCGGTCACGCCGGCTTGCGCGAACTGTTCGTCGGTGAATCCGGAATGCGTGGTGGTTTTGGGATGGCACACCAACGTCTCGACTCCGCCGAGCGAGACCGCGTTGCGGGCGATTTTCAAATGACGGAGAAATTCGAACGCGGCGGGTTTGCCTCCGCGCAGGTCGAGTGAAAACATCGCGCCGGGAAAATCGCACTGGGCTTTGTAGATGCGTAACTGCTCGGGATCGTCGAATAACGCGGGATAAAGCACCTTCTTAATTTTCGGATGAGGGGCGAGACGCTCCGCGATTCGCTGGGCGTTTTTGCTGGCGCGATTCATGCGGAGGCCGACGGTGGGCAGGCGGCTGTTGAGCATCCAGCACTCGTCGGGCTGCAAAATATTGCCAAATAAACTGCGTTTCGCGTGCATTTTGGTCACTAAATCGCGGTTTTTTGACAAGATAACGCCTCCGATGAGGTCGCTGAAGCCCGAGAGATATTTCGTGGCGGAGTAGAGTATCAGGTCCGCGCCCAATTCGAAGGGATGCTGGAACGCGGGACCCAGCATGGTGTTATCGACCATTACTAAAGGCTTGTTCGCAAGTGTCGCGGCGGAATCGGCGGCGCGCCGGATATCCGTCATCAGGCCGGTGGGATTGGCGGGGGTTTCGATCAGCACCACGCGGAGATTTTTGGTTTCACGAATGGCGGAATCTATGCGAGCGGTCTGGCCGGCTTCGACGGCGACACCCGTTACGCCCCAGGTGGATAGAAAATTTTCAATCAGTTTTTGCGTGCCGCCGTAGATCGGGACGGTATAGACAATCGAGTCGCCGGGCTTGAGGAACGTGAATAGAGCGGTCATGATCGCGGCCATGCCGGAGTTGAACGCGAGGGCGGCCTCGGCTCCGGTTTCCAGCGGCAGGATCTGATCCTCGAGGATTTCGGCGTTGGGATGATTGAAGCGCGAGTAGACCAGGTCGATCTGCTCATCATCCTCGGCGGTGCCGCGGCCGGCCATCAGATCGAAGGCGCGCTCGGCGGCTTCGGGACTGGAGAAGACATACGTCGAACTGCGGAACACCGCGGGACGGGCGGAGCCTACAGAGAGGGTCGGGTCGAAACCGCGAGTGAGGACTTCGGTATGCGGACGCAGCATATAACAGTAGGATAGCCCTTCGTCCGGCGCGTCTTAGTACATAGGTACCTTAGGCGATACGGTGGCGTAATTAGGGACTCTCCCCGATTGGGTGTCTTAGGGCGCGCCCGTACAATCTGAATAGTAGAGAAACGAGGATTTGTATTTTGCAAATGACGAGAACGGGGAAATCCCACTACTCGGAGACGGAAGCCGCCGAAGAACTGGGGATTTCGATTGAACAGTTCCGGACGATGATTCGCAGCCACGTGGTGGAGCACGACGATGACTTGACGAACGTGCCGGTGACACAGTTCCAACCCTCGGATTTGCTGATCCTCAGGCTTCTCGCAGGGAATCGCCAGTTTCCGGATTAAACGCGGCGCTCACCAAACATACAAGATGTGCAGGTAGAATTTATATTCTATGGCACAACTTGGTTTTCTCGGACTTGGAATCATGGGCGCTCCCATGGCTCGGCACTTGTTGAAGTCGGGGCATGATGTCGCGTTGTGGTCGAACACGGAGTCGAAGGCTCAGCAATTGGCGAAGGAGGGTGCGGGGAAAGCGTGCGCGACGCCGGAGGAAGTTGCCAAGGCCGCGGATGTAATGTTCTACTGCGTCGGCGATACGTCGATGGCGCGCAACATCACGCTGGGTCCGAACGGACTGCTCAAAGGCTTGCGGAAGGGCAGCATCATCGCGGATTGCAGCACGATTTCTCCGGCGGTCAGCAAGGAGATTTGCCAGGAGTTCGCGGACCACGGGGCACACTTTCTCGACGCGCCGTGCACTGGATCGAAGCCCGGCGCGGAGAAAGGGACGCTGACGTTCATGGTCGGCGGCGAGCAGGCGGCGTTCGAGCGGGCGAAGCCCTACTTCGAGATCATGGGCAAGGTTTTTTATTACTGCGGCGCGTCGGGGCAGGGATTGCAGGCTAAGCTGACGCAGAACCTGATTCTGGCGAATATCATGCAGGCTTTCGCCGAGGGGATGGTATTGGCTACCAAGGGCGGGATTTCCCCTAGCTTGATGCTCGAAATTCTCGATAACAGTGCCGCGAAAAGTGGGCTCATCTCATTCAAAGCACCGTACATCCTGTCGCGGGACTTCGGGACGAACTTCGCGACGAAATGGATGCATAAGGACGTCGGACTGGCTTTGGAAGCGGGGAAAGCCCTGGGGGTGCCGCTTCCGGCCACCGCATTGACAGAGCAGATGTTACGGGCAAATATGGCTTCCGGTCGAGCGGAGGACGATTTCTGTTCGGTGATCCGTGTTTTGGAAGACTGGGCGGGAGTAGAAGTTAAGAAGCCATAAGGCATATGTCCAATAGAAACATGGTTGTAAGAAACACGTGGGTGACGTGGTAAAAATATTTTCATGTTTCTTTACAAAAAACTGTTGCTTTTTGGATCGAGATATCCTAATATTGGAATCAAGCCGGGGAGGCGAAACTCCCACCAAAGCGAGACTAACCTCATAAAGACCCCTGAAGCAATCCTCCCCGGCGCCCCTTTGGGGTTCGAGGTCAGGCGGTTAAGAGGTAAGAAGCTCTCCCAAAATCAGTGATAATATAAGGTAAGAGTGACTCTTCTTACACTTCTGGGCTCTACCGGGTCGATTGGCACCAGCACTCTGGATGTCGTGCGGCGATGGCCGGAGAGGTTCGGTATTTACGCGCTGGTGGCGGGGCGCAACACCGAGCTTTTGGCCCGGCAAATCGCTGAATTTCGCCCGCAAGTGGTTGTGGTAGCTGATGAAACCGCTCTGAACGATCTGCGGGGGCGGCTGGGTTCGCACATTCCGGAACTTGGGTTTGGCGCGGAGGCTCGCGTGGCTGCGGCCAGAGCTCACGCGGCTGGATTCGTGATGTCGGCGATTGTTGGCGTCGAAGGGATGGAAGCGACTTACGAGGCGGTGCGGTTGGGCAAACGGGTCGGCCTCGCGAATAAAGAGACGCTGGTGGCGAGCGGCAAGCTGGTGATTGAGGCGATGCGCGCTTCGGGCAGCGAATTGCTTCCGGTAGACAGCGAGCATAACGGCGCGCACCAGTGCTTCCGGGCGGGGCGGCGGGATGAAGTCGCAAAATTGATTCTGACGGCCTCGGGCGGTCCTTTCCGGAAAACTCCGGCGGAAGCGCTGGCGAAGGTGACGCCGGAGCAGGCGTTGAATCATCCAACATGGAAGATGGGACCGCGCATCACCATCGATTCGGCAACCTTGATGAATAAAGGATTCGAGGTGATCGAGGCCTGTTGGCTGTTCGATCTTCCGCCGAAACAAGTAGAGGTGGTGGTGCATCCTCAATCGAAGGTTCACGCGATGGTGGAGTACACCGACGGCAGCATAATCGCACAAGTATCGGCAACGGATATGCGGATGCCGATTCAATATGCGCTGACTTATCCGGAGCGCGCCGACGCGCCGGTCCCGCGCCTGGATTGGTCCGAGAGTGCGACGTGGAACTTCGAGGCTCCCGATTTTAAACAATTTCCGCTTCTCAAGCTTGCCTATGAGGCGCAGGAGACGGGCGGTTCGGCTACGTGCACGCTGAATGCGGCCGATGAGATTGCGGTGGACGCGTTTCTCGCTGGGCACATTCCGTTCCCCGCGATTGCGGCGACGGTGGCGGAGACGCTCGACCGGATTCCGACCCGCGAACCACGGACGATCGCGGAAGTGCTAGAAATAGATCGTGCCTCTCGTGAGGCGGCCCGGCGGGTGATCGAGGCGCGCTGGGGGAATAAAGCTGCAACCGAAGCGGTCCTTATAGGTAAGACGCGCGCGTAGAAAGTATAGGCATGGTTTTCTTACAAAACATCTGGTGGTATCTGGTTCTGATCGGGGTGATGATCCTGGTCCACGAATTAGGCCACTATTGGGCGGCTCGCTTCTTTGACGTGAAAATCGAGGCGTTCAGCTTCGGGTTTGGGCCGCGCCTGTTCGGCTTCAAACGCGGCGAGACCGATTTCCGTTTCTGCGCGATCCTCTTTGGCGGATACGTGAAGATGGCGGGCGAGCAGTTTGGCGATATGAGCGATCCCGGGGATCAAAATGTCAATGCCGATCCGCGCAATTTCCTGGCGAAGCCCCGGTGGCAGCGAATGATTATCTCGTTCGCGGGTCCGGCGATCAACCTGGTGCTTTCGGTGGTGCTGCTGACCGGGTTGTTCACGCAACATTACTTGCGGATTCCGCTGCCGCGTTCGCCGGTGGTTGGAGTTGTCACGCCCAGTGGCGCGGCGTACCAGGCGGGGATCCGCGAAGGCGATCGGGTGGTGCAGATCGACGACGTGGAGAATCCGAACTGGGAAGACATCGTGATGAAGGAGATCGTCGGCGCCCGGCGGGCAATGCAGGTGGTGGTGAAACGCAACGGGGAGTTGCTGCATTTTTCCGTCACGCCGGCCTACGACGAGAAGCTGAGCGCGGGCCAGGCGGGCTGGATGCAGGAGTCCCAGGTACAAGTAGCCGGGTACGTGAAAGGGAACGAAGCCGCGGAGAAGGCGGGTCTGGAAAAGGGCGACATCCTCCTCAACATTAACGGTCAGCCGCTCAGAAACGCTTCGCGGCTGCAAGAAGTAATCGAGCAGACCAAGGGCGCTCCCATCAATCTGACGTATTCGCGCAAAGGGGTCCTGCACCAGGTGGTGCTGAAGCCGGCGCAGAGGGAAATCGAAGGACAGACGCGGTGGATGATCGGCGTGATGTTGGAGCAGCCGATGGAAGTGGTGAAGCTTCCGCTGGCGCAGGCGTTCACCGAATCCTGCCGAAGGAATGTGCAGAACGCCAAGCTGATCTTCAGATTCCTGGAAGGGATCGCGGAGCGGAGGATGTCTCCGAAGTCGATCGAAGGGCCGTTCCGCATTGCGCAGATGTCGGGGCAGGCGGCGCGCGAGGGCGCGCTTCCGTTCATCGAGCTGATGGCGGGCGTGAGCCTGAATCTGGCGATCTTCAATCTGCTGCCGATTCCGATTCTGGATGGCGGAGTGATCCTGATGCTACTGATCGAGATGCTGCTGCGTCGCGATCTGGATCTGAAGGTTAAGGAAGCAGTGCTGAAGGTCGGGTTTGTGTTCCTGATGGTGGTTGTTGTTTTCGTGCTTTACAACGATTTATCGAAGATTTTGCCTCCTAGTTAAAAACATCCCCGCCCTTACGGGACGGGGTTATTATCGGACGCGCGCCCTTTAGCTGCTTTATTTACCCTTCCACAACTGGAAGCTACGAGCGTAACCCCGTCCGCCTAGGGGCCAGTCGTTGACTGGCAGCAATCCAACGCACACAGACCCGTATCGGTGCAGTGGCTAGCATGAACACCTACTGGTCGATCCAGCGCTCCGTCAGAAGAGCGCCCGGACTCCTTGCTTAGAATTTAATGCGGGTGATGTTCGCAGGGCGTGCATGGATGCGCGAAGTGGTGGACGGGGAAGGAAATAGGGTTTGTGCTGGCGACGTTATCGTTCGCCTCGATCCGGGTCGACTAGCAGCCACGTTAGCGAGCCGGCGAGGCAGAGTGCCGAGGCCACCAGGAACGATGCGCTCCAGCCGAACTCTTTCGCGATCCATGGAGTGAGCGAAGAAGTGAGCGCGCCACCGAACTGCGCACCCATATTGATGACGCCCGAGACGGAGCCGGCGGAGCTTTTTCCAATGTCCGCACTGACGGACCAAAACGAGCTTTGCGCAATGTAGAGCGTGCCCGCGCCGGCGGCCAGGACGAAGCTCGCGACGCGAGCGCTTTCGACTTGCGTGCCCAGCGCGACGAAAAGCGCGGCGAATGCAACGGCGATCGAAGCGAGGCGGCAGCGGCCGATTTTCTTGCCGTGTTTTTTCGTGATGGCGTCGCTCAGCCAACCCCCGAGAGTGGAGCCGAGGGCCATCGCAAGGAAAGGGAGCATGCTGTAGTACGAGCTCGATTTGAGATCGAGGCCGCGGACTTTGTTCAGGTAGATGAAAAACCAACTGAGAAAAATATATGCCGTATAGCCGAAGCAGAAGTAACTGAAGCCAACGGCTAGGACGTCGCGATTGGAGAAGATCACGCGCCACTTGAGCTTTGCCGGTCCGAGTTTCGGATCTTCGCGCGGCAGCCCCGCTTCGATGTACGCGAGCTCCTGTGGCGAAACCCAGGGATGCTGGCGGGGACGGTCGCGCGCGAGGAAAAACCAGATTGCGCCCGCGGCGAGTCCGATGGTCGCGCTGGCCCAGAAGGACGCGCGCCAGCCGCCGTGTTCGAGGAAATAGACGATGAGACGCGGCGTGACTCCGGCGCCGAATCCGACACCGGCGAAAATGATGCCGTTGGCGATGCCGCGCTCGGTCGATGGAATCCACGCGGAAACGACACAGTTTGAAGATGGGTAAACAACGGCTTCCCCGATGCCGAGCGCGAACCGGATCGCGATCAGAGTGGTCAGCAGCGCGGTCAATTGAATGGAGAGCAAGGTGATGAGTACAGTAAACACGGCCCACCACACGACACCGAGCGAGAGAACCAGGCGGGGTCCGAAACGGTCGGCAATGCGTCCGCCGGGAGCTTGGAACAGGGCATAGCCGAGCACGAAGGCGCTCAGGATGTAGCCGAGCTGGATATCGGAGAAGTGAAATTCCTCTTCAATCGCGCGGCCGGCGATCGAGAGATTGACGCGATCCAGATAAGCGATCGCGGAAATGACGAACATCCAGCCGACGAGAATCCATCTGAACATTTCCTATGTGAGTATAGCTGCTCTCGAAAAGGGGAATGTCGAGAACGTGCTCGGGCGTCGACACTCTCGAAAACAGAGGGTTTGACCGCTCCCTGTGGTCTGTCCGCATGCTGACAGCATTGCGGACCGGATGTAGCCCAAAATCGCGCCATGCGAAGCATGGGTTCGCTAAATCTGCAGAGAAACCGCCATGGAAACAGTAGCCTAAATATCGAGTCGCTAACCAACCATCAAATCAAAACGATAGCCTCTTCCATCGCCGTCGTTCTCTACTCCCCCCATTTATCCTGAGTGAAGTAGGAAAGGCCCGGCCTGTCCTTGCCCCGCGTTAAAATAACGCGAATCTAACGCGAGGAGTTTTTCGCAGACTGGGGAGTAAGTGATGTGTTTTCTTAGACTCGCGCATCGAAACGCCTTTGGCGGCCCGGCGTTGGTTAAACGCCACACTGGCGTTTAACCGTCGCGTTTCCGGGCACTAAATTCGCGTGTTCAGTCGGCAGGCGAAACCGCCTGCCCCACCAGAGACCGGTGTTTTCATTGCTATCGGTGCGGCTAATGGGCGCACGAGTGTCGAAGCGGGGAGATGCGTTACTGTGAAACTGATGAGATTGCTTTTCGTGAGTTTGATTCTGGCGGCGCAGGCTAGTGCACAACTTGCGATTGACGCAGCGGCGAACAGGCATTCCATTAGCCCTGATATTTATGGGATCAACGATTTTTCGGCCGGTGACCAGTCTCTTTCCGCGACGATGCGGATCGGCGTGCGGCGATTCGGAGGCGACGCGACTACTCGCTATAACTGGGTGTTCGACAATTACAACAGCGGCAGCGATTACTATTTCGAAAATTTTCCGTATGCCGCTGCCAGCGGTACGTATTTCGACACTTTGGTCGCAGGGAATCATCTGACCCACGCCAAGACGCTGGGCACGATGCCGATCCTTGGCTGGACCACTAAGAGCCGCGACCATACGTGCAGCTACAGCGTCGCGAAGTACGGGAAACAAGATGCGGTCGATCCGTATTCGAAAGATTGTGGCAATGGGCAGTTGAACAAACAGTGGTTGACTAATGCCGATCCGCACGATACCAGCGTGGAAGTGGACGAGACGTTCTATGCGCCGTGGATCGCGCATTTGATCGCGACGTTCGGGCCGAATCAGGGAGGCGTGCAGATTTGGAGTCTCGATAACGAGCCGGAGTGGTGGATGGCCGTGCATCACGACGTTCATCCGAACCCTGCCACTTACGATGAAGTGTTGTCGCTGGGCACGAAGTTCGCGCAGATGATCAAGGCGGCGGACCCAACGGCGATGATCAGTGGACCGATTCCATCGGGCTGGGATAGTTACTTCTATTCCGCCACCGATTTCGTGCATGGCTGGGCCACCAAGCCTTACCTTTATAACGACAATCCGGTGGATCGGAATGCGCACGGAGGCGTCGCGTGGCTAGACTGGTATCTGCAGCAGATGCGCAGCTATGAGATGCAGCACGGGCAAAGGCTGCTCGATTATCTGGACGTGCATGGTTATATTGCGCCGAACAACATCTCGTTCGGCAAAGCAGGCGCCGCAGCGACGAATCAACTCAGGCTGACTTCGACGCGGGCATTTTGGGATCCGAACTACATCGTTGCGGACGTCGACGCGACTACGCCGATCCGCCTGATTCCTCGCTTGAAAGATTGGGTCAACAACAACTATCCAGGGACCAAGACCGCCGTCACCGAATACAACTGGGGCGCGCTGGACGACATCACGGGTGCGCTGGCGCAGGCCGATATTCTGGGGATTTTCGGGCGCGAAGGTCTGGATCTGGCGACGATCTGGGGTCCTCCCACCGCGGGCCAGCCGGGAGTTTTCGCATTTGAAATCTACACCAACTACGATGGCAAAGGCAGTTCGTTCGGGGAGACGAGCGTCGCGGCCACGACGACGGATCCAGACCAGCTTTCCATTTTCGCGGCGCAGCGGTCGGACCAGAGTCTGATCGCGATCGTGATCAATAAGACCACGAGTGACCTTACGAGCTCCGTCAGTCTCGCGAATTTTCAGGGTGCCGGAACGGTGCATGTGTATCGATATAGCGGAGCGAATCTGAATGCGATCGTGGCGCAGCCGGACGCCACCATCTCGGCGCAGGCCATTGCAGCCACGTTTCCCGCGTATTCCATGACTCTGTTTGAGATTCCCGCCGCGTCCAGCGTATTCCCCGTGCCGAAACCCGTGGTGAACGCGGTGCTGAATGCGGCGTCGTACATTTCGGGTGTGGCTCCGGGTGAAATGGTCACGATCTTCGGCACCGGCCTCGGCTCATCGACGCCGCAATACCTGACGCTCGATAGCAATGGACTGGTGAGCAACTCGCTTTCAGGATTACGGGTCCTCTTTGATGGGATTCCATCGGCGATGATTTCGAGCGCTGGCTCGCAGTGCAGCGCTATGGTGCCATACTTCGCCGCCAATCTGACTACGGTCAACGTGCAGGTCGAGTATCTGGGAAACCGGTCGGCGAGCTTTGCGGTCCCGGTGGTCCCGTCGGCGCCAGGTTTGTTCACCGCGAATCAGCAAGGCTCCGGGCAAGCGTCGATTTTGAATCAAGACGGAACCCTTAACGGATTGTCGACGCCGGCGCCGCGCGGATCGATCGTGACGCTTTATCTGACCGGCGAAGGGCAAACCAATCCTCCGGGCTTCGATGGAAAAGTGGCTGGGGCGATTCTGCCGAAGCCCGTGCTGCCTGTTTCGGTGACCATTGGAGGAGTAAATGCAACGGTGCAATACTCGGGGGCCGCTCCAGCACTGGTGGCGGGGGTCATGCAGATTAACGTGACAATTCCGGCGAGCATCAGTCCAAGCCTTTCAACGCCCGTAGTGGTAAAGATCGGTGGCGCGAGCACGGCGAGCAATGCAACGCTGGCGACGCAGTAGTACTCTGTGGTTTCAAGCCGTCGGCGTTCCGAATAATAAGGGGATGAGAATGTTACGATTGAGGAAGGTGGATTGAAGAACCAGTTGCGCGAGGCAGATGCATTTTCGGTCCTTTGTGAACTCGCTCCTGTAAGGCCTGATTGATTCCGAATCCACTCATGTCGGGGCGTAGCGCAGCC
>PNAJ01000079.1:5772-6127 GCA_003170295.1 Bryobacterales bacterium | reverse complement strand
TCTCCCGTACCGTCCCAGAAAGGTGTAAGTTTTGCGTCATTGCGGAAGAGCCTGTAAACATTGGGCTCGGCGCGTTGCAAATGTCAGTCGCAAAAATGAAGGGAGAATGGGCCGACCGCAGCACCGTTGCTGGCGTTGGCCTTGTTGCAAGACTCTGTTGCAGAAGCGCGGGGATGTTTCCTGCCTGACCGGTCCGGCCCACGTGCCATCTTGCCGGGTTGTCGGCTATGCGTTGATTGATAACCGCGCGGCGCCCAAGTCTTGCCTTACCCCGCGGGTAGTCGCGCAGCGTTTCCCGGTGACTACGGGCGAGTGACGGGCCACTCGTACACAGCTCGGATTTGGGCGACGCGGG
>PNAJ01000079.1:0-5606 GCA_003170295.1 Bryobacterales bacterium | reverse complement strand
TAGAATCCTTCTCATTATCGTCCACGACTCTTGTGTCGGCCAAGGCTGGGACGAAACCCGCCTAGGGGCAAGGGCTGGAATTGATAACCAGGACCGTGCTCTCTGTTTCCATCAGAATCGATCGTAACGATCTGCCACGCCTTGCGCTCGCCCGCCGGCTCTGTTGCCTCTTCGAGCCGTTCCAGCCTCCGAGTGATGTTTCTCGCGATCATCCAAAACCTTCTCTGTCTCGATCCCAGAATCCTCGCCGCCAGCCGTTAGGCTTGTTTAGGACCAGTTCGATGATCTTGTCCGGTCCGCCTATCCGCGTGACGAGAATCTTCAGCACCAGTGGGGCATCCGGCCTCAGACGCGCTTCAAGGCGCTCCAAGCGCCGAGCACGAGTTCTGCTGATCATTCGGCTGCCTCGCTCTGGTAACGAGACACCGCTTCCCGCACCCTGGCCGTTATTGCAAGCAAACTCGCCTTCGCGCCCGACGTATCGGTCGCCACGACCGAGGCCGAGTGCCGACGCTCAAGTTGCTCACGCCGTCTGAAGGTTGTTTTCACAAGCGTGTTTACCATCCTCCTCAAGACTGCGCCGAACCAGAAACCGCGTCCCTAATTCGCCGCTGGAGATCCTCAACGGTCGGCTGCGGCCTCGACTCCCAATCGGGATCTCCCCGCCGCGGGTCTGCCATCCGGTTGATTGCCGCCAGTATCCTCTCGCGTGCCCCAGATGAATGGTCCGCCGCAACCAGCTCCGAGCGCTGCCGCTCAAGCTGTTGAAGCCGTCTGAGGATCGGTTTCATGGGAATCCGATCATTGGCGTCTCCCGCCCGTCTTGGCGTCGGTGGCATCCTCCAGCGCTTTCACGCGTGCGTCAATTTCTTCAATCTCGATCGCCTTGGCAGTGTGATTCAATATGCTGTCTGCCGCTCGAACCTTGGTCGCTGGGGGTGTCGTCGGGTCCAGCATAACTTTGCCCAGAGTTGAAACCGCGGTCCCGGACAACTGGTGCATCCGCGCGATTGTCTGCCTGTAAGCGGTTAGCTTCGCGGCTCGAAAGGCGGCGTCAAACTCCGGTTCCTTCTGCCACCGTCGGAGAGTTGCCGGCCCGATTCCGATTGAGCGAGCCGCATCCTCAGCCGTGCGTTGCGTTAGGAGGGCAGCAACTGCGGCCTCCCTCTTCCGGCCAAATTTCTCACCGTGACCGCTCATCTGCGCTCACCTGCGCTCATCTGCGGATCGCCAAGCGTTCGCCAAAACCGATTTTGCTTGCTTTCTGATGCCTTCAGAGTGATCGATGTTGTCACGCGGTAATCACCGCCCAAGGAGAAAATATGAAATCGATTGCAGAAAAGACGGAAACGGCGCCCGCCGCCGCGACCACCGAGCCGAAGGTCCCGAAAAAGGCCACCGCTGGCGCACGTCGCGCCAACGTTGCGCCCGCCAAGGGTAAGTCGGGGAAGAAGGCGTCCCCGAAGAAGAAAGCGCCTAGGAGCGCACGAAACGAAGCCCGCGAGGGCAGCAAAACCGCGACGATCCTCGAAATGCTGAAGCGGCCGGGCGGAGCCAGCGCCAAGGACCTGCTCAAAGCGACCGGCTGGCAGCCGCATTCCCTGCGCGGGTTTCTGTCGGGGACGGTCGGCAAGAAAATGGGCCTCACGGTCACCTCCACGAAGGGCGAGGACGGAGAGCGCAGCTATTCCGTTAAAGCCTAATCCGCATCGCCGTTCGTAACGCGCCGCCGGGCTCCTGCCTGGTGGCGTTTTTCGTTTCTGCTGCCTCATTCTGCCCTTGCTATCTCCGCCGGGTCGTCTATCCACTCCTGGCCCTCTTTCGTCAGCCGGAGCATGCTTGTCACCACACCGTCCGCATCGACGAAGTGAACAGTGGTCTCGACGCACAAGAGGCGATCCGAAAGGCCGAGCGCATTCTCCAATTTCTCGATTCTGCGCTGAACCTTCAGCATCCCGATTCCTCTCGGCGCTCCAGAGCGATCGCCTCGAACGTCCGGCCCTCGGCCTCCAGCACCGCATTTTTCCCCGAGTACTCTTGAAATCGCCGAGCAATGCAATCCGCATATTTCGGGTCGATCTCCATCAGGCGCGCGCGGCGCCCGCGGCGCTCGCAAGCGATAAGCGTGGAGCCTGAGCCGCCGAATAGATCCGCGACCACGTCTCCCGTCTTGCTGCTGTTCAGTAGTGCGCGCTCGATCAACTCCACCGGCTTTGCCGTTGGATGAATCCTATTCGCCGAGGGCTTCTTTTCTTCCCACAACGTCGATTGAGTTTTGTCTCCGTACCAGGGATCCTTTTGGCCGGCGACGTGACAGTAGAACAGGGGCTCATGCCGAAATTTGTAGCGGCCGAATCCCCACGCAAATGTGTTCTTCGCCCAGATGATCTGACACCGCACCGCGAAGCCGGCAGCTTCGAGCGCGTTCTGAAATTCGCGTTGCCACGAAGACGAGTGGCAAAGGTACAGCGAGGCACCGGGCTTCATTGCAGCCCGTAAGCCGCGAAAGGCACCTTCGAGGAACTGTTTGAAATCGGCATCGGACATCCGATCGCCTTTGATCTTCAATTTCTGCTCGGTGTAGCCTTCGTAGTCGACATTGTAAGGTGGATCGGTGAAAATGAGGTCCGCGACTTCGCCGGCCATCAGTCGCACAACGTCGCCATGATTGGTCGCGTCACCCACCAGGAGTTTATGGTCGCCTAAAACCCAGAGGTCGCCGGTTCTGCTTGTTGGCGTCTGCGGCAACTCCGGTATCGCGTCCTCATCGGTCAATCCCACGGAGGCATCCTGCGCCGCGAGAAGCTGCGCCAATTCCACATCCTCGAAGCCGAGCAGGCTCACGTCGAAGTTTTCATCCTGAAGCGCCTCGATCTCGATACGAAGCATCTCGTCATTCCACTCGGCGTTTTCTGCGAGCTTATTGTCGGCTATGATGTACGCGCGCTTCTGCGCCTCGGTCAAATGATCCAGCACGATGACCGGGACTTCTGTCAACCCCAGCTTGCGCGCGGCGAGCAAACGGCCATGACCCGCTAGTATGCCTGCCTTGGAGTCAACCAGTATCGGGGAGTTAAAGCCGAACTCCGCGATGCTGGCGGCGATCTGAGCAACCTGAGCGTCCGAGTGCGTGCGCGGATTCCGCGCCCAGGGGATCAGCTTCTCGACCAACCACATCTCGATGTGCTTGGCCATCCGCTGAAGGTTCGCGATCGGTTTAGTTGCCATCAGTTACCCACCTCACATGTGGGCCGAATTCCAGACTGGAGCGCCGACGCCCGACAGCGGACCTCGTCACCATGCTTCTCCATCGATTCCTCATCAGGCGGACTCCAGACTGCATAACCTGCTGCGGCGAGCACCTCACGTTTGGCGGCATCACGGGCCGTCGTATCCGATCCGAACGCGATCTGCTCAAATTCGGCCGAAATGGAATCGAGGTCGCTGTCACTGAGATTCTTGGCCAGAGTTTCGATCGCGGACCCGACGCTTCCGCCGGTCCGCCTGGCGTGTTGCTGAGCCCGGGCATAGAATCGTTCGGCGGTAATGGGAATGGGAAGAAACTCCTCGACGCGGGAGAGCCTCCGCCTAATACTGCGCAGCATCGTTGCCTCCTTCGCCGGACGTAGTCACGGCTGGAACGAACACGACGCTACTCTGAATGTCGCCATCTGAACGCGTCGGAGAGGCTGCGAGCCGATTCGCGGCTTCTGTTGACATGACCGATTATACGAGCGCCTAAGTTGCTTGTAAAGTACTGCAATTACAGGCTGTTATCTGTTGCTAAGGAATGATCACCATGACTAGAAAGAAGGGATCGCCGAACGCGCTGGTGATGGCCGGTTCGCAGGACGCGGCCCTCGTAGGTGCCTATTCTGCGTGATCGAGCTTCAGTCAGGCGCTGGGGTTTTGTCACTTTTGTCATCGGTATTGCAAAGGTGTAACTCGAAAATGCACGCTAACGACTCGACGACGACGCCGGAGCGCTTTTCAGTTTGTCCCGACCTGTCCCGAGTCGCGCACGCGGGGTCGGGACGCTTCAAACGCAACATCCACGGGCTTGTCCCGACTGTCCCGAGTTGTCCCGACCGAAAAACAGCGCGGTCCTGGTGGAGTGGCTGGAAACAACTTGGGAATGGTCAGGCGTGGACGGTGGCAGACTTGGCCTTCACACGCCAAACACCTTGGCGGAGAGATGTTTACACGCAAACACGGGGAACTTCCCGGCGCCTGGCGGCTTCTAAGACTGGTATGCGGGCCCTAACAACACTGATCGTGGCTCTGGCCAGCGGTATCGCATCTGCGCAGGCGCCAGTTGCGTCCCAAGCGAAGGAAGCTGTGCCGGAAATCGTGCGCCTGTTCGATCAGCATCGAATCGTGATGCTGGGTGAGATTCATGGATCGATCCAGTTCGACCAGCTTCTCAAGCAACTTGCCAACTCGCCCGCGTTTGCAGAACGCGTCAACGACATCGTCGTCGAGATGGGCAATGCCGTACACCAGGCGGTGCTGGATCGCTACATCAATGGCGATGATGTGCCCACCGAGAGATTGGCGGCCGTCTGGCAGGACGCCGTCGGCACGCCCGGCGGCATCGCCGCGGAGCCTTACCATGGGCTGTTCACGGCAGTGCGAGAGATCAACCGCAAATTGCCGCCCGAACGAAAACTGCGCGTGCTGGCTGGTGATCCTCCGATCGACTGGGGGCAAGTGCAGACGCGCGAAGACATTGCTCCGTTCCTGCCGTTCCGTGACGAGCATTATGCCAGCGTGGTTCGCTACGAGGTGCTTGCCAAGCGGCGCAAAGCGCTGCTGGTGATGGGCGCCGGACACTTCCTGCGCCGGGATGCGAAGCCGGGGCTCGTCGAGCAGCAAATGATCAGCGCCTTTGTGAAGCCCTACGTGATCATCGTAGGCAGCGATGTAGTGCATGGTTTTGATGAAGTGGATCGTCGCTTCACTGCAGCCGATGGCCCGCACGCACCGTGGATTGTGGAGATGAAGGGAACGTGGGTCGGTGCATTGCCGCGGTGGACGGACGCGTCCCTAATCGGTTATCCAGCCAGGGGAAGCAACGGGACTCAATCAGGGACGTGGGAACAGGCCGCTGACGCTTACCTTTTCCTTGGTGCGCGCGATACGCTCACCGCCGGCGGAGGCCCAGCCTTCGATCTAGAGGGCACTGCGTACGGGAACGAGTTGCGCCGCCGGTGGAAGATTATGCTTCCGAATCCACCAGCCGCATTGCCGAAGCACGATGGATCCACGCTTCCCTTGCTTCGGCGCGCGCCGCCAGCGCCTCCGGCTCTTCCTCCGAATCCGGTGCCGCGTTAGGGCGGCACAATAAGCTTCGAGCTGTTTGTAGGTGGCGCTGGTGAAGTGGAAGGCCGCAGCGCGCGTCAGGCTTGTCCCCACTGTTCGAGTTGTCCCGACCGAAAAACAGTGTGGTCGGCGCCGACGGCTACTGCGCGTGAGAAGCCACGGTTGCGCTCTATTGTGAAACAGCATCCCCACAGAAGTCCCCACAGTCGCGCTAATCAAGTGCGCATTCGGGAAAACTGAGGGCTGTAAGTGTTTGAAGGTGTTGGCTGTCGCGGT
Source organism: Bryobacterales bacterium (assembly GCA_003170295.1). Taxonomy (GTDB): domain Bacteria; phylum Acidobacteriota; class Terriglobia; order Bryobacterales; family Bryobacteraceae; genus Palsa-187. The sequence continues at coordinate 8 of PNAJ01000079.1, read as the reverse complement.
AGGGACGA
>PNAJ01000084.1 GCA_003170295.1 Bryobacterales bacterium | reverse complement strand
TACCGATAGAATCCTTCTCATTAACGTCTGCATTCCGCGAACGTTATCCCAGTCAACTCCGAATGGCCACCGCTCGGGAGTTCGGGCTTCAGCCATTGCATCGGCTCCTTAGCCGCTTCGAATTTACGTCGCCAGCTGGTTGCGGAGCCATATCAATCGGGGAAGTTAACGCCAACTCGAAAGAAATCCCTTCGGGTAGGAAGCTCGTCGGGAGTACAATGGGAGGTCTCGAAAACTGAAATCGGAATTACGACACGAGGGCAGCACCGATGGGCCCGTCGACTTTATGTTTTGTTCTTGCTGCGGAAACCAGATTGCGGAGAACGTGGCTTTCTGCGCGAAGTGCGGGTCTCGGGTAGGCCCACTAGGCGCGACGGCGCAACGGCCGCGGCGAAATCCACTGATCATCGCACTGTTGATTGTGGCTGCCTTCATGGTTGTGGGCGCAGGCATAATCGTCTTCACGATCGGAGGGATTGCCGTTCCCAAGATGCAGCGCGCCGTGAGGCAGGTGGCGGAGGTGAACGCCGTCCAACAGATTCAAATTATTCAGATGGCTCAGGCGCAGTATTTCTCGCAATTCCAGCGATATGCCGCCTCATTGGTCGAACTCGGCCCGCCAGCTGGCGGTAGGTCTGGTCCCTCTGGAGCGGATCTGATTCCAGCTGACTTGGCGTCGGGCGTCAAGGGAGGATACCGGTTTGCCTTGCAAGGTGATCCCAGCGGATATCTACTTCAAGTACTCCCGATCACTTACGGCAAGACGGGAGTACGCACCTTCTACACGGACCAGTCCGGCGTGATCCGCCAAAACGTTGGCCCTGTGCCGGCGAGCGGAGCGGACCAAGAGCTCCAGTAGGAACCAGTGTGCGGTGAGCCCAGGGGGGCCTAAGCACCAGTCTCGCGAACACGAACCTCAAGGAGAAAGCAATGGCCATCGGGCGTCGCCACGTAATGGTTGCGGCGGTTGGTGCTATCCACCTGCACCTCGAACAAGCCTTTGAGGATGCCGCCCTCAAAGGTACTCTTTGCGGGTGCCGGGCCCGTAAAGGTTCGCTACCAACGATTGCAATCGATCCACCTGTCGCGTATCCTATCTCCCAATGAGGTGCATGAACTGTAGTCACGAATGCGCCGGTAAGTTTTGCACAAATTGCGGAGCGTCGTTGCTGAAGATGGAGGAAATTCGCTCTATCGAAGACTCGTTAAAGGCGACCAAGCGAAAGGGGATTTGGTTGGCAATTGTGTTCGTGATCTGCGTGCTTATCGAAGTCTTGAGGGAATGTTGAGTTATCGGTACACCTCCGCACTCAACCCTCCCAAGTTTGTGGAATTTGAGGGAGCTGGCAATCTGAAGACCGTTGTCGGTCATTAACGGCAACTAGAGGCGTTACGGTTCCATTCTCCGCCACTCGTCTTTGCAGAAAGTCGCGCCTTCGGTCGTTGCTGCCTTTTGAAACCAATGAGCAACTAAGGTGGTATCAGGAATCGTTGCGCTGCGCTGCCCGCGTGTAAGCGTACTAGTGCTCCGGCCCTTTGATAATCAGAGGCACATTTTCGTCGGGGACGTTGACTTTCATAGCGGCATTCATGTTACCCAGTGGGTCCCGTTAGTGTTCGTCATGGGACACGGACGGGTGTATCATAGCCAACATCTTGGCATCGTCTCGGGGGAAGCGCGATGGCGCGGGTTTTTCCGTTTCATTTGTCGCGGTGCGATCGCGTAGTCAGCGGCGTTTTTCGCCGGATCGCGAATCGCTTCAACTGAGACGGAATGTGACCGGCGTCCGCTTGATGATTCTCCTTAGCGGAAAAGCGGCGAACCATGCTTTGTGATTGGGCCGGCAATCTGGAAGCGGCTGCGACCTGGCGGAGCGCCCTACCGTCTGCTGTAATTGACTCTGGTGTAATTAAACCATGCCCATTCACACTGCGTTGTGTGAACTCCTCAACATCCGATACCCGATCTTGCAGGCGCCCATTGGAGGCCTTTCCACTCCTGCGCTGGTCGCGGCAGTCTCGAACGCTGGAGGGCTCGGCCTGCTTTCCGTCACTTGGCGAAAACCCGATGCGCTCCGGAACCTGCTCCGTGAAACCCGATCTCTGACGAGCCGCCCGTTTGGGGTGAATCTGGTCCTGCCGTTCGATATTGAAGAGCGGCTCGATATCTGCCTTGACGAAGGAGTTCGGATCGTCAGTTTCTTTTGGGGCGATCCGGCGCGATTCATTCCGCGGGTGCATACGGCGGGTGGTCTAGTTCTTCACGCTGTCGGGAGCGCAAGCCAAGGGAGAAGCGCGGTAGATGCGGGCGCCGACATCGTTGTCGCGCAGGGAATGGAAGCGGGGGGCCACGTGTGCGGCGAAGTCGGCATCATGGCACTGGTCCCCTGCGTAGTGGACGCGGTGGCCGGTACGCCCGTGGTTGCCGCAGGTGGCATCGCCGACGGACGCGGCATTGCCGCCGCGCTGTGTCTGGGCGCCGCCGGTGCCATGCTCGGCACGCGTTTTGTGATGAGCCGTGAGGCGAATGCTCACCCAGACTATCAAGCTGCCATCGCCGCAGCATCGGAAACCGGTACCGCATATCTTGAAAACCTTTTTGATCGAGGCTGGAGAAATGCGCCGCATCGAGCCCTAAAGAACAGCACTTATCGCACCTGGATGGATGCAGGCCAGCCCAATCGCGGTGCGCGTCCGGCGGAAGACGAGTGCATCGCAACACTCGCCGACGGTGGCAAGGTTCCCCGCTACAGCAGCGACGCACCGACTCGCCAAGTGTTGATGGGGCTAGCGGAGGCGATGGCTCTGTACGCGGGCCAAGGGGCAGGTCTGATCGGCGACGTGAGGCCGGCCGGGGAGATTGTGAGCGAGTTGGCAGCGGAGGCCGAAGCAGTCCTTCGGGATCGTTTAGGATACCTGCGCCAACGCACCCCGGCTGGCAAGTAACAAAAAATCTCAGATAACCGGCTCATTGGAAATGAGTTGGCCCGATTACTCCCGAGTGGTCGGCAACTCGGAAGTTATCCCTTAAGCAAGCGTTTTCGGCAAGCTACCGATAATGAGAAGGAT
>PNAJ01000056.1 GCA_003170295.1 Bryobacterales bacterium | reverse complement strand
TGCAAGATCGACGTCGAGGACGATGGCAGCGTGAAGATTTACTCCTCCGACGGCGCGGCGGCGGATCGTGCGATCCAGATGGTCACCGATATTTGCGCGGTGGCGGAAGTGGGCAAGACGTACCTGGGCAAAGTGGTTCGCATTGTCGATTTCGGCGCATTCGTCGAGATTTTCCCCGGCACCGACGGGCTGCTGCACATCTCCGAAATTTCAGAGAGCCGCATCAAGCAGGTGCGTGATGAGTTGAACGAAGGGGATCAGATCCTGGTAAAGGTTCTGGGCCTGGAAGGCAACAAAATCAAGCTGAGCCGCAAGGCGATTCTGAAGGAGCAGCGGGAGAAGCTCAAGAAGGAAGAAGTGGCTAAAAGCTAAGTAGCCAGCAGCCAGTAACCAGATTGTCTGCGCCGCTGGCTTGTGGGCAGGATGGCATCCTGCGCGCCGGTTGGCAACCGGCGCCCTTCTGTTTCGACGCGCCCAAGCGGGTTACCAACCCGCTGCAGGTTGCCAACCTGCCCCACAGAAGAGAAGATAAGCTCAAGTAGCTCATTCGCGTTCACGACATGAGTATGTTCACGATCTGCGAGTCACTGAGCTTCAATCGGCGTGTCAAGTCGATGGCGATCGGAATGATCAAAAAGGGAACGTGAGCATCGAAGGGCGCCGGCGATCCGCTCATGTTGTAGAAGGTCTTCGCACACACTTCTTCGAAACCGTACTGCATTTGCAGCAGCCCGTCGCCGGCCTGCTCGGCAGCCAACACCTTTTTCCTGATACGCGATAAAAGATCATGCGCCTTAGGCCAACGGGCGTGATCCCGGCTCAAGGCATACAGCTCGTCGAGCGTTGAACAATCCGCAAAGTGCGGCCGAAACAAACCCATGATGCCCTGCGTTGCCTGGATGATATTAGCCATCTCGACAGGTTAACTGGCGGCTTTACACGATCTTCTCGACCACGACCGCAGTCCCGTAGCACAGCACTTCCGTCACGCCTTGCATTACTTCCGTCGCATCATACCGGCAGCCGATTATGGCGTTGGCTCCCATCTCCGTGGCGTGCTGGATCATTAGTTCGTAGGCGTCGCCTCTGGTTTTTTCGCAGAGCTGCGAAAGCAATGTGATGTTGCCGCCTACTATGGTTTGGAAGCCTGCGCCGATGGTGCCGAAGATGGAACGCGAGCGCACGATAATGCCGCGCACCATTCCTAGATTGCGCGTGATTTTATAGCCGTCGAAGGTGAAGGCTGTCGTTACCAGGTCGTGGGTCATGGACCGAATTATCTCACTCCGTGCGGAGTGCCGTCAGCGGGTCCACATTTATTGCGCGGCGCGCTGGTACCCAGCACGCCACAAATGCAACGAGTGCCATTAGCGAGATTGCGCAAGCGTACGTTAGTGGGTCGCGCGCGCTGACGCCGTAGAGGATCTGGCCGAAGAATTTTCCGGCGGCGAGTGAGATCGCCAAGCCGATTGATGTGCCCAATCCTACGAGCACGGCTGTCCGGCTCAACACCACGCGCAGGACTTGCGCGGGGGCTGCTCCCAGCGCCATGCGGATGCCGATTTCGCGGGTTCTGCGGGACACTGCGTAGGCCATGATTCCGTAGACGCCGGTCGCGGCCAGCACTACGGCTAGCAATCCGAAACTCGCGAGTACGACTGCCACTAGCCTGGCCGGGAACAAAGCCAGTGCGAGTTCACTGGTCAGGCTGCCGGCGTCGTAGATGGTGAGCGACGGGTCGAGCTCGGCGACGGCGCGCCGCAACTGGCGGACGGTTTCCGCTTCGGGCATGGGCGAGCGCGCAACGAGCGTATTATTGCTGCGCCAGCTCTGATTCATGTCCTGGAACACAGTGGGCGACGGCGTTTCGCCCAGAGAACGGTATTTTCCGTCCTCGACCACGCCGACGATCTGCCGCCATTTTCCGGTGGTGCCGTGGCGGAAACGCTTGCCGACGGGATCTTCGCCGGGAAGGAGTTGCCGGGCGAACGCCTCATTGACGAGCACGGCGAGCGGCGCGTCTTTCACGCCGTCGCGCTGGTCCAGATCGCGGCCGGCGATCAGCCGCGTCTGCATGGCGCGGATGTAGCCGGGAGTAATGGTGTACATGTTCGCCAAGGCGGCGTCTCCCGCACGAGGCTCTGGCTTCCCTTCGAGAAAGATTGTGCTGTTGGAGATGTTCAGAGTGAGAGGCAGGCCGTCGACCAATCCCGCGGCCTCGATTCCGGGCATCGAACGGACCTTATCGAGCAGGCGGCGCTGAAATTCGCGGACGCGCGTTTCGTCGTAACCTTGCAGGCCGAGATCGTAGGAGACGACGGCGGCGTGGCTGGGCTCGAATCCAAGACGCAAGCTGAGGGCGTGCTGCAAACTGCGCACGACCAGCACGCTGCCGATCAGCAGCACCACCGAGAGCGCCACCTGGCTGGTGACGAGAAGATCGCGCAGGTTCACGCGGCGGAGTTTATCGGAAGGCGCGTCGTTCCGCATGGCTCCGGCCAGGCTCGCGCGAGTGGATTGAAGCGCGGGAACGAGTCCGAACAGCAGGCCCGTCGAGAGCGAAACGGCGGCGGCAAACAGCAGGACGCGGATATCCATCACGACATGAGGAATCACAGGAACATCGATGGGCGGACTCCAGGCGTTGACCAGATCGGTGAGCCAGAACGCGAGCAGAATACCGGCCGTGCCGCCCGCGATCGAGAGCACCATACTTTCAGTGAGAAGCTGGCGGATCAAATTACTGCGGCTGGCGCCTAAGGCGAGACGAATCGCCGTATCCTTTCTGCGGTCGGCGGCGCGGGCCAGCAGCAGGCTGGCAAGATTGACGCAGGCGATCAACAGCACCATGCCGGCGACGACCATGAGTACGGCGGAGAATCCGGTGATGGCACCGCGCAGGTAAGTGCCGGCCATTCCCGGCGGCGAGAGCACGATGGAGACGCCCGCGTCGGCGTCCGGATATTCGCGGCCAAGCTGGGCGGTAACCGAGTTGATTTGCGCCGATGCGCTCCGCATCGAAACTCCGGGTTTGAGGCGGCCCATGACGAATCCATTGGAATCGCGGCGCTCGTCGAGCCAATCGTAGCCCTCGAGCTGCTTCGACATCGCGATGGGAACGAAGATTTCAGGAGTGAAGATCAACTCGGTGCCCACGAATGACGGAGGCGTCACGCCTAGGATCGTGAAGTCGAGGCCATTCACTTTTACTTTTTTCCCGGCGATGTCGGGGTCTGAAGCGAACCGGCGCTGCCAGCAGTTATAGGTGATGACGGCGAGAGGGTGACCGCCGCGTTTAACGTCGTCCTCGGGATTGATTACGCGTCCGCGGACGGCGTTGACGCCGAGCAAGCCGAAGTAATTTCCGGTAACCAGATAGCCCCAGAGACGGGAATTTTCGCCGCCGCCTCGGCTCATGTTCATCGGGACGATACGGTACATCGCGAGGCCGCTGAGAACGGTATTGCGGTCGCGATAATCCTTGTAATCGGGATAAGAAACCGCCGGAAACTCGGCCTTGGCGGTATGCATGTTGAAGAACACCAGTTCCTTCTGATGTTCGACGCCGAAGGGCCGGAAGACGACGGCGTTCACGAGCGAAAAAATCGTGGTGTTCGCGCCAATGCCAAGAGCCAGCGTCAGAATCGCGGCGATGGTGAATCCGGGGCTGCTGCGCAGACGGCGGAAGGAGACAATAAGATCCTGGAAAAGGCGGTCCATGCCTGTATACTACGCGTGCGGCGGCGAATAGTTCGCAAATTCACGCACTGCGGCTGTTGCACTGAAGAATCAGAGTTCGGGCAGCCTTTCGACTGCCCCGCTCCTTTTATCCTTTTATCCCGACGAGTCGTCTTTTACAACGACCCGCCGGGGTGGGCGCCCGATCCGTGTTTTTACCCTCACGGCTGGGCCGCTGATGAGACAGCGGCTCTCCCCCAATGCTCCGGCGAGTCCGCTTAGAGCTTCGAAGACTTTTTGCGGGTCGCGATCCGGGCGTCCATTGGGAAACCCCGGCTTCTTGACTGTATGTTAGACCGGGATGCGGAGATTGAGGGTGAGTGAATGCGGGAAGTTTAGGAATCGGCGGGAGATTGAGTTTTTATTGAGGTGGTGAGCGGACGGAGAGCCGCCTTCAAAGGCGGCTGCCGCCAAAATTGGCCGCCCTACAAGACCGATTGCTATTTAGCCGGCGGGAGTTTGAATTCTACGTGACGCTCGTCGTTGAGCTGTTTTGAGAAATCGCGTTGGCTGTATGTTAGCGGGGGTTGCGGACAATTCGGCTGAGTGAATGGGGGAAGTTTAGGAATCGGCGGGAGATTGAGTTTTTATTGGGGTGGTGAGCGGGCGGAGAGCCGCCTCGAAAGGCGGCTGCCGCCAAAATTGGCCGCCCTACAAGACCGAGGATTGTTATTTCGCTGGCGGGAGTTTGAATTCGACGGGACGCTCGTTATTGAGCTGTTTGGAGAAATCGCGTTGGCTGAATGTAGCGGGGGTTGCGGAGATTGAGGGTGAGTGGATGCGGGAAGTTTAGGGATCGGCGGGAGATTGGTGTTATTTTACGGGTGGGAGTTTGAATTCTACGTGACGCTCGTCGTTGAGCTGTTTGGAGAAATCGCGGTCGACCAGCGACAGAGACATCAGATTCTGCTTGGCGTCGCGGCTGATCCAACTGAGGGTGTCGCCGTCCACCCAATAGGCGATCGCGGCTACGACGGTATGATCGGTCAAGGCGATCAGGAAGATGGTCGGCTGGTCGTCGGCGAGTCCACTATCATCGGGCTCGGGCAGAGGCACGTTGGAATAGTCGACGAGCGATGGATTGACGGCGTCCGGTCGAAAATCCTGATTGACGTAAGCGACGGGCTGTTGATCCACGTAAGTGCTGGCGGGTGCGGGCGCATAGCCGGAATAGTATCCTCCGCCGCCGACGAAAATCGGATAGGGGACGATCATTGTGCGCGGCTGATAGGGGCGAGGAGCGTAGGGAGGACGCGCGACCGGAGCAGGAGGCCGACCGATGGGGCGCGAAGCGACGGATCGAGAGGCGGCAGGGGGCGCGCTGTACGCCCGGGCCGCTGGCGCGGCACCGCCACGGTTTTGGGCGAAGACGGACGTCGTCAAGAGCGCGGAGAAGAGAATGATTCGCATGGAACGCTCCATCTAGAATTGTAGACGTTTTCGGGTCGATTGGCGTTGCAGGAGGCTGAATCCCGCTCAAGGTACGCGAAAAGCACGGCGGCGGCACTCTTGAAAACGCTGGCCGGAGCGCCGGACTGAGAGCTGGTGGCAGGTTCGCGCAGGCCGATTACCATAGCGCTCTTGAGCAATAAAATCAGGCCTGCGGACACCGGATAGGCCGATCCGGGGATCGGCCGCGGACCAGGGGGTCCGCCCCACCCGGATGGGGAAATGAGTTTTTCGGGCGCATTAAAACTGGTAGAGCATCAGGTACACGATTACACCGGTCACGCTCACGTACATCCAGATTGGCCAGGTCCACTTGGCGAGTTTGCGGTGGCGGGCGAAATCGCCCTTTACGGCTCGGCGCAGGGTCATGATCGCCAGCACCGGAACCGTGACGGCTAAGAGCGTGTGCGAAATCAGAATGGTGAAATAGACTGCGGGGATTGGTCCGGTGTAGTGCTTCGATCCGATTTGCGCGTGATAGGTCACGTAGGAGATCAGGAACAGGATCGAGGTGCAGAATGCCGTCAGCATCACGCGTTTGTGCGCTTCTCGCTTGCCGTTGCGGATCAGCGCGTAGCCGATGCCGAGCAGAACGGCGGCGGTGCCGTTCAGCACTGCGTTCAAGGTAGGGAGATCGTGAACGGTCAGCATGGCTCCTTAGTAAACACGCTTGGCATCGGCGATCAGGCGCGGGATCGCGTCTTCTTCAGAGGTCAGATAGTAACCGCGCACGCGGGATTGGCGGTCGATCAGCACGAAGCGCGTGGAATGCTGTAAATCGCCGTTCACATCGCCCAGCGTGAAGACGTTTCTGGCGAGGTTGTGAAGATCCGCCTGAGGACCGGTCAGAAAATACCAGACGCCCGGCTCGGCTTGATAGCGCTGCGCGTATTTCGCGAGCAGTTCGGGCGTGTCGCGCGCGGGATCGACGGTGAAGGAGACGAAGCGAACGTCTTTCAGGTCATGAAGCGCGGTCGCGACGCCGCGCATCTGCGCACTCATGCGCGGGCAGGGTCCGGCGCAGTTGGTAAAGATAAAATCGGCGATCCAGACTTTCCCGCGCAGCGTGTTCGCACTTTGGAATGGCTGGTTGGACTGGTCGGTGAGCGAAAAATCCGGGACTACTCCATAGGACGGGAGACCCGGTCCGGCGGTGCAACCGGCAAGGGCGAGCAAGCTAAGACCGAATGCGATCCAGAACCAGGAGGCCATATAAAAACGGAAGATAGAGAACGCTCGAAAGCAGCACTTGTCGGGCGTGCGTGACGGAACAATCGAGTACCGAGCGCAGGCTCGCGTAAACATAAATAAGACCCAGCGCGAGCGCGCCGGCGAGATAGAAATTTCCCGCCATCGCGAAAAATCGCGGCAGGACGCTGATCGGCAACAAAGCGAGCGAGAAATAAAGCATGCTGCGCGACGTCGATTCGCCATCGGGCTCGACTACGGGAAGCATGCGGATGCCGGCGCGCGCGTAATCGGCCCGGTACATCCAGGCGATGGCGTAAAAGTGCGGGAACTGCCACAGGAACAGGATCGCGTAGAGAATCCAGGCGTTCCAGTTGAGCGTTCCGCTGGCGGCCGCGAAGCCGATCAGCGGCGGCATCGCGCCCGGAATCGCGCCGATGGTAGTCGAATGCACACTGCGCTGCTTCATCGGCGTATAAAGGAACAAATAACTTGCCAAGGTGAACAATCCGAGCATCGCGGTGAGCATATTCGCGCCGAGCCACAAATCGAGGAAACCGGCGACCGAAAGGAAAATACCGAACAGCAATGCATGGGGACCGGTGACGCGTCCGGAGGGGATGGGGCGAGCCATCGTGCGATTCATTTTCGCATCGGCTTCGCGTTCATACCATTGATTGAGCGCCGCGGTGCCGCTCGCGATGAGCGCAGTACCGATGAGGGTATGCATCAGCGTGACCCAGGTCCACGAGACTCCCGCATTCATGCCGCATATGAAGCCGATCGCGGTGCTCATCAAAATAAAGCAGGTGATGCGGGGCTTCGTCAGTTCGAGATAGCGGCCCATTTAGGAGGTCACCGCCTGATGCGCGTGCAGGGCGCCGTGCGCGCGGACATTACGCAAAATCTGGATCGACAGAATGACGCTCGAAGCCATGGTCAATCCGCCGGTGGCTACGTGCGCTACTGTGGTGAGCACCATCGCGAGTGGCTGTTGAGCGGCCTGCAACCTGGTGTAATACGCGGCCACGCCCAACATGACTTGGAGAAACGTGACGCCTAAAAGAGCTTTGGCGGCGGTGCTGAGCGCGCGATGCTCGGGGAATTGATGCATCACGAACGTCGCGATTAAGAGAACGGCGAGTGTCACGACCATCGAGAAGAGAACGTGCGGCAGGACTCCAATGGCTCGGTGGCGGAACGCGGCGCCGAGGGCGATCTGTGCGAGTACCATGACTGGCGTAACGATCGCGAGGCTGCGGAGTGAAGGCCAGCCGTGATCCTCGACAATCTCTGGTCCGGACAGCCAGTTTTTAGAGGTAAACACCGCGATTACTACCGTTGTCGAGAAAAATAATTGCGCCAAACACGCATGAGAGACGCTCACTGCTGGCGGCAGGAGCAGTTTCACAGTTAATCCGCCGAGCAGGCCTTGGAAAATCACTCCGCCGAGCGCGGCAAATCCGAGGATTTTCATCCAGCGGCGGGTTTCGACGCGGGCAAGCCAGACGGCGAGAACGATCGTCATGAAACCGACTGCGGTCGCTACCATGCGATGTCCATGCTCGAAAAAGACGCCACCCGTCATCTCCGGCATCACTTGGCCGTAGGACAGAGGCCAATCGGGGACGGAAAGGCCAGCTTCCTTGCTGGTCACCGAGGCGCCGGCGACAACCAGGAATAATGTGCACACCGAAAGCAGGATCGCGTAACGGTGTAACCAGAATTTTTCCATGACGAGTAGAAACGCTCTAAATATATTGTATCCCTAAACTGACCGCTCCCGATGGTCGCGGTTCCATGGTGCAAACAAGTTTCGGACTTGCGCGTCGATCACGCTATATTAGAGGTTAATCCAACTCCTTGAGGTTCTCTCTTGAAAATTCGCCTAGCCATAACTTTATTCGGAATTATTCTTGTCGCGCAGGGGCAGACCGTGCGCGGAGTGATTAGTGGAGTTGTGACAGGCCCCACCAAGGCTGCGCTTCCGTCGGTATCGGTAACCATCATCAATGAGGAAACGAGCGAGAAGCGGGCGATCACAACAGATTCGCGCGGCGAGTTCACGGTCGCGGCTCTGATGCCCGGAACATATCGCGTGGAGGCGAGCGCGAAGGGGTTTGATCAGGAAGCCCCGAGGGTGGCGCTCGAGATAGATCAGGAAATCCGTCTAGAGATACGGCTCCATGCTGAAAGTACGACGATCATCGACGCGGTCTCCGTTACTGCTGTCCCCCCGCTGATTCGCCAGGACTCTTCGGCGCTGGGCGGCGTCATCGAGAATCGCATGGTGGTCGGGCTGCCGCTTGATGGGCGAAATTTTTATGAACTGAGTTTGCTGCTGCCGGGTGTCGTTCCTCCGGCGCGGGGATCGGCTGGGTCGGTGCGCGGAGCGTTCACGATCAACGTCAACGGGGCGCGCGAGGACAGCAATAATTTTCTGCTCGATGGCGCGTACAATGGCGATCCGAAATTGAATGGCATCAGCGTTACATCGCCTGTCGATGCGATTCGCGAGTTTGAAGTGGCGACGTCGACCTACGACACGAGCTTCGGGCGAAATGCCGGAGGGCAGATCAACGTCGTCACGCGCAGCGGAGGCAATCAGCTTCACGGCACAGTGTACGAGTTTTTCCGCAACGGTGCGATGGACGAAAAGAATTACTTCGCACCGTCCGATCAGCCGGCGCCCAAGTATCAGCGTAATCAGTTCGGCGCCACGCTGGGCGGTCCGATCAAGAAGAATCGCACATTCTTTTTCGCGGATTATGAGGGCACGCGCTTGGCGGCCGGAGAAACGCTGGTGACCAATGTCCCGACTGCGCTCGAGCGGGTTGGCAATTTTTCGAAGTCCGCAGCGCCCGCGATCGATCCGCTCAGCGGCAAACCCATCCCCGGCGGTATACTGCCGAGCTATTATTTGAATCCCATTGGGCTCGCGATCGCGGCGCTTTATCCTCTGCCGAATCGCAACGCCGCGGGCGCTAATTTCGTGTCTTCGCCATCGCAATTCGACAATCAGAATCACTTCGATGTTCGCGTCGATCATATGCTTACGCACGCCGACAGTCTTTTTTTTCGATACAGTTTTGTGAACGATCGTTTCTTCGATCCGTTCGGCGGAGTGGGCTATTCAGCGGTTCCGAACTATGGCCTCACGATTCCGAGCCGCTCGCAGAATACATCGCTCGGCGAAACACATACGTTCACGCCGTCGCTGATCAATGAAGTGCGGATCGGCTTCAATCGCGTGTCGAATGGAGACTATCAACAGAACCAGGGGACGAGCGTCAATCATGCGGTGGGCCTCGCGGAACTCTCGACCAATCCGCGCGACTGGGGTTTGAGCCTGATTTCGGTCAACGGTTATTCGCCGCTGGGCGACGAGTACACTAGCCCCGAGCATGGCACGACGAACACCTATCAGATCGGCGACAACGCGACGTGGAGCCACGGGCGGCACCTGGTGAAGTTTGGATTCGACTCGCGACTTTTGCAACAGAACGCCTATCGCGATGTGCAGTCGCGCGGCTTCATCAATTTCACCGGATTCCTGCTCGGCAATGCTCTGGAAGAGCTGCTGCTGGGTGCACCCACGGAATCGGGCGGCGCGACGATGAACAATCCGGAGCACCTGCGTACGCACAGCCTAGATTTCTTCGTCCACGACACGTGGCGATTACGGCCGGATCTGACGGTGACGCTCGGTCTACGTTATGAATATAATTCGCCGGGTGTCGATGCGACGAATCGCGCCAATGTTTACGATCCTTCGAAGGGCACGCTGGTCCCGGTGGGTGCGAATGGATTCCCGCGTTCCGGTTACAACTCCGATTTGAATAACTTCGCGCCGCAGATTGGGCTGGCGTGGTCGCCGGGCGGGCATGGCAATACGGTGATTCGCGCGGCGTACGGTATTCACTACGATCAATCGTCGCTGGCGATTGGCGAGGGGTTGTACTTCAGCGCGCCCTATTACAATCTGAACGTTTACTATCCGATTCAGAGCCTCTACAATTTGTCGCTCTCGAATCCTTTCCCTAGCAATTTTCCCTATCCGTATCCAGCGTCGGCCACGGCATTCGAGCGCGGGCTGCGCACGCCGTATATCCAGCAGTGGAATTTTGGCATTCAGCGGCAGCTCGGCAAATCGCGGGTGGCGGAGATCGCTTACGTGGGATCGAAAGGCACGCGGCTGATCGATTCGCGTGATATCAACCAGGCGCATCCGTCGACGAATCCTAACAATCTGCGTCCGAATCCTTATTTCTCCGACGTCGATATCGTCGAATCACAGGGCAACTCCGTGTATCACAGTTTGCAGGCGAAGCTCGAGCAGCGTCTGTCGAAGGGGCTCTCCGCGCTGGCTTCATACACCTACGCAAAATCGATTGACGACGCTTCCGGGTTTTTCACGACCACGGGAGATCCGAATTTTCCGCAAAATAGTTACAACCTGAGCGCAGAGCGCGGCCGTTCCGACTTCGATATTCGCCAGCGCTTGACGCTGAGCTACGCTTACGATCTGCCTATAGCAACGGGTCACCGCTGGCTCGGCGGGTGGCAGAGTTTTGGAGTGCTGACGTTCCAGACGGGTGCGCCGTTCACCGTGGTGCTGCTCTCGAACAACGACAATTCGAACACGGGATTTAGCAATCTAGGATACGGCGCGAACAACCGGCCCGACATCGTGGGCAATCCTCATATCGCGAACCCCAGCGCGCAGGAATGGTTCAATACCTCGGCATTCGCAGTCGCGCCGTACGGCACGTTCGGAAATGCGGGGCGGAATATTCTCGACGGACCGGGACTCGCCACAGTGAACGTTTCCATCGTCAAGAATACGCGCGCGACGGAGCGGCTGAAAGTCCAGTTCCGCGCGGAGTTTTTCAATCTGCTCAACCGAACGAATTTCAATCTGCCCGATAATTTCGTGGGATCCTCGACGTTCGGACAGATCACTTCAGCGCAAGATCCGCGGCGTACACAGCTCGCGCTGAAGTTCCTGTTTTAGACTGGAGAGGGTGAACAATCCGTTCATGGCGCGAGCCATCGATCTCGCTATTGAGAACGTACGCACTGGCGGCGGACCGTTCGCGGCTGTGGTTGTGAAGGACGGTCGCATTGTGGCGGAAGGGACGAATCGCGTCACGTCCTCGAACGATCCGACCGCACATGCCGAGGTAGTCGCGATCCGCGCGGCTTGCACGGCGCTCAGGGCATTTCAACTCGACGGGTGCGATCTCTATACTACGTGTGAGCCCTGCCCGATGTGTCTCGGCGCGATTTATTGGGCTCGACCGGCGCGCGTTTACTTCGGCTCGTTGGCGGCGGACGCGGCGGCGGCGGGCTTTGACGACGCGTTCATCTACCAGCAGCTTGCGCTGCCGCGCGAAAGCCGGAAGATTCCGTTCCTCGAAATTATGCGGGATGAATCGCTTGCGTGTTTTCGCGCGTGGGCGGAAAAACAGGACCGAGTGGAGTATTAACGAAGAAGAGCCGCCTGAATGGCGGCTGCCGCCAATAGTGGCCGCCCCACAAGAAGAGAAGATTCGATAAAGGAAACGAAAGGGGGTTCATGACACCGACTTTGCCCGATTCGCTAACGCTGGCGAATCGCGACTTCTCGCGGCGCTATCCCGGCGATTCCGGACGGCGTCAGCCGGTGCACACTCTTTACGGCGGCGCACATTTGTTTAAGGCCGATCTTTGCCGGAAAATGGGCTCGATCGCGGAGCGGGCGCTGACCGAGTTCGCTCCAGATGCCTTCACTCTCGCGTTGGCGATCGGCATTCCGAATCATCTTGCGGACACGGTGTACGCGCGGGTCGTCGAAAAACTTCGCCGCGAACCCGTGGAGGATTTCAGGATCGATTTCGAAGACGGCTACGGAAATCGTCCCGATGCGGAGGAGGATGCGACCGCCGATTCCGCGGCTGAAGAAGTCTTGAAAGGGCTCGCGGGCGGCACGCTGCCGCCATTTCTCGGTATCCGCATCAAGTGTTTCAGCGAAGAATTGAAGGTGCGGAGCGTTCGGACGCTGTCGCGTTTTTTGAACGGGCTCGGCTCGCGTGTTCCCGACAACTTCGTGATCATGATGCCGAAGATCACCGTGCCCGAGCAAGTTTCAGCGCTCGTCGACGTTCTCGATCAACTTGGCAGCGGCGTCAAAATGGAAATGATGGTCGAGACTCCGCAGTCGATTTTCATGCTGCCGAAGCTGGTCGCGGCCGCGCAAGGCCGCTGCGTCGCCGCGCATTTCGGGACCTACGATTACACCGCGAGCCTCGGAATCACGGCCGCGCATCAGCACATGCTGCATCCAGCATGCGATTTCGCGCGTTCGATGATGCAGGCTTCGCTCGCGGGAACCGGATTGTGGCTTTCCGACGGCGCGACAAACATCATGCCGGTGGGGAACCGAACAGTGGTTCATCGCGCATGGAAATTACATTACGATCACATCCGCCATTCGCTCGACAACGCGTTTTATCAGGGATGGGATCTGCATCCGGCGCAACTGCCGACGCGCTACGCGGCTGTATATTCGTTCTTTCTCGAAGGGCTCGATGCGGCATCGGAGCGGTTGCGCAATTTTATATCAAAAGCCGCGCAAGCAACATTGGTCGGCGATGTATTCGATGACGCGGCTACCGGCCAAGGTTTGCTGAATTACTTTTTGCGCGCGATCAACTGCGGTGCGATTCCGGAAGCCGACGCACCCCAGCTTACCGGTCTGACACTCGAAGAATTGCGCTCCGCATCGTTCGTGAAGATTCTCAACGGGCGCCGAGCTTCCAGCTAATCATCTGTCCAGACGGAATCTCAGCCGGACCGGAATGGCTGAAGACCGACGGCAGGGGAACATAGTTCGCATCGATCTTGAATGTCTTGCTCAGCTCGTCAACCCGGCACGTGCCTGCCGTCGGGATGCCATCTTTCGTGCGCACCACGACGCAGAGGAACCCGATCTCATCAAGATCATCGGCACGCGTCGCTGGGGGTAGCTCGACGGTCGTCCGCACCCATCCGCTGCGCTCCATCGAATATTCCTCATGACCAAGATTCGACGTGCGCCACTGACTCTCTCCCTTTAGACGGACCATCGCGGCCACGGCTGACTGCTGATTCACGATTTTCGCTTCAATGTAGAGATAATTTCGCGGGTCGCTGATCTTGTTGCCGTCGACGACGCCGAACGGGCGCAGCTTTCCTTCGCGCAGCAATTCCTGTGACATCACGCGATAGGCAAGCGGATTTTGATCGATGATCAACTCGCGCGAATGATGCGTCAAATCGATCTCGACCGGCGCGATCTGATAACGGATGGCGGAGGTCGCTTCGCCGGATACCATATTGTTGTCGGTCACCGGAATCATCAGAGGGTGCGCGCCCTCGCGCTGACCGTTGAACTCGACCTCCTGATGGCCGCGTCCCTGCATTGTCGCGCGCTTCAGCGTTCCGTCGGGATTTAAGAACGCCTTGTAGACGTACTCGACATCGGTGGTGCGGCCCCATCGCGCCATCAGCGCTCGGGTAGACGTGCCGCCGTCTTCATTGGAAAATATGACCGTGTACGATAGCAGGGGTTCGCCGTTTTCGACGAGCCGCTCCACATAGACGATCATCGGCACGTCGGTAAACTTGCCCACCGTATTGGCACGCGCAAACAGGACCGGTGTATACGCGAGCACCGGATAGTAGTTCGAATCGCGGGCGATCTCACGAAACTTCGCGCCGTGCACTTCGAGCGTCGCCCCAGTGGCGCCATACTGTTTGTTCTGTTTTACGTTGAGATTGTGATCGCCCGCGGCCAGGACGCCAAGAAAAATCGGATACACGTGCCGCGTGCCCGCGTAGGTCATCACATTTTGAGCCGCGGTGCCGTCGACCGTTACATCGGCAAGGGCCGCTTCCTTGCCCTCGACGCTCCAGTCGCCACCACTCAATTCGAGGTCGGCGACGACTTCCGATGTTGTCGCGACACGAAAGGTGTAGCTCGACTCGGCCACCAACGGAAGAGTGAGAAGAAAAATGAGGAGGCGCATCACTGCCGATGCTATCAGACTCGGATCGCGCCGAGCAGCACTTCCGATCTGACCGGCTTTGACAAGATCAGGTCCACCAGCGCGCCCTCGGCTCGCCCATCGAGATCGGCGCACCAGCCCGATACCACCACGATTTTCACTTGGCTCGACAGGGCGCGAAATTCGCGAATCAGAGCCAGGCCGTCTTCCAAATCGGGAAGCCGCAGGTCCAGAATCACGCTCTCCGGCGGCTCCGCGTGGAATCGCTCGCGAGCGAAGCCGGCATTGTCTGCCGCGACAACCTGATGCCCGTTGCTCTCGAAAACCAGTTTCCGGATCGCGAGCGCGCCCGCGTCATCGTCCACCAGCAGCACGCGCGACATCAGAGGAATTTCACGCCGGCGATCACCAGCAACGGCATCGCCTGGTTCCAACTATCGGGGATTTCGTCGAATGGCAGCCGAAACGTTTTCGTCTCCCCTTGTTTTAGCCCGCCCGTGCGCGGGCTGACGATCGGAACGCGCGAGCGCAGCACCATCTGGCCGTAGGAATCGTAGAACACGCAGTAGATCTCCACCGTATCGAGCGCGTGATCGCCGGTGTTGCCGATCTTCCCATTGATCTCGACGATCATCTGGTTGAGATAGCTTTTACTCGCCATAATATCGACATCGCTCAGCTTCAAGTCGCTCACGTACGCCTTGGCTTCGGGCGTCAGCGGGGCGTCCGCGGGAGTTTGCTTCGCCACGTATTCCAGATAAAGAAACACTCCGAGCCCAAGCGACGCGAGCGCACCCGCAACATAAACCGGCACGCCGATTCGCGGTTTCTTCCTCTGCTCCGCCGAGAAAGTCTCACTGGCCACTGATGGTCATCTCCCGAATCAGCAGCGTGGGCGAGGCGATCGAGCCGCGAAACTCCAAATCTGACGCGATCTCGACGTCCATCAACATCTGCTTCATATTTCCCGCAATCGTGATCTCCGAAACAGGATACGCCAACTCGCCGTTTTCAATCCACAAGCCCGCCGCGCCCGACGAATAGTCGCCGGTCACGGTGTTGGCTTCCCCGCCGATCAATTCCGTGACATACAAGCCAGCGCCCAGCCCCTTTAAGATAGACTCCGGCGACCGCTCTCCCGCCTCAATAAAAAAATTGCCGGGACCGACTCCGGCATTGCCGGTAATGCCGCGCGACGCGTTGCCCGTCGTCTTCAAACCGAGCTTGCGCGCCGAATAAGAGTTCAACAAATAGCTTTTGAGGACGCCTTTTTCGATCACCACTGTGCGGCGGCACAGGACGCCCTCATCGTCAAACGGCGAACTGCCGAACAGGCCTGGCAGCGTCGCGTCATCGATGACGGTCAAGGATTCCGCGGCGATTTTCTCGCCCAGTTTGCCGACGAGAAACGACGCGTGGCGATAGATCGCTCCACCGTTCACGGCGTCAAAAAGATCGCCGAGCAACAATCGCGCGGTGCGCGGCTCGAACAGCACCGCAGCCTTCTGGGTGGGAATTTTGCGAGGATTCAATCGCCGCACCGCGCGCTCCGCGGCACGCCGTCCGACCTCCTCGGGACTTTCCAGCTTCGATGCCGCGCGCGCCGAGGTGTACCAGTAGTCGCGCTCCATCGATCCATTCTGCTTGGCTACCGGCGACACGCTGAGTCCGCAACTCGAGGTACGGTAGCTGCCGGAAAAACCCCGGGAGTTCACGAATACGCGGCGGCCAACATGCGAATCAAATGATGCGCCCTCGGAGTTTTGAATCCGCGCATCGGTCGCGAAGGCCACCTCTTCGGCGCGTTTCGCCTGCGCGATTTTCCATTCCGTCTCCATGTGCTCAATCGCGTCGTCATAGAGGGCGAGATCCTCTTTTCGCGCGCCTAAATCCGAGGTATCCGGCAATCCCGCGAAGGGATCTTCACTGGTGATCTTCGCCAGATCGAGAGCCCCGCGCACCATCGTCCGGATTCCTTCGGGCGTCAGATCCGAAGTATAGGACGACCCGCCGTTTTGTCCCACGAGGACGCGAATGCCCGCCGCGCGCGAGCCGGCTTCCTTAAGGCTCTCCACTTCGCGCATTCGCACGGTAGCAGAAAACTCCTCGCCTTCCATGACGGTGCACTCGGCGTCCGTGGCGCCGGCGTCCATCGCGCGCTTCACTGCATCGGCGGCTAATGTTTCGAGATCGCTCATGCGGCCGTGCCACCCACGGTCATGCGATCGATCTTCACGGTCGGAATGCCGACGCCCACCGGCACGCTCTGCCCTTCTTTCCCGCAGACTCCGACGCCTTCGTCGAGCTGCAGATCGCGACCCACCATGCTCACGTACTTCAGCGCTTCCGGTCCATTGCCGATCAGCGATGCGCCACGCACAGGCCTTGTTAACTTGCCGTTCTCGATCAGATAACTCTCGGTAGCCGAGAAGACGAAATTGCCGCTGGTGATATCGACCTGGCCGCCGCCGAAGGTCGCGCAGTACAGGCCTTTCTGCACCGATTTGATAATTTCCTCGGGATCGCTTTCTCCCGCGAGCATGTAAGTATTCGTCATGCGCGGCATGGGGATGTGCTGATAGCTCTCGCGGCGGCCGCTACCCGTCGACGTGTTGTTGGTCAGACGGCTCGACAACTTGTCCTGCAAATATCCGCGCAGTACTCCGTTTTCAATCAGCACGTTTTTCTGCGTCGGCATGCCTTCGTCATCCACATTAAGAGATCCGCGCCGGCTGCCGATGGTCCCATCGTCAATCACGGTGCAAAGGGGACTCGCCACCAGTTGACCGATCCGGCCGCTGAATGCAGAGACGCCTTTGCGATTGAAGTCGGCTTCGAGTCCATGCCCGACCGCTTCGTGCAGCAAAATTCCCGGCCAGCCAGGCCCCAACACCACAGTCGTTTCTCCCGCCGGTGCATCAATGGCATCCAGTTGCACGATCGCCTGCCGCGCGGCCTCTTTCGCAAAATGCTCTGGCGTCTTTTCGTTGTTAAAAAAATCGAGCGTGACGCGACCGCCGCCGCCCGAATGTCCATGCTGCGGAGCCCCGTCGCCTTGACGGGCGAGCGCGCTCACGCTCATCCGCGCCATCGGCTGACGATCGAAACTAAGCCGGCCTTCGCTCGTCGCGACAAGCACGTTTCGCAGGCTATCGGCGTATGTCGCCTGCACCTGAAACACGCGCGCATCGTAGGCACGCGCGGCAAGATCTGCGCGCTTCACTAAATCGACGCGTTCGGCGAGCCCGGTTTCATGGGGTGCGGAGAGCATCGGATAAAGGTTGTGCCGACGGGATTCCTCGAAACCAGTTTTAACGATGGTCGCCGGGCCCTTCGCAATATGGGCCGCGACGCGCGCCGCCTTGCGAATTTTCTCGGGACTCAAGTCGTCGCTGTACGCGTAGCCCGTTCGCTCGCCTGCAATGACGCGGACGCCGACGCCGAGACTTACGCCCTCGGTCGCACTCTTGACGATCCCCTCGTCGATACCGATCGAGGTGGTGGCCAGATATTCAAAATAAAGGTCGGCATATTCGCCGCCCGCGGAGAGCGCTTCGCTCAGGTACGACTCCAGGTCGCGCTCAGTAATACCGAACCGGTCGGCGAAGAAGGATTGGGAAAGCCCCATACTTCGAGGGTATCACTCAGGCCCAGGGGTTCAACACCTTAATTCCGCAATGTTCGAAATCGACGGTGTTTCGAGTCGCCAGGACGGCGCCTCGCGAATGTACAATTGCAGCGATCTGTGCATCTGCTTCCGAGATTGGTCTGCCCATCGCTCGACGCGATGCACGAATCGAGCCGTAGCTCACAGCCGCGTAGCTATCGAACGGCAAGATGCGATCGGCGAAATCTTCCCTCAGCATTTGCTGAACCTCCACTAACAACGCTGCCCGGCGCTTTCCTGGCGGCAGCAGTAGAATTCCATACAACGTCTCAGCCTGCGTGATTGCCGTCGTAAAGATACTCAAAGCTGGCTGAAGCGCCATCCAGCCGTGAACCTCCGCTGCGGGGGAACTTTTAGTTAGCTCCGATAAGACATTCGTGTCCAGCACAATCATTTATCGAAATCCGGAGGTGGCCGCATTGGACCGCGAGGAATATCGGGCAAATTCAGGCCGCCAAAAGGTGCAAAACGCCTCCGTATGGACTCGGCCAGGTTCAGTCCTGTCGCATCCTTTTCCGCCAACGCGACCTTCAAAATCTGGCGTGCCTCTTCTTCCATGGAACGGCCGTTCCGCGATGCGCGGACGCGCAGCCGCTGTTTTGTGGAGTCTTCCAGCCGGCGAATGGTGATGCTTGCCATACCTGAATTATAGCGCTGATCTCAATGATTGCACTTCGTAATCACCCGCAGCCGGCGGTAATCCAACACCCATCCGCCCTCCCGAAACATTTTCGACCGCAGCCGATCCGCGACTTCGCGGCGAAGCTCTTTGGTCTCCAGCATCGACCCGGCGAACATTGATAGCCATTCCTCAAGACCGTCTTCGCCCTCGACGCGGGTCGGGCGATCGAACAGCGTGGCGACCGCAATCTCGAAACCATGCCGCTCCAGCAGTGACGTATATTCGCCGACGCTGGGAAAATACCACGGAGTCCCTACCGGTCCCGCGATGTCGCGTATCGCGTCAATCACCGCCTGCGTGTTGCCTTTGCCGCCCATCTCGACCACGAATCGCCCGCCCGATCGCAACGCGCCGGCGACCGATTCGGCGACACCGTCCGCATCCTTCACCCAGTGAAGCACGGCGTTCGAAAACACCGCGTCCACCTTCGTGTCCAGTTTGAAATTCGCGGCATCCGCAACATCGAACTTCAACAACGGAAAATTGCGCCGTGCCTCGGCGACCATCTCCGGGGACTGATCGATTCCCATCACCTGCGCTCCGCTTTCCGCAATTTTCGCCGTCAATTGCCCCGACCCGCAGCCGAGATCGAGAATGCGCTCACCCGCTTGTGGCTTCAGCATGTCGATCAGACTCTCGCCGTACGCAAACACGTACGAATGACGAGCCTGATAGCGCGCCGCGTCCCAAGCCGTGCTCATGGAACCGGCTTCACACAGCGGAATCCGATGTCGCTCGAAGAATAGCGTTCCGGAATCGGGCTCCACTCGTATCCAGCCGCGGCGGCGAGCGGCATGTTGAACGATCCGCCGCGAATCGTGATCCATTTCTCTTGCGCCGTTGGCGGCGGCGACAACAGACGGGAAAAACGCGCGACGGCTTTAGCGCTCGGCGGAATCTCGCCCTCTACGATTTCCCAAGCGTTGCCCGCCATTTGATACGCCGGATACCCCGCGTACGCTCTCACCGGCTTCAACGCCGTTCCGTCGATGTTCGCGAGCGATTTGTCCTCCGCATCGCCCCACGGATATTTCGCGCCTTTGGTCCCGCGTGCCGCTCGCTCCCATTCGAGAGCGCTCGGCAATCGCTTCCCTTTCCATTTCGCGTAATCGCGAGCCTGTGCCGCCGTCACGCGCACCACCGGCAGATCCGGCTCGGCTTCAGGCGCGGCGCATCCTGTCGAGCGGCAATACTCCGCGAACTCCAGGTTCGATACCTCGGTCTCATCGATATAGAACGCTGGCAGCGAAACCGGCGTGTTCTGTTCACCCGCCAGAAAACTCCCCACAGGAATGTAGATCATCCCTGGAATTACCGGCGGCTGCGGCGGCGCCACCTGAGTTATCAAAGGCTTGCGAGGAGCCTGACTCTTCATGACCCACCACGCCGCGGCCACCCCGACCACGAGGAGCAATGCTGCGAGCACCACCCAAATCGCCATCGATCGCCGAGGCTTCGGCGTTTCGACCAGCCAGGCAGGCGCCGCCACCGCCTGCGTTTTCTCCACCGCCGACCCTGAGATCAGCCCGCGCAACTCCTCCACGACGACCCGGAAACCTGGAGGCCGATCCTCCGCCTTCTTTTCCACACAGCGCAACACTAAAGCGCGCACCTGCGGCGGAGCGCCCGCATTCACCATCGGCGTGGGGTCTAATGGCTGATTCAAAATCTGGAACAGCACCGCCTCGATCGTGTCGCCATTCACGCCGCGCACGCCCGTCAGCAGTTCGTAGAACAACATGCCGAACGCGTAGATATCTACCAGCGGCGTGACCGGCCTTCCCGCCACCTGCTCCGGCGACATGTAATAAGGCGTGCCCATAGTCATGCCGGTCTTGGTGAGCGATAAATCCGCCGTCTTCGCGATCCCGAAGTCCATCAGCTTCACGCGGCCGTTCGGGTCTATATGGACATTCTCCGGCTTGATGTCGCGGTGCACGATGCCACGCCCGTTCACATACTCGAGCGCATCGGCGATCTGCAGCGCGATCTTCATCCGCTCAATCAGGCTGCCCGTGCGGCCCCCGCGAATGGCATCCCGCAGGTCTTCGCCTTTGAGATACTCCATCACGATGAACGGCCGCCCGTCGTGCTCGCCAAAATCGAACACGCTGACGATATTCTCGTGCTGGATATTTCCGGCGAGCCTTGCCTCTTGCAGGAATCGCGCCTTCGCCTCCGCGTCCTGACACGCCTCCATGGTGAGCAGCTTTACCACCACCGGACGATCGATGACGGTATCGCGCCCGCGATACACGTGCGACATGCCTCCGCCAAGAAATTCAAGCAACTCGTACTTGCCGACTGTTGCCGGAATCTGCATTCTCTAAATTACGTGCGCTAGCGAGAGGGCCATGTAGAGCAGCGTCATCAGCACCAGCATCGCGACGCCCGCCAGGATCGTCAGACCGTTTTGCGACCGAAGTGGGGCGGGCAGATTGCGCACGAACCCGGGCAGGCCGTCAAGATTCGACGCGCGCTTTGGAACCGCCGCTTTCGACACCGCGGTGATCGTCGACATCGCCGACGATTGTCCGTGCGGCGGCTCCGGTTTCCTTTCCGCGTTCGGCACCGCTCGTTGCGCGGTTCGCCCCCGGCTCGATACCGGCCTCAGAGGATCGAGAATCTGCTCCAGCTCGTCCACGACGACGCCGAGCCCCGGGGGCCTCTGCGCCGGCTGCTTCGCCGTGCATCTTTCGATGAGAACGCCGATCGCGAGTGGATAGTTCCGAACCCGCACCGGCTCCAGATCGATCGGCTGATATAGAATCTGGTTGAAGATTTTCTCCACCGATTCGCCACTGATCGGCTTCAAACCGGTGAGCACTTCATACAGCAAAATCCCGAACGCGTACACGTCCGCTTGCGCCGTCACCGGTTGCCCCAGCACCTGCTCCGGTGCCATATAGTACGGGGTCCCCAGCGTGAATCCGACCCGCGTTAGTGCGATGCCTTCGGACTTCGCGATGCCGAAATCCATCAGCTTCACTTTGCCCGCCGAATCCAGATTAATATTCTCCGGCTTGATATCGCGATGGATGATTTTCTTCGTGTGGATGTAATCGATGGCGCGGGCCACCTGCACCGCGATCTTCAAGCGGCTCGGAAAATCGCCCAAATGCCCCCGCTTGATGGCATCGCGTAAACTCTCGCCTTCCAGAAACTCCATCACCATGAACGGACGACCCTGGTCCTCGCCAAAATCGAAAACGTTGATGATATTTTCGTGGCTGATGTTCGACGCCGTCCGCGCCTCTTGCAGGAAACGAGCCTTCGTCTCGGCGTCCAATACGCCCACGTCGGTCAGAATCTTCACCGCCACGCGGCGTCCGAGAACGCTGTCCTTGGCGCGGTAAACATGGGACATGCCTCCGCCCAAAAACTCTTCGAGTTCATACTTGCCGACGCGGGTGTTTGGAGGCTTCTGTTCCGCCATCAACGTGCCACCGGAACAACACACTTCAGTTTAGACAAAAATTCCCTGCTGAACACGGCGGGGCCGTTCGTAGCCACGTTGAAGTCGTAAATCAGCGGCTTCCCATTGATCTTCTGCGGCTGCTGATCTCGGCCTGAGGTGACGCTCCAACTGAACACCGTGCCTGTCGACTTGTCCGCGAGAGAAAAGAAGCGGAAGATCGACCACGGGCCGTCGTAGCTCTGCGCTTCGGTGATCGTGCCACCCGCCAGTCGCAGATTCAATTTGAAGTTCCTCGTTCCTCCGCCGGGCCATATGTAGGAGTGCGATATTCCGCCCCTCAGTTTCGCGACATCCCCATTCACGGTCACTTCGAACTGCTCCACCAGATCCGATTTCTGCGGCGTCAGCGTGTATTGATAATTCATCTCTGTCCCCGCGTCTCCGTAGATGGCTCGCGAGAACTTCATCAGATTGCCGATAAACGACGCGAATCCCGGATTGAGCGGTGTCCCACCTGACGCGGAACATTCTCCGTTTGAGCATTGTAGCACGCTCTTGAGACTGGAATCGTAGAACACCCACAGCTTGCCTGACTTCGGTTGCAGCAGTGCGCCCAGTTCATCCAGCTTCACTTCGTCCCTCGCCAGCGGATCGAATGGAAACTTGTGCAGCGTCGCCTGATTGAACGCCGCGCAGAAGCCTTGCCCCGAGCCTTTCAAGTCGCTCGACACCATGCCGTCCAGATATTTGATCGGCTGTAGCAGCAATTCGAGCGATCGTTGATCGATCTGCGCCTCCGTATCGGGCGGAAAACTCGCGCCGAGCTGGCGGGCGGTCAGCGTCGCCGATTGTCCGCTATCGCGCATGGCGCGCGAAGCGTCGTCCTTATTCGCCGATGGATCGGCCGCGCGATCCACGCCCTGTTGCAACGCCTGCAAACCGGAATTATAAGGACGATTCGCATCGACGATGTACATCTGCGCGCTGGGGCATGGCACCACCGCTTGCGGAGCCTTGAATTTATCCGCCACACTGGGCACATCCACGCAAGTGTTCTGCGAGGTCCACCAGAACAGCGCCAGCAGCGGAGCCCCGCTTCCGGTGAGTAGCGTGAGCTTGTTGGACGCGTCCTTCAGTCCACCATAGCGGTTCACATTGCTCTTCCTCAGAACGTTGCGCCACTGCGCGATGTAATCCGCCGAGTATCGATCGAGCAATCCCTTTTGCATCGCCGCTTTGTCCGGCGTTTGCCCCTTGTACGGGCCCAGCACCCACTCCTCGCCCGCGAAATTCTGCTTGCGGATGGCGTCCTGCACCACCTTCGCTCCCTCTTTCGTGAACGCGCCGCGCACCGTCTCCACGCTCGTCACCACCGTCGCCGTGCCTGGAAATTTCTGATTAAAACTCACCGCTGGAAATTGCTTATCCGCCATGCCGAGCAATCCTTGATACACGCGCTCCAATCCCGAGAACTGCGATAAATATACCCGCGACCGCATCACCGCGCCCGCGTCGGCATTCTCCGAATAAGGATTTCCGTTGTGCAAGTCCGACGCGTAAAAATCGAACTGCAGCTTCGCCAGATCCAGCCGCTCTTTCCCGATCTCACCCTCTCGCCCTCCAATCCAGCGCGTATCGAGCTTCGATCCCAGAAACGACTGCAACCCCGCATCCGACGATCGCTTCCATTCTGATGTCGTCAACAGATACGCCTTCAGCGTGTCGTACGCCGGACCATATTCGTCATTCGGCCCTGGCGTACCCGGCGTGTGTTGCAAAAACGCGAGCATTTGCGTCTGAGTCGATCCGAACAGCAACTGTCGAAATTTCCCGTAATAGATTTTCCGGACGTCCGGCAAAATCTCGCTTCCTTTATAGAGACCGAAGCGCAAACTAAGCGGCGCGCCATCGCGCTCATACACCGTCAACTTCTTCAGCGACTGGCGGACGGTTTCCAGTTTTTGCAGTGAGTCGATTCCCGGTACCGCGCCACCCGCGCCTTCGGCCCCCGCAATTCCTCGCGATGCCGTCAGCGATTCCTGTTCGAGATCGCGATTCCCAAAGTACGACCACAGCAGCAAGCCCGAATAAATCAGGCAGAACGCCGCCGCCGACGCCAGCAAAATCCGCTTCACTAAACTTGTCTTCGTGCTCGATCCACTGGCCGCGCGCGCATTCGCATCCGCCAGCACCACGTCGTTAAATAAATGTCCCAGGAACAACCACTGCGGCACTCTTCGACCCGCTCCGCCGCCGGGATCCGCCACTGCTTGCCGCGCGCGCTGCTCCGCCTGAAATCCCGCCCGGAACATGCGCGTCGCGCCACCCACTTCCGCCTGTTCCGCTGGAGTCGTCGGCGCGACCAGCGGCGCCACCGGAGCCTCCGCAGCCGCCACCGGTCTCACGCCCGAAAAATAAAACCCCCGCAGGAACGGACCGGCGCGCAACTGGCTCGGCCGGCACACATCGACCAGAAACTGCACCATTGCGCTTCGCAGTTTTCGAAACTCGCGCGGAAATTCGTAGGCTTGCGGCAGCTTCGTCGCGTCGCCTTCGCGCGGCAGCAGCAGGAGCCGGTGATCCGAGAACGAATAATAGAGCTGATTGAACGCCCATGTCAGCCGCTGTGTCTCTTCCTCCGCATAAACCCCCGCCCCAGCGCTGCGGATGGGCACGGTCGCGCCCACCACCTGCCCCGCCTCTTCCGGATTTAAATTACGAACAAATTCAGCGAAAAATGGAATCCGATCGGCACGCGTGAACAGCACATACACCGGAAAACTGATTCCTAGAATCTCCGAAATCTCACCGAGCCTCGCCTGCAGATAACGCGTCGCATTCGTGATCGCCTCCGCCGCGCCCGTCCGCGTGAATGTTTCCAGGTCGAAGCACAACAGAACGCCCCGCGGAGCCTGTCCGCTCGCGCCCATCGATTTCAGCCGCGACGGCGCCAGCTTCTTGACGAGGCCGGTCCACGATTGCGGATTCGCCATCAGCGCCCCGCCCGCCTCCACGAACACCGTCCCCCGCGCGAAAAAAATGTTAGCCGACCGCGTCGGCGCCACCGCGTTATCCTGATAAACCTGTCCGGCGAGCAACTCCGGATCGAGCCCCGAATTCAGAATCGTGCTGGTCTTCGCTGTACCCTTGTCGCCGATCACGAAAATCATCGGCAGATTCGCGACGCCCGCGCCCGCCTTAGATTGCGCCAAACGTGCGCTCGCAGCGCGGATCAGATCGTCTGCCTCGCTTGCGCCTCCTGCAGCCGGCGCGGCCCCGCCTTGCGAACCTTGCGTACCCTGCGACGCCCGATCGATCCCGGCCTGCGTCCTGCCCTGCACCCACGCCGTGATTGCATAAACGACCAGCGCCACAGCGCCCAACACTATCCCGCTTACGATATATGTCGGATTCATGCGCCCGCCATCCGGCTGAGATCGTTCGATCCCTGATTCAGCAGCACGAGGAACACGCAATAGAACACCACAACCACCAGCACGCTCACAATCAGGATCACCGCCATCCGGCTCACCCACGGATCGCCGCCTGTTTTGACCGGCACCTCGACCGGCAACTGCCACCCCGGCGCAAGCCATCCGCTCGTTTGCCGGATGCGCTGGATTCTCTCGCCCGTCTGCATCGCGACCCCGCGCAATTCTCCGCGGCCGCCCATGCTGTATCGCCCCGCGAACCCCAGCAGCAGCGCGAGCTGGTACATTTCGAGAAGATCCGCCAACTCCTGCGAGTCCGTCCGCGTCACCAGCTTTTGCAGATTCTGGAAAAAAATCTCGCCCGCCACATGATGGCCGTAGCGCTCTTCCTGCAAAGGCTGCCGAGGCCAATCCGCGAACACCGGCAGCCGCAAATTCAAAATCGACTCGTCCAGAAACGCGACCGCCGCAAATACCGCCAGCTCGATATCGTCGGTCGCATATCCTCTTCGCCGCGCGTCATCTTCCGCCTGCCGCACCGCGGTCCATATCTGCGCGCGAAACGACGCCGCGTCCGCCACCTGCTGCCGGTTCGACCGCAGCCGCTCCCCCACGGTCAGCAGTTCCTGAAACACGAACGCAAGATTCTCTGCGCGCCTCGTTGTTGCTTGAGCCGTCATGAAGTCTCCAGCACCACGAGTAGTTGCACTTCAGGATCCGGCAAATCCCCCGGCACATACAGGCCAATTTGCCGCGTCTGTACAATGTGATCCCAGCACGGACCATTTCGGCTGACGCTGAAATATTGATAATCCGCGCGCACCGGAATCGCCGCCGGAGGCACCGGCAAATGCGTCAGCGCCATCCCCGGCAGCGCTCGTTTCACCAGTTGCGGCAGGAACACTTTCGAGCACAATTTCACGATCTGCGGAGTTCGCGCGATCAAATCCGGCTCGCTGATCTTGCTCCGCACCGCGAAAATCCAGCGCGCCCGATCCAGGACTCTCTGATCCTTCACCTCGGCCTCGTAAAAATAATCCGCGCGCTTCACCAGCGGAATAATAATGTACTGCGTCGGCACGATCGTTTCCAGATGCGTGCGAATGTGATCGTCGAGCTCGCCAAAGCTCTTCGCCAGATTACGATGATCGTACAGCGGCAAATCGCGCGGATGCGATTCGAACGCAAACGTGCACAACGCGCCGCCCAGCTTCAGCATCTCTATATACAGTGCTTCCGGATGCCCTCTTCGTGTCAAGTAGTGATGACGCAGCGGAGCCAGCGCCGAATTGACCGTATGCAGCAGCCAGAAATTCGCGATCTCCGTCGTCGAAAACTCGGCCCACGACTTCCCCGCCCCGCTCCGCGCGAACCGCGAGCTCTTGTCTTCCAGAATCTCGATCAACCGCGCCAGCAGCGACATCACCCGCTCGCTCGCACTAAACTCCACGCACGGCGGAATGAAGTCCGGATCGAAAATAAAATGACCCGCCCCATCGCGCATCACCCGAGCGACCGGCAGCGTGATCAGACCCTCCAGCGGCTCCGTATCGAGCCGCAGTGAAATATTCTTACGCCCCACCTGCACCGGCTTTTCATCGCGACCCGTAGTCTCGTCATACAGCACACGCGTCTCCGCGCTATAGCGCTCAATCCCCCTCGGCGCAACCGCCAGCATCACGGTAACCGCGTCCTGCGCGGGAGGAAACAACTCCGCAATGTTCCGAGCCTCCGGCAGCGCATCGCTCTCCGGCATATGAAAAACCAATCCATCCGGAAAAATCCCCCGCGCATGGACCAGTGATACGGTCCCGTTCTTCAGCGCCTCCGGATCGAGCCGCGCCGCCACCAATCCCCAAGGCTCGAACCACAGCGAAGAAGTGGTGAACCGAGCCGAATCCTCAAAGTACCGGGCCTGCGCCTGAAAATGGTGCGGCCCCAAGTACATCCCTTCCGACCAGACGACCCGCGAGAGATATTTCATGGCGCTGGATGTTACTTTATCATCAGAGGGGTGTCACGCTCATGGCCCAGCTAATCGATAAACAGGAAGCTCACGATCTGATCGACCAGATGCCGGCCGAACAGATTCCTGCAACCATCTCATTCCTGAAGTCGATGCTCGGGGCGGTCGGTGATGATGAACCGGTGACGGAGGAGGACGTACAGAGATACCGCGAGGCGAAGGCGGCTTTGAACCGCCCTGAAAAATGGGCGTGCATGGAAGAAGTCCTCGCTGATTTCGGATTGACTCTGGACGACTTCCCGCTCAAAAAATGAAGCATCCGCTGCGCATTCAATGGCTTGACAGCGCTAGATTTGAGGTGCGCAAAATGCAGCGACCGTTGGCGATGCGAGTGTTTGCGCAGTCCAACAGTTTGCACAATCTGGATACGGCGATATCAAGCCTCTGCACGGGGAACTCGCGGACGCATTCAGGCTTCGCGTCGGAGAGTACCGCGTGCTTTTTAAGCTCGAGGCCGGCGCGATGCGCATCTTCGGCGTGCGCCACCGTTCCGAAGCCTATCGATAGGCAGCACCCGACTTGCGCCCCGCGCCGATCGAAGCTACCGTAAGGGTATGGTTGACCTGAAGCTACAGGTTCCGGCAACAGACAAGGTCGAGGTGGACGCCGAGACGTTGGCGGCGATTGATCGTGGCATCAAGGATGCCGACGAGGGCCGAACCGTCTCAATTGACGAAGTCCGTAAGATGATTCCGAAGTGGATTTCCAAATTCGAATCACGGAAGCCGCGCTAGCGGACTTCGAAGGAATCCTCGTCTACTCTTGGGATAATTTCCCGAACACTGCCGAACGATTCGGTGATGCCATCCTGAACCACGTCGATCTGTTAAGGAGTTTTCCATACATCGGCAGCCCAGAATTTAATCTCGGTCTTTCGGCGCAGTTCGGTCTTGTTCAACGTCCGACACCGAACCGCGACTGTCAAGGAGCGGGACACCGCTATCGACTGACGCGATCCGCTGCGGATTGGCCGCAGCCGTGACGGAGTTCATGAGATCTTTTTCCACACTTCGTTGACCGTGTGGTTTCCATCCTCGTCGGAATAACTAACACGGTGTCTCGCTCGCCCGGTGTCAACCAACACAAATTCGTGGCTGGCTTGATGCTGACTCGGCGGAAACAGACTCACAAAATGCAGTCCCTCTCCGTCCCAAACCGTATTTGAGATTGACAAAGCGATCCCATCGCTCTGGTCAACCCCACTCACCGAGAGCGACTCTCCTACCTCCGTGATCGTGTAAACGACCGTAGTTGTGTCGATCGGGTTTCCTTCTTCCACCCAGACCCCAACAAGAGGATGGCCAGTGACCGCCGCCGCACGGTTCTGCGATCGTTTCATACGAAGCTTCCCTTGCTACTTCTTGCTACTGCGCCGCCCCCACCCCCGCCCCTCTCGGAACCGCCTTCCCCGCATCCAAATGCCCAAAATTCAGCATCGCATTGAACAACAAAAAGTAACTCCCATGTGTCTCACTCCGCCACATCGGATTATTCGCGAACATTAGCACATGCCCTTTCCCGCTGGGGCAATCGATCACCGCCGCCTTCCCCGCCAGCTCGCTCCCACCCGCCATCATGCCGGAAACAAGAAGATCCTTCTCCTCGGCGAATCGTAAAATCACCCTCGGAGCCGCCGCCGGGTTCCCGCCGCCACGCCCCCCGCGACCACCACCGCCATCGTCCTCTGCCACCGCACCCATCGGAGGCACAAACAACGGCCGACCCTGCGGAATATCGGGCTCATCCATCGTCCCCCGACCCGACGGACGATTCGCCCCCGTATCGCTCGCGCCGCCGCGACCACCTCCGCCCCCTCGACCGCCGCGTCCCCCTCCAAATCCTCCGCCCGCCCCCACATTCAAAATCGGAGCCGAGCTGAAGTACACCGCCAACCCATCCCCGTATCCATAAGCAATCGGGCTATTTTTATCTGCAAACACGGCGTTGAGAACACTACCCTGCGCGCGCAGCGCCACCGGAGCCTGTACCGAGACGCCCTCCACGAACCCGTAATCGATCGGAATCGTGACATTTCCAGTAATTGTGATGAAGAGCCCACCTTCTTCCACAAACTTGTGCAAATTAAAAATTCCCTCAAAACCCATGCCGGGCCGCATATCATCGGTAGTGTCCGGAGCCCCGCCCAGATTCGGCGTAATGGTCGACGCCTTGAACGGAATCGCTTCGCCCACCATCGCACGCCCATTCACAATCGATTGCGCCGACCCGCCCACCGGTCCAAATAAAATCACGTCGTACTTCGACCGCAGATCCGTCATCGTCTTCAATTTCTGATCCGCGATGTAGTCGTAAGGAATGTGCAACTGGTCGAGCGCAATGCGATACCACCCCTCATTCTGCGTATTCGTCCATGTATGAATCAGCGCGATCCGAGGCGCGGGAATATCGTGCATCGCCGCCTTCGGCATCTCTGAAACCGCGACCACTTTCAACCCCAAGTCCTTGGCGGCAGCCTCCATTTCAAGCCGCATGTTTGAGCCTGGGCCTCCTGACCTGATTACGAACGAACCCGCATTGAATTTCTGTCCCCCCAGCGTCAACGGCGCTTCCAGAGCCTGCATTCCAATGTCCTTCCATCGATACCGGAACGTGAACAGCGAATTGTCGGTGTTGTTGTTGATCAAATACGCGACCGCCGAGCCCGCCCCCGTCACCGACCCCTCAAACTTGGCCGGCGCTGCAACCATCGACATCGGAGCCTTCAGAATCGCCGCATCCGTCACGCGAATCGTCTTCACATTGTGCAGCGCGCCCAGCGTCCAGCCTGTGTCGTCATAGGGCGGCGGATCGTTCACGTTGTAATACTGCGTGTCGAGCAGCATGTCCGCCATCCGGCTATACGGCTGATCCATCCGCACCACGTAGCTGCCCGCCGGAATTTTCACCTTGCCCGATTTCTGCGTAACCTCCGTATCGCCAGTCGTCTTCGAAATCTCGACACCTTGGATTTGCAGCAGGTCCATCAGATTCGCTGCCCCCACCGGCCGAGGATCGTCGCTCGGCACCACCCACGCCGCCGGACCCTCATTCGCCCACTTGTTCACCGACCGCTTGCTCTTCAAATAAAAATTCCCGAGAAATTCTTTCTTGTTCGTCGCCGTGTAATCCATCGCGAACAAAATCGCGCTCTCTTGCAAATTCACGTTATTGCGCAGCGACCAGTTCACCCGAGGCAGCGGAGGATTCGGACGGAACCACGTCCGCGAAGTCGCAGTCGCCGGTACTGTGCGGATCCCCGTATCCGCACCGCCCGCACCGAATGTCTCATAAAACCGGCCAATCGAATTGTGTCCGTTGGCGATATAGAACATGTAATTCGGAGCCCATCCGTCGTAGTAACCGTGCGTCCATACGCCCGGCACTCCGCGCTTGGTCATCTGCTCGATCTCCAGATACGCCATCTTCTGCCACTCATCCACCACAATTGGATCGAGCCACGCATTATAAGGACCCATCCCCGTCGACGTATAAAGGAACGGCACCGATTCGTGCAAATCGTGCAGCACCGTCGGATGCCACGCCAGGAACGTGCCCATCATGTTGCGCGAAAGCGCCAGCGCCATCGACATCCCGTCGCGATTGTTGTCGTGCGCCACATACTTGCCCCAATAAACCAGGTTCGGCGCAGGCTTCTTCGGAAACTCCTTGCGATAGTTGTACACATCCACTTCGCGATCGTGCCCGTCCACTTCACTGCACGGCGTAATCAGCACGATCATGTTCTTGCGAATGTTCTGGATCATCGGCGAATCCTCCACCGCGATCCGGTACGCCAGCTCCATCAGCATCTCCGGCGATCCCGTCTCGGGTGAGTGAATCGATCCAGTAGCCCAATAAAACGGCAGCGCCTCATTCGCGATCAGCTCAGCCGCCTTCTTGTCGTCGGTCTTGCGAGGATCGGCCAGCATCGCCGTGATCTCTTTATAGCGATCCAGCTTCGCGATGTTAGCCTCGTCCGAAACCGCCACCAGCATCGTGTCGCGCCCTTCCTCCGTCTTGCCGATGGAAAAAATCTTCACGCGCTTCGTCGATTTTTCCAGCTCATACATGTACTTGTAGATATCTTTCGAATACGTCAAATGATTCGGCGCACCAGCAATATAACCAAGCACCTTTTCAGGCGTCGGCACAGTCGCAGAAGCCGGCAGATGATCGACAAGCTCAGTTAGAAAAAACTTTTCCGTAGTGTCCGCGAGAATCTTCGCGGTGTATCCTTCGTCATTGGTCTGAGCCGTGACCATAGGGAGCGGAGGCGGAGCCGCCTTCTTCGTCTTCTGAGCCGGTAAAGCAACCGCTGCGAGAACCAGAGCAAGGGGAACGTGTAAACGCATATTTCCGTTATGATACCTCTTCAGGTAGCACGGCCTTCAGCGATTGCTGCAGCAATCCAGGTGCAGCAGGCTCTTCCGCCCGCCATTTGCTGTGCAATCGTGTATAGTCTATTGAGAAACAGCTTTGAGAGTCCGTTTTTTTGCGCTCATCGGAGCGGTCTGGGTCAGCTTAAGCAGCCAACAGATGGACCTCAAAAGACTGACGAAGGAGGTATGCGATGACGCCAAAACATCAAGTAGTCCGAACCCTGCTTATTCTCTTCCTACTAACCCTTGGGCCGCTCGCGGTGGCCCAAACAGCCGGCCTGATCGGCAAGGAACTATCTGTTCCTCAACATCTGCAAGACGGTCAGGAATTTCTACTCTCAACATCCGAACTCGTTCAATTCGGTAAGACGCTGTTTCAAGCGCGATGGACAAACCAGGAAGGTCAAGGCCGTCCTCTTACCAAGGGCACGGGGAATCCGCTATCCGCTTCGGCATCACCGCTCGTATTCCCCCGGAATTTCGACCGTCTCTCGGGGCCCGACTCAAACTCCTGTTTCGGCTGCCACAATTTGCCTTTTTCCGGCGGCGGTGGCGACCGGGTGAGTGAAGTGTTTGTGCTGGCGCAGCGATTTGATTTTCTGGATTTCAATCACCTCGTCAACACTCCAACGGAGGGCGCGGCCGATGAGATCGGGACTTTTGTCACGATGGAAAACGCCTCCAATGAGAGGAAGACGATTGGGATGAATGGTTCGGGCTTCATAGAGATGTTAGCCCGGCAGATGACCGCGGAACTCCAGGCCGCGCGCAATTTGACTTCCCCCGGCACAAGCGTGGCGTTGGCATCGAAGGGGATCTCCTTCGGCACCCTGATCCGCAATACCGACGGCAGTTGGGACGCTTCCCAGGTCCAGGGAATCCCCACACCGAGTCTCACCACCGCAAACGGCGCCGCACCCAGCTTGATCATCCGGCCCTTCCATCAGGCCGGCAACATCGTGTCGGTGCGTCAGTTCACAAACAATGCCTTCAACCACCACCATGGCATCCAGGCGGAGGAGCGTTTCGGACTCGGGACTGACCCTGACGGTGACGGCTTTATCAATGAGCTGACCACCGCCGATGTGACGGCAACCACGATCTACCAGATCTCGCTCAACGTCCCCGGGCAGGTAATCCCGACCGATCCCGCCGTCCAAGCTGCGATCGCGGCTGGTGAACACCTCTTCAGTCAAATCGGATGTGCCACCTGCCACACTCCTGCTCTGCCGCTAACGAATAACAACAACCCAGGCAACCCCGGCCAGCCGGGCTGGATGTACGCCGAGCCCAGTCCCTATAACCCCACCACGGGACCGAATTCGCCAAACCTAATTCCGGGCCCGGCGAACTACCCTCTAACCGCGCCTGCGCTTCTCGTGGATTTGACTAGTAACCATTTGCCGCTCCCGCGTCTCCATGCAGTCGGCGGCGTCGTAATGGTGCCTGCGTATACGGACCTCAAACTTCACACCATGGCGAACGGCCCAACGGATCCGATCGCCGAGCCACTCGATCAGAACCAGCCCGCCGGTTCGCAAGGCCTTTTTGCTGGAAACCTGAAATTCATTACGCGAAAACTTTGGGGGCTATACAATTCCGGACCCTTCGGGCACTCCGGAAAGTTAACCACGATGCGCGACGAAATCAACCTCGGTCACAACGGGGAAGCCACAGCCTCGCGCCTGGCATTCCAGGCACTCAGCCCGTCCCAACAGAACAACCTGATCGAATTTCTAAAATCGCTCCAAGTTCTACCTCCTGGCACGAAATGCCTGACGGTCGACGAAAACTTTCATTGCTTGAGTGGTAACGATACCCCGAACCGTTAGCGCTCAGGTGAGTCTTGTGAGGCAGGCGCTCCGCCACGTTTTCGAGAGGGGTGTGGCGCACCGCCTTTCGTCGGCAGCGATCAAGACCCGGGGACTGACTACCTTTTTCGCCCTTCACTCTGCGGACATAAGGAGAGCCCTCGCGGCGAAAAAGGCTGTCTGT